>CALVYH010000001.1 GCA_944372115.1 uncultured Bacilli bacterium
TGCAAGAGCATTAGGGATTAATCGCTATTCATTAAGATCTTGGAGAGATAAAAGAAAAAAAGTCTGCACACCCTTAGAAGTTCTAAGTTTGTATCAGACATGTCGTTCTAATATGGAGCCCCATGCGGGAATCGAACCCGTGTAGCCAGCTTGGGAAGCTGGTGTTCTACCACTGAACTAATGAGGCACATAAAAAATTATATCATAAAGTTGATATAAATTTTTTATTTTATTTATATTTGATTAGGAATATCATCTAAAAATTTAATCGCCTTTTTTAAAGCAACCTCTTTATCAATATAATTTTGTTCATTGATTTGAGTAGAAGTTTGTCCAAGTAGAGTAGTTCTAACTTTACTATCCGCACCAATTTTATAAAGTTCAGTATTGATTGATTTTCTTCCAAAACCATGTAATGAATTGTGTTTTAGTTTCGCTTTTTTAAGATATCTATCTAGTTTTCGTTGTATTTTTACTCGATATGTATCAAATAAAAAATCTTCACCTTTTAAATTGTTTCTAGAAATATATTCTTTTAAAATTTCACAATTTTCATGTGTATATATGATTACTTTATAAGAAGATAGGTTTTTTAATCGTTTTGTAATGGTTCCATTCATTGATAATTTTTGTTTATAAATATGAACATAAGCGATATTTTTCTTAAAACGAATATCTTTTATTTGAACTCCTAAAAATTCTCCGATTCTTAACCCTGAAAAATATAATAAACGAAATAAAACTTTATCGTTATAATCATCGATATTTGTTATAAGTTTTAAAAAATCTTTATATGAAGTATAGCGATTTCTTATTGGTTTATAATAATTAATTTTTACTTCTTTAAATGGCTTAACAAATTCAATTAAATTATCTCTTTCTTCACTATTAATAATATTAATTTTTCGAGCATAATTAATCATATCTTTTAATATATACAGAACTGAGTTTTTATATTTAGTTTCATAATCTTTAAGTTGGATAAGTTTTCTAAATCTTTCAACAAAATTTAATGAAAATAAATTTTCAGTTAAATTATTAAATGAAGGAATAATATAAATATCAATTTTATTATCAATAGTATATAAATAAGTTTCTGAATAATCTGTGCGTTTATAATTTAAATAACGAATTTTAAATGAAGAAATATTTTTAATAGATTCATCAATTTTCTTTTCTATTTTATTTGGAGTAAAACTATTAGAAGATATAAAAATGTTAAAGTTATTTGTTTGGTTTTGATTAGTAAAAGAATTTGAGGTATGAGAGATATTTTTTCTATTTTCATATTCTTTTTTCAAAGTAAAGAAAAGAATATTCCCTTTTTCATCAGTAACTGGTATAAGCTTATCTAAAACCAAGTTCTCTAATAATGAAATATTTGCGATATCGTTCATCTTTTTCCTCCTGATATTAAAATTAAGTTTAATAATCATAGAAGAAATAAAAAAAGAAAATCAAATTAAATTCATTATTTAAATGTTTATAGGCAGTATAAATTTATGAATTTTTAATTTTTCATTATTTAAAAAGAAAAGATATAAAAAATCGTTTGAAGGGTTATTTTTGACAATGTTTTGAAAATTTTTAAACGCATTTAAAAAAGAAGTTTTATTTATTTCATAAATTAAAGAGATATTTTTTGGTAGAGATTCAATATTTTTCTCATCATATTTTCTAATTAAAGGAATGCAAATTTTTACCTTTATATAGTTAGTCCCGTTTAAAAAAATATCATTGTTTTCATCGTTTAATAATGTTTTAGGGAATAAAACGAATGGTGGAAAAGAAGAGAAACAATAATTTTTTGCTAAAGCATGTATATAGATTTCTTTTAATAATGGAGAAATAAGATTAACATTATTAATGTTTCTTTCTTCATAATAATAAACAATTTCATTCATTTTCTTTTTATAAGCTTTATTAACTAAGGATGATAAAAAGAGTAAAGATGTATCAATATCATCTTTTTTATTTTTTAATGATTGGATAATTTTTTCTTTATTTTCCTTTTTTAATAATGACTCATCATCTAAATCATTATTTATATAGTATTCTTTTATTTCATTTTTACTTAATCCAGCATTTAATAAAGTTTTAATTTCATTTAATTTAATAAAAATTGTTTCATCATAATATCGATACGATGTATTTTTGTCTTTAAAATAAGGCTCGATTAAATTATTTTCTTCTAATTCTAAAAGAAAATTTCTTGAAAAAGATGAAGCTTTTGTAACTTCAAACATTGAATAAACCTTTTTTTCGTTAACAAACTTCATAATTTATTTATTATTCCTTTTTTGTTTATCGAACTCATAAGTTGCGATTGTTAATGCATTGGTAATATTTAAAGAATCTATTTTTGGAGAAATATTAATTTTTATAGGATTTTCGTTTTTATATAAATCATAATTTAAACCTGTTGCTTCGTTTCCAAAAGCAAGTGTTGAATATAAGTCTTTTTTAAAATTAAATTTATAATTATCCAAATATTTATCAGTTTGTAACATAAAAGAATAAATAATGTGATTTATATATTTTTCTTTATATTCTTTTAATGAATCAAAATATTCTATATTTACACTAAAAATAGAACCCATTGATGAACGGATAACTTTTGGATCAAAATAATCAACACCTGGTGTAATAATTGCAATATTTTTAATGTTAAAACCAAGAGATGAACGTATCATTGTTCCTAAATTACCCATATTAGACGGATTATCTAATAATATATGGTCATCATTTATATCCAAATTTGTATGATATTTTTTAAAAAAACCTATGATAAAAACATTTTCTTTATCGCTTAATATATTAAAAATTTTATTAGAAGAAGTGATTTCAACTTTTTCTTTAGGTAATTTTATAAAAATATTGTTTAATACTTCTTCGTTTTTAAAAGAAGAATTAATTAAAATTTTTAAAACATTTTCAGTTTTATTGTTGATAAGTTCTAGTGTAGGGAAGGCTCCTAAAGTATATGAGTAATCGTATATTTTTTTATATTTTGAAAATTCCATAAATCACTAAATAAATATATCACATCTTTGTTAAATTTTCTTTAAAAAAATAGTAAAAAAAACTTAAAAAGATAGCCCTTTTAACCTATAATTTATTTGTATGAATAAATATGATGTAATTTTAGTTGGAGCAGGTCCATGTGGAATTTATGCTTCATATGAACTTGTTAAAAATAATCCTTCTTTGAAAATATTATTAGTTGATAAAGGTAATGACATTTATCACCGCACTTGTCCAATATTAAATGGGAAAGTCAAACAATGTCCTTCTGATATTTATGGGAATAGTGGATGTTATCCTGCTTGTTCAATGACCCATGGATTTGGAGGTTGTGGTGCATATAGTGATGGTAAATTTAATATTACAAGTGAATTCGGCGGATGGCTTAATGAATATTTATCAAAAGAACAAATTTTAGATTTAATTCAATATGTTGATAAGATAAATTTAGACCATGGTGCACCTACATTTATTACCGATCCTTCAACAAAAGAAGTTTTAGATATCGAAAGAAAAGGTATTGCTGTTGGTTTAAAACTTTTAAGAAGTCAAGTTAGACATTTAGGCACAGAAGTTAATTTAAAACTTTTGGCTTCTATTTTTGAAGAACTTAAAAAGAATATTGATATGAAGTTTGCTTGCGATGTTACTGATATTATCGTAGGTGAAAATAACGAAATTAAAGGTATTATCGATTCTAAAGGAAATGAATATTTCTCTAAATATGTTGTTTTTGGAGTTGGAAGACCTGGTTCAAGTTGGCTAAGTTCTGTTTTAAGTAAACATGGATTAAAAGTTTCTTCTAATAGAGTTGATATTGGAGTTAGAGTTGAAACTAATGATGTTATTATGACGGATATCAATAAATATTTATATGAAGGAAAATTTATTTTCAAAACAACTGTTGGAACAACATGTAGAACATTCTGCTCAAATCCTTCGGGACATGTTGTTATTGAAAATAATAATGGAATTATGGTTGCTAATGGTCATGCTTATAGTGACCCATCATTAAAAAGTGAAAATACTAACTTTGCTATTTTAGTTTCACATAAATTTACTGAGCCATTTAAAGATGCGAATGGATATGCTTATGAGGTTGCCTCTTTAGCTAATAAACTGTCAAATGGTTCTGTTATTGTACAAAGATATAGCGATATTATTAAAGGAAGACGTTCAACATATAAAAGAATTAATGATAATTTCGTTATTCCGACATTAAAAGAAGCAGTTCCTGGTGATTTAGCTCTTGTCTTACCTTATAAAACTATGCAATCAATTATCGAAATGCTTGAAGCTTTAGACCATGTTACTCCAGGTATTGCCGGAGGAAGTACATTGCTTTATGGTGTTGAAGCTAAATTCTATAGTGATCGAATAGAATGTGATAATAATTTTGAAACCGCTATTCATGGATTATATGTTGGCGGAGATGGAGCAGGAATCACAAGAGGTTTAGCTCAAGCTGGTGCAAATGGCGTTTATATTGCAAGAGAAATTTTAAAGAAAGAAGGGCATAAACATGATTAACTTATTACAATTTAAAACAGTTTTTGATGAATTGACAGTCAATGCTATTTTAGATTGTGTTTTTGTTGCTTTAACTTTAGGATTGATTAATTTCATTGTTGATTATTTTGTTAAAAGAAAGTTAATTCAAATTTCATTAGGCATCTCATCAGGCATATTTTTACTTTCACATATTTTATGTTTCGATGGTTTACAGTTGTTTTCACTTTTAGTTATATTTTTAGTCGCTTTCGTTGGTCTTTTTATAAATCTTGCAGAGTTAAGAACATTTATCGCTAATAAATCTTCACAAAAAAAGAACGATAAGATAATTGCGAAGAAAAAAGGTGAAGTTGATCGTATTTTTGATCATGATGAACTTTATAAAACGATTAATGAAACAGTTTTATATTTATCAAAACATAAAATTGGCGCATTAATTACTTTTGAAAGAAAGGATAAATTATCTGATATTGTTAAAAATGGAACGATTATTAATTGTCCTGTATCTTTTGAAGTTTTAATTACAATTTTCTATCCAGGTACAAGACTCCATGATGGAGCTGTTGTTATTAAAGATAATAAGATTATGGCTGCTAGCGTTTATTATACCCCAACTACAAAACCACTTGTTGGTAAATATGGTTCAAGACATAGGGCTGCTATTGGAATTAGTGAAATTTGTGATGCTGTTACAGTAGTTGTTAGTGAAGAAACAGGTAGAATTTCAATTGCTTATAATGGTGAATTAGAAAGTTATAGTGCGGATAATTTCTTTACTGCTTTTGAAAACATTATGTCTTTAACAAGTGATAGTGGCGATTAATCTTTTATGAATGAAAAAAAGAATCTTGAATTATATAATTTTTTAATTAAAGAATTATCTATAATTCAACTTTATAAAATCGAAGAAAATAATACTAAAAAAGATGAATTAATAAAAAAGCTTGAAAAGGAATTAATGAATGAACTTAATTATTTCGAAAACGTGAATTTTTCTAGAATTAATTTCTTTCATAAAGATTATTATCCATCACCTGCTTTAAGAATTGTTATGTTATTAAGCGATGATGAAACAAATTATTTTTTATTTAAAAATGAAAAAAATCAATTTGAAGTTGTTAACTCTTTAATAGATATTAATTATAAAATTGAAGAAAAAATTAATGAAATTTTAAAAGAAAATGATTTAAAAAGTAAAAATAAACCAAAACTAGTTGCTATTAAATATCGTGAATGTTTAAAAAATAAAAATACTTTTTATTCATTGCCGGAATATCTATTAATTTTTAAACTTAAAATTGATAAAATAAAAGCCGAAAGATTTATAGCATTTAAAAAAGAGGAAATTTTAAATTTTGATGAATCTATATTAAAAGGAGTAATTAATACTTTAGATTTAAAAGAAATCATAAAAAGTATTGATGATACAAACAAATTAATTATTGATTAAAAAGGAGAAATTTATGTCAACACACATTAAAGATGATGCTTATTTTGCAAAAACAGTTTTAATGCCAGGAGATCCTTTAAGAGCAAAATATATTGCTGAAAATTTTCTTACTGATTATAAAGAAGTTACTTCAGTTCGCGGAATTTTAGGATATACTGGAAAGACTAAGGAAGGAAAAGAAATTAGCGTTATGGCTAGTGGTATGGGTATTCCTTCAATAGGTATTTATTCTTATGAACTTTTTACATGTTATGGTGTTGAAAATATTATTCGTATTGGAACATGTGGTTCATATCAAGAAGAATGTCATGTTGGCGATGTTATTTTAGCAACAAGTGCTTCATCAAACTCAAATTACGCTTCTCAATTCGATCTTAAAGGCGGAGTTATTTCTCCTTGTTCAGATTTTTCACTTCTTTTAAAAGCATATAATCATGCAAAAGAAATGAACATTACTGTACATGTTGGACCTATTTTCTCTAGCGATATTTTTTATGACGCAGATAAAGACTATTATAAAAAATTCCAAGCTTTAGGAGTTTTAGGTGTTGAAATGGAATCTTATGGATTGTTCTTAAATGCTATGAGATTACATAAAAAAGCTTTATGTATTTTAACTGTTTCTGATACATTCGTTGGTAAAGAAAGAGATTTAACACAAGAAGAAAGACAAACAAAACTTAATGAAATGTTTAAACTCGCTTTATCAATGGCTGATTAGATAGTAAAATATTATCTATTATATGAATTTAAATCCTGTTGTTTTAGCCGAAAATAGTACGATTGCGATTACGATTATAGCTGTTATTGGAGCAATTTTATTAATTGCTCTTCTTTTAATAGCTATTCTTTATCCTATTTTTAGAAAAAAATATATGTATCGTAATTTTAGATATGTATATCATAAAAAAATATATGCGATTGCTGAAAAAAATGACTATTTATTATTAAATAATGTTCATTTAAGAAATAAAGAAGTTAATGTTGCAACAATTGATCATATTCTTTTCGCTCATAAATATATTTATGTTATCAAGGACCGCTTTTATAAAGGCGCAATTAGCGGAAATAAAAGTGATAGCGTTTGGCTATTTTTCAATAAGCAAAATGGAAGAACTGAAATTCATAATCCAATGATTATTAATAAAACCAGAATTGAAAAATTAATTTCTTTGACTGGAATAAGTAAGGATTTATTTATATCGATTATTTTAGTTAATGATGATTGTGTTATTCAAAATCCAAAAGATTTAAATTCAAAACGAAGTTATATTATTTCTGTAAACAAACTTCCAAAATTAATTAAAGAATTAGAAAAAGATAAGAGAGTAAAAGATATAAACCAAGAAACTTTAGAAGTTGCTGTACAAGAAATTTATCGTTTATATGGTAAAGGTAGCGAAGGAAATGATTAAATCGGTTTATCAAAAATTTTTTAAAAATTTCAATGTTACTATAAAATTTAGCGCATTACTTTCAGTTATTTTAATTATTATATATTTATTTTTGGCTTTAATCTTAACTTATATGCCTACAATTTTTAGTGATTTTTTGGGATTAATTCTTCTTTTATTAATCCTTTATCTTTTAGTTAGTTATCTTTCCCCATATTTTTATTCTTTTTTTGCCAATAATATGGCGCTTGAAACAAAAGATTCTTCGCAGGTTAACATTATGTCTTTTATCGGTACTAGAAGAATTGGAAAAAGAAGGGGTATTAAAAATATTCAGCAACTATTTAAATGGCTTTTATTTTCATATTTAATTTACGTTGTTCTTGAACTTGTGATAGTTGTTTTAATTATCACAATCGGTCAATTTGTTGATAATAGCGAAATACAAATGTTTTTAAAAGAGTTCAATAGTGTTAATACGATGCTTGGAAACGAAGCTTATTATGAACAAATTTCTCAAATTTTATTTAAATATGAAGATTTAATAAATCTAATTGCTGGTATTTCTAATTTTATAGCGGTCAGTTTTGCATTTTATTTTTTCTTATATAAATTTGCTAGGTCTTTTATAAATTATTATGCTATGCAAGGCGATGGAAGTTTTCCTATTGCTTCATTTTTCTTAAATAAATCAATTAAAAGAACATTAGCTATAAAAGAGTTTGATTATAATAAAAAATTCTTTTTAATTATGTGGCCTTATTATTTATCTTGTTTTGTTATTTTTTCGATTACATACCTTTTAATGTTTTTCTTTTTAGATACTTCAGTAATTTTAAATGCATTAACCGCAATGATTGTTACAGTATTTTTACTTTTACCTTTTATACCTGTCGTTTTAGACTTTAATATGCTTATGGCCGAAAAATTTAGATATTATTATTTAAAAGTTAGTAGTGAGGATTTAACTAAATTTGTAGGTGAAGAAGTTGTTCATCATAAATTCGCTTCTAAAGAAGAAGAGGAAAAATTTAAAAAAGAATTTGAAATTTTTAACAAAAAAGTCCAAGACATGCTTAATGAAGGCAAAGTAGATGTTGATAAAGAAAGCAAAAACAATAATTTAGAAGGCGACGAAGCATCAAAAGAAAATAAAAAAACTGATGAAAAAGAAAATAAAAACCAAAATATCGATAAAAAAGATGATGATAAGGAAGATAAATAAAATTTATGAATAAGTTTTTTGGTGAAATATTAGTTTTAATTGGTTCAATCGCTTTGATTTTTATTCCTTTAGTTGGTGGAGGAACAATAATTTATGCTTTATTTAATCATCAGCTAGGTATTTTAACCGAAACTTCTTTTCCTCTTGGATGGGGAGCTTTAATTTTAACAGTATTTTCTCATATTTATTGTTTTGTTTATTCTATTTATTCTTTAAGAGTTATTTCTTTGGGAAGAAGCAGTAAAAAAAGTTTATTTATTTCTTTGCCTTTTATAATAGTAGAAATAGCTAGATGTGTTTTTATTTATGTTAATTTTTCATCTTTTGCCTTCGATAATATGTTTAATATTTTGATGATTTTAACTTTCGTTTTTTATTTTATACAATTGTGTGGGTTTATTTTAAATTATAAGAAAAGAATATAGATTGTTCCTTTGCTGCAAAATGAAACTCTTTTATTTATTTTTTTATTGTAAAACGAATTTAATTGTTATAAAATAAGAGTCGGTAAAAAAATACCGATTAGAAAAATGAAAGCCCAATTATCTAAAAATCAAATAAGGAGACTCCCTGATTATCTAACTTATCTTCTAAAAAAAGAAGATGAAAAGGTAGAATTTATATCTACTTTACAAATCGCTAATGATTTGTCTTTAAATAGTGAACAAGTTAAAAAAGATATGCAAGCTATTTCAACATCTTCAGGTATACCTAATAAAGGTAGGGAAGTGAAAAAAATAATCAAAGATATTCAAAATATTTTAGGTTATAATGAGAATCATAAAGCAATTTTGGTTGGATGTGGTTCTTTAGGCAAAGCTTTATTAAATCACAATGGATTTAAAGATTATAATTTAGAAATTGTTGCCGCTTTCGATAATAATAAAGAATTAATTGGAAAAACTATTAATAATATTCCTATTTATAATATTGATGATTTGAAAGAGAAAAGAAGAAGCCATGATGCTTCGATAGGAATAATATGCGTTCCATCAAATCAAGCCCAAGGAGTTGCTATTAGATTGGTAGCAAGTGGTATTGAAGCAATATGGAATTTTGCACCAATAAATTTGGATGTCAACGATGATGTTATCGTTTCAAATATGAATATGGCTCAGTCATTAGCCAGTTTAGCTCATCGTTTGTATATTAAAAAAAATAACATAAAGGAGTAGAAGTTACATGGAAAAAGAATTAGATCCAAAGGCTGTTGCTGAAGTTGATGCTTTAGTAAAAAAAGGCTTAGTTGCTTTAGAAAAATTTCGTGAACTAAATCAAGAACAAGTCGATTACATCGTCGCAAAAGTTTCTACAAAAGTTTTAGACCATCACGAATATTTAGCACGTTTAGCTGTTGAAGAAACAAAAAGAGGTGTCTTCGAAGATAAATGTACTAAGAATTTATTTGCATGTGAATATGTTGTTAATGCAATGAGACACTTAAAAACATGTGGAATTATTTCTGATGACCCAGTTACTGGAGTTACGGAAGTTGCTGATCCACTTGGCGTTATTGCTGGTGTTACACCTGTTACCAACCCAACATCAACAACAATTTTCAAATGTTTAATTTCTTTAAAAACAAGAAACCCAATTATCTTTGGTTTCCATCCAAATGCACAAAATTGTTCTGTTGAAACAGCAAAAATTATTTTAAAAGCTGCTGTTGAAGCCGGTGCTCCAGAAAATTGTGTTCAATGGATTGAGCATCCATCATTAGATGCAACAACTGCATTAATGAAACACACAGGAGTTGCTTGTATTTTAGCTACTGGTGGTAACGCAATGGTTACAGCTGCTTATAGTTGTGGCAAACCTGCATTAGGCGTTGGTGCTGGTAACGTTCCTGCATATGTTGAAAAAACATGTAATGTTGCTCAAGCAGCTAATGATATCTTAATGTCAAAAGCATTTGATAATGGTATGGTTTGTGCTTCCGAACAAGCTGCTATTGTTGATAAAGAAATTTATGATGAATTCCTTAAAGATATTAAGAGATATGGTGCATATGTTTGTAACAAAGAAGAAAAAGCTTTACTTGAAAAATATATGTTCAGACCAACAAAAGATGGAAAATCTACAGCTCTTTATGCTGGTTTAGTTGGACATCCAGCATGGGAAATTGCTCATGAAGCTGGTTTTGAAGTTCCAAAAAATACACCAATTTTAATTGTTGAATGTTCAAAAGTTGGTATGGACGAGCCATTAACAAGAGAAAAATTATCACCAGTTTTAGCTCTTATTAAATCAAAAGATACTAAAAATGGTTTTGATTTAGCTGAAGCAATGGTTGAACTTGGCGGTTTAGGACATAGTGCTTGTATCCATACAACTGATAAAAATTTAGCTGATCAATTTGGTCTTAGATTAAAAGCATGTAGAATTATTTGGAATTCCCCAACATCATTTGGTGGTATCGGTAATATTTATAACTCATTCCTCCCATCAATGACTTTAGGTTGTGGTTCTTATGGACACAACTCAGTTAGTGGTAACGTTAGTGCTATTAACTTAATTAATATTAAGAGAATTGGTAAGAGGAGAAATAACATGCAATGGTTTAAGATTCCAAGCAAAATTTATTTTGAAAGAAATAGTGTTCAATATTTGAAAGATGCTAAAAACCTCAATAAAGCATTTGTCGTTACAGATAAATCAATGGTTGAATTAGGTTTCTTACAAAAAGTATTAGATCAATTACAATTAAGAAGAAATAAAGTTGAAATTCAATTATTTACAAGTGTTGAACCAGATCCAGATATTACAACTGTTAAAAAAGGTGCAGAATTAATGCATGATTTCCAACCAGATACAATCATCGCTCTTGGTGGTGGTTCAGCAATGGATGCTGCTAAAGGTATGTGGTTATATTATGAAAATCCAGAAGTTAACTTTGATGATTTAAAACAAAAATTCATGGATATTAGAAAAAGAGCATTCCGTTATCCAGAATTAGGAAAAAAATCAAAATTAATTTGTATCCCAACAACTTCAGGTACAGGTAGTGAAGTCACTCCATTCGCAGTTATTTCTGATAGAGCAAATTCAAAGAAATACCCATTAACTGACTACACATTAACCCCAACAATCGCTATTGTTGATCCTGAATTCACTACAAATTTACCTCCAAGAGTTACGGCTGATACTGGTTTAGACGTTTTAACTCACGCATTAGAAGCTTATGTTTCTATGTTAGCAAGTGATTATACAGATGCTTTAGCAATTCAAGCTATTCAAATGGTCTTTGAATATTTACCACGCGCTGTTAAAAATGGTAAAAATGACCTCGAAGCTAGAGAAAAAATGCACAATGCTTCTACAATGGCAGGTATGGCATTCGCAAACGCTTTCTTAGGTATGTGCCACTCAATGGCTCATAAGATTGGTGGTCAATTCCATGTTGTCCATGGTAGAGCAAATGCAATTCTTTTACCATTTGTCATCAGATATAATGGTCAAGTTCCACAAAAATTAGGTACATGGCCAAAATATAATGTCTATGATGCTGATAAACGTTATGCAAAAATTGCAAGATTACTCGGCTTAAAAGCAAAAACCGATGCTGAAGGTGTTAAATCATTAGCAGATGCTGTTTATAAATTAGGTATCGAATGTGGAGAACCAATGTGCTTCAAAGCTGAAAATATTGATGAAAAAGTATGGAATGATAAAGCTGAAGAATTAGCTTATCTTGCATATGAAGATCAATGTACACCATGTAACCCACGTATTCCAATGATTCAAGATATGATTCAAATTTTAAAAGATGCATACAATGGTTACAAAATTGACGACTAATAAAGTTAAATAAAATTTAAAGGCGTTATCATTTAGATAACGCCTTTTTTTAAGATAATTAAATTTAATAGTTACAATTTTAATTCTTTAATAATTTTATTTTCATTTATTCCGGTTTCTTTTAAAAATTTATCAAAATATTCATAATCGATTTTATCGAAATCAAAAGGTGCATGAGCATCAACCCCAAAAATAAATTTATTGCCTATTTCATTAGCTTTTTTAAAAAAATATGGTGAAGGATAATGTAAATTTCCCTTTTTTATCGCACTAAATTTATTGTTAGTTTCGCCATTAATATTAATTTCTAAAGGTATATCTTTTTTTAAAGCAGCTAAACAAATTTCTTCTATTGTTTGATCAATTTCTGGAGTTATTTTGCTGATATGATTAAAAAATAAGTCAGGATGAGCAACATAAATAAAATATCCGCTATTAATTCCATTAATTAGATCATCTTTATATTTAATAAAATCAGATAATCTATCATCTTTTCTAAAATAAAAGATTTTATTAGCTTCATTATCGTATTTCATGTGTTGTCCGATAATTAAATAATCTAAATGATAAAGGTCAAGTAGTTCTTTATAATAAGAATCTCTTTCTTTTATATATTCAATTTCTAAACCAATATTTATATTTATTTTGTCTTTATATTTTTCTTTTAAAGATAAGATTGAAGATAAATAATTTTTAAAACCATTATTAAAATCCATTCTCATTCCTTCATCAATAATATTTTTAAAAGGTCCATGATCTGAAAAACCAAGATTTTTATATCCTAATTCAATAGCTTTTAAGACATATTCTTCATCTTTATTTGGTAATGCATGGCCACATCTAAATGTATGTGTGTGATAATTTGAATAAAGTTTTTCCATCGAAAAAAGATTATATAACTTTCTTTAATAATTTTATAGAAAAATACTCATTAAATTGGTTATTTTTTGATACATTTAAGTAATGTTTTTTGCTAAAATAAGTAGGTAATTTTAAGAAAGGAAAATTTATGATTAAATTTGAAACGAGAGTCCAAGAACTTAAACATAAAGTTTTAGTTGAAACCATTAAATATTTGAAAGAAGGAAAAACTCAATTAGACTATAACGATTTATTTAATATCGTTCATAATGTTATTCCAAGTAAAAAGCCTTCATTTAGATGTTGTGTTTATAAAGAAAGAGCTATTGTTGAAGAAAGAGTTAAATTAATTTTAAATGCTTCAAGTAAAGATGATACTAACGTCATCAAAGTAATTCCTATTGCTTGTGATGAATGTCCTTTAGGAGGCTATACTGTTTCTATTGATCAATGTAGAGGTTGTATCGCACATAGATGTTATGAAGCATGTCCTAAAAAATGTATTTCTTTTACTGATGGATTAAGAGCAAAAATTGATAAAACTAATTGTATTAATTGTGGAATGTGTGCAAAAGCATGTCCTTATAGTGCAATTGAAAATAGAGTTAGACCATGTGAAAGAGCTTGTAAACAAAAAGCTATTTCTCCAAATATGCTTGAAGATGATAATTCAGCAGTAATCAACGATGAAAAATGTATCCATTGCGGTGCATGCGTTTATACATGCCCATTTGGTGCAATCGTTGATGTTTCTTATATTAAAGAAATTTTAGAACTTATTAGAAATAATGATAAAAATCATTTATATGCAGTTGTCGCTCCTTCAATTGGCGGTAATTTTATGGATTATAAAACTGGTCAGGTTGTTGCAGGGATTAAAGAGCTCGGTTTTGGAAATATCTTCGAAGCTGCTTTAGGAGCTGATATGGTCGCTTTAGAAGAAAGTCACGAACTTGCCGAAAGACAAATTTTAACTTCTTCATGCTGTCCAGCATTTGCTTTATATATTAGAAAATTTTTCCCAGAACTTTCTAAATATATTTCCTCATCTCTTTCCCCGATGGCAATGATTTCTAAATTTATTAAAGAGAAAGATCCTCTTGCTAAAGTAGTTTTCATTGGGCCATGTACAGCTAAAAAGAGTGAAATTAAAAATCCAAGAGTCAGTCCATATGTTGATAGTGTAATGACTTTTGAAGAACTTCAATCATTGTTTGATGCTTATGAAATTGATCTTGCTTCACTTAAAGAAGAAGAATTTAAAAAAGGTTCAAAATTTGGTAGAGGATTTGCTAAATGTGGAGGATTATCTAAAGCTGTTGAACAAGCTTTAAAAGAAACAAATACTAACTTTGAAGTTAAAGGTATCAATGTTGATGGAATGGAAAATGTCCGTAAAGCACTTTTAGAACTTAAAAATAATAAGAATTTATTTAATTTTATTGAAGGTATGGCTTGTGAAGGAGGCTGTATTGGCGGTCCTTGTAATCTCCAACACAACATTAAAAGCAAAATGATGATTGATAAATTCTCTAATTTAGGAGATTCCGAAATTAAAGAAAATATTGATAAAGAAGGCAAAATTTAAAATATGAAAGAAGAATTTAGAGATTTATTAGCTGAAAATATTGAATCTAGTGATATTTTATTATGTGGTATCCCTTTTGATAAAAATGCTTCCGTAGGAAAGGGAGCATCGTTAGCACCAAAAGTTTTAAGAGAATTATCTTATGATTTACCTGCTTTAGATATGAAAGGGAATCTTTTAAAATCAAAAATTTATGATTTAGGAGATTATGAAGCTGATGAAACATTCGCTAATCTTGCTAAAGTAATGGAAGAAGAATTTTATTCTTATAATGATAAATTCCATCTTATTTTTGGAGGAGATCATTCTATTGCTATAGCTAGTGAAAAAGCTTTTTATAATAACTGTTTAAAAAGAGGGAAAGAACCAGTTATTATTCATATTGATGCTCATCCAGATATTTGTGATAGTTATCATAATTCAATATATTCGCATGCTTGTCCAATTAAAAGAGCATTAGACTTAGGTTATAAAGATTATAATGTTACTTTAATTGGGGTTAGAGGATTTGAAGCTCAAGAGATTGAAACTTTTAAAAAACATCCTCTTTTAGATGTTTATAAAGCATGTGATGTTAATAAATTAGGTATTGAACCTTTATTACTCCTTTTAACTTCTAAATATAAAGATGATAAATATGAAATTCATATTTCTTATGATATTGATGCTAATGATCCTTCGTTTGCTCCAGGAACAGGAACTCCTGAAGCATTTGGTCTTTTATCAATTGATATTTTAAATTTAATTACCGGACTTATTTCTCATAGTAACGTAACAAGTTTAGAAATAGTTGAAGTTGCTCCACCTTTGGATGTAAATAATATTACTTCTTGGTTAGCACTTAAAACTATATATGAAATTATTCATACATTAGATATTAAAAATAAAAAATAGAAAAATTGGTATCGAAAGATATCAATTTTTCTTTTATGAATATTTGACAAATTAATCACTTTATTTATTTAAAATAGAGATTAAAAATAGTAAAATATTTTTGTTAATTTTTAATATAAATAAGGAGAAATTAAAAATGGCAAAAACATATCAATTAGTATTAATTAGACATGGTGAAAGTGAATGGAATAAATTAAATCTTTTCACTGGTTGAACTGATGTTGAATTATCTGAAAAAGGTGTTGAAAAAGCAAAAAATGGTGGAAGATTATTAAAAGAAGAAGGTTTCCACTTTGATTGTGCTTTTACTTCATATTTAAAAAGAGCAATCCATACATTAAATCATGTTTTAGAAGAAATGGATGAAGAATATATCCCAGTTTATAAATCTTGGAGATTAAATGAAAGACATTATGGTGCTTTACAAGGTTTAAATAAAAGTGAAACTGCAGAAAAATATGGTGAAGAACAAGTTAAAATTTGGAGAAGAAGTTATGATGTTCAACCTCCAGCATTAACTGTTGAAGATGATCGTAACCCTGCAAATCAAAAACAATATGCTAATGTCGGCGTTCAAGATTGCCCATTAACAGAATGTTTAAAAGACACAGTTGCTAGAGTTTTACCATATTGGGAATGTGAAATTAAACCAGCAATTGTTAGTGGTAAAAGAGTTATTATCGCAGCTCATGGTAATTCATTAAGAGCATTAGTTAAATATCTTGAAAATATTAGCGATGATGAAATCGTTGGTTTAAATATTCCTACTGGTGTCCCACTTGTTTATGAATTCGATGAACATTTCCATGTTTTAAGTAAGAGATATTTAGGTGACCAAGAAAAAATTAAAGCAGCTATGGACGCTGTTAAAAATCAAGGAAAAGCTAAATAGTATTTAATTTTATTTCTTCGTTATTTAAGAGGCTAAAAATAGCCTCTTTTTGAATTAAAAATTCAATCTTTAGTTTTTTATTTTATCGACCAATAATTTAATGTATTAACTCGTTTTTATAAGTATAATATTTATGGAGAGTGAAAGGAGTTAACAAATGGAATTTGTATTTTGCAATCATGATATTGTAATTTTAGTTATTCTTGGTTTATTTTTAATTGGTGGAGCAATAAGTGGATTCGCAAATAAATTTATAAAATTTATTTCTGTTGTTGGTGCTTTAGCAATTACTTATTTTTTTAGTGCTGCAATAGCTAATGCGATTTGTGGAATAGATGCTGTTAAAGAATGGATAAATGGATTTGAAGCAGGTGGATTAATAATTCTTGTTGGAACATATGTTGTTTTATTTATTGTTTCTTTAGCATTACTTTTAGCTTTTATAACACCGATTTCAAATTTCTTTTTAAATGGTGGACCAATTAGGAATACAATTAATCATTGCTTAGGTGCAATTTTAGGATTATTTATTGGTTTTTTGATTTGTTCCATTTATTTATTGATTTTAAATGCTTTAGGAAATATTGGCGATAATAATGCGATTGGTGAATTTATTAATACTTCATTTGGATATAGTGAAAATAAATTAACTTTATCAAGAATGATTTTAGACTTTGCCTTAGGAAGTGTAGGTAAGATTCAAGAATCTTTGTAAAATTAAAACGGGACTAACTATGAAGTTAGCCCGTTTTAATTTTGTTTAATTTTTTCGATAATTCATGACAGACGTATAGTATATTCGTTATTTTTTTAATAAATGTATAGTTAAAAGTGAATAATTTTTCTTATAAAAAGCATTCTTGTCTAGTAAACGCCGACGTAGGTTGCGGGAGGAAATAACGAAACTTAATCCCTTTATAATAGGCATAAAATTAACGTTCGATATCTCCTTCAGTAATTATTAAAAAAGTTTTTAAATCATTAGGATTTATTTTAACTTGTTTTCCAACTTCTCCAGCACTCATATAGATATATGGATGAAGAAAAAAAGTTGAATTTACTGTAATTTCTAAATTTGGTTTTAATAATCCAACCATAGAACAACCGCCATGAACATAACTTGTAATTGGTTTCATCTCTTTTTCATGAGCCATTTCTAAAGCTTTTTCATTTTTTAATTTAGCACATTTTTTTAAGTCTAATTCCTTATTAACTTCAATAACAAAAATATAATATTTAAAGGGCGATTTAGAAGTTCTAACTAAAAGAGTTTTATAACAAGTTAAAGGATCTTCATTCAATAATGAAGCTATTTCATTTCCACTTAATCTAGTTTTTGAATCGTATTCAAAAAGTTCATAATTTATTTTATGATGATCTAGAATTTTTGTGACATTAGTAGTAGTTTTTTTCATAAATATAATTTCTCTTATTCTGAAAAAGATTCACCAAAATATGGTGAATCTTTTTTTTAATTAGATAGATTTAGGATCAATTAAGAATTCTTTGTTATTAATTTCCTTATGGATTTTTGAAATGAACTCATCGACTGATAAAGGAATTTGCTTTTCATCACCAAATTTACGATATGTAACTGAATTATTTTCTTTTTCTTTATCGCCAATAACTAATGTGTAAGGAGTTTTTTTAATAATAGAATTTCTCATTCTATAACCAAGTTTTTCTTCACTTGCATCTAAAGTTACTCTAAATCCTTCGTTTTCTAATCTTTCTTTAAGCTTATTTGCATAATCTAAATGGAAGTTGTTATTAACTGGAAGGATATTAATTTGATTTGGGGCAATCCAAAGAGGGAATGCACCGCCAAAATGTTCAGTAATAATACCAATAAATCTTTCAAATGAACCTAAAATTGCTCTATGAAGCATAACTGGTCTTTCTTTTTCACCATTAGCATTGATATAAGTACAATCAAATCTTTCTGGAAGATTCATATCGAGTTGGATGGTACCACATTGCCAAATTCTGCCCATACAATCTTTTAATTTGAAATCTAGTTTTGGTCCATAGAAAGCACCATCTCCAGGATTAATTGTTAATTCTTTATTTGTAGCAACACAAGCATCATGTAAAATCTTTTCGCTTTGTTCCCAAATAGCATCATCACCAATATAATCACTTTCTGGTTTAGTTGATAAAACAATTGAGTAATCAAGACCAAATGTTGAATAAATTTCATCATATAGTTTTAATAATTTTTCAATTTCACTTTGAAGTTGATCTCTAGTACAGAAAATATGAGCATCATCTTGAGTAAAACATCTAACCCTAAATAAACCATTTAAAGCTCCGCTAGCTTCGTGTCTATGAACAAGTCCAAGTTCACCTAAACGAAGTGGTAAATCTTTATATGAATGAAGTTCACTATTATAAACAACTAATGCACCAGGACAATTCATTGGTTTAATAGCAAAATCTCTATCATCAACTTTAGTTGTGTACATATTTTGTTTATAGTGATCCCAGTGACCAGAAGTTAACCATAATTCTTTTGAAAGAATAACAGGAGTAGTGATTAATTTATAACCGTGTTTTTGATGAATTTCATACCACCAATTTTCAATTTGTCTTCTTAAAATTAATCCATTTGGTAAGAAGAATGGGAAACCTGGACCATATTCAGAAAGCATAAATAATCCTAATTCTTTGCCAAGTTTTCTATGGTCTCTTTTTTTAGCTTCTTCTTTAATATGCTCAATATGTTCTAACTCTTCTTTAGAGAAACAAGAAATACCATAAATTCTTGTTAATTGTTTATTTTTAGAATCGCCTCTCCAATATGCTCCAGCAATTGTATCAAGTTTAAAATGTTTAATAAAACCAGTTGATGGTACGTGAGGTCCCATACATAAATCAGTAAAATCGCCTTGAGTATAGGTTGAAATTGTGCCTTCAAGTTCGTTAATTAATTCAATTTTATAAGGATTATCTTTAAACATTTCTAAAGCTTCTTCTTTAGAAACTTCTTTACGAACAATATGTTCATTTTCTTTAGATAATTCTTTCATTTTAGCTTCAATTTTTAATAAATCATCTTCTTTTAAAACATAACTTCCAAAATCGATATCATAATAAAATCCATCTTCAATTGCAGGACCGATTCCAAGTTTTGCTTCTTTAAAAAGTGAAAGAACTGCTTGAGCTAAAAGATGAGCAGTTGAATGATTTAAAAGTTCAAAAGCTTCTTTTGATTTTGAAGTAATTATTTCAAAATCTCCTTCTTCAGGTAAAACTTGATATAAATCAAAAAGTTTACCATTTAATTTATATGCAAGAGCATTTTTTGCTAATGAAGTAGAAATTTTAGAAGCAACATCATGTCCATTTGAGCCGTTTTCTACTTCAATAGATGATCCGTCTAATAATTTTAATAACATAAATTTTCTCCTTTAAAATAAAAAGTCCTTAGAAATACAATTTAAAATTGTTTTTCTAAGGACGAATGACTAACTTCGCGGTACCACCTTAGTTATAAATATTAATATATTTTAAATATTTATCGCTCATAGTTTCTTTTTTTCGATTAAAGAATTAACGTTAGGTTACCCTAAATGCTCCAAAGTGGTATTTATTATCTCTTTTAATAAAAACTTTCAGCTAATGTTTTTACTCTCTTTTAAAAGGTTAATAATAAACGTGTCTTTTTCAACGCACCAATATTTTAGTATTTTTATATATTTTTGCAATATATTTTCTTTATAAAATATCTCTATCTTCAGGAAGTTGAACAATTCTCATGAAGTTTGTTCTTCCAGCACCAGTAGGAGTTCCTCCACCAATAAGGATATAATCTCCTGGCTTAAGTCCAAGGGCTTTAGCTTTAACTATAGCGATGACTTCCATTTCTTCAATAAAGTCAGGCATTTTTTTAGATTTAATATAGGTAGAATAAATCCCCCAATATAAAGCATTTTGTCTAACGGTTGTAAGTTTATTTGAGATAGAAAGAATTGGACAGCATGGTCTTGCTTTAGAAATTCTTCTTGAAGATCTACCAGTTTCAGTAAATGAAACGATTAATTTTGCATCAATAAGTTTTGCGGTGTTAGCAATAGCATTTGCAATTGCATCGTTATTATCTTTATTAGAAGTCTCGTAAGCTTGTCTTGCTAATGATTCATAATCTAATTCTTTTTCTGTAACGCGGGCAATTTTAGTTTGCATTGCAACTGATTCTGCTGGATAGTCACCATTTGCTGATTCTCCTGAAAGCATAACGCAATCTGTTGATTCAAATATAGCTGTAGAAACATCACCAACTTCAGCTCTAGTAGGAATTGGAGAATGACACATAGAATCGAGCATTTGTGTTGCAGTAATAACCGGTTTTCCTCTTTCTCTACATTTTTTAATTAAGTTTCTTTGAACAATAGGAACTTCCTCTTCAGGAATTTCAAGTCCTAAGTCACCTCTAGCGACCATAATTGCATCAGAAGCGTCAACAATTTCGTCTAAGCAAGTCATAGCTTCGCAGTTTTCAATTTTAGAAATAATTTTGATTTCTGGATGATTGTGAGCTGCTAATAAACTTCTAATTGCTAAAACATCATTTGGATTTCTAACAAATGAGGCAGAAATAAAGTCGACGCCATGTTCACATCCCCAAATAAGATCTTGTTCATCTTTTTCAGAGATAAATTTCATTGATAATCTAACACCAGTACAATTAACACCTTTGTGGTTAGAAATTGGATGATCATTAAGAGCTTCACAAATAATTTCATGAGTTTTTTCATCTTTTCCAGTAACTAAATAATCAAGTTTTCCATCGTCGATTTTAATATGAGCGCCAATTTTAATATCATCATATAATCCAGGGAAGTTAACGCTAATTTTTTCAGGTGTTCCTAAAACTTCCTTCATGGAAATACGAGTGATTTGACCTTTTTTAATATCGATTTTACCATTTTCCATATCATGGCATCTGATTTCTGGACCTTTTGTATCAAGCATTACAGGAATATAAATTCCTTCTTTTTCTAATTCTCTTGCTTTTTCAAGTTTGCCTAAGTGTTCTTCATATGCACCGTGAGAGAAGTTAAGTCTCATTACATTCATTCCGTTTTCGATTAACTTTCTTAACATAGGCATATCTTGAGAAGAAGGACCAATTGTACAAACAATTTTTGTTTTCTTTGTGATGTTTTCTTTTAACATATTTTTCTCCCTTTATTTAACTAAATCATGTAATTTATAGAAATCCATGTGCTTGTTTCTTTCGAGTTTTAATGCATCATAGATATCAGTATAAACTAATTTATTTTCATGGATTCCAACACATACACCACCAATTCCTTGGTCTAATAATTCAACAGCATAAGCACCCATTCTAAAAGAGTTAACTCTTTCCATAGCGGTAGGTTTTCCACCTCTTTGAATATGTCCTAAAACAGTTGCTCTTGCTTCCCAATTTGTATTTGCGTTGATGTCTTTTTCTAATTCTTTAACATCAAGTAATTTTTCAGCAACTAATATAATAAATGATTCTTTTCCATTTTCTAATGCTTTATTCATTCTTTTATATAAAGCTTCTTTATCAGTTAATGGATGATCACATGTAAAAATTTCTTCGGCATTTGTTGCTAAACCAGCAAAAATAGTTAAATCTGGGCAATGATTTCCCATTATTTCAATAATTCCACATCTATTATGTGAAGTCATTGTATCTCTAATGTTGTCGATTGCATTAACAACAGTATTTAAAGCGGTATCAAATCCAATTGTATAATCGCTTGAAGCGATATCATTATCAATTGTTCCTGGAAGACCAACGCAATTAATACCCATTTCGGTTAATTTTTTTGCTCCCATATAAGAACCATCTCCACCAATAACTATTAATGCTTCAATGCCTTCTTCTTTTAAAGCATCAACAGCTTTTTGCCTAACTGACTCTTCTTTAAATTCTGGTAAACGAGCTGTTTTAATAGCAGTGCCACCAACATTCATCTTATCTTCGATGAAATTCTTATCAACTTTTTTAAAATTATTATTAATTAAACCCTTGTAGCCATCGTATACAACATACATATCTTTATTTAAAGAAACGCCTGCTTTAACTGCTCCAATGACTGTGGCATTCATGCCTGGAGCATCGCCACCACTAGTTAGGATTCCAATTTTTTTAACCATAATTAAATCTCCTAAAATTAAACAATGATATTATAATATTTTCGTATTTTTAAATAAATATATTTATTTATAGATAGAATAATTGGTTAAAAATCAATATTTTTTAAAGAATGAAATGATGAAAATTTACTAATAAATTACTTAAAATATACTAAAAATTATTTTTATATTTTTAATAAAGTTTTAACTTAATTTACTAACTTAATGAATGTATAATTTAAAGACTATGGAAGATAATATTTATTACATTGAAAAAGAAGATAGCAATCCAGAAGACTATTTAACGTATTTTAAAGATTATTATTTACCTATTGTTGGAGGCAAAGCTTTTTTGCTTTATATAAGTTTTAAAAATATGCTAGATGAAAAGATTAGTGAAAATAAACTTATAAATTTATTATCACTTTCTAAAACCGATTTTATATACGCTCGACAAATTTTAGAAGGAATCGGTTTAATTTCTACTTTTCAAAATGGAAATAACTATTTAATTTTATTAAATCCTGTATTGCCACCATCTGTTTTTTTTAATAAAAAACATCTTTGTAGTGCTCTTTTATCTGCACTCGATAATAATAAAAAAGAATACGATAAAATTATCGATAAATATAAAATAAAATATGAATTAAGCAACTATGAAAATATTTCATCATCTTTTTTAGATATTTATAATATCGAAATGAAAAAAGAAGATGCTAACGATTATCGTATATCATTAAAAGCTGATAATTCTAATAATAATTTTTCTTTTGTTATCTTTTTAAAAGAATTAAAAAAGAATTCTCAAATAAACCCAAAAATGTTAAAAGATTCTGATCAAGAAAAAATCGAATCTTTAGCTAATTTATATGGTGTAAATGAAGTTGAAATGGCTAGATATATTACTATTTTTTTTAATCTTTTAGAAAAAGAACACCCAATTAATTATGATGAATTAGAAAAAGAAATTATTAAAAATTCAACTGTTTCTCAAGTAAAACTTAATAATATCGATAATAATAAAACTAAAAAAATTAAATCTAATAATGAATTGATAAAATATTATCAAGCGATTAGTCCACTTAATTTTTTAAGAGAAACATTAAATGGAAAAGAACCTTCTAATTTTGAGAAAAATATTATTATGATGCTTTCAAATACGTATCATTTTAGTAACGATATGATTGTTGCAATTTTAGATTACGCATTAAAAAAAGATAAAAATCGTCTTTTTAAAAATAATATTGAAACATATTCCGATGCTTTAATTAGAAATGGTGTAAATGATATTTATTCTTTGTTAGAAAATCTTTATAACAATAATTCTATTAAGGAAGTTTATAAAGAAAAAAATGAATTGGTTAAGGAAAAAGAGAAAAAAGAAGAACAATTAAGTTTATTTGATTATAATGATAAGGATGTTAATATTATCATTCCTTCAGATGATGATGATTTTGATATTTAAAATTTATGGAAAAGTTAAAATTTAAAATAGAAGATGAAACAACTGAAATGAGTAAATATCGCGAAGAAGCTCTTGCCTCTATTTTAAACGATGAACCTTTTTTAAATATTGTTAAAACTGACGGATTCACAATTGAAGAAATTAAAGAAAATGTTGGTAAATTTGATCGTTATCATAAATCTTATTTAAAAAACTTAGAATTAAAAAAATATGAAGATTGTAAAAAGCAAAATTTATATTTTATGTATTTTTTAAAAAAAGATGAAGATGGATTTATGATTGAATTAAATCGTGAATTTGATGCATTTCATCGTTATATGGAATATGCAAAAAGGTTTATTTATAGCGACTTTGATATTAATAATCTTTATAATTTGAAATTTAATAATATTCCTCGAGAAAAGTTATCTATTGAATTAAAAAAATCAGTTAATGAAGGAGTTCATAATTTTTATATTCATGGTTCTCATTCAACTTTTAAGACAATGAGTGCAATAGCTTTAAGTAATTTTTTTGTTAGAAGAATTAAAAATGATCTTGATAGAATTGCTTTTATTAATGTTCCAAAAAGATTTAACGAACTAAAAGATTTATTTTTTAGTAATGATAAAGATATTTTTCAAAAAAATATTGAAATGTTTTCAAGTGTTAAATATCTCGTTTTAGATTCTTTAGGTGAAGAATATCGAAACGAAATTACTCGCGATCTTATTTTGCTTCCTATTTTAAGAAATAGAGCAAAAAATAAGGAACTTTATACTATTATTACAAGTCCATATGATATAAATGATTTAAAAAAAGTATATACATTAAAAGATAATAATTCTTTATCTGCTTCAGAGATTGTAGAATTTATTGCGTTAATTAAATTTAAAAATATTTTAAGCGGTAAATTGGAACTTTAATTTTCTAATATTTTATCTATTTTTTTGAATAACTCCTCTTTTGAGGAATTATTTTCAATTAAATAAACATTTTCATTCTTCTTATAATCAAAATCATTATTTAATTTTATAGAAGAATTAATGTTTTTTTCTCCACGAATGTTTAAATTTTCTAGTTGCTTTTCTTTAGAAAGAGTTATAACAATAATTTTTTTAAACATATATTCAAAATGAGCTTTAAAAAGAAGTGGCACTTCAATAGCAATCTTATCATTTTCATTAATTAATTTGATTAATTTATCTTCTAATATTGGATAAATAAAATCTTCAATTTTTTGCTTGACTAAAGGATTTTTAACCATTAATTCTTTAGCTTTTTTTCTTGAATCTTCATTTAATACATCAAAATTAAAACCTAAAATTTTAGAAACTTTATTTCTAATATAAGGCTCTTCATATAAAGAATGAACTACTTTATCTGATGAAACTATTAAATATTTTTTAGATTTTAAATAATTTAAAACTGTTGATTTTCCACTTCCAATAGGCCCTGTTATTCCTATAGCCTTTTGCAATGAATGATTTATTTGACAATTTGGGCAAAAAGTAGTGCCTCTTCCTCCTAAAAATATTTTATGAAATTTTGTACCACATTTTGGACATGTTTCTCCTACCTTTCCATAACAAAGTAATTCGTTTTGAAATTTTCCATCGATTCCATTACTTGAAAAAGAGTGAACAGTAGATCCGCCTAATTTTATTGCTTTATCAAGAACTATTTTGGCGTTTTTAAATATCTCTATAAATTGTTCATTTTTTAATTCATTCCCTTTTGTTAAAGGATTAATATTAGAACGATAAAGAGTTTCGTCTGCATAAATATTTCCAATTCCACACATAATTGATTGATCAAGCAAAAGTTCTTTTATCGGTTTTTTTCTTTTTAATTTTTTAAATAGTGTTTCATAATCTTTTTCTTCAACTTTATTTGCTTCAATACCTAGTTTTTGCATCATTGGTAAAGAATGTATTTCTTTTTTATTAGTTAGATACATTAATCCAAATTTTCTAGTGTCATTAAAAGAAAGAGAAGTTGAATCGTCGAAATAAAATATTAAAGTTGTTGAAGAAATTCGAGGATTTTTATTGCTTTGATTATAAGAAAATTTCCCTTCCATTCTTAAATGAATTATTAAAATAAAGTCATCACTTAAATCAAAAAATAAATATTTTCCATATCTTTGAATATTTAATATTTTTTTATTAATAATGTCTTTTTTAAAAATTTCTATATTGGATTGAATTAGTCTATCATAAAAAATATCAACTTTTTGAATAGTTTTATATTGAATAAGTGGCAAAATAGTATTTTTAACAGTTTCTACTTCAGGTAATTCAGGCATAATTATTTAGCATCGTACCAAGATTTGGCATATCCTCCATCTACTTTTAATTTAACGTTTAAAGTAACGCAATTTTCCATTATATTTTTAACTAATTTTAAAACTTCATCTTTTTCATTATCATCAACTTTTAAAATTATTTCATCATGAATTTGATTAACAATTTTTGCCTTATATCCTTTTTTATTTAAAGTTTTATAAACTTGTATCATTGCAATTTTTATTAAATCTGCAGCACTTCCTTGAATTGGAGCGTTCATTGCAGCTCTTTTTTCAAATTCTCTTTCAGTATAATTTTGCGAATTTATATTTTTTAAATAACGATGTCTGTTAAACATAGTTGTTGTATATCCTTTGATTTCGGCTTGAGCAATTAAACTATTTAAAAAGGCTTTAATTTCAGGGAATTCTTGATAAAAAGAAGTAATTATTTCTTTAGCTTCTGCAACAGAAATTTTAAGTTGATCAGCTAATCCCCAATCACTAATTCCATAAACAATTCCAAAATTAACTGCTTTTGCTTTTCTTCTTTCTAAGGAAGTAGGTTCTCTATCAAGGTGGAATATTTTTTTAGCAGTTTCGGAATGAATATCTTCATCATTATTAAAGACTTTAATCATCGTCTTAGAATTAGATAAATGAGCTAAAATTCTGAGTTCGATTTGTGAATAATCCAAAGATAAAATATTTAAACTTGGATTGCTATAGAAAAATGCTTTTCTAATCGTTTTTCCTTCTTCATCACGAACAGAAATGTTTTGTAAGTTTGGTTCGGAAGAAGAAAGTCTTCCAGTAGTAGTTAAAGCTTGATTAAATGTTGCGTGAATTAATCCATTTTTATCAATATAATGTATTAAACCATCAACATAAGTTGAAAGAAGTTTGCTATATTTTCTATATTCTAAAATTAATGGAATAATTGGGTGTTTATCAATCATTTTTAAAAGATTTTCAGCGCTTGTTGAACGAGATTTAGATGTAGGCGTTAAGTTTAATTTATCATATAAAACATCACCTAACTGTTTTGGAGAATTTAAATTAAAATCAATACCGCTTAAAGTAATAATCGCTTTTTTTAATTCGTCAATTTTATTTTGAAAATTATCTTTAAATTCTAATAATTTATCTTTATTTAAAGGAAAACCTTCTATTTCCATATTAGCTAAAACAATTGTTAAAGGTTGTTCGATTTCATATAAAAGATCAAATTGTTTATTTTCTTTTAAATTATTTATTACTTTTTCAGCTAATTTAAAGGAATAATTTGCTGAAATTGATGTTAATAATGAATTATCTTGAAATAAGGATTCATCATTAAAAGCATAAGAAATATCTATTCCAAAATAAGAAAGCACATTTTGAAGTTCGCTAGACATTGAAGATTCAAGTAAATAAGATACTAATAATAAATCAAAAAATAAGCCGTTTATTTCTATATTATTGTTTTTAAAAACTACATAAATTTTCTTAAAATCGAAACAATATTTTTTTATATTATCATCTTTTAGCTTTTCTAATAGTTTTTTATCATTTAATAAATTTTTTTTAGAAATATAATAATTCATATTGTTTATATGAATAGAAATTCCTAAAAGATTAGCATAATGATAATTCTCATCGCTTATATCAACAGCAATTCCTATGGAATCATTTATATCGTTAATAAAAGAAGATGAAGAATCAACAATTTTATAAGAGATTTTTTCATTTTCTTCATTTTTCTTTCTTAATAAAGTTGGAATTTTATTAATCAATGTTTTGAAATCATATTTTTGCATAAAGTTATTTAATTTATTGAAGTCGTAGCCTCTATAAATTAAATCGTCTTTATTTAATGGAATATCATCGTCAGTTTTAATAGTGGCTAATTTCAAACAAAGTCTACCATTTTCTTGATATTCAATTATATTTTGACCAATTTTTTTTGATGTATCTGCATTTTTAACGATTTCTTCATAGCTTCCAAAATTTTTGATTAACTCTTTAGCAGTTTTATCTCCTATTCCAGGAATTCCTTTTAAATTATCACTATCATCACCACGTAAAGCTTTATAATCAATAATTTGAATTGGTTTAAAACCCCACTCATCAATAAAAGAAGCTTCGTTCATTTCTCTTATATCTTTTAAACCTTTTCTAATTAATTCGATGGTAATATTATCATCAATTAATTGAAGATAATCTCTATCTGATGTATAAATTTCAACTTTATAGTTTTCTTTTTCCATTTTTTTAGCGATATTTCCTGCAATATCATCAGCTTCTAAGTTTTCATTTTCATAAAAAGTAATATTTAATGATTGAAGAAGTTCTCTAAAAATTGGAAACTGAATTTTTAATTCTTCATCAAGAGGTTTTCTATTTGCTTTATATTCTTTATATTCTAAATGTCTAAATGTTTTTTTAGATGAATCAAGAGCAACAAAAAGGGCATCGTTTTCTTTTAAATTTTTCAAAATAGGAATAAGCATATTAAAAAAACCATAAATAGCGTTTGTAGGAATGCCATCATGATTTTTCATTAATTTCGTTTTATCTAAACTAAAAGTTGCAAAATATGCTCTAAAAAGTAAAGAATATCCATCTATAATTACAATTTTATTCATTTATATTAACCTCTTTCATATTTGTTAAAACAAAAGACACTTTATTATCTTTGATTTCTTTTCTTCCTTCAATTAAAACTACATTGTTTTCTTTAATAATAGAATGGTATTTATTATATAAAGAAGAAAAAATAGTGACATCAATATCTTCATTATTATTGGTAATATTAATAAAAGCCATTAAATTTCCTTTATCTTTGCCATTTTTTATGGTTACAGTTTTAATTGATTGTATGATTCCAATAATTGTTGAATTTTTATTTACAACTAAACTAGAAATTGGAGTAATTTTACTTTTTTCATATTGAGAAAGTGAAACATGATTTAATAAAGAATCAGATATAACGAAGCCTAAAACTTTAAATTCATTGTTCATTCTTTCTAATGGGTCATCAACAATTGATTGATCTAAAAGAAGTTCATCTTCATCTTTATTTCCTCTAATTAAAGCTAAAGCTCCGCCTCCTCCAGCTTTAATCATATCCATAGCATCAGGAATTTGCATTTTTAATTGTTTTCGATTAGGAATAAAACAATCAAAGCAGCCAGCATCTATTAAAGCTGAAAGTTGTTTATCATTTATTTTATTTTCAAAATTCATTGATCTAACTAAGAAATTTTGAAAAGATTTATATTTTCCATTACGTTTTCTTTCTTCAACGATATTGATAGCCAGACTTGAAGTGACGTCTTTTATTTTATTTAATGGATAAATTAAACAATTTTTAAAAGGTATAAAAAATAAACCGGAATAATTTATGTTAGGTAAAGTTATTTTTATATTTCTTTTTCTAATTTCATAAAGATAATTATTAAATTTAGAATCGTTATTATTGGACAAAATAGCGGAATAAAATTCATTAGGATAATTTGCTTTTAAATAAGCCATTTTTGCTGTTATCATTGCATAAGAAACAGCATGAGATTGGTTAAATCCGTATTCGGCAAATTTTAATATCATTTCAAAAATAGAATTTGCTTCTTTTTCGTTATGTTTATTTTTTATAGCTCCTTGAATGAAACTTTGCTTCATTTTTAAAATTTCATCTGCGTGTTTTTTTGAAATTGCTCTTCTAAAATTATCAGCTTCAGCAAAAGTAAAAGAAGAATATTTTTGTGCTATTCTCATAATTTGCTCTTGGTAAATTATAATTCCATAAGTTGGTTTTAATATTTCTTCTAAGTCTTTAGAAGGGTAAATGATTTTTTCTTTTTTATTTTTCCTTGCTACATAGCTAGGAATGTATTGTTTAGGACCAGGTCTAGCTAAAGAAATAGCATCGACAATTTCTTTAAAGTTATCTGGTTTAATATCTAAAACTGCTAGTCTTCCTTCATTAGCATCTATTTGGAAAAGACCCATCAGATAACCATCTTTTAATAATTTATAAATTTTTGGATCATTAATTGGAATATTTTCAAATTTTAAATTTAAATTATGAGCTTTATTAATAAGATATAAACAATTCGCGATTATTGTTAAATTAGATAAACCTAAAATATCGAACTTTAAGAAACCTTGATTCTCCAAATAATCTTTTTCATATTGAGTCACTAATTCTTTTTCGTTTAAATAATTTATCGGAATCAAATTTAATAATGAATTTTCACTCAAAACAACACCTGCAGCATGAAGCCCTCTTTGTCTAGGTAGTCCTTCAATTAATTTCGCATATTTAAAAATCAATTTATTATCTAAAGAAGAATTAACAATTTCATTAAAAATTTTTATATCTTTATAAACATCTTCTAAAGTATAATCAATTGAACCATCAGCTTTTTTATAATTTAAAGGTATTTTTTTAGATAAATTATCAGCAACGCTAACTGGGTAGCCAAAAGCTCTTGTAACATCTCTAATAGCATTTTTTGCTTTAATCATTTGAAAAGCGATAACTCTAGAAACACGTTCATAACCATATTTTTTCTCTAAATATGAAATAATTTCATCTCTTCTAACATCTTGAAAATCTATATCAATATCAGGCATTGTTTTTCTAGACGGATTTAAAAATCTTTCAAAAAGCAAATCATATTTTAATGGATCGACATCAGTAATATTTAATAGATATGAGACAAGAGAACCAGCTGCACTGCCTCTTCCTGGTCCAACCAAAATATTTTCTTTCCTTGCATAATTTACATAATCTTGGACAATTAAAAAATAATTAGAATATCCCATTTTTGTAATTGTCAAATATTCATAGTTAAGCCTTGCACGATATTTAGGAGAAGTTTCTAAATTAATATTTTTATTTTTTAATCCTTCTAGTATTTTTGTTTTTAATAATTCATCGCTTGATAAAGTAGAAGAAGTTTCCTTTGAATAATTAATTAATTCTGCCCTTTTTTTAGTAAAAGAAAAATCGATTAATGAAATAAGTTCATTAAAATTATTGATTTCGTCATCAAGAAATAAATTTTTAATTTCTTCTTCGTTTAAAAAATGAAATGATAATGTATCTTTTAAAGCTTCTTTTTCAATTGTAAAGTTATTTTCTATTGCTTCTAATATTTTTAAAGTAGATGATTCTTCTCTTTTTAAATGTTTGATCAAAGGAAAAGCGATAGTTTTAAAATTATTTTTATGTAGAAATTCTCTTATTAAATTTATATGAGATTGATTGATAAAATCATGATTATCTATTCCTACATAAAAATTTTCGAAAATATTTTTTAAAGGATTACAAAAATTTAAAATCTTATTTTCTTCAACTTTATCAAATAAAGGAGAAGAAGTTGATAAAATTGCAATTACTCCTGAAAAAGATGAGATATCTTCAAACGTAAGATTCTTATTTAAATCCTTGTTAGTTAAATTGCTTAATTTAATTAAAGTTCTGTAACCATTTTCGTTTTTAGCGTAAAAAGCAAAATTTTGTTCATTAATTTTTATTTCTAAGCCAAAAATCGGATTTAAATTATTTTTTAATGCCAATTCATTAAATAAAGGAAAAGAATAAAGATTTGTTAAATCACTTATTCCTACATATTTATAGTTTCTTTTTTTGCATTCTAAAATATATTCTTCGAGTTTTATTGAAGATTTAAAAAACGAATATCCGCTATAAATATGTAAAGGAATAAAGTTATTTAACATTAAATTTTATAATTTTTTACCTTCTTTAATTTTGTTGTCGCAAGCTTCAATAAATTTATCTAATTCATTAAGTGTTGCAATTTGAGCCCCACTAGCTTGTTTATGTCCGCCGCCTTTAAAATTAACTGCGATTTCATTGACATTATAATATCTACTTCTTAAAGAAATTCTAAAACAAGGTTCAGTTACATCTTCAGTAATTGAACACCAAATATTAACTCCTTTAATGGAAGAAAAAAGATTTACGTGTTCTTTACCTTGCTCACTTGATAGATGTAAATCATCTAAATCCTTTTGAGTTAAGACATAATAAGCTGTACCTTCAGGTGTAATTTTGTAGTTATTTAAAACAAATTGCATGAATTTTAAGTCATCAATTCCTTTTTCATACATTTTTTCATATAAAGGAACGATTTCTATATTTCTTGCTAAAAGTTCACTTGCTATTTCAAAAGTGTGTCGAGAAGTAGAACCAAATAAGAATCTTCCACTATCTCCTACAATAGCTCCATATAAATAAGAAGCTGCTTCTTTTGAAATAACATATTCATCACCAAAACTTAATAACATATTTGTGACTAATTCACTTGCTGCGCATAAAGAAGTATCAACGACTGATATATCAAATATTTTTTCAGTTTCTGGATGGTGATCTAACTTAATTTTATATTTTGCACGTTTAAATCTAGGATCAGCAATTCTTTTTTCATCGCCAACATCGACAATAATTGCTAAAAAATCATCATTAAACCAAGAATCATTTACTTTATCAGTTTCCGGATATAATCCTCTTGGTGTGAAAGTTACATGGTTATCGCCTAAAATTTTAATATCTTTATTTTTAAAATTCTCTTTTAACCAAGTAGCTAAACCAAATTGGGTACCTAATGCATCAAAATCAGGCATAATATGTCTAAAAACTGCAATTTTATCGAATTTTTTTATATTTTCTAATATTTCTTTGTATTCTTTTTCAAATTTTTTGGCTTGTTTTTGTATAATTTCGTTCACTTTGTCTACTCCTTTATAAGTTTGTAGGCATCACGAGCTATCATTACTTCTTCATCAGTAGGAATAACATAAACTTTAATTTTGCTTGTAGGAGTTGAAATTTCTTCTTCAATTCCTCTTGCTTCATTATTTTTGTTCCAATCGATATCAACATTTAATGCTTCTTTAATTTTATTTAAAACTAAAGCTCTTAATTCAGGTGCATTCTCTCCTATACCTGCTGAGAAAATAATCATATCGCATCCGCCAAGTCTAACATAATATTGACCGATAAAATCGGCAATTCTTCTTGACCATAAATCTAATGCTAATTTTGCATCTTCATTTCCATTATTTGCCTCGTTTGAGACATCTCTAGAATCATTTGAAACGCCACTAACGCCAAATAATCCGCTTTGTTTATTGAATTCTTGGAAAATTTCTTCATATGATTTTCCACTCATTTTTTGAATTTGGTAATAAACTGATGGATCCATATCACCAGTTCTAGTATTCATCATAATTCCTCCAAGTGGAGTTAAACCCATAGATGTTGCAACACATTTTCCATCTTTAGTAGCGCTAATAGATGCACCGCTTCCTAAATGGCATATGATTAATCTTTTATTTTCTTTATCACCTAAAAGTTTATCGCCAACTTCACTTAAATATTTATGAGAAGTACCATGAGCACCATATCTTCTTATCATATATTTTTCAGCGTATTCTTTTTTAATTGGATATGCATAATCTTCTGGAGCCATTGTTTGATGGAATGCAGTATCGAAAACTGCAACAGCAGGAGTATTAGGTAAAACTTTTTTGAATGCATTATATCCAACTAAGTGTGCTTGATTATGTAATGGTGCAAGTGGAATTAATGATTCGATTTTTTTATAAGTATCTTCATTGAATGGAGTAGATTCTTTAAAGTAAGGTCCCCCTTGAACAACTCTATGTCCAGTTGCTTTAATTTCATGAATATCATTAATAATATGATGCTTAATCATAGCATCCATAACGATTTGGACAGCTTCCCCATGATCTTTAACACTTAAAATTTCTTTTAATTTATTATCACCAACTTTAATCTGAAAAATTGCGTCTTCATGACCAATTCTTTCGACAATACCCGATGTAATAACTTTTTCTTCAGGCATTTCATAAAGTTTGAATTTTAAACTGCTTGATCCACAGTTTACAGCCATAACTTTAGCCATTATAAATTCCTCCAAAAAACATATTTATTATATATTAATTTTAGGTCATTTGATAATTAAAAAATCCACATTTTTAGATGAATATAAAAAGAGTTTGTTTTATAATATTTTTATTAAAAAAATTCTAGGAGAAATTAGAAAATTATGGCTTATGGTCTACTCTATGACTTTCTAAATGGTCAAACAATTGAAGCTTATAAATATTTCGGGGCACACTTTACAAAATGGGAAATTGAAGAAGAAATAGATGTTCCTTCAAAAAAAGACCCTAATTTATTTAAAAAGCAAAAACATAAGAGAATGATAGATGGTGTTGTTTTTAGACTTTACGCACCTATGGCAAGTGATGTTTCAGTTATAGGTGATTTTAATGATTGGAATGTTGGTGCTCACAAAATGTATAAAGTAGATGATTGTGGAGTATGGGAGTTATTTATTCCAAATTTACATAATTATTCTTCTTATAAATTCCATTTTAAAGATGCTAATGGAAATTATGTTGATAAAGCTGATCCATATGCATTTTTTAGTGAATATCGTCCAGGAACATGTTCAAGACTTTTTAATATCGAAGGATTTATTTGGCATGATCGTCCATTTTTAAATACAAGAAATAGAAATTTTGACTTACCAATGTCAATTTATGAAATGCATCTTGGTTCATGGAAAGGAAAGGTTGATGGAAGAAATCTTTCTTATGAAGAAATCGCCGATTATTTAATTCCTTATTTAAAAGAATTAGGCTATACACATATTGAAATTATGCCAATTGTCCAATATCCATTTGATGGAAGTTGGGGCTATCAAGCAACTGGTTTTTTTAGTGTTGATTCGCGTTATGGAAATCCTTTCCAACTTATGAGTTTTGTAGATAGAATGCACCAAGCTGGAATCGGAGTTATTTTAGATTTTGCTCCTGTCCATTTTGCTACTGATACATGGGCTTTATCTATGTTTGATGGAACTCCTATGTATGAATACAGTGATAATCATATGTATTCTCCATGGGGAAGTAAGCAATTTGATTTAGGAAAAGACCCTGTTCGTTCTTTTTTAATGTCTGCAATGAATTATTTCTTAGATTATTTCCATTTCGATGGAATTAGATGCGATGCAGTTTCTAATATTGTTTATTGGGATGGTAATAAAAATAATGGTGAAAATTTCGGAGCTACTGAATTTATTAAAAGATTAAATGGTAAAATTCATATTGCTCATAATGATGTTATGATGATTGCTGAAGATTCCACCGATTTTACTGGTGTAACAAAACCAACTGATTGGAATGGTTTAGGTTTTGACTATAAATGGGATTTAGGATGGATGAATGATACTTTAAAATATTATCATCTTGATCCTATTTATAAAAAATATGAACATAACAAATTAACATTCTCTATGGCATATTTTTTCAGCGAAAATTTCCTTTTACCTTTATCTCATGATGAAGTTGTACATGGAAAAGGAACAATCATTAATAAAATGCGGGGAGATTACGATCAAAAATTTGCTTTAGTTAGAAATTTATATACTTATCAATTTGGTCACCCTGGTAAAAAACTTAACTTTATGGGAAATGAACTTGCTTCATGGGATGAATGGAATGAAAATAAATCACTCCCTTGGGATTTAAAACGTTTCCCTAAACACGATAGTGTTTCTAGATTAGTTAGAGATTTAAATCTTATTTATAGAAATGAAGAAGCAATGTATTTTGAAGAATATAATCCAGTCCATTACAATTGGTTAATGGTTGATAATGCTAACGATAGTATTTTTGCTTTTGAAAGAAGAGTTAAAGATTCTCACTTAGTATTTGTTTATAACATGACTCCTAATTATTATGAATATTATGAAATTGGATTAACTAGACCAGGAGTTTATGAAGAAATCTTTAATTCTGATAAAGATGTTTATGGTGGAAGTAATGCTTATAATGGACTTCCTATTGCTTCAACTGAATATGGTCCAGAATATAGACCACATAAATTTACGATTAAAATAGCTCCGTTTGCTGCAATGATTTTTAAGTACAAAGAACCACTTAAATAGTGTATAATTAATCGTTATTTGTAAAATTATTATTAAAAAATAGCAATTTTGCTATTTTTTAAAGAGAAAGGATACTTATATATGTATTTTGATAGTAAGGAAGATTTTAAAAAAGAGTATACAGAAAGAATCATCGCTAAGTATGGTAAAAATCCTCAAGAAGCACATATTTCTGAACAATTTGATATTTTAGGTGAATTGGTTAGAGATTATGCTGGTGTAAATTGGAGAAATACTCGTCAAGCATGTATTAAGCAAGAAGGCAAACAATTAGTTTATTTTTCAATGGAATTTTTAATTGGAAGATTATTAACTAATAATATGATGAATCTTGGCATATTTGACGTTGCTAAAGAAGGGTTAAAAGAACTTGGTATAGATATTGGTAGATTAGAAGATGAAGAAGCTGATGCTGGATTAGGAAATGGTGGTTTAGGTAGACTTGCTGCATGTTTTTTAGATTCAATTGCTTCTTTAGGATATCCTGGAAGTGGTAATTGTATCCGCTATGAATATGGTTTCTTTAAACAAAAAATTATTAATGAAAAACAAGTAGAACTTCCTGATCAATGGCTTTCTAATGGATTTGTTTGGGAGGTAAGAAAACCTAAACATTCTTGTGAAGTAAGTTTCTATGGAAATGCTGAAACTTATATTAAATCAGATGGAAGTTATGCAATTAAAACTGCTAACGCAATAAAAGTTAGAGCTTGTCCTTATGATGTTTATGTAGTTGGATATAAAAATGGTGTTGCTAATTCATTAAGACTTTGGAGTGCTCAACCTAGCGAAGAAAATATTCCTAAGAATCAATCTTTTGAAGATTATTTATCAACAATTTATGAATTATGCCATGGTCTTTATCCTGATGATTCAACAGAACATGGTAAACTTTTAAGATTAAGACAACAATATTTCTTTGTTTCAGCTGGTTTACAATCTGTTATTAGAAGTCATAAAAGAATTTATGGAACTTTAGATAATTTAGCTGAAAAGTATGTTTTTCAACTTAACGATACACACCCAATTTTAGCTATTCCTGAACTCATGAGACTTTTAATGGATGAACATGGATATGGTTGGGATAATGCTTATAAAATTGTTTCTAAATGTTTCGCTTATACAAACCACACAATTATGGCTGAAGCTTTAGAAAAATGGCCAGTTAGATATGTTCAAGATCTTTGTCCACGTTGCTTTATGATCATTGAAGAAATCAATCGTCGTTTCCTTATTTGGTCAAATAAAGTTGGAGCAACTGATGGAGAAAAATATAATATGATGATCATCAAAGATGGTATGATTCATATGACAAATCTTGCTATTTTTGTTGCTTTCTCAGTTAATGGTGTTGCTGCATTACATACTGAAATTTTAAAGAATGAAACATTTAAAGAATTCTTTAAATTCTTCCCAGAAAAATTTAATAATAAGACAAATGGCGTTACTCATCGTAGATGGCTTATGTATGCAAACCGCGAATTAGCTTCTTTAATCACCGAAAGAATTGGTGATTCATGGGAAAGAAAACCAGAAGAATTAGAAAATTTACTTAAATTAAAAGATGATAGCGATACACTTTTAAGATTAAGACAAATTAAAACTAATAATAAAATTGCTTTAGCAAATTATATCAAAGAACATAATGGTGTTGAAGTTGATATAAATTCAATTTTTGATGTTCAAATTAAAAGATTACATGCTTATAAAAGACAACTTATGAATGTCTTTAAAATTATGCATTATTACTTTGAAATCAAAAATAACCCATCATTCTCTATGGTTCCACACACATATATTTTTGGTGCTAAAGCTGCTCCAAGTTATGTATTTGCAAAAGAAATTATCAATTTAATTAATGCTGTTGCTAATGTCGTTAATAACGATCCACAAGTTTCAAAATTTATGAAAGTTGTATTTATTGAAAACTATGGTGTTTCTTTAGCAGAACTTATTATCCCTGCAGCAGATATTAGCGAACAAATTTCAACCGCAGGAAAAGAAGCAAGTGGTACTTCAAATATGAAATTTATGATGAATGGTGCACTTACTTTAGGAACTTTAGATGGTGCTAATGTTGAAATTAATGATCGTGTTGGTGATGAAAATTCATTTATCTTTGGTTTAAAAGTCAAAGATATTGAAGATATAAAGAAGAGTGGAAGTTATAATCCATGGGATTTATATAATAACAATCAATACATTAGAAGAGTATTAGATTCTCTCTTTAGAGGTCCATGGTGCGAAAATATTAGCGATAGATTTAGAGGAATTTTCGATGAAATCATGAATCATAACGATGAATATTTCATTCTTCTTGATTTTGATTCATATATTAAAGAATGCACTAAAATCGAACAATATTATCTTAAAAAAGAACAATGGTTTAAATCTTGTTTAATTAATATTGCGATGAGTGGTTATTTCTCAAGCGATCGTACTATTGAAGAATATAATAACGATATTTGGCATTTAACTAAGATTGATTTAAATGTTTTAAAATAAAATATAATTAATTGGCTAGTAAATTTTACTAGCCTTTTTAAAATTTTGAAGAGTCTAAGTATGGAGAAAAAAGAAATTATAAAAGTTAGTTTTAACTTATTAGTTGAATTATTATTGCTTGTTTTTGGTTTTTATGGAATAACCATAAACTGTTTTGCTACAGGTTTTATGGGCAATGGTTCAGCGTTTTTATATTTTACAATTCAGTCAAATATTGCAATTATTTTAATCACTTTAGCATTTTTCATTCTTAAAATAATTAGCTTATTTTTAAAAAAAGATTTTATTAACAATATCTTATATCATATAAAATTTGTTTTTACAGTAGGTATAACAATTACTTTTTTAGTATTTTTTATTCTTTTAGCTCCTACTATGGGTGCTTCTTATTTACTATCGATGACTAATTTAACTGTTCATTTAATTGTCCCTCTTCTTACTTTAATAGATTTCTTTTGTTTTGATAATAAAATTAGTTTTAAAAAATGGAGTCCATTACTTGGTACAGTATTTCCACTTTGCTATTTAGGTTTTGTTTTTATTTGTGTTGGATTAAATATTAGATTTAATGATCAATTAGTACCTTATTTCTTCTTAGATTATGAAACTTTAACTTGGTTTAACATAACTGAAAAAGGAATTGGAGTATTTTATTACATCATTATTTTATTAATTCTTGTTATTTTACTTTGCTATCTTTTTAATCTTATTGTTTATATAATTAATAAAATAGGAAAGAAGAATAGCTAATATTATGCTTTATTTAAAAAAGTTTAATGATATAGATTATTTAAAAGAATATGAATTTTTAAAATCTTTAAAGAGTGAAAATGGATTTAAAAATCCCTATTTTTCTTACTCTTTAGAAGATTTTAAAAATAAAGCTTTAAAAGAAAGAAAAGATAGTGAAGAAGGAATTAATTTAAAAGAAGGTTATGTTCCTGATACATATTTTTTCTTATATAAGGATGAAGAAATAGTTGGTTTATTTAAATTTAGACATTATTTAAATGAATATTTAAAAAATCATAGTGGTCATGTTGGCTATATTATCGCACCTAATTTTAGAAATAAAGGCTATGGCAAAGAAGGATTAAGATTATTAATTGAATATATTAAAGAAAATAAATTAAACAAAGAAGATGAACTTTATTTTGAATGTTATGAATATAATTTAGCTTCAATTAATACTATTTTAAGAAATAACGGCTACATTCATCATTATGATAATGGCTGTGTTTATTTAAGAATTCCATTAAATGATGATAAAAAATATAGTTCGATTCCTTTAATTGAATTTAATAAAAATGATGAACCTTTTTTAAAATGTGAGAATATAAATTTAAAATTTAATGAAAATGATAATGTCATTATTTGTTATTTTCATGAAGTAATCGATAAATTAGAAAAAGAAAATGTTATTAGTTTTTATAGTAAAATAAGTGGAGAGAATTCTTTATATATTTATCAATTTATTGATAATAAGAATATTTTTATTATAAAAGGCTTAGTTGGAGAACCATTAATTGGAGGATTCATTCATCTTTTAATTAAAAATGGATTAAAAAATATATTATTTATTGGAGGAGCTGGAAGTTTAATTCCTTCTAATGTTGGCGAATTAGTTTTAGTTTCTGGAGCAATAAGAGATGAAGGATTTTCTTATTTTTATGAACCTCCTTCTAGAATAATTTATTCAAATAAAAATATATTAAATATAATTGAAAAAGAATTAAATAGTAAAAATGTTTCTTATAAAAAAGGTTTATCATGGAGCATTGATTCGATGTATCAAGAAACAAAAGAAAGAGTTAAAAGAAGAAAGGAAGAAGGAGCAATTACGGTCGAAATGGAACAAGCCGGTTTAATTGCTTTAACGAAATTTTTTAATGTTAATTATGGAGCTATTCTTTATTTTGGTGATGATTTAAGTAAAGAAAAACATGAATGGAGAAATTGGCAAAAAGGAAGAGTTAATTCTCGATATAATTTAGTATTTCTTGCAAAAGAAATAGTTGAAAAGTTTTAAAAAAATAAGAAAAGCTAAATATAATTTTATTTTTTTAAACTTCTTGTATATAAGGAAGTTTTAGTCATTAAATTTTCATCGCTTAAGATCTTATTCATTTTTACTAAATTATACCAAAATTACTAATATATTTGGTAATTTTGAGTTATTTTAGTTAATAATGATAAAATATGAAGATTTTCCAAAAATATTTAGAAAAGAAGAAGTTATTAGAAACTTTAAAAGCGAAAAAGAATTTACTAATCGGACAATAAAAATGATTAAAGAAAAAAGAATTGTCCGTATTAGAAATGGTTTATTTGCTTTAATCGATTATGCTGGTAATATTTTAGCTTCTCGTTTTGAAATTGCTTCTAAAATTAATGAAGATTCATTTATTTCTTATCATAGCGCCTTAGAATATTATAATCTTGTAAACCAATGTTTTAATTATATCTATGTTTCATCATTTAATAAATTTAATAATTTTGAATATGAAAATGGAAATTATATATATTTAAAAACAGATTATCTTGATGAAGTTAATACAATCCCTTTAAAGCTTATAAAAGTTATATCGATTGAACGAACAATAATAGATTCAATTAAAAGAATTGATTTAGCTGGAGGAATTGAAGATTTATTAATCGCATTAGATACAGTTTATAGTCTAAATGAAGATGTTTTATTTAAAGTTTTAAAACATTATAACGAAGTTTATTTATATCAAAAAGTTGCATATCTATTATCTCTTTTTAAAGAAAAATTACATATTTCAGAAAATTTCTTTAATGAATGTAAATCACATTTTACAAATCAAATTAAATATTTTTTAAATGAAAGCATTGAAAATATTGTATATTTTAAAGAATGGAAATTAATGGCTTCAAAAGATTTAAAAAAATGTTAGATGGAGAATTATACGAATTTAATAAGATATTAAAATAAACAAATATTAATAATTTTCTAGATTATAAAAAAAGGATTTTTTCTTAATCCTATTTTTTATCCATTAAATATTTAATAATCGATTTTCTAGTAATAATACCAATAAATGAACCTTTATCATCAATAACTGGTACAAAATTTTGATCCATCGCTTTAATAATTAAAGCATCCATCTCTTCTAAAATAGATATTGCTTTATATGGACGATAAGTTGGAACTTCTAAAATATTGATATTTTCATAACTTCTTAAATCAAATTTTAAATTATTTTTTAAATAATAAAGTAAATCACCTTCACTAATGGTAGATAAATATTTTCCAGACTTATCAATGATTGCTAAAGTAGAATAACGATAATGTTCAAATATTTCTAAAACTTGACGAATTGACATAGTTTCTTCAATTACTTTTATATATGATTTTGGTGTTAAGAAAAATAATATATTCATATTAATTACCTTTTTATTTTCATTCTCCTTTTTAAAAATTTAAAATATTTATTGATTTAAAAGATATTTATAACGATATTTAACATTTATATTATTAAATGTTAAATATATTATAATTGCAAAACTTACTCCTATAACTCCTTGTATTATATCAAAAAGTGAATAGATATATGAAAGATTAAAAGAAAAATCATATAAAGTTAAATAAAAAATAAAATAGGATAAAACCATTGGAATAAATGATAAATAAAGAAAGATATATTTTAATAATTTTCTTTTAAATATAAGTTTAAAAAGTAAAAATGAAAGTAAACTTTCTAAACCCTTAGCAACAATAGTAAAAGGAATACATATTGCAAATCCACTTAATAAATCAGCTAAAGAAGTAGAGATAAGCGAAGAAAATATTCCTACTATCGGTCCAAAATATATCGAAGTAAAAATAATTAATCCATCTGAAAGATTAAAATACCCGCTATTATTAAAATAAGGAATTTTAATAAAATAAGTGGCGATGAATATTAAAGCACTTAAAAAAGCGATATAGGCAATTTTATATAAAATTTCAATTTTTCTATTCATAAAGAATTAAATAATAATATTTTTTATAAATAAATTAAGGTAAATTAAATTAATTTTCTTAATTTTCTTCTTCATTTTTTTTAATGAACTTTTCATAAAATTCTTCAATAGTATAAACTTCGATTCCTCTTTTTATTAATAAGCGAGTTAAAATACCTTGTCCATCAATTAATTCATCATTAAATTTACCATTATGAATTTTATGAACTCCACAAGCAGGAGATCTATCTTGTAAAATGGCTTTTTTTACATGTTTAAATTCAAGAGGGTTAATACAAGCGTGAGCTCCTTTATTATATTCTTTACTGACATCCTTATTTTTATAAGTAATAACTTTATCATTTTTTATCTCAGCTTTATCACGAGGAATAGATAATCCGCCTAAAACTTCTGGACAAAGAGGTAAAAGTTCATATTTTGTTAATATTTCTTTAATTAAAGGATTATATTTTCCTTTTCCATCATATCTAACCTTATCACCAACTAAACACGCACTAATCATTACTGTTTCCATATAGATATCTTTTATTTTTCCCCTCTTTAAAATCTCAAACTTTTAATATTATAAAGATTTAAATATAATATTTCCATTATGAAAATTGATAAAATTATTGGAAAAATAACAATTGGAAATAAAGAATTTCCAATTGTTTATATACATAAAAAAAGATATCAAAGATATACTTATTATCGCTTTAAAGAAGATAAATTTGTTGTATCATCTTTTTATAAAATAAATGAAAAAGAAGTGATAGAAAAAGTAAAAGAATTTGCTTATAAATTAGTAAAAAAAGGTGTAATTAATGAAGATATTATAAATGAAAAAATAAATAATGAGTTTGTTTATATTTTAGGAAATAAATATTTTATAAATAAAGTTAATAATTCAATTATTTTTAAAGAAAAAGTAATAAAAATAGATAAAAATTATTATAAAAACTTAATAAATTTAGTTTACGATGATGTTTTTAACTCTTTTGAATATTATCGAAAACTAATGAATATTCCTCCGATCTATAAATTATCTTTTAGAAATATGAAAACTAGATTAGGAACAAATTCTAGAAAAACAAATAAAATAACTTTATCTTATGATTTACTTTCTTATTCATTAACAAACATTTCATCAGTTATAGTTCATGAACTCGCTCATTATTATTATTTTGATCATTCAAAAAATTTTTATAATATAATTTATCGCTATTTACCAAATTATGATATTTTAACTAAAAATATAAAAAGGAGAATCTATAAAAATGATTAAAGTAATTGAAAGTGAAGAAAATAAAATTATTAAGTATGTAAATAAACTTAAAAATTCTAAATATATAAAAAGTGAAAAACGCTTTATTATCGAAGGTTTTCACCTTTTAGAAATGGCAAAAAAAGAAGATATCGATTTTGTTTTAACTTTAGAAAAAATAGATTCTTTAGATGAAAACATTATTCAATATATCGTCAATGAAAAAATAATGAAAAAATTAAGCGTTAATAAATCTTTTTCTAAAGTAATAGCGGTTTGTAAAATAAAAGATGATCCTTTAATTGATGGTGATTTCATTTTATATTTAGATTCTCTTCAAGATCCTGGAAATATCGGGACAATTTTAAGGACTGCTTTAGCTTTTAATTGTAAAAGTGTTATTTCTACATCACTTTCTTCTTTTTATAATCAAAAATGTATTCAAGCTTCACAAGGCGCAATATTCTCTTTAAATCTAATTAAGGGAGATGTTAAAATGCTCCTAGGCTTAAAAAAAGAATATCAATTAATCGGAACTTCTTTAAAAGAAGATACGATTGATTTAAAAGATTTTAAACGGCCTAAAAAAGCAATTTTAATTGTTGGAAATGAAGGAAATGGCGTTAGTAAAGAAGTTTTAGATATTGTTGATAAAACTATTAAAATACAAATTTCAAATATCGATTCTTTAAACGTTGGAATTGCTACTGGAATTTTATTATATAACTATATTTCTACTAAATAAGTACTATATGACTACTATTTTGCTATTGATTATTTATCTTATATTTATTTCGCTAGGTTTACCAGATTCATTAATCGGTACAACTTGGCCTTCAATATCACAATCATTAAATGTTAGTGAAGATTATCAGGGACTTATTACTTGTACAATTAGTTTATGTACGATAATTTCTTCATTTTTTTCTCCATATTTAATTAAAAAATTAAAACCAAGTGGAACTGTTACAATTTCAATTGTTTTAACTGTTATTGGATTAGTTAGTTTATCATTTGTTCCTTCTTTTTGGTTTATGCTTTTAGCCGCAATTCCTTTAGGACTTGGTGGAGGAGCAATCGATGTTACTTTAAATAATTATGTGGCTTTACATTATAAAGCTTTACATATGAATTGGCTTCATTCTTTTTGGGGAGTAGGAACTACGATTTCACCAATGATTTTATCACTTTTTTTAAGCGATAATAATGGATGGAGAAGCGGAGCTTTAGTTTTAGCAGGTATTCAAGGAATTATTCTTATTATTTCTTTAACTTGTATTCCATTATGGAAAAAAGCAGAAGTTATATTTGCTAAAAGAGAAGAAAATAATGAAGAAAATGGCGAAAATAATGACGAAACTATTGAATTAACTTATAAAAAGACCTTTGCTTTAAAGGGGGTTTGGTTCGCTCTTTTTGGATTTTTAGCTTATACAGCAGTTGAATCATTAACTGGAATGTGGTTTTCTTCAATGGTTCATTTTGGATTAAATGTTAGTGAACAAGATTCAACTTTATGGGGTTCTTTCTTTTATTTAGGAATAACTATTGGAAGATTTATTTCTGGAATTATTTCTTTAAAGGTAAAAGAAAAAAATATGATAAGAATTGGAGAAAGTCTAATTTTAATAGGAATTATTTTTTTATTCATGACTTTTAATATAAAAATTATGCCTTTTGCTGTTGTTTTAATTGGACTTGGCTGTGCACCAGTTTATCCAGCAATTATTAAAGATACCCCAAATAGATTTACAAAAAAATATTCTCAAAATGTTATGGGAATTCAAGTTTCTTTTGCTTATATTTCTAACTTTTTAATCGCTCCTTTATTTGGTGTTGTTGCTAAATATACAACTTTTTTAATTCTTCCTTATTGTGTTTTATTCTTCTTTATCATTTTAGTTTTAGGAAATGAAGGAATTAATTTAATAGGAAAGAAAAACAAGGAACTCAATATAAAATAAGGTTAATTATTTCTAAAATAATTAATTTTATGTATAATAATTTTGCGTTGAAAAGGAGTAGTAATTTTTCTTTAATTTTATATTAGTGAGGAGTGATAGTGAAAAACTCTATAAAATGGAATTATGAATTCACCTTGGAGCTGGTTTGATGAACCCGTTAGCTTTGACGTAATAAAGTAAATTAAGATTATTTTAAGAATTAGGATGGTACCGTGTTAAAAAAAAACACTCCTATAACTAATTCTTTTTTTATTTTTAGGAGGAAAAATGAAAATGGACTATGCTTTAGAATTTGAAAACCTCAAGACTAAATGTTTAGAAGAAATTAATAAAGCATCATCTTTAAAGGAATTAATTGATTTAAAAAACAAATATTTAGCAAAAAAAGGTGAAATTTCTTTAATGATGAATCATATTAGAGAAGTCGAAGATAAAAAAGCTTTTGGTGAAATGTATAATGCTTGTAGAAAAAGTGTCGAAGAAGCATTAGATATTAAAATCAAAGAAGAAGAAAGTAGAAAACTTAACGAAGACTTAAAAAAAGAAAAAATAGATATAACTTTACCTGGAAATAATTATCAAAGAGGAAGTGTTAATCCATTCTTTAAAGTAATCAATGAAATTGAAGATATTTTCGTAGGAATGGGATATAGTGTCGAAACAGGTCCTGAAGTTGATTATGATAAATATGTTTTTGAACTTTTAAATATTCCTCGTGATCATCCAGCTAGAGATATGCAAGATACTTTATATATTGATAGTAATCTTCTTTTAAGAAGTCATACATCTTCAGTTCAAGCTCATGTTATGGAAAAAGCAAAAGGAAAACCAATTAAAGTTATTTGTCCTGGAAAAACATATCGTAGAGATGATGATGACATGACTCATTCACATCAATTTGCTCAAGTTGAAGGTTTAGTTATTGATAAAAATATAAATTTAGGAAATTTAAAAGCAACTTTAGAATTATTTGCTAAAAAAATGTTTAGTAAAGATACAAAAGTTAGATTCCGTTCATCTTTCTTCCCATTTACAGAACCTTCTGTTGAAGTTGATATTTCTTGTTTTAACTGCAAAGGAAAAGGATGTTCTTTATGTAAAGGTAGCGGATGGATTGAAATTTTAGGTGCTGGTATGGTTCATCCTAATGTTTTAAAAATGTCTGGATATAATCCAGAAATTTATAGCGGTTTTGCTTTTGGAATCGGAATTGAAAGAGTTGCCATGCTTAAATATGGAATCGATGATATTCGTAGATTCTATCAAAACGATTTAAGATTCATAAAAGAATTTAAAAAAGTTAAGGAGGATTAATTTTTATGTTAGTAAGTTTAAAAGAAATTTCTAAATATGTTGATATTTCTTCTTTAAGTCCTGAAGAAATTGCCTCTCGATTAACTTTTTCTGGAATTGAAGTTGAAGAAATTAAAAAAAGTGCTGATGCTACAAATTTAGTAATTGGCGAAGTAATAGATTGTAAAAATCACCCAGATAGCGATCACTTACATGTTTGTAAAGTTGATATTGGAAGCGATATTTTAGATATCGTTTGTGGTGCTCCAAATGTTAGAAAAGGACTAAAAGTTATTGTTGCTCTTCCTGGAGCAGTTTTAGCTGGAAAAACTATTAATAAAGGTGTTATTAGAGGATGTGAATCTAATGGAATGCTTTGTGCATTAAATGAATTAGGTGTTGATCCTAAATATTTAAGAAAAGAACAAGTCGAAGGAATTGAAGAATTACCTAATGATGCTCCTATTGGAAATAGAGAAGTTTTATCTTATTTAGGACTTGATGATACTATTTTAGATCTATCTCTTTTGGCAAATAGAAGCGATTGTTATGCTCTTTATAATGTAGCTAGAGAAATTGGCGCATTATTTAATAGAAAAGTTTCAATTCCAAGTTATGAAGAATTTCATACTTATGAAGAAAAAGATTTTACTGTTTCTTCAGAAACTGATGCTTGCAAATCTTTTTATGCGAAAATTGTTAAAGGTATAGAAATAAAAGAATCACCTAAATGGCTTAAAGATGTTTTGCAAAGTGAAGGAATTAGAAGTATTGATAACATCGTTGATTTAGGGAACTATGTTATGCTTTTAACTGGTCAACCAATCCATTGTTATGATTTAGATAAATTGCCTAAAAAAGAATTGATTGTAAAAGATAATATTGTTGAAGATTTCACTGCTTTAGATGAAAAAACATATCAAATTAAAGAAAAAGATTTATGTGTAACAAGCGATAATAAAACAATGTGTTTAGGTGGAATTATGGGTGGAGAAAATAGTGAAATTTCATCAACTAGTAAAAACATTGTTATTGAAGTTGCTAATTTTAATTTTGCTTCTATTAGAAAAACTTCAAATAGATTAGGATTATCAAGCGATTCTTCTTTAAGATTCTCAAAAGGAATTAATAAAGATCAAAGCGAAGACGTTTTAAATTTATTTATTCATTTATTAAAAGACTTATCTTCATTTAATGATGTTTCTAATGTTATAAAATATGATACTTTTAATCATGATAAAAAGGTCGTTGATTGTTCGCTTACTTATATAAATAATCGTTTAGGTTCTAAATTTAATTTTGATGAAGTTAAAGAAGTTTTGACTCTTTTAAATTTTGAAATCGAAGATATTGATCATGATAATTTTAAAGCAGTTGTACCTTCTTATAGAATCGATATTGATGGAAAAGCTGATTTAAGTGAAGAAGTTATTCGATATAAAGGTTTTGATTATATTTCTAATGAACTTCCTGTTATGGAAACTACTGTAGGAAGTGTTTCAACTTTAAGAGAAAAAGAAAGAAATATTGAATCTTATTTTTTAAATAATGGTTTTAATGAAGTGTTAACTTATACATTAATTAATGAAAAAGATAACAATATGTTTAATTTTATTAATAAAAATGAAGGTATTGTTATTTCTAATCCATTAACTGAAGATCATAAATTTATTAGAAAAAATATTTTAACTTCACTTTTAAGAACAATTGAATATAACATCAATCATAAAGAGAGTGATTTTAAAGTATTTGAAATTTCTAATGTTTATTCAAAAGGCGATAAAGAAGAAATTCATCTTTCGATGGGTCTTGTTGGAAATAAACATATTCAAGATGGAATCATTTCTTCTTCCTTTTCATTTTATGATTTAAAAGGTTATTTAGAAGGCATTTTATCTTTATTTAATATCGATAATAATCGAATTAAATGGAATGTAATTAAAAATAGTAATGATGAATTCCATCCAAATAGAAGTGCTGAAGTTATTTTAGATGGTAAAGTTTTAGCGGTTTTAGGAGATATTCATCCTTTAAAAAGAAATGAATTTTCATTAAAAAAAGAAGTTTGTGAAATTTTAGAAATGAATTTATCACTTTTATTTAATACTAGAAGCGCAAATAATAAATTCTTTGAAATTTCTAAATTCCCTAAAGTTAAAAGAGATTATGCTTTTATAGTTAGTGAAGAATATTCTTATTTATCTATTAAAAATGAAATTAAAAAAGCATCTTCGTTAATTAAAGATGTTGCTCTTTTTGATATTTATAAGGGAGAAAATATTAAAGAAAATCATGTTTCACTCGCTTTAAGTATTACTTTAGAAAAAATAGATTCGACTTTAAAAGAAGATGAGATTAATACTTTAGATAATAAGATTAAAGAAATTTTAATTACTAAATTTAAAGCTGAATTAAGAGGTTAATAACTTTTTATGAATATTAATTTTTCTAGTTTTAAAGAAGGAAGTAAGGAAGTAATTAACTATCTTCCTTCAATGGATGAATTTAATAAACTTAATCATTCTTCAATTATTTCAAAGATTAAAAAAATAGAAGGAGAAATAAGTTTTTCAAAAGTTAATGATATTTTAATTGTTGATTTTTCTTTAACATCGAATATTGATGCAATAAGTGCGTATTCTTTAAAAGTAATTAATAAAGATATTGATATCAATGACTCTTTATATTTTACTAACGATAAAAATAATGAAACAGAAGAAGTATTTTTTACTAAAGATATAATCTCTTTAGATGAAATAGTTTATTCTCTTTTACTTACTTCCATACCTTTAAATATTCATGGAGATGATGAAAAACTTCCTAGTGGAGATGATTTTAAAGTTTATAGTGAAGATGAACTTATTGATGAATTAAATGAAGAAAAAGAATCTCCTTTTGATGTGTTAAAAGATTTAGATTTATAAAATAATAATTAAAAAAAGTTAAAAAAATTAAAATTCGGAACCATTTTTTAAATAATGATTCCGAATTTTTTTATTTTTAACTTTATAAATATTTAAACTATCTTAAAAAAGATTTAATAGTTACAAAATCTGAAAAATAAACCCAATTAGTTATAAAAAGAATAAATGCTAGAACACTTAACATAATATAAGCGATTAATAATTTTTTATCTATTTTTTTATCTTTATTTAAAAGAAGAAATAATAAAGATATTCCTTGCGATAATAAATAAAATGTTGAAAATATTGCAGCGATTGAACTAAGTGCTAAAAATACACCAATAGTAGAACTATTTGAATAAGTCATTAACCAAATAAATGTAAAAATAATAGATAATCCAAAAAGAATAATATTTAAAATATTGACTAATTTTTGATAGTCAATATTTTTCTTTTCTTTAATTAATTCACCATCTTTTTTAAATCCACAATTAGGACAAAAATTCATCGTATCATCATATTCATGACCACATTTTTTACATATCATAGTAATTTATTCACCTCTATAAATATCAAGATATATAATAGTTCGTTTTAAAAATTTGTAAATAATTTATACTTTTAATTTTACTTCTAGGGAATATTTCCCACAAGAGAAAATTATATTTTTATATAGTAATTTTTTATTAAAATTAATTTTTAATTTATGTTATAAATTAAAAATTAACGTTTAAAAAAATATATAAAAAAATTTTTAAAAAATATTGGAAAAATTACTTGTAATAAATAATATAGTGGTATAAAATATTGTCATGTGGTAGAAAGTGGGGGAATTTGGGAGAATGTTTATAGGTAGCTATGATTATAATCTCGACACCAAAGGAAGATTAGTAATTCCTTCAAAATTTAGAGGAGAGATTGGTAACGATTTAAACGTTTATCTTACTCGTGGTTTTGATGGATGTTTATCTATCTATAAAGAAGAAGATTTTGAAAAAGTCGTCCTCAAATACCAAGCTAAATCCTACGAAAAAAGCGAAGTTCGTAAAGCTCTTAGAAGTTTCTTAGATTCAGTTGTCCAATTATCTTTGGATAATCAAGGTAGAATTCTTATTCCTTCAAAAGTGTTAGAAAAATTTAACATTGGAAATAAAGTTCATATCCTTGGAGCAATTGATCATTTCGAAATTTGGGATTATTCAAAATGGAATGATGAAGAATCTTCTATTGATGATGAATTCGAAATAAACGCTGAAAAGATATTTAGCAATGAAGAGTAACGAACATAAAAGTGTCCTTTTAAAAGAAGCAATAGAAGGATTAAACATTAAAGAAGATGGAATTTATGTTGATGCTACATTAGGAAGAGCTGGACATAGTTCTGAAATCTTAAAAAGATTAAAAAGTGGAAAGTTATATTGTTTCGATCAAGATAAAGAAGCAATTGATTATTCCTTTAAAAAATTAGCTTCGATATCATCAAACTTTGAAATTATTTATTCTAATTTCAAAAACATGAAAGAAGAATTAAATAAAAGAGGAGTTGAAAAGATTGATGGAATCTTATTCGATTTAGGCGTTTCTTCCCCACAATTTGATGAAGATTATCGTGGATTCTCATATCGATTTAACGCTTTACTTGATATGAGGATGAATCAAGAAAATCTTCTGACAGCTAAAAAGATTGTTAATACCTATCCTTTAGAAAAACTAATAAAAATATTTAAAGAATATGGTGAAGAAAAATATTCTTATTCAATTGCTAAAACAATCGTTAAAGCAAGAGAAGTTAAAGAAATTGAAACAACATTCGAATTAGTTGATTTAATTAAAAAATCTCTACCAAAAAAAGAATTATTTAAAGACAAACATCCAGCTAAAAAAATATTTCAAGCATTAAGAATTGAAGTAAATGATGAACTTGAAGTATTAAAAATAGCATTAAATGATTCGATTAAATTACTTAAAAAGGATGGAAGAATCGCCGTTATTACATTTCATTCTTTAGAAGATCGAATTGTAAAAAATATCTTTAAAGAAGTTTCGTTTATTAAAGGTGATCGAAAAAATGATTATTTATTACCTAATGAAATAAAAAAAGCGGAATTTGAATTAGTTAATAAAAAAGTAATTACTCCTTCTAACATTGAAATTGAAGAAAATAGAAGAAGTAAAAGCGCTAAATTAAGAATATTAAAAAAATTATAAGTTTTATTTAAAAAAAGAAAAAGGAGATAGCAAATTATGCAAATGAAAGACAAAATTTATAGAAACAACCATTCAAAAACTTATTATTATTTAAAAAAGATCGGTATTTATAGTGGTGCATTTGTAGGAGCATTTGTCCTTTTTGCTATTCCAGTTTCAATTATTAGGGCAATCGTTTCTCTTCCTCAAATCGAAAGAAACGAATCAAGAGAAGTTGCTTTAGAATCTAGTGTTAATGAAATGGATTCTTTAGAAAGATTTTAATTCTCTTAATTAAAGATTGAATAATTCTTATTGCACATATAATTTCTTCCTTTTTAAAAAGTCAGGTACATATTTATCATTAGTATCTGACTTTTTAATTTTGTTTTTCTTTTAAAAAAACATTAAATTAATCTAAAAAATGTCTTATTTTAGTTGAATTCTTTTGAATGAGTATATTTTTATCTATATACTTAAAAAGGATTAAAGATTATGGATATATTGGCGATTTCTCTTCTTGTTGTTTTATTAGTTTTATTATTTATAATAATAATTCTTCTTTTTAAACCATTTTATAAGGGTGAGTTTTTAGAAGATGAGTTAATTGAAACAAATAATAAAAATTATGCCGAATTTAATGTTGATGAAAAATATAAAGAATATGTTGATGGTTACAAAATTTCAAAATATGATGAAGATCGCTTTTTATCAATCGTTTTAAAAAATAATGTTTATTATTATGAAGCAGCAATCATTTGTTATAAAGATAAAAAGGTAGTTAAAATCATTTTGCTTAAAAATTTTTTAAAAAATTATAGCGAAGAATTTTTAATTAAATTACCAACCTTTGCTACATCTTTTAAACTTGAGTTTTTAGCACTTAACGAGGAAGAATTTAAAGTTAATAACATTTATAAAGTAAAAAAGATTAAACTATTTTTAATTTCTTTTCTTTTTTCTTTAATTTCTATAATTCCTCTTGCGTTAACTTATTCTTTTATATATTTAGCAAAAGGTAATCCATCTTTTGATGAATGGAACAATGTTTTAAATGTTTATTTTAATAAAAATTATTTTTATATTGTTGCAGCTATTGTTTTTATATTAACTTTTATAATTGTTTTAACGATCCTTTTATCAAAAAATCGAGAGATTAAATTTAAATTGATTAAAAATAAGTTTGAAGAAAATGATGAAGATAATAAAAATATCAATAAGAAAAAAGCAATAAATATTTATAAATTTTTAAACTATAAAATCGATTATAAAAGCGATTATAAAGATGATAATAAGAGGTATTTTATTTTTAAACTTTTAAAGAAAAAACAATTTTTAGAAGGAATAATTAATTTTAAAGCTTTTGATAAAAATGGTAATCTAGTTTTAACTTTCCCTTATAAAATAAATCGTTATTCTAAAAAAATAAAAATTTTAAAAACACTTGATTTTGATACTTTAACTGTTGAATATAAAATTTTATATTTTAAAAAATTTATTTATAAAAATAATGAATTTAGTCTTTATGAATATAAAAATAAAAATGGTGTTATAAATGAAATTAATGAAACAAAAGGATTTTTAATTTCTTCACTTACATGTTTTGCTATTTTTATGTTGTTATTTTCTTCATTTTTTAACGCATCTTCTTATTTAAATAAAATAAAAAGTTCAATAAATGAATATGAATATGAATTCATTAATGAAGAAAATAAAGATGAAGGTATTACAATTACTAAATATAATGGCGATTTAAATAAAGTTTATATTCCTAAAACAATAAATAATTATGAAGTTAAAAGCATAGCGTCCTATGCTTTTAATAGAAATTTAAATATTGAAGAAGTTTATTTTTCAAATGATATTATTATTGAAAGTAACGCTTTTAGAGAATGCACTAATTTAAAAAAAGTAGATTTTAAATATATAAGTGAAATAGGTTCATATGCTTTTAATTTAACATCTTTAGAAAATATTGAAATAAATGAAAAAACAAAAATAATAGAAGAAGGTGCATTTTCTAGCATTCATAATTTGAAAAGTGTTAGTTTTAATTCAACGTCTTTAAAATTGGGGTATTATGTATTAAAAGATTCTACTTTATATGGTGATTTATATATTTATAAACAATTTTTAGAAAGACCATATCGTGCTTTTACATCATTTAATTATAATAATGCCTTTATTTACGATAATAATGGTTATATTACAAAGGATAATTATACAAATATTGGATTAAAAAATAATACGGTTTATTTCCTTTCTTCATGTATTCATGATAAATCTTCTTTTATTTTTAAAGATGACACTATTTATAAAGAGATTGATGCGATAGAAACAAATAGTTTTGATGGAACATGTATAGAAAGATCTTATAAAGAATATAAATGTAATATTTGTGGAGAAAACTTTAAAGTTTTAGGTTATTTAAATTTAGATGTCCATAACTTTGTTGATGGTTATTGCATTTGGTGTGGGAAAAAAGAATAATTGGAGGAGATAAAAATGCTTATTGTTTTATTAACTGGATTATCACAAATTTTGATGATTGTTGTAGCAATTATTGTCTTTGTTATATTAGCGGCAATTTCATGTTTGATTTTATATAAATATTTAAAAGATAGTAATACTTTTGTTATAAAAGCATCAAGTGATAGAAATAGAAATGTTTTAGATTTCACTGAAGCTTTAGGAAACGAGCAAAAAAAGGCAAAAGAAGATAGTGAAAGATTTTCTAAACTTTTAGTTTTAGATGAAGATAATTCTTTAAAAAATGTTGGTTTTTTAAATGATAAATTTACTCTAAAAGAATTTTGTGATGAATTTAGAAATTTTTGTGCTACAGCTGATAAAGAAAAGCCTCTTTATTATTCAATTGAAGATATTAGAGCGTTTGTTAGTAATTTAGCTACTTCAAAAATAATGATTCTTCAAGGTATGAGTGGAACTGGAAAAACTTCAATTGCATTAGCTTTTCAAAAATTTATAGGAAATGTTTTAGAACCAATTCCAATTCAACCAATGTGGAAAGAAAGAAGTGATGTTATAGGTTATTTTAATGAATTTACAAAAAAATTTAACGAAACCGATTTATTAGTCGAATTATATAAATCAAATTTAAACGACAAAATTTATATTATTGTTTTAGATGAAGTAAATATTGCAAGAATTGAATATTATTTTGCCGAATTTTTATCATTACTTGAATATCCTAATGAAGAACAAAAAACTTTAGAAGTTACTAATGATGTTTGGGAAAAAGATCCTTTAATTTTAAAAGATAAAGAACATCCAGGAAGATTACCTATAGGTGATAATGTTTATTTTTTAGGGACAGCAAATAACGATGAATCAACATTTGCAATTTCAGATAAAGTTTATGATCGTGCAATGATATTAAATTTAAATCAAACTGCTGAAGAATTTACTTCAGATAAAGCTCCTAAAAGATATCAAATATCAAATGCACAGTTTATCGAACTTTATAAAGGTGCGATTTCTAATTTTTCTTCAACTGAAGAAGCAAAAAAATTAGATAAATGGATTGAAGAAATTAATCAAATCATAATAGATTCATTTGATATTGGGTTTGGGAATAGAATGATTTCTCAAATGAAAAAATATGTACCAGTTTATATTTCTTGCGGAGGAAGTTTTGAAGAAGCTTTCGATGATTTTATTTCTAAAAAAATATTAAGAAAATTAGAAGGAAAAGATTTTTTAAGATTAAAAGATGAAGTTAAAGTCTTTATTAATAGAATTAATAATACATTCGGTGAGAAATCCTTACCAAAATGTATTAATTATGTTTCAAAATTTATGATTGTAGGCTAAGAATATGAATCGAAACGGAAGAAAATATAATCAATACAAAGGATTAAGAGAGTATTTAGATGTTGTTACATCTAATTCGAAAATAAATCAATTAGTTGAAGCGACATCTTCATCACAGTTTTTTAATAATGAAATAGAAGTGTTTGATAATTCGATAATAATCGATGAAACTTGGGTAAGTAAAATCGAAGAATATTTAACATATATTTCTAATGCTATTCAAGAAGGTAGAAGATTTATTTTAAATACTGGTGAAACTGTTGATATTGAAAAAATTAAGAAAGTTACAAAAGATTCGATTGTAGATTTAGCTAAACATTCTGATAAAATTAGGAATTTTGATTTTAAAAAAGCAACAGTTGAACCAAAAAAACTTTTAGTTATCGAAAAAAATGATGATTATGGTTTATATGAAAATAGGTTTTTAGTTTTTTTAATTTTTTATATTAAATCTTTTGTTTCTATAAGATATGACAAAATAAAAGATGCTCAATCTTCTTTAATCATTAAATCTAATTTTTCAAATGATGCTTATATTTATAAAGACAATATTAAATATAATTTTGTTATTGAAGATAAAAGATTTAATGAATTTAAGATTGAAGAAACCGACATTAACAAAAATATTTTTGAACGAATCGAAAATATTGAAGGGATCATAAATCAATTTTTAAAATCTGATTTAATTTCACTCGTTAGAAAACTTCCACCAATTCAAGAACCAATAATTAAAAATAATGTATTAAAAAACGATCCAAATTTTGTAAAATGCTATGAACTTTATGAATTTTTAAAAAATTATAATGAAGATGGTTTTAAAATTGAAAATAAGAATGTAAAAACAAATAAATTATCAAAAGATTTTTTACAATTTTTTAAATATATTCCTTTATTGATGACTTTTTTATCTTATAGTGAAGTCAAAGAATTATTTCCTCTTTTAAATGAAGAATATGAAAAAGAGAAAAAAGAAAAAAATGAGATTCTATTGAACAAAATTAAAGAGGCTACTTCATTAGCCGAACTTAATTTAAAAGATGTCTTATTTTTCCTTAAAAATATTTATATTACTATTGAAGAAAAAGATAATGAAATCAAAAAAATATCTAGTGAAAAAGAAGAAGCTTTAAAAAATCAACAAATTGAATTTGAAAATGAAATACAAAAGATTCATGAAGAATATATTTTAAAAGAAAAAGAAAGCGATAAAGAAATTAAAAGAATAAATGAAGAAAATAACAATTTAAATGAAAAAATAAAAGAACTTAATGATGAGCTAGATAAAACTCACCATTTATTAAATTCTGTTTCAAAAAGTTACTTAAATAATAATGAAAAATTAAGTGAGCAACAATTCACCGATTTAGAAAAGGATTATGAATTTTTTACAAATTATTTTATTAATGAACGGAATAAAATTAAAAAAGATTTAAAAAAGAAGAAAAAAGAAGAAATTAGGAAACTTTTAAAAAGAAAGGAGAAGTTAAATGGTTAATAAAACATTAATAGATAAAATTATTAGCGCTTTAATGGTTATAGATTTAGCTCTCGGACTTTTCTTTTTAGCTATTTTATTAACATTTTCCTTAGAATATGAAGGAGGTTTAGTTTTAGATAGCCCTTATACTTATATAATTTTATTATTAATTTTTATAATTCCTATTTGTTACATCATTTATTATTTGATTATTATAAATACAAGACATAAAAAACCATTTATTTTTAATCGAACATCTTTTTTAACTGTTAAAGAAAAGAAAAAAGATAAGAAAAATGAAGAACAACGTTTCCCTTCTTTAAGTGCTATTGATAATCAAGAAAGAAAAGAAGTTAAATATGATAAAATTACTAATTTAAAAGATTTTTGCGATGATTTTCAAAGTTTTTGTGCAACCATTGATAAAGAACCATTATATTACGATATTTCTGACATACGTTCATTTGTTGCTAATTTAGGAACTTCAAAATTAATGATTCTTCAAGGAATGAGCGGAACTGGAAAAACTTCAATTGCAATTGCTTTTGAAAAATATATTGGGAATGTTTTAGAGCCTATCGCAATACAACCAATGTGGAAAGAAAAAAGTGATTTAGTCGGTTATTTTAACGAATTTACAAAAAAATTCAATGAAACTCTTTTACTTAATGAACTTTATCGTTCAAGATTAGATAATCGAATTTATATTATTATTTTAGATGAATTAAATATTGCAAGAATTGAATATTATTTTGCTGATTTTTTATCTAGACTTGAAGTTAATGAAGATCAAAGATACATCGAAATAGTTAATGACACACGGCCTAACGATCCAAAAGAATTTGTTGATGGAAAACTTTTACTAGGTAAAAATGTATTTTTCTTAGGAACTGCAAATAATGATGAATCCACATTTGCAATCTCAGATAAAGTTTATGATCGTGCAATGATAATAAATTTAAATAAAAAAGCCACACCATTTAAAAGAAATAAAGTTAATTCAAAAATTATTTCATATAATGATTTTGAATCTATATGCGAATCTTCATATAAAAAATTTATTAAAACAAATGAATATATAAAAACAAATCAAATAATTGCTAAGTTTAATCATTATTTAAATAAATGTTTCAATATTAATTTTGGAAACAGAATGTCAATGCAACTTTTAAAATATATTCCTATTTATATAGATTGTGGTGGTAGTTTAGATGATGCTCTTGATGATTTTATTACAAAAAAAGTCTTAAGAAAAATAGAAGGTATGGATTTTTTAAGATTAAATGATGGAATAAAACAATTTTTAGATTTTTTAAATGATAATTTCGAAGAAAATTCTTTTAAAAATGCTAAGAAATATTTATCTAAATTTTTAAGAAGGTGATGTGATTATGAGTAAAAAGTCAGGACTTATTGTAATAATTGTATCGATAATAGCTTTTTGTAGCATCTCTTTAGCTATACTTTTTAGTTTAAACGTTACTGGTGTTTTTAGATTCATTGAAACATCAATCACCCTTAAAATACCACCATTCCATAAAGAATATGACGCTAAAATTATTAAAGATATTGAATATGAAATTACAAGCGGATATTTATTAAATGGCGATTATATTGAAATAACATTAAAAGAAGATGTTAAAAATGTTGGTGAATATAACGATATTTATGAATATAAGATTTTAAATTCAAACGGTGTTGATGTCACAAAATATTATAAAGTAAATGAAGAATTTAGTGATTTAGTTATCGAACCAAGGGAAATTATTTTAAAAAGTGATTCACAAAGATTCCCTTATTATGAAGGAGAAAGTTATTCATATCCTAACTATATTATTTCTAAAGGTTCACTAGCTGAAAATGATGAAATTAGTAATGTTGTTTTCGATGAATTTTATGAAGAAGGAATTTATGAAAATTTCTTTTCTGTTTCGATAATTAATGAATACGAAGAAGATGTAACAAATAATTATGATATTTATTATGAATATGGGTATATTTTAGTAGGAAATACCAGTCTTTCACCAGGTGGCGGAGGTGATTTTCCTGAAAAAACATCCGTTCTTTCAAATAATATCGAATCTAAACCGGTAACTTTAAAAAATAATAAAACCTATAATTATAACGAAGGTAAAGAAGTTAATTTAGAAACGGTATTTAAATATCGTCCAAAAAATAGTGGAAGTTCATTTTTTATTAGCGAAGTTAAGGGAGATTATACAAAAAAAGGATGGGATAATGCTAAATCCTATATCCCTAAAAATGGAATTAATCCTCAGGAATTTTCCTCTATTCTTTTATCAACTTTAAGCGATAGAAAATTTGAAGGGGAAATCGAATATGATTCTATTAAAGCAAGAGATAGTGATTTGGTTAGTATTTATCCTATTTTAAATAAAAATCAAAATAGTGATACGTATTCAGTAATTTCAAATTTAAAAGAGAAAACAATAAATGTAAGTGGGTATTCTTTTGATTTAATAAACGAATATAATTTATTAACTAATTTAAAATTTAACGATCAAAAATATATTGATGCTGAAAAAGAATATTCTTCTTTCGTTTATGAAAATTATTTAAGTATTCCTTCTTCAACAAAAAATAAAATAGAAGCGATTATAAATAAAAATAATTTAAAAGGAAATGATTTATATTCAACTTTAATTAATATTAAAGAATTTTTTGATTCAAATTTTTATTACAAATATAAAGATTTAAAAGATGTTGATAGTGATGATGTTTTAATAGATTTTTTAAGTAATACAAAAGAAGGAAAAAGCGATCGTTTTGCTGGAAGTGCTGTGCTTATTCTTAGAAGTTTAGGTTATCCTTCAAGAATTGCTAATGGGTATGTTGTAAACGGAGTAGTGCCTAATCAAACATACTTAATAAGTGGATCAAATTTTACTTCTTTAACTGAAATATATATCGATGGTAAGGGATGGTTTGTGGTTGATTTTAAATCTAGCAAAATTAAAAACGAGAATGAAATAACTCCATCAATTGAAATAATAAACGATTATAATACTTACGATATTTATATAGGAAGCGATGATGCTTGTAAAATTTATGATGGAAAAACATTGAAAAGTTCAACTTCTTATAATTTTAAAGGTAGTTTAAAAAGTAATCATCAACTTATTGCAACAAATAATTCATTTTTAATCGATGCCGGAAGTATTGAAAATAAAGTTGATTATTTAATTGTTGATGAAAATTTTAATGATGTAACAAATCAATATAAAATCAAAGAAGATTTTGGAACTTTAACCGTCATTAAAAGACAAATTACTGTTGAAACTCAAAATGAAAAAATTACATATGATGGTAAAATTCATTATGTTGAATATTCATGTAAAAATTTAGCTAGCGGAGACAAAGTTTATTCTTATCATGAAGGTGATGGATTAATAGATAAGGGAGATTATCTATCAGTTATAACAATTGATGAAATTAGAAATTGTAATGATAAAAATGTAACAAATAATTATTCAATTAATTATTTATATGGAATGATAAGGATTGTTTAATTTTATGTTAATAGAAAGATATAAAGTAAAATTAGAAGAATTTGGTAGAATTTATAAATTATTTTATAAATTCAGGTTTTTATTTGTTTTTATATTAATATTTATTGTTGCATTAACTTCAACTCTTTTAGGAATAAAAGGATATGTAATTAACACTGTTAAAATAGCTGATATTAGTTATGGAGAAAAATTATCGTATCAATCTAAAGGATTATTTTCTAATTATATTTCTTATGAATTTAAAAATGAAAATAGTAATGAATGGACAAAAGAAGAACCTTATAAAGTTGGTAATTATGAAATAAGAGGAATTTCAAAAAATATATTTGGTGGATTTACTTATGGAGAAAGTACTAAATTTAGTATCGCTCCATTAAATGTTGATGTAAAAACATTAGAAAATTCTTCATCAACTTATGGAGAAATTCCATCTTTAGATTTTGGACTTATTAATGGAGATAGATTAATTGAATTAGATTTTTCTTATGAATCACTTAATAATAATATAGCTAATGTAAGGGTGGATGAATCATCAATAAAAATTATTGATATAAATAATGAAGATGTTACAAGTTGTTATAATTTTAATTTTGAAAATAGTTATGAAATATCTCTTTTACCTAGAAAAATAACTTTTGAAGCGAAAGAAAGCATTGAATATGATGCTTTAAAACATAAATTTAACAATATCGATTTAATTGATGGTTCACTTTATAATTTAGATCGATATGAAATAGATGATTCAAATGAATTTATTGATGCAAAAGATTATAAACATAGTTTAAAAATAAACTTTTTTGATAATAAAAATCGTGATGTTTCTCGTTTTTATTCTTATTCTTTTAATGATGACTCATATTTAGAAATTACAAAACGAAATATTACCATTAAAACAAGTGATTTTACGAAAATTTATGATGGTAAAGCGAGTGAAAATAATACGAGTTTAACTATAAAAGAAGGCTCATTAGCTAGTGGAGATAAAATTGAATCTACCCTTCCTTTACATATTGATGCCGGGACTTATAAAAATCAACCAACGATTACTATAAGAAATAGTAAAGGAGAAGTTGTTAATAAAAACTATAATATTAAAATCGAAGCGGGTAATTATATAATTTCACCTCGTCCTTTAAAAATTATTTATAGATTTAGTGATAAAACATACGATGGAGATTACTATAATAATGTTGAAAATATTTATGAAGAAGGGATTTTAGAAGGACATCATATTTCTGCACACGTAAATCAAAATATGATGCATGTAGGAACTCATGGTTATGATTTTGAAGTAAATGTTTATGATGATAATACATATGAAGAAGTGACAAAAAATTATGCAATTACTATTTCTTGCAATAATTATGAAGTTTATAAAAGAAAAATAACAATTGAAACTATCAGCGTTGATACTGGTTACACAGGTAAACCACAAGGTTTTCCAATGTATAAAGTTAGTAGTGGAACGCTAGCTGCAACTGATTCTTTAGAATTAGTATCATATAGAAAAGAAACTAATATAGGTACATATGAAAATGAAGTTATTTTAAAAATTAACCATCAAGATGCTGGTGATGTAACTTTTGATTATTATATTACTTATGATTATGGAACTTTTTCTATTTTAGAAAAAGTTGATAGCAATGAAGGAGATATTGATGTTAGCGAAGATCCAGAGTGGGATGGATTTTTCGATACAGATTATGATTTTGGTGATGGGGGTGGTAATATTCCTACCGATGCCGAAGATAAAATAGAAGCAAATGATTCACTTGAATATGATGGCGGAGGAAATAGTTTTAATCAAAATTTAAATGAAGTAGTTTTAAAATATACTCCTACAAAATCTGGAAGTTCTTTCTTTAAATCAAGTTCTTTTGGTAGATATAATGGAAAATCTTTTGAAGAAGCTCCTTTATATCAACCAAAATATGGAGTTAATCCTCAAGAATTTATTTCTATTTTATTAGAACAAAAAAATGCTAAAGAATTAGCTGGTAATTTAAATTATTATAAAGTTGCTTCAAGAACTTCTGATTTAGTTCCTTTATATCCTAAATTAAATAAAGAACAACAATTTGATGCATATAGCGTTATTTCGGATTTAAAAACTAAAGACATATTTGTTGAAGGGTATGATTTTGATTATTTAAAAAATCATTCCTTAATAGATAATGTAACTTTTAATGATGAAAACGTAAGATTGGAAGAAGAAAATTATAGAGCATTTGTTGATGAGAATTATCGAGGTGTTGAATCAAAAACTTTTGATTTATTAAATGATTTTATCGATAAAAAGGATTTAAGAACTTTTGATACGATTACTTTAGCAAATAAATTAATGAATTTATTTAAAAATGAATATTTTTATAGTACAAAAAATTTAGCAGCTGGAAACAGTTCTAATCCAATGATTACTTTTTTAACTCAAACAAAAATTGGAAAATGTGATTATTTTGCCGGTGCCGCTTCTTTAATTTTTAGAATGAATGGAAAACCTTCAAGAGTAATAGGCGGATATTTAATTAATGGAGAAACTGTTGGAAAAACTTACGATGTAATTTTATTCCAAAAACACGCAATTACTGAAGTTTATATTGAAGGAAAAGGATGGGTTGGTTTTGATTTTACTGTTGCTCCACTTTTAGATGGAGAAGAAATTCCTCCAATTGATGGAAACAATGAAAATGGAAGTGCTACTGGAGGCACCTCTTTAGAAGAAGGCGGAGATAGTGGAAATCAAGGTTCAGGAAGTGGAGAAAATCTGCCAAAAGAAATAATTAGTATTTATACTGATTCAGCAACTTTTGAATATGATGGAAAAGAACATAGTTATGAAAAATATTCTATGGATGGAAATTTAAAAAATGGTGATGAATTATTTATTAATACATGGAGTAATATTTCTAAAGCAGGAAGTATAAAAAATGATATTCAAATCGAAATAAGAAATATGCAAAATCAGCCTTCAATTAATAACTATACAATTAGGAAATATTTGGGTGATTTAACAATGCAAAAAAGAGATATTTATTTAACGACTGAAGATATTACAATTTCTTTAAGTGATTTAAAATCTTATACTGGAACTTTAAGTATCGAAAATTTAATAAATGGAGATTATATTTATAAAGGAATCCAACAAACTGCTAGTATTAAAAAACCAGGAATTTATAAAAATATTTTTACTGTTCAAACAATAATTAACGATAAGGGAGAAGATGTTACAAATTGCTATAATATTCATTATATTTATGGAAATTTGACAGTTATTTAATAGTTCAAAAAGACAAAATTGTTAATAATAAACTAATTTTGTCTTTTTCTTAGTTTAATTGATTAACTTTATATTGTATTTCCTTAAAATAAATTTAGATTCGTAAATTGAAAGGAGGAAATTGTAATGAAAGCGAAACAAATATTAGACCCACTAGATAAATATAACGAAACGTTTTCCAAAACCATAATTAAAAATTCAAACGATTATTTTGAAGATTTAGTTAAAAAATCTGGAATTGACGTTGAGAAAAATAAACATTTAGTTGCGGAATATGATGAACTTTTAAAACAATATCATGAAGCTTCATCAAAAGGTAGCAATACCGATTTATTAAAGAAGTTATGTTTATTTGGTGGAATTGCACTTATAGCACTAGGAATAATTCTTTGCTTCTTTTGTGGAGGTACTAGTGGAGGAGCTTTAGCTGGATTAATTGTTTTTATTATTTTATTTTTTCTTTTAGGTATTGGAGGTTTACTTGGATATTTTCTATATTTCAAGCAATTGTCTGAATTACTTAACAGAAAAACAGAAGAACTTAAAAATAAAAAAGATGAGAAACTTGAAGAATGCTATGAATCAATTGATGCATTAAATGAACATTTTGATTATGATATGCCTCAAGAAATATTTAATAAAACTTTGGATATTATTAATTTTGATAAAAATTTTGACTTGCAAAAATATTTATACGTAAAAGATAAATATAATTATCAAAAATCAGATAATGTTGATGAAAGTTTAATATATGTAATGAGCGGTGACATTCAAGGAAATCCATTTCTAGTTGAAAAATATTTAGAAAAAGAAATGGTTAATGTACCTTATTCTGGTGAATTAGTTGTTAAATGGACAACATATGATAGTGATAATCATGCACATAATCACAAAGAAAAATTAACGGCAACAATTTATAAGCCAGCTCCAAATTATTATGGTGTTACTCAATTACGTTATTTTAATGATGCTGGAAATCAATTATCATTTTCAAGAAAGCCGGTCGTTGATAAAAACTGGTCAGAAAAAGATATTGAATCATATGTAAAAAAATATACAAAACAAGCGCAAAAAATTGCTAAAAAAGAGTTAAAAGATGGTTCTATAAATTCCTATACTCATATGAATAATGATACTTTTGAAGCTTTATTCGGTGCTATAAATCGTGATAATGAGCATGAATTTAGATTGCTCTTTACTCCATTAGCACAAAATAATATTGTAAAACTTGTTAAAGATAAAAAATTTTTTGGCGATGATTTCAGTTTTGACAAGAGCAAAGGAATAAACACAATTATTAGTGAACATTCCCAAAAGGTTAATTATGATTTATGCCCTAATGATTTCAAAACCTACTCTTATCAAATTGCAAAAGAAAATTTTGTTAATTTAATTTCTAAAGCTTTTGATTCAATATATTTTGATTTTGCGCCATTGCTTTCCATTCCTTTATATCAACAGCTCAAAAATAAAGATTTTGTAAATGGGGAATTTCCAAGCAACTATAATCCAATGGTACATGAATGTTTAGCAAATGCAATGGATCCATCATATTTTATTCACAAAGAAGCAACAACAAGCCAAATCTTAAAAACTAGATTTGTTTCCAAAGATAATTTAGCAGATAGACTTGAAGTTGATTCATATTCTTTTAAAGGGGTAGAAAGAGTGGAATATGTTACCAAACGTTGTTCAGACGGAAATTATTATGATGTTCCGGTTCATTGGATTGAATATTTACCATTAGTTAATAAAAAAACTATTGAAGTTAAGAATATGGGGCACACTTATCCTGATTTCTGTTCACTTGTTTCAAATAATAAACATTTTGATGAAATTATTGGTGACCGAAACTATTTTATTTATAGAGGATTTTTGCTTTTCCCATTAGATAATTATAGTTACGATGAAAATCTTGATAATAAACTAACTGAATTTTTCAAAAATTCGAATTTAAATTCGAATATTAATACGAATATAAACAAAACAAATTAAATTATAGAAAGGAGATTAAGAATATGTCAGTACAATTAGACGAAGTTAATGGACCAGTAAAAGAAGAAGGAAATCAAACAAATGTTATTCAACAAAAAATTCCTATTACCGTTGGTAAAGGGTCCCTAATTTTTGAAATCTTGTTATGGGTTTTAGGAATTATTCCAGGAATTGTGTTTTTATTCATGAAAATTGGTGCGCAAAACCATTTTGAACAATTACAACAACAAATTCAAGCTAGCGCTTCTCAAATTGATAACTTCTTAGTTCAAAAAGACACAATTTTAAGAAATTGTGCAAAACTTTTGGATAAATCTGTTGATTTAGATAAAGAAACAATGGTTAAAATTGCTGAAGCAAGAGGCGGAAATAGACTTAGTGACGAAGATAGAAATGAAGTTTATGCGAAGTTAGATAGTGTTCAAAATGCAATTAATGTAGCTTTTGAAAATTATCCAAATTTAGAAGCACATCATACCATTCAAGAAGCAATGGATAAAGCCGATTATTTATCTAGAGAAATTACAGCTGCACGAGAACTTTATAATGATAAAATCTTACAACGGAACACAGATATATTTAAATGGCCAACAAATCAAATTGTTGCAGCGAAAAATAAATATACAACAAGAATTCCATTCTCGGCATCACAAGAAGTTAAAAAAAGAGCTGATGAAGAAACTTATTTTTAATATTTAAAAATACAATTTAAAAGAGAGGTTAAAAAATATGAAAACATTAGGCAACATTTTATGGATCATTTTTGGTGGTCTTTTATGGGCAATAGGATTATTTATTACAGGTATTTTCCTTTGTTGTTCAATTATTTTTATTCCTGTAGGTATTCAATATTTTAAACTTGCAGGTTTTGTTTTTTGTCCTTTTGGAAAAACAGTTGAAAAAATCGATAATAATGTTTTAAAAAAGATTATCAATTTTTTATGGGCAGTACTTTTAGGATGGGAAAGTGCTTTAATGATGCTTCTTACAGGAGCAATCCTTTGCATTACAATTATAGGTATCCCTTTTGGAAAACAATATTTTAAAATGGCAAAATTTGTCCTTCTCCCATTAGGAAGAAAATTTCTTAAAGAAAGCAAATAGTAATTTTAAAATTAATATTATTTTTATTTCTTAATTAAAGAGATATAACAAAATTTTAAAAAAATAGTTATATCTCTTTAATTCCGTTATTATTTTTATATATATTTTTAATTTTTAAAAAAGAGAGTGTATTATTAATTTATATGAATCTAAGTTATGGTAATTTTATAAAAGAAAGAAGAAAAAAGTTAAATTTAACTCAAAAAGATTTAGCTAATGTCTTAAAAGTTAGTATTCAACAAATTTCTAAATATGAAAAAGATATTTCTAAAATAGATGTTTCTTTAATATCTACTTTTTGCAAAATTTTAAAAATAGATTTAAAAGATTTTTTAATTAAAAATATTAATTCACCTTTAAAAGAAGATTTTGAGGATTCTTTTTTAAATTTTGATGTTTCAAAATTTAAAAAAGGAATGTCTTATTATCGATTAAAAAATAATTATACTTTTATTGATTTAGAAGAAAGAGTAAATATTAATAAAAATAGGTTATCATCATTTGAAAGAAATGGTTCTTTACCTACTATTGAAGAATTTAAAATAATCGCTGATTTATATAATCTTGATTATTTAACATTTTATTATGGATATGATGAAACTGAAGAAAATTTATATATTAAAGATAAAGAAAATAAAATAAATAATAAAAAAAGAATTGAAGAATTTAAAATCAGTAAAAATGATTTTAAAGATATTTTTAAAAATAAAAAAGTTTTATCTGTTATTCTTTTACTTTTTATTTTTGTTTTAACTAGTTCGATTTCTTTACCTTTAATTTTATCTTCTTCTAATAATAGTCAAATTAATGATGATATAAGTAATAATGAAGAGGAAGATAATAAAAATCCATCTAATCCAAGTGGAGATAAAGAAGAAAATGGCAATAATAATGATAATAATAAACCATCTATTGATGATAAACCAAATGAAGGTGAAGATGATAAGCCTTTAGAAGATAATAACGAAGAAGATAAATTAGATTTAGAATCTTTAGATGAGTTAGCTAAAAACTTTTATTTCGTTATTTCATCAAAAAAAGAGATAACTATTACTGGATTTAAAAAAGATGATGAAACAATTATAATTCCTGGAAAAGCAGGTTCTTATATAGTTAAAAAAATTGAATATAGCTCAAATTCATCATTTTTATCTTGTAAAAAAATTATAATTGAAGAAGGCTTAGTTGAAATTGGGAAAAATGCTTTTGGAGTCTGTTCAAATTTAGAATATTTATCATTACCTTCAACATTAGCAAGAATTGATGAAGAAGCTTTTCATACAAATCCAAATTTAAAAGAAGTGGTTTTTCCAAACGGTAATGAAAATTTTACTTTTATTAATAATTCCATTTGTTCTAAAGATGGTAAAGATTTAATACTTTGTTTAGAAAAAAGAGAAGAAATTTCAATTTATTATGTTCCTGAAGGAATTGAAACTATAAAAACTCATGCTTTTGTTGGAAACAATAATTTAAAAGAAATTTATTTACCAGAGAGTGTTAAAAATATTGAAACTTTAGCAATTATGGATTGCTATAATCTTGAAAAACTTCATTTAAATAATACGATAAGTGAATTAAAAGAAAGAGTGATATGCGGATCAAATAATTTAAAAGAATTTTATATTCCTAAAAATATTAAGAAGATAAATAACTCTCCTATAATTTCTTGTTATCAATTTGGTGGCTATAAAGTCGATAAAGACAATGAATATTTTAAAGATATTGATGGAAGTTTATATTCAAAAGATGGAACTATTCTTTATTCTTTTAAAAATTCTTCATTAAATCAAATTATTCATATTAAAGAAGGAGTTAAAAAAATATTAAAACTTGCGATAAATTTTATTTTAGATGATTGTGAATATATCATCTTACCATCAACTTTAGAATTTTTAAATGAAGATGCAATTTTTAATAACCCAATGTTAAAAGGAATTATCATTTTAAACGGTGCTAAAGGCTTACAAAGTAAGTCAATCGGTGGTTGCGAAAATAGTTCCGTTTATTTAGAAAGTGAAAAATTACCTGCAAATAGTAGTTTAGCTTTTTTTGATCGAGAAAATGCTAATCAAAAAATTTATTATGCTGATAGTTGGGAGTATGTAAATGGTTTTCCTGAACCTTTAATTTAACTTTTTATGGAAAAAAAAGAAATCAATTTAACATATGGTGAATTTATTAAAAAAAGGAGAATTGAGTTAAATCTTTTACAAATTGATTTAGCATCTTTTTTAAATGTTACTCCTCAAACAATTTCAAAATATGAAAATGATGAATGTGATGTTAGTTTTGATTTAATAGGAAAACTATGTAAAATCTTAAAAATTGATGTTAGTAGTTATTTTTATAAAATTAATTCATATGAAAATAAATTAGCCGAAAAATATGGTTTTGATATTAAAAAATTCACTTTTAATTTAAAGAATATTAGGAATGAATTACATATAAAACAACAATCTTTAATTGAAAAAGTTAATATTTCATCTTCTCGATATTCAAATATTGAAAATGGGAAAAGTTTACCTACCTATGATGAATTTTTAAAACTAGCAACTTTTTTTAATTTAAAAATAGATTATTTTTATTTCGGTTTAAATCAAACCGAAATAATTGTTAATGAACTTAATAATAAGAAAGTTGATAATAAGGGAAATTTTTTAAAAAACAAAAATTTAAATTTAATTTTATCTCTTTCTGTTGTTATAAATTTAATTTTAGCTATTTCTTTATTAGCAATTATTATTCCAACTGTTAAAAATAATTCTAATGATAATTTAATAGTTGATGATGATAACATTGGAGAAAATAATAATCAAGATAACGAAAATAATAACGATGATAATATTTTTAACGATAATGAAGAAAACAATAAACCAAGTGATGAAGAGTTAAATGATAAATATAATGATCCTATGATTAACGAAGAAGAACTTTCTAATTTCATTTTTACTTTAAATGAAGATGGATATCATTTAATCTCTTATAAAGGAAGAGAAAAAAATATAACTATTCCTTCAATTATTAATAATAAAAAAGTAAGTGTTATTGAATCTTATTGTTTTGCAAATAATTCGCTTATTGAATCGATAAGTTTATCTGAAAATATTTATTATATTGAAACTAATGCTTTTTATAATTTATCTTCTTTAAAAACATTAACTTTAAATAGTAATATCGAAACAATAGAAGAAGGTTTTTTAATTAATACTCCTTCATTAACTCTTATTAAATTTGATAATGAAAATAATAGTAATGATAAATATAAAATTATTGATAATAGTATTTTTTCATTTGATGAAAAAATACTTTATTATGCTTTTTTAAATATTAATAATGTATATAAAATAAGAAAAGATATAGAAATAATTGCTTCATATGCATTTAATTGTTCTAATACGATAAAAAATATTGATTTTAGCGAAGCAAATTCTTTAAAAACAATAAGTTCTTATTCATTTTTTAAACTTACTAATATAGAAAAATTAACTTTAAATAATAATATTTTAAAAATTGAAGAAGATGCTTTTTATGATTTAGTTAATTTAAAAGAGCTATATCTACCTTCACTATTAAAAGAAATAGATGGTAATATTATTTCTTATTCTTCATTATCTTATTCTTATTTAAATCTTTATTTAGCTGGTAACAATAACTATTTTGAAATTTTTGATAATTCTTTATATTCAAAAGGAAAAAAGATACTTTATACATTTATACCTTTAAAAGATATTAGTATTTATACTTTTCCTTCATCCTTAAAAGAAATAACTTCATATTCGATTAATTTAATTAATAATACTTTAAAAGGTATTGTTTTACCTTCTTCAATCAGAAATATTAATAAATACGCAATATGTGGAAATAAATCTATTGAATTTGTTATTTTAAAAGATGGAATAAGTGGATTAAATGATTATTCATTTTATTTTAATGATAATATGAATTTATATTTTGAAACTAATAAATCACCTATAAATAGTAGTGATATTTATTCTTTTAAAAGTGGAAATAGTTATTTTAAAAATGAATGGTATTTATCAAGTGATAATATTCCAATTTTAAAAGAAAATTAGACTAATTTCTCATTAATAATATATATATTATTAATTGTATTTTATATATTTTCATATTAAAATTATAAGCAGTATGGATATAACAGTTGCAGCCGTAGAAATTAAAAATACATCTTTTAAATTATTAATCGGTTATTTATATGATAATAAAATTAATGTTCTTTATAAAAGAACATATCCTTTAAGAGTCTCTAATAAAGATGGGGACATTTTTGATTTAACTTCTTTAAGTGAAGATTTAAAGCAAATTAAAGTAATTTCTGATCCAAAAAAGAGATTAAGAGTTGATATTAATGAAGTAGTCTTAATTCTTCCTCCTTTTGGACTTAAAGTTTTTTCTAATGAAAAAACTACTAATACAATTTCTAGTGATGGAAGAATTGCTAAAATTGATATCGCAAATGCTTTAAGTATGATTAAAAAAGCAAGAACTAATGAACCTAACGATGAAATTGTTGATATTATTCCTTATGTTTTTTCACTTGAAGGAAACAGGGTTTATAAAGATCCACCATTAGGATATTTTTCAAATTCACTTTTAGTAAGTGCTCATATTTTTACACTTCCTAAAGTAATGGTTGAAAACTTTAAAAAAGCAATTAGTGATGCTGGAATTTTAATTAAAAGAGTAGTTATTGCTCCTTTAGGAGTAAATTCTCTTTTAGAAATTAACAAATCATCTTTTGATAAATATTTACTTGTTGATTATAACAAAGATAACACAACTGTTTCTTTTTTTGGAAACGGAAGACTTTATGATTCAACTTCATTCCCAAATGGGGGAAATGATATAACTAACGCTATTGCTAATTCTTTTGAAATTTCAATGGATAAAGCTGAAGAATTAAAGATAATTTACGGACATGATTTAAGAGAAACAAAATTTAATGCTCCAATTTTATCAGTTTTAGGTGATGATGGAATTAAAAGAAAATATAATAAGAACGAACTTGTTCAAGTTGTTGATGAATGTTTAAATAACTGGGATAAATTATTTACAAACTCGATAAATTATTTACTTAAAGACTATGGAAATTTAAAAGAGGATATTCCTTTAGTATTTATTGGAAACGGAACTTTACTTAATGGTTTTAAAGAATTTGTCAATCGTTTACATTCTTCTAATCCAATTAAATTCTTTACTAACGATTCAATTGGCGCTTTAGAACCTGGTGATATTAACCTTCTTGGTGCGATTGCCTTTACTTCTGTATATAAAGGTTCTTTAGAAGATGAAACAAAAATCGATATTAAACCTATTGAAAGAAAGGTTGATGAATATCGAGAAGATGAAGATGAATTATAAAAAATATTTACTCATTAAATAGATGAAAAAAAGATAAAGCGAGGATAAAACTATGATTGATACACATGAATTAGATGGGTTTGAACCTGTAGCAAGAATTATTGTTATAGGTGTTGGCGGAGCTGGAAATAACTCCGTTAATAGAATGATTGATGAAGACATTAGAAATGTCGAGTTTTATGTCGCAAATACTGATAAGCAAGCTTTATCTTTATCAAAAGCTCCAAATAGAATTATTTTAGGAGAAAATGTCACTGGTGGACTTGGTGTTGGAGGAGATCCTATTGCTGGAAAAGAAGCTGCTGAAGCTTCAAGTGAAGATATTCGTGAAATAGTTAGAGGCGCTAATATGGTCTTTATTGCTGCTGGAATGGGTGGTGGAACTGGAACTGGTGCTGCACCTGTTATTTCTAGAATTGCAAAAGAAGAAGGCGCTTTAACTGTTGCTATTGTTACTCGTCCATTTACTTTTGAAGGTAGGAAAAAGGTTGAAGCTAGTGTTCAAGGATTAAATGAATTAAGAGAAAATTGTGATTCATTAATCGTTGTTTCTAATGATAAATTATTGATGAGTAGTGGCAATCTTCCAGTAGGAGAAGCATTCTCATTAGCTGATGATGTTTTAGCAAAAAGTGTAAAAACAGTTACTGATTTAATTTTAATGCCTTCATTTATCAACCTTGATTTTGCTGATGTTAAGGCAACTTTAAAAGATAGTGGCGTTGCTTTAATTGGTTTTGGTAGCGGACAAGGAGCAAATAATGCTATTGAAGCAGCTGAAAATGCTTTATCTTGTCCATTAATTGAACAATCAATTGATGGTGCTCAAAAAGCATTATGCCATATTACATGTGGACCAAGAGTTTCTCTTTTAGATTGTCAAACATGTGTTGACCATATGGTTTATAGTTGTGGAGGAAACCTTGATTTAAAATTTGGTATTAGTGTAAATGATCAACTTGATGATCAAATCATGGTTTCAATTATTGCTGGAGACTTTAATACTGAATTTGATTTCTCTGTTAATCCAGGTACTAAACTTGATTTATCAGCATTAAGAGAAGAAAAAGAAAGACAACAACAAATGCTTTTTGAAAAGAGTGTTGAACAATCTAAACTTAAAGCTGATGAAAGAAATAAAGAAGAAGCAGCAAATAAAGAAAAGGAAGAAGAAGATTCAATTATTCCTGAATTCTTAAATGATACTGATTTTTAAATAAATAAGAATTAAATAATATAAAAAGCCTCAAATTTGAGGCTTTTTAAATTAACAATTAAAGATAATTTATCTAATATACCTAGTTTTAATAACAACTATTATATAAGAAAGATAAATAATAATATTAAAAAGAATAAATATACCAATAGAAGTAAAACAAACTCCTAATAAATAATTTAAAATTATTAAATAATAAATACCAAAAATTAATAATGCTAATCCAATAACTCCTAAAACGAGTGAAACATAAAAAGCAAATTTATTTATTTTCCCATCTCTTTCAAAAGCTAAATTATATAAAGCACTATTATTATTTTTAATAGTTTTTATTGAAACAAATGTTTCAATAATTGAAAGAAGTAAACAAATCAGAGTAGAAGCTAAAACGATTAAAGAATCAGTTTCTTGATTGGTTAAATTTAAATATAACAAAAAAGCATGAACAGGAATTTGAAGTAAAGAAAATATTAAACTAATAATACGATAAATTCTTAATGACATATAATAATAGTTAAATCCTTTAATTGATTATTTGTTTATCTTTTCACTTTTAAAGAGGAAAAGAGGTTCTTTAACTCGAATTGAATTATTTTCAATAACTACAACTTTAGAAGTAAAATAATCAACATATGCTCCATTAATTAATCTTTCATCTTTAATTAAACTTCCGTTTGGAGAAGATGAAAGATTAAATAAACCATAAGAATAAGAATTATCTTTATAATGATTTATAATAGCGAGATTATCTCCTTTAGTTAATAAAACTTCACTAGTTAAAACATCTAAATTTAATTTACCTTTTTTAAAATTAATTAATGAAATAATAAAATCATACCATTCATTATCAACGCTCATATCAATTAAATCTTTATCAAATAAACTAGGGTGATGATCAGCTTTACTTTCAAGTCCATTATAAACAAACATTGGTCCTTTCATAAAAATAGGGAAAGCAGCTAAATTTCTCATTACTCTTTTATTTTTAGTTAATTCAATTAAACGAGGTTGATCATGATTTTCTAATCCTCTTATTCTTAAAGAAGAAGCAGGATTATAAGCTTCTTCATTATTTAATAAAACTTTATAAATATCTAAATAACGATCATTTTTTTCTTTTATAAAATTATCAAATGCTTCAACACTGTTATACATATAGCATAAATCAAAACCCAAAGAATAAAGTTCAGCATCACTCAAAGCATTAAAACCGATACTTCTAACATAATTATTAAATGAAGCATGAATTGATTCGGCAAGTAAAATAGTTTCTGGATATTCTTTATCAAGCATTTCTTTTAATGCTTGATAAAATTTCTTATCGATTAAAGAAGCAACATCAAAACGATATCCATCAACTCCTAAAGAAGAATAGTGACGAATAACATCAACAAGATAAGCTATTAATTCATCATTTTTTGTATCAAGATCATAGACATCACTCCAATCTCCAACTTTATTAGCACATTCTCCTTTTTCATTTTTATACATCCATTCATTATGGTTTTTATAAATAAATGAATCTCTAGAAGTATGATTGAAAACAATATCAATCATGATTTTCATACCCAATTCATGAGTTTTGTTAATTAATGAAATAAAATCTTCTTCACTCCCTAATTCTTCATTAATTGCCATATAATCACTAATTGCATATGGAGAACCTAAACTTCCTTTTCTATTTACTTTTCCAATAGGAGAAATAGGTAAGAGATATAAAATATCTACCCCTAAATTTTTAATATAATCTAATTTTTCTTTTAAGGCATTAAATGTACCTTCTTTAGTAAAGTTTCTAACAAAAACTTGATATATAATTTTATTTTTTAATTCATTTTTCATACTTTAATATTTTATTATCTAGTATTAAAAAAACAATATCTTTTTTGACACTATTTATAAAGAAATCATTATGATAATTGAAATTTTGTGATAAAAAATATTATTTTTGATTATGTTAAATATTTTGAAAAGAATATTTTCTTAATATAAAATTATAACCATGAATGAAAAAGAAAGCGGCGTAATTATGCATATAACTTCATTACCATCAAAATATGGTATTGGAGGATTAGGGAAAGAAGCTTATAAATTTATTGATTATATTAAAGAATGTGGATTTTCTTATTGGGAAATATTACCTTTAGAAGATGTTGGATTTTCTAATTCGCCATTCCAAGTTATTACTGCTTTTGGATTAAATCCTTTATTAATTGATATTGATGATTTAATTGAACAAGGTTTAGTTAATAGTAGAGATTTACAAAATTTAGATTTTGGAGAAAATCCTCGAAAGGTAGATTTTCAAAAAGTTACTTTATCTAAAGATATTGTCTTTAAAAAAGCATTTAAAAGGTTTGATTTAGAAAATAAAGAGTATCTTGAATTTAAAAAAGATAGTCAAATTTTCAAATATTGTTTATTTAAAATAATAAAGCTAAATAATGGCAATAAAGCTTGGTTTGATTATTCATTAGAAGATAGATATTACGATGAAGAAGTAATGGTTCATTATTTAAAACATCATAGTAAAGAAATTGAGTATCAATATTTTTTACAATTTGTTTTTATTAAACAATGGAATAAATTGCATGATTATGCTAAAAGTAAAAATATTGAAATAATCGGTGATATTCCTCATTTTTTAGGATTTGATAGTGACGAAATGTATTTTAATCCTGAACTTTTTATGGTTGATAAAAGAAATTTAGTTACTTATGTTGCGGGCTATCCTGCAGATAATTTTAATTCTCGTGGTCAAAAATGGGGATACCCTCTTTATGATTGGGAATACATGAGACTTAATAATTATAAATGGTGGAGAAGAAGGCTTTATCGAGCTTCAAGCCTTTACGATAGAGTTAAATTAAATCACTTTAGAGGTTTTAAAGAAGTATATGCAATTCCTTTTAGAAGTAAAAATCCTAAAAAAGGTGTTTTTATGGATGGACCAGGAATTGAATTTGTCAATTTAATTAAAGAAGAAAATAATTTAATCGCCTCTGGATTAGGAAATTATTCGTTAAAAATTAGAGATTTTATTAAAGAAAGTGATATTCCTTATAATATTACATTAATTCCAACTCTTTTTGATGATGTTGAAGATATAAGAAGAATATTGCCTTCAGAAATAGATGAAAATACATATTTTTATTTAGGAAATCATGATAATACACCTATTAAAGTAAAATTGGATGAAATAAGTGAAGTTAAAAAAGAAGAACTTTTAAAAATTATTAAAGAAGAATGCATTAAATTAAATGTTTCTTTTCTTGAAGATGCTTTTTCTAATTATGATATTGCTTTTAAACTTATTGAACTTATTTTTGCTTCAAAAGCAGAACATGTTTCTTTTACTTTTCAAGACTTATTTTTTAAAGGAAAAGAGTCAAGAATGAATCGTCCTTCAACACTTTTAGAAGATAACTGGACATATAGATTTTTACCTTTTGAGTTCAATAATGACTTAAAAAATAAAATTTTTTCTTTAAATGATAAATATTGTCGTTTAAATGTTAAAAATAATAAAAAATAATTAATAAAAATAAATTAATGATATTATTGCTAATTTTTAATTGTCATTTAATATTTAATAAATATTCGATAACCATCGAATATTTTTTAATTTTATGTAAATTTTAATTAAAAATATTGTATTTTTTATCAACAATTGACAAAAATATAAAAATTAATAGATATTATGCTAAAAATTCACTCTTTACACAATAAAACTTTGAAATTATAATGAAAGCGCTTACAGAAATTTTCAAGCAAATTTTATTTATGAAAGAAAGAGAATGTGGAATTTTATTACATATTTCTTCCTTACCTTCAAAATATGGTATTGGGAGTTTAGGGAAGGAAGCTTATGAATTTGTTGATTTTTTAAAAAAATCTAATTGTAATATATGGCAAATCTTACCACTCAATGTTACTTCATTTGGAGATTCACCTTATCAATCTCCTTCAAATTATGGTTTAAATTATTACTTTATTGATTTAGATACATTAATTAATAAGAAGTTATTAACAAAAGAAGAAGTAACTTCAACTTGTTGGGGTAATAACGAAGAAAGAGTTGATTATGGAATACTTTTCAATAATAGACTTAAAGTATTAAGAAAAGCATTTAATAGATTCGATAAAACTAATCTTGAGTTTAAAGAATTTATTAAAAATAATCCTCAATATAAAGATTTTGCTATATTCATGGTTTTAAAAGATATTAATCATTTAAAACCATGGTATGAATGGGAAAATAAATATAAAACATACTCTTTAGAATTAGAAAAAGAATTAATTCAAAATAATAAAGATGATATTCTCTTTTATATTTGGACCCAATATGAATTCTTAAATGAATACAATTCATTAAAAGAATACGCTCATAAAAACAAGATTAAAATTATGGGTGATTTACCAATTTATGTAGCTTTTGATTCATTAGAGGTTTGGAAATATCCATCTTTATTTGAATTAGATAGTAACCATTATCCAGTTAACGTTGCTGGATGTCCACCAGATTGTTTCTCAGTTGATGGTCAATTATGGGGTAATCCTTTATATAATTGGACTTATCATAAAGAAACCAATTATAAATGGTGGAATGAAAGAATTAATAACGCATTAAAGTTCTTTGATTATTTAAGAATAGATCACTTTAGAGGATTTAGTGGATATTATTCAATTCCATTTAAAGATACAACTGCTAAAAATGGAAAATGGATTAAAGGACCTGGATTTGATTTATTTAAAGATAAATTAGATTATCCAATTGTTGCTGAAGATTTAGGAATGATTGACGATGATTTTATTGAATTCTTTAATAAATGTGGTTATCCAGGAATGAAAATTGTAACTCAATGTTTCGATGATCCAGATAAAACAAATATTTGGAGGCCATCAAATTATACTTACAATTTCTTCTCTTATAGTGGAACTCATGATTCTCAAACATGTCGTCAATTTATTGATGACTTAACTAAAGATGAAAAGAAGATGTTTTTAGAAATATTAGAAGATGAATGTAAGAGATTTAGAATTCCTTTTGTTAAGGATTTATCAAATAAAGAATTAACATTAAAGGTTTGTGAACTCAACATTGCTTCATCGACAAAAGCTGCTATATTACCTCTTCAAGACTTATTTGCAATAGGAGCAGAAGGAAGAATGAATTTTCCTTCAACGCTTGGTTCTTCAAACTGGTCTTGGAGAATTACTAAAAAACTCTTTGATAAAAATAAAAAAGAAGTTTCATCTATGTTATTAAGATGGAACGATAATTATCAAAGAGGAGATTAATTTACTTTAGGTTATTAAGCTCGTAACAGAGTTAATAATATATAAAATTACTTAAAAATAATTTTTACATTCATATTTAAGGAGGAATAAAAATAATATGAAAAAAACAAAATTATTTGGTGTTATTGCTGTTTTAGGCATTTCACTCGCAGGTTTAGTTGCTTGTGGTGACAGAGGAAACACTGATAACCCAGGTGGAGGAACAGACAACCCAGGTGGTGAAACTCCAACAGGAAAAACAATTAATCTTGTTCTTTCTGGTCCAGCTGATAAGGCAGAATTTGATGCGGAATTAATCGAAGATTTCAAAGAATATAGAAAATCTCTCGGTGATCCAAATACTTATGTTATTGAACAAGTTGCTCACGGCGAAGATAAAGTTGACTCAGAAATTACCGACTGGGCTACGGGACCAGATGTTTATGCTTTTGGTGCTGACAAAACTCAAAATTTAGTTGCTAAAGGTGCATTAGCTGAATTAAGAAGTACATATAAAACATACGTTGAAGAAAATACAAATCAAGTTGGTCTTGATAGTGCTACATTCAACGATACATTATATGCATTCCCATACACTGCAGATAATACCTACTATTTAATGTATGATAAATCTGTCTTTACAGAAGAAGATGTTGCTTCTGTTGAAGGTATTTTAGCAAAATGTGCTGAAACAGGAACTTCATTTGCTTATAAATTACAAGAAGGTTTCTATGGACAAGGCGCTATGTTTACTTTTGGAGCTGATTATAATGTAACCTTTACTGAAGATAATCAAGTTGATGAAATTACAGCTGATTTTAATAGTGAAAAAGGATTAAAAGCTGCTAAAGCTATTTATAATATTGTTCAACATCAAGCAGATGGAACATGGGTTGATGAATATATTTTAGCTGGAACAGGCAATACTAAAATTGCTGTTAATGGTACTTGGGATATTTCTGCTGCTAAAGAACAACTTGGTGAAAATTATGCTTGTGCACCAATGCCAACAGTAACTGTTGATGGTGAAACAGCTCACTTAGGTTGCTTCAATGGTGCTAAACTTTACGGCGTTAATCCAATTAGAAGTGCTAATGATCAAGATAGAATGACAGCTGCTTTCAATTTAGCTCAATATCTCGCAGGTCCTGAAGCACAAGAAAAAAGATTTGATGAATATTTTATTTGTCCATCAAATACAGAAGTTGCTGAATTAGATAAAGTTAAGAACGATCCTAACTTCCAAACATTAATGGAACAAAGTGAATGGTGTCACGTTCAAACTGTTGTTCCAGGTGCAGTTTGGAATGCTCCAAGTGTTTTAGTTAAAGGTATTAAAGAGGGCACAGTTACACTCGACAACTTACAAGAAGCTGTAGATGTTTATAACGAAACAGTTATCAATTCATAATTTATTTATTTTGTAAACAAACTACACTACTTGTGTAGTTTGTTTACTTTCAGGAGATTTTTATGTCGAATTTAGAATATTATTCCTTGACAAGACCTGAAAAATTTTTTTATAAAATCGGTTCGTTTTTCAAAAGTATTCCATTAGGAATATGGAAATTCTTTAAAAAGACACCTTCAAAATTAAAAGAATTTTTTAAAAAAATTTTTAATCCAATTATAAATTTATTTCATTGGTTTGTCCGAGGCGATGCTTTAACTAAACTTAATTTTTTAGTTATGGGTATTGGACAAATTACTAGACATCAAGTTTTAAGAGGGTTATTAAATCTTTGTTATGAAATAATTTCAGTTATCTTTATTGTTTTAATCGGTGCTCCAAATTTTACTAAATTACCAACTTTTGGATACGTTTCTTCAGTTCAATATGAGACTGATGAAGCTCCATTTATTGGTTATATGTATCAAGATGACAGTTTTAAGATTTTACTTTATTCAGTAGTTTCTATTATTGTTATTTTAATACTCGTTTTCCTCTGGTATACAAGTATTAGAGATTCTTATGAACTCCAACAATTAAAATATATTGGAAAAAATAAATCTGACAAAGAAACATTAAAAGGTTTAGTCGGGAAAGATTATCACAAAGTAATGCTTTCAATTCCTACTTTAGGAATTGCTATATTTACAATCATTCCTTTATTTTTCATGATTTTGATTGGTTTTACAAATTACAATTCAAACCACATGAATCCTAAAGAATTATTTGACCGGGTTGGCTTAGGAAATTTCCAACAACTTTTAGGTATTACTGGTGGCCAAAACGGTACTCAATTTGCTTTAGTTTTCGTTCAAATATTAATTTGGACATTAATCTGGGCTTTCTTTGCAACTTTTACTAATTATTTTTTAGGAATGATAGTTGCAATCATGATTAATAAAAAAGGTATAAAATTAAAAAAATTATGGAGAACGATTTTAATTACAACAATCGCTGTTCCTCAATTTGTATCTTTGCTATTAATGTCAAAAATGCTTAATACCGATACAGGTGTAATTAATGCTGTATTAAGAGAATTAGGTATCATTACACAAAATATCCGTTTCTTAACCGATGGTATATTGGTTAAGGTTACTATTATTTTAGTTAATATGTGGATAGGTATTCCTTACACAATGTTAATGTGTACTGGTATTTTAATGAATATACCTGATGATCTTTATGAATCAGCAAAAATTGATGGCGCAAGTCCATATAAAATGTATATGAAAATTACATTACCTTATATGTTATTTGTTACCACACCTTATTTGATTTCTCAATTTGTTGGAAATATTAATAATTTTAACGTTATTTATCTTCTTTCAAATGGAGGTCCGATTTTCTCTAGTATCAATGGAGAAATGATTACAGCTCAAGTATTCGGTGCCGGTCAATCTGATCTTTTAATTACATGGCTTTACAAAATGTCTATGGGTGAAGTCTTTAAAGATTATGGAACTTCGTCAGTTATTGGTATGGTAGTCTTCGTAGTCGTTGCATTCTTCTCATTAATTTTCTATGGTAAGAGTAATTCTGTTAAAAACGAGGAGGATTTCCAATGATGGCTAAATTAGAACGTTATCACAGTAAAAAATTTAAAGAAATTACCTCAAGAGCTTTAATTTATATTATTTTGATTATACTTTCGATTGTTTGGTTAGTTCCGTTTATCTATTTATTATTACAATCTTTTACTGAAAGTTATGATCCAACAAATATTATCCCTGAAGTTTGGACATTTCAAAATTATATAAATTTATTTACAGACCCTATTTATCCTTTTGGTAGATGGTATTTAAATACATTGATTATTGCAATTATTACAGCAGTATTACAAACAATTATTACTTTAATGACAGCATATGCTTTTTCAAGATTAAGATTTAAAACAAGACAAGCATATATGAAACTTATTCTTGTAATTGGTATGTTCCCTTCATTTTTAGGAATGATAGTTACATATTTCTTATTACAAATGATTGGATTATCCGGTTCAATTTTTGGTCTTGTTGTTGTTTATTGTGCTGGAGCTGGGATGGGATATTATGTCGCAAAAGGTTTCTTCGACACAATTCCTCGTTCTTTAGATGAAGCTGCGATGATTGATGGTGCAAACAAAAATACTGTATTTTGGAAAGTTATATTACCTTTATCCAAACCAATTGTTGTTTACACCGTATTAATGAGTTTTACAGCGCCTTGGGGTGACTACATGATGGCATCTTACCTTGCTCAAGGCAAACAAGAATTGTTTAACGTTGCTGTTGGTTTACAACAGATGATGTCTAAAGGTAGAGACATACAATATTTCCCACAATTTTGTGCTGGTGGAGTATTTGTTTCTATAGGAATTATGGCTCTATTCTTCTGGTTACAAAGATATTATGTTGAGGGTGTTACTGGAGGAGCTGTTAAAGGGTAATAAAAATGATTAAAAAAAGATTATTAATTCTCTTACTTTTACCTTTACTTTTTACTTCATGTGGTTTCAAAAGAAATTATGATGAAGTATACGGATTTAAAATCGATGAAACAAATGAAAGGCCGATAATAATCGATGATAATTATAGAAATTATTATGAAATATTTGTTCGCTCATTTGCTGATTCAGATGATGACGGAATTGGAGATTTAAATGGTGTAACCGAAAAATTAGATTATCTTGAAAATTTAGGTTTTACAGGAATTTGGCTTATGCCTATTAATGAATCTCCTTCTTATCATAAATATGATGTTGCTAATTATTATGAGATTGATAATAGTTATGGTGATATTGACGATTTAAAAAATCTCATTGAAAAAGCTCATGAAAAAAATATTAAAGTAATTATCGACCTTGTAATGAATCATTCATCTTTGTACCTAAATGAATTTAAATTGGCGAGTGATGCTTATTATAAATTTTTAAATAAGCAAGAATTGAATGAGGAAGAACAACGTTATTACGATTATTATTGTTTCTATGAGAATGAAAAAGATCCAAATGCTAGAGGAAAAACTTTATATAAAAATCCTTATTATAATTTTTATTATGAAGCCAATTTTTCTAAAGATATGCCTGAATTTAATTTCGACTCAACATATGTTAGAGAAGATTTTGAAAAAATAATGAAATATTATTTAGATTTAGGCGTTGACGGATTTAGATTAGATGCTGTTCTCTATTATTATTTGAATAATACTCAAAAAAACTTAGAAGTTCTAAGGTGGATAAACGATTATGTAAAATCAATAAAAAAAGATGCGTATGTAGTCGGTGAATCTTGGAGCTCAGCACAAATTATTGAAGAATATTATTCTTCGGGTATTGATTCATTCTTTTATTTTCCAGGATCTACTGCTTATCCAGATGGTTTGTATCTTAATTCTACTAATATGGATGGGAGAATGGTCGAGACCTTCTACGAAGAGCTTGAAAAAATAAATGAAACTTCAAAAGAAGGAATTCCCGCTCCATTTATCGATAATCACGATATGTCTAGATATGTTAGAGTTACTTCTCCAGAGAAAACGAAATTCTTTTATGGTTTATTAACTATAACTAACGGAACAACATTTACATATTATGGTGATGAAGTAGGAATGTCGGGTAATAATCCTCCTGATCAGAACGTAAGAACATCAATTAGATGGGGAGAAGATAATGGAAAATACGACACAGATCAATTGAGTGGTGTTACAAAAGTTGAATACCCATACGGAACAGTAAAAGAAAATATAGAAGATGAGAATTCTATATTAAATTATTATAAAAAAGCTAATTACTTAAGAAATAAATTCCCAAGTATTTCTAGGGGTGAAATGTCTTTGGTTAAAGCTGATAAAGAAAGAGGACTATTAATAATTTCAAAATCTTACCTTAACGAAATAATTGATATCGCTATTAATTTCAAAGAAAATTATAATATTATCCTTGATTCAAGCGATATAAATGAAAATAAAAAAGTTGTTGGACAATTAATTGTTAACAACGAAAAATATATCGGCGAATTAAAAGATGGCTCAATTATATTACCATCTTATTCAATAGCGATATTTAAATAAAAACTCAAACGGAGGGAAGTAAAAATGGCTAACATTAAATTAGATCACATCTATAAAGTTTACCCAAATGGTGTAAAAGCTGTCTCTGATTTTACAATGGATATTAAAGATAAAGAATTTATTGTATTTGTCGGTCCATCGGGTTGTGGAAAATCTACAACATTAAGAATGATTGCTGGACTTGAAGATATTAGTGCAGGCGAACTTTATATCGATGATAAAATAGTAAATGATGTCGAACCTAAAGATAGAGACATTGCAATGGTTTTCCAAAACTACGCACTTTATCCACATATGACTGTTTATGAAAACATGGCCTTTGGTTTACAACTTAGACATGTTCCAACCGAAGAAATTCACGAAAGAGTCTTATGGGCAGCCAATATTTTAGGTTTAACTGATTATTTAGATAGAAAACCTAGAGCAATGTCTGGTGGTCAAAGACAAAGAGTCGCTTTGGGTAGAGCAATTTTAAGAAATCCAAAAGTTATGCTTTTGGATGAACCTTTAAGTAACTTAGATGCAAAACTTAGAGCACAAATGAGAAGTGAAATAGCAAAACTTCATCAAGATTTACAAACAACATTTATTTATGTAACTCATGACCAAGTCGAAGCTATGACTTTAGGAACAAGAGTAGTTGTCATGAAATTAGGAGAAATCCAACAAATTGATTCTCCAAAAAATTTATATGACTATCCTCAAAATAAATTCGTTGCTGGATTTATCGGAACACCACAAATGAATTTCTTTGAAGCAACACTTTTAAGAAATGGTGATTCTGTTGAAATTAACTTTGATTATTCTGATAATAAATTATTTGTAGATGCAAATGATTTAATTAAAGTTCAACCTCATTATTTAGATGGAAAACATAAAGTATGGTTTGGTATTAGATGTGAAGATTTAAGCATTGATACAAGCAATACTAATTCTAAAGATTCTTTTAAAGTAAAAGTTTCTCACTTTGAAGAATTAGGTAATGAAACTTTAATTTATGGTGACATTAATATGAATGGTGACGGATTTAAAGAATCTTCAACAAGAATTATTGTTAAGGCTTTAAATTCCAACGGTTTGAAAGCTGGAGATATTATTGATGTCAAAGTTAATGTTAAGAAAGCTCATTTCTTTGATTATGATACAGAAGTTTCAATCGTCCCTCGTATACCAACATTGAATGTTATTTCTTGTTCAATTAAAGAGCAAAAAGTTTTATTCGATAATAATTCTTTGGAATTACCAAAAGTTGTTGAAACAAAAGATGGAAACGGACAACTTTATATTCCATGTAGCGCTATCTCAATTTCTGGCAAAGGAACAATTAATGCTACTATCATTAATATAGAAGATGTCGAAGGTACTAAAGTTGCTTATTTAAAATTAAATGAAAGAGTTTTATTCTTAACATTATCAAATGAAGACGTTCATATAGGAGACAATGTTAAACTCTCTATCGATATTACCGAAATCACAATTAAAAATGGAGAAGATACTTTAGTTTCAACTCTTAAAAAATATAACGAAATTTCATCTACATTTATTAATTTTGTTACAGCCAATAGTAACGAAAAAAATAAATATTCTTCAATTTTAGAAAATAACATAGCAAAAGTTAATTCTAAATACGAAGAAAAAGTTAAAGAAATAAATGCAAAATATGATGCTTTAATAAATGAAAACTCTTCTAAAGACTTAAGTAGCTTGAAAAAAACAAACGAGGAAAAAATTGCATCTATTAGTCTTGAAAATAAAGAAAAACTTAAAGAAATGGATAAAAAATATAAGATTGCTATTTCTGAAGTTAAAAAACAACATAAGATTAATAGAAAAGCAGTTGTTGAAAAAGTCAAAGAAGAACAAGAAAGAATTAAAAAAGAAGAATATGATTCTTATAAGAAATTCTTGAAAACCAATAAGGATAAAGATGTTTATCATAAGAGAAAGTCTGAACATGAAGAATTTAAAGAAAATTATCCAAAAGAAAGAGAAAATTTGATTAATAAAGCTCTTGATGGTGAAACTTTAAATTATGAATCTGCTTTAAATGAAATAAAAGCTCCTTATAAGAGAGAAAAGAAAATTCTAAAAAATAACTTTAAAGAAAAGGTTAAAAAACTTAAAGATGAATACAATGTCTTAAATGTTTTAGAGAAAGAAAGAAAACAAGCTCTTCAAGAATTAGAACGTGAAAAGAAAAATAATTTAGCAAAAGCTAGACAAATTTTCTTCCTTAAAATTAATGGACATTTATATCAATCACCAGATCTTATTTCTAATAAAATGATACAAGGTCTTGGAACAAAAGTTTTTGTTAAAGATTTCTTAGTCGAAATTCCAAATGATAAGATTCATATCTCAGATGAAGGTATCGAAGCTACAGTAAGTTCCTTCTTGGATTATGGTGAAAAGAAATTTATTATTTGTAATGTCGTAGAAGAAGATGGCAGTACACATGAATTCTACGTATTAAATGATAGCGAAATTCCAGTAGGAACAAAGATTCATTTATCATTTAATTTAATCGATACACACATTACAGAAAAATCAATGAATTTAAGAATTTATTAATTAATGAGTTTATGGAGGAAATAACATGAAAAAGAAATTAAAAATGTTAGTCTTAGGCTCATTAACTCTAGTTTTAACCGCTTGTGGTGCTCCTAAAGGATATTTATCATATGATCAAATAGAAGATGTTGTATCATCTTTTAATGACAATGGTTATATAACGTATTCTTATGAAGGAACATTTAATTGTAAGGGTTTAACTGGTGATGATTACGCAGCCCATGGTGAAAATAGATCTTTCGATCCATCTGACACCTCATATTATTTAGCTCTTCCTTTAAAATTAGATTCTGAAAATTTAGAAGATCAATATGCCTCGATTATTTCTAAATTTACAACGACCGATTCTATTGATACAGTTTATTGTTATTCAACAAGTGAAAACGGTTTATCATTTAAAACATTTTCTATTAATAAACGTTTAATTATTAGAAGATTCGGTATGGAAATTACAGCTAAATGGAATTTAGATTTAACTTATGATGCTAACGGATATTTAATTAGTGAAAGGTTTGAAAGTGTAAATGCTCAAACTGATAGTTATCTTAATTCAGTATATGGGTATTGTACTTATTCTTATAATTAAAAAAATAATAAAATATCGTATAATAAGATTGGCATTAGCCAATCTTATTATTTTTCGTAAACAATATGGGTAAAAATATTTTTAAAGTTAGTGTATTTAGTTTAATTCTTTTATTAACATCGTGTAATTCAAAAATTCCTGAAGGACCTGTAAGGGATTATATTGAAGGTTTTTCAATAAAAAATGCTTTAGAAAATATAAATAGTGCTTCGTTAGAATATTATAATTATGAATATGATTCTAATGGAGAAGAAATCGGAAAAGCATATTGCTATTTTGAGTTTGATAAAAACGATGAAAATAATCCTTATTTATATTTATATAGAACTTATGAAGGAACATTAATTCAAGATGACGGCATAAAAGAAAAAGAAGTTCTTCAATATATTAATTCCGGAACAATATACGGATGTGAAATAACTGATGATGCAAGAAAAGATTTAAAAGTCGATAAAACTAAAATTAATGATTCTATAACATCATTCTTTTATAAAGATAATACTTATGATTATTATCGTGGCGGTCTATATTATGGAGATTTAATAAAAATAAGCGCTGAAAAATGGCATATGAATTTTTCGATTAATGATGATGGTCTTCTAAGATATACTTTAGTTAATGATATGACTTATGAAGGTGCTATATTTAACACCGATTATACTGTTACTAAGGAAGGAATGCTAAAAAATTATTACTATGATGGTGTAATAACTGAAACTAAAGAAAAAATGGTTAATACAATTGACATTGAATATAATGTTAATTTAAATAAGAAGGAATCAATATGATGAAAAAAATTTATGAAATAGATTCTAATGAAAAACCGTTAGATAATATTAAAGATACTTGTGGTTTTGCAGGAATATTTAAAAATATTGGTGTTATAGGCGATTCTTTAAGTAGTGGTGAATTTGAATCAACTGATAAAAACGGTGTAATTATATATAATGACATGTATGAATATTCTTGGCCGGCTATTTTAGAAAGAATTACAGGTACAAAATACGACAATTTTTCTCGTGGAGGAATGACCTTTAAAGAATTTTATGAATCTTGGGCTGAAAAAAATTGTTTTTGGAAAAAAGAACAGGCCTATATAATCTTTTTAGGGAATAATGATTTATTCGTTTATAATCAAAAAGTTGGAACAAGTGAAGATATTAATTTAAAAGATCCTTCAAAAAATCCTGATTCATATTTTGGGTATCTTGGTAAAGTTATATCTAAATTAAAATTACTCGAACCTGATTCAAGAATTTTTTTAACATCACTTCAAATTGATAATTTAACACCTGAAAGAACAAAAGTTGTAAAAGAAGTTAGAGATGAGATGAAAAAAGTTATAAAACTTTATTCATATACTTACTTGATCGATTTTACTGAATATTTATTTTTATATGATGAAAATGCAAGAGATAAAATAGCAATGGGATTCCACCCTAATCCTTTAGGATATTATTCTTTAGCTTTGGCTTTTGGAAATTATATTGATTATATTATTAGAAAATATCCTGATGACTTTAGAAAAATTCCATTTATCGGAACAGATTTAGTTAATATAAATTACAAATAAATATTTTTATAAATAACTGAAAGCACTTTCATTCGAAACTAATTAAAATAATAAAAAGTCGATATTTATCGACTTTTTTATTTATGAAAAAGAAATGAAAACGTTTTCATAAATTAGTCAATAATAATGATAAATTACGATTTTTATTGATTATCCATTAAAATATATCCATCTTCAAAAGATAAAATAAATTTTGAAGATATTAATCCTTATATTATTAATGGAGGTAATAAAGTTATGTTTAATGAAAAATATGAATATAGTTATAGAAAAGAAGAAAATAATAGTGAAAAAGATGTTGAAATAGTTGGTGTAGGAAACTATTACACAGCTTTAGGAAATTATGTTCCTTCTATTGGCTTTATTAAAGTTGAAAGAGATTTCTAATTAGCAAATATAAATCTTTTTATTGAATATACTTTAATAATTATTGTCTTAATATCCGCTAATAAAATTAGAAGTTCTAATTTTATTATAAAAAGTAATGTAAAAATTATTTAATTTCTCCTTAAAGATGATGCTTTGAAATAATATTTCAAAGCATTTTTCTTTTCTTTTTTATTTATATAAATATATCTATTTATATCTATATATAATATAAGAATGGGATTCTTATAAAAAGGATCACCCAACCCTTTACGTAGTGCAAGAATGCTTCTAAGAAGAAAAAATATTCACTTTTTTAGAAAAAAATTTGTAAAAATATTATTTGTTATATTATTTTGGCACATATTATCAAATTATTCTAATTAGTGATTTTTTTAACTATTTTTCTATATAATTAATATATAAATTAAACAAGGAAAAAGAAAAATGTTAAAGAATACACAAAAAATTATTAAAGAAAAAGATAAAGAATCTTTATATGCAACATATTTAGATTTATATAAATATGATGCTATTGATTATAAGAAAATAAGTAAAAATAAAATATATGAAGAAATTGTTAATTTCTTCATATATGTACCTGAAAATATCTATTTTTATTTATCTGAAAATACATTAGAAGCATTAGTTGAAGATAAACCTTTATCCTTAAATCCAGAATATGAAGATGTAATGACTTTATTAGATTTATGTGTTATTTATCTTGATAAAACAATTGATACAAAAAATGGTAGTAAAGATATTTATAAACTTAATGAAGACTTTAAAGAAGTAATTTCTTATTTAAAAGAAGATATTTCAAGTGCATTAATTGAAACTAATTTAAATGATTTTTTAAAAGGAATAATTGATTTATATGGTTTTTTAAGTTTTGATGATTATTATAAATTTTATAAAGACATATTTATTTCTTCTCCTTATGATTATTCATGTGGAGATGAATTTTTGAGTAAAGATGAATTTATAGAAAGAGTTTTAAATAGCTACATTCCTTTTTCATGTTCCTTTAATGAAAAATATATTTATAAAACGATATTTGCTTCAGCATTTAAAAATTCTATAGAAAAAATATCTGAAATAATTAAAAGTAATCCATATTTTAAAAAATATAAACAATATGATATTGATTTCATAATGAATTATGCTAATAGTTATGAAAATCCTGCAGTTAATAGCGATGTTTATAATGATGCTTCGATTTCTTCATGCTTAAGAGTTTTAAAAGGATTTTCTCTTCTTCCAACATTAGAATATATTTATAATGAAAAAACTTTAAATGGATTAAAAGAAGAAGAACTTAAAAAAATAATGTTTGTTCATGAAACAACTCCTAAATGGCTTTTAAAAGGTCATACGATTAACGATATAAAACTTAAAGAAAACAAAAATAAAATTAAATTTAAAAAGATAAATAAAGAAATACCAGTTTTTAATGATGAATCTTATCTTGATTATAGAAATCTAATTTGTGATATTTATGAATTTGTTGCATCTAAAAACCATTATGATTATTTAAATTTAAAAGAAATGGAAAATGTTGACATGGATGATTTTTTATCTTCTAGAGATAAATTTCTTTTATCTAAAAACAAATATTTAGATGATTTTATAAAAAATAGAAAAGAAAAGATTACATCTAAAGATTTAGAAATTATTAATAGCATGAGAAATCTAGTTTCTTTAAAAGTTATGGTTTTAGATTTAACTAATGAAGGATTGATTGTTTTAGATTTTATTAATAATATTCGTCTTTTAGTTAAACCATTATCGGTTCCATTTTATGAACTTTTTAAATATTATAATAAATATTGTTTTATTGATCTTTCTTTTTTACCTTACAAAAACATTATTACATATGATGCATTTTTAATTCCTCAAGAAATGAACGCTTTTATGTTTAATACTGATATAAATGATTTAGAAAATTTTAATAAATTAAAATTAATAAAAACAGCTGTTGAATTTATTGAATTTTATAAAGAAAAAAAGATTTTATAGAAATTATCATAAATAAATAACTTTAAAAGCAAATAAATATTCAAAAATAGTTCCTTATATTATTATTGAGTGATGATTAAAAAAAGAATCATCACTCAACAAATAAATGAAAGGAACATTTTTAATTAATATGAATGATTTAGATAAATTAAACGATAAAAAAATAGGTATTATTGGTTTAGGGAATGTTGGAGCTACAATTGCTTATACTTTTGCCTTATCAAAACTATTTAATGAAATTATTTTAGTTGATAATAATAAAGAAAAAGCTCTTGGAGAAGCTTTAGATATTTCTCATTCAATACCATTTTTACAACCAATGGAAATAAAAGAAGGTAGTTATGATGATTTAATGGATGCTAAAATAATTGTTATAACTGCTGGAAGCGCTCAAAAAGAAAATGAAACTAGATTAGATCTAATTAGTAAAAATATAGTAATTTTTAAGTCAATTATTGGTGAAATAAAGAAAAGAGATTATAAAGGAATCCTTTTAATTGTTTCTAATCCAGTCGATATTTTAACTTTAGCTACTTTAAAAATATCTGGATTTAATAAAAATAGAGTTATTGGAAGTGGAACCGTTTTAGATAGTGCACGTTTACAATATAGTTTAAGTAAACATCTTAATATCGATCCTCGTTCAATAAATGCCTTTATTATTGGAGAACATGGTGATAGTGAATTCCCTTTATGGAGCAATGCTAATGTTGAAGGAATACCATTATCAAAGTTTTGTGAATTTAAAGGATATTTTGATCATGAAAAAGAAACTAATCGCCTTGCAAATATTGTAAGAAATAGCGCTTATGAAATAATTGCCAAAAAAAGAGCTACATATTATGGAATTGCTACATCTACTTTAAGAATAGTTAAAGCAATTATTAACGATGAGAATACTATTTTACCTATTTCAACCTATTTAGATAATGAATATGATTTAAAAGATATTTGTTTATCAATTCCTTCAATTATTAATAAAAACGGATTTGTTTCACATCTTCCTTTAGTTTTATCTAATGAAGAAAAAGAAAAATTAATTAATTCTTCTAACGAACTTAAAGAGTCGATTAAAAATATTACCTTTGAATAAATATTAATTTATTTTTATTTTACTATGTATATAATCTAAATGTTTAAAACATAGAGGTGATGTTTTATGAGTTTTAATAAAGAACAACTAGAAAAAGAAGAATTATACATTGCTCAAGATGAAGAGTTGGCAAATATGTATATTAAATGTCGAAAATTATTAAGAAAAATAAATAATTTAGAAGAAGTTGATGACTTTGAAAAAAGAAATGAACTTTATCATAAGTTATTAGGAAGGGTTGGTAAAAATATTAATATTGAACCACCTTTTAGATGTGATTATGGGAAAAATATCGAAGTTGGCGATAATTTTTATGCAAATTTTGATTGTTTAATTTTAGATACTGGAAAAGTAATTATTGGAAACAATGTTTATTTTGCACCAAGAGTAAATATTTTTACCGCCGCTCATCCAATCGATAAAGATATTCGTAATGAGAATTTAGAATTTTCTAAAAAAGTAATTATTGGAAATGACGTTTGGATTGGAGGAAACGTTACAATTAATCCTGGTGTAACAATCGGAAATAATGTTGTTATTGGATCTGGAAGTGTTATAACGAAAGATATTCCTTCAAATGTAATTGCTTTTGGAAATCCTTGTAAAATTTATCGAGAAATTACTGATGAGGATAAAAAATATTGGAAAAAAGAAAAGAAAAAATATTTATTAGCTAAAGAAGAATATAAAAAATTAAATAAATATAATTTTAAAAATCTATTAACATCTTTTCTTCTGTTTTTATGGACTTTTCTAATAATTTATTATATATTTTTAAAGGTAAAAGACACGTTTTTAAGACTATTTAATTTTTAGCGAGATATAGTTTGGTGAAAAGATATCAATTAAACCTTAAAAATATCACTTTTATTTGTTTTTAAAATATAACTACAACTATAAATTAAGTGATTAATATATTTTTTATATTAATAACTAAGGTGGTAACGCGGTAATTCGTCCTTAGAAAATTTAAATTTTCTAAGGACTTTTTGTTTTTTACTTATTAAAGGAAGGAAAATAAATTATGGATTTAAAATCAAGTTTATTGATGCCAAAAACAAATTTTGAAATGAGAGGTAATTTAAATAAAAAAGAACCTGTTTATTTAAAAAAATGGCAAGATGAAGATATTTATAAAAAGATGAATGAAAATAAAGATTTAACATTCATGCTTCATGATGGCCCTCCATATGCTAATGGTGCAATGCATTGTGGACATATGTTAAATCGTTTACTTAAAGACTTTATTGTTAGATTTAAAAATATGGAAGGATATAATACTCCATTTATTTTTGGATGGGATACTCATGGACTTCCAATTGAAAATATGGTTACTAAAAGTGGAGTTAATAGAAAAACCACTCCAGTTGTTGAATTTAGAAAAAAATGTTATGACTACGCTTTAGAACAGGTAGAAAAACAAAAAAGAGATATTATTCGTCTTGGCTGTTTAGGTGATTATAATCATCCATATTTAACTTTATATAAAGAATTTGAAGCAAACGAAATTCATTGTTTTGCTGATATGGCTTTAAAAGGTTTAATTTATAAAGGATTAAAACCTGTTTATTGGTCTCCATCAAGCGAATCTGCTTTAGCTGAAGCTGAAATCGAATATAAAGATGTTAAAGCTAAAACTATTTTCGTTGAATTTTCTTGTTTAGATGGAAAAGATTTAATTCCAAATGATGCAAAATTTGTTATTTGGACAACAACTCCTTGGACATTACCTGCTAATCTTGCAATCTGTGCTAATCCTGATTTTATTTACGGTTTATTTGATACAAATTTAGGAAAATTAGTTTTCCTTAGAGATTTGGAAAATTCTTTAAAAGAACAATTAAATTTAACAAAATGCGAATTAATTAAAGAATTTAAAGGAACCGAGTTAGAAGGTTTAAAAGCAAAACATCCTTTCTATGATAGAGAATCGGTTCTTATTTTAGGAGATTATGTTACAGCCGATAGTGGTTCTGGACTTGTTCATATTGCTCCTGGACATGGTGAAGACGACTATTTAGTTTGTTTAAAATATGGAATTAAACCTTATTGTCCTGTCGATGAACATGGAAAAATGACAAAAGAAGCTGGTCCACGACTAGAAGGTTTATTCTATGAAGATGCTAATGAAGAAGTTTTAAAAATCTTGGAAGAAAATCATTCTTTATTAAAAGAAGAAGATATCGTTCACTCTTATCCACACGATTGGAGAACACATAAGCCAGTTATTTTTAGAGCTACTGATCAATGGTTCTGTTCAATTGATCCAATTAGAGATGAATTAATTGAAAAAATTCATGGTGTTAAATGGTTACCTTCTTGGGGTGAAACAAGAATGGTCAACATGATTAAAGATCGTAATGATTGGTGTATTAGTCGTCAAAGAATTTGGGGCGTCCCTCTTCCTATAATTTATTGTGAAGATAATACTCCAATTATTGATAAAGAAGTTTTTGATCATATCGAAAAATTAGTTAGAGAATTTGGTTCTAATGTTTGGTATGAAAGAGAAACTAAAGATTTATTACCAGAAAATTATACAAATCCACATTCTCCAAATGGTTTATTTAGAAAAGAAAAAGATATTATGGATGTTTGGTTTGATAGCGGATCTTCTTGGAGTGGAGTTTTAAAAGAAAGAGGGTTAAAATATCCAGCTGATCTTTATTTAGAAGGAAATGATCAATATAGAGGTTGGTTTAATTCTTCTCTTATTTTAAGTGTTGCAAATAATGATGTTGCTCCTTATAAAGAAGTTGTTTCTCATGGTTTCGTCATGGATGAAAAATGGGAAAAAATGTCTAAATCAAAGGGAAATGGTATTGATCCTTTAAAAATTATTGAAGTTTATGGTTCTGATACATTAAGACTTTGGGCTTCTTTAATTGATTATCAACAAGACGTTAGATTATCTGAAGGAATAATTAAAACAATTAGCGAACAATATCGTAAGATTAGAAATACACTTAAATTCTTATTAGGAAATATTTCTACATTTAATCCATCTGAAGATGTTGAAATTACTGAATTAATTGATAAATGTGTTTTAGCTAAATTTGAAAGTGTTAAAAACGATTATTTAGCTTCGTTCTCTAATTATGATTTTATTAACGCAATGACAAAAATTATGAATTTTATGTCAAGTGATTTATCTTCATTCTATTTAGATATCACAAAAGATATTTTATATTGCGAAGATGTTTCTTCTTTAAGAAGAAAAAAAGTTGTTAAAGTTTTAAATGAAATTACATACTCTTTAATGGTTTTACTTAATCCAATACTTCCTTTTACAATGGAAGAAGTTAATCAAAACTATCCATTTAGAAGTAAAGATAATGTTCAACTTTATCCAATGTTAAAAGAATCTCATAATTATGATACTTCTTTATTAGATAAATATAATTTATTACTTTCTTTAAGAGAAGATGTCTTTAAAGAATGTGAAAATAAAAGAAATGAAGGTGTTATTAAATCAAATCAAGAAGCAAAAGTATTTGTTAATATCTTTGATTCTTCTTTAAAAAAATTGTTAAAAGAAGTATCAAATGATGAATTAACTAAGCTTTTAATCGTTTCTTCACTTGTTTTTGATGATTCATTAACTGAAAATAAAGGAAAAGTTTCTTATGTTAAAGTTATTCATCATGAAGGTGAAAAATGTAAACGTTGCTGGAATTATTTTGATAAGAATGAATTAACAGAAGTTGATGGAGAATATATATGTCCAAGATGCTTAAAAGTATTAAAGAAATAGTTAAAGAATATAAAAAACAACTTTTAATTATCTTTTTAGTATCCATTCTTTTATGTTTAATCGATCAACTTACTAAATGGCTAGCTGTTTATTTTTTAGGACCTTTAATTACTTATCCTTCATCTAGTGAATTGCCTTATCAACAAGGAAGTAGTGTTAAAGTTATCCCTGGTTTATTAAATTTTACTTTGTTAACTAATAATGGTGCCGCTTTTGGAATGGGAAGCGGCGCCATTATAGCTAGAGTAATATTTATTATTGTTTCTTGGTTAGTATTTTTAGGAGTACCTATTTTTATAATTTATTATTATAAAAAATATAAACATCAATTTAATATTTTAAATCTTTTATGTTTAATATTAATTTATGGTGGTAATTTTGGTAATTTAATCGATAGAACGTTTTATTGGATTAATCCATGTGGGGTTATTGATTTTATTGATGTTACACCATTAATTCCTAATTTTGGAATATTTAATATTGCGGATAGTTTTGTTGTTGTTGGGGTAATTATTTTACTTGTTTCTTTAATTATTGATATTTTTAAAGGTGATGATAAAAAGAGTAGTGAAAAAGAAGAATTAAATAAATTAAAAGAAGATAATAAGTCTACTAGTAGTAATTTAGTAGAAAATAATGATAAAACTAGTAATATTAATAATTCTCAAAATAATGAAAATAACATAGAAAATGGAAAAGAAATTTCTAATTAATAAAAATATTGAAACTTTACGATTAGATAAAGCATTAACTTTATTAAACGAAAATTATTCTCGTGAATATTTTTCGTTTTTAATTAAACATGAAAATGTTTTAGTTAATGGAAAAGTTGTTTCGCCATCATATAAAGTTAAAGAAAATGATGAAGTAATTGTTAAATTTAATGAAAAAGAAACTAATTTAAATTTAAAACCATATGAATTTAAATTAGATATAGTTTATCAAGACGAAGATTTATTAGTTATAAATAAACCAAAAGGATTAGTTGTTCATCCTGGAAGCGGACATCTTGATGATACACTTGTAAATGCTTTAATTTATAACAAAGTAGAACTTTCTAGTGTAAATGGATTAAATAGAGTAGGAATTGTTCATCGAATTGATAAAGACACTTCAGGTTTACTTTTAATTGCTAAAAATGATTTTGCCCATAATGAAATAGCTAAAGAATTAAAAGATCATTCAATGAAAAGAAGCTATATTGCTTTAGTTGATGGAATTATTGAAGAAAATGATTTAAAAATTGTTGGTAAAATAGGTAGAGATAAAACTAATCGTTTAAAAATGGCAATCGATAGTAAAAATGGTAAAGAAGCTATTACCCATGTTCATGTTTTAGAAAGATTTAAAAATCAATATACATTAATTAAGTGTGAACTTGAAACTGGAAGAACACATCAAATTAGAGTTCATCTTTCTTCAATTAAACATCCTTTAGTCGGGGATACAATTTATGGAGGAAGTAACCATATTTATAATAATGGTCAACTTTTACATGCTTATAAATTAGTATTTTTTCATCCAACATTAAAAAAAGAGATTTCTTTAGAAATCCCTTTACCATTATATTTTTTAGAAGTTTTAGAAAAAATTAAACAATAAAAGTAGAATCATCAGTTACTTCTTTATAGTTAGCAAAACTTTTTTTAGCAATCTTATTAAATTCATCAATTCCGAATTTATGAATAAATGATTTTGAAAAAAGATTTACTTTTTCTCCCGCACCTAAAGGTACGCTAACATTATATTTTTTATTTATTAAATCGATTTCTTGAAGAAATAAATATCGAGCAATACAACTTGCTAAAGCGACGCTAGGAAAATAAGTTTCCCCTTTTTCTTTAAAAATAATTCCTTTTTGAATTTTGCTCATTCCTTTTAAATATTCATAATATTTATCTTCATCAACAAATTTATCCATATAAACATTGTTAACATAAGGAACTCGAGCGTGTAATTTTAAAAGACAGAAATTATGTAAAATTGCTTTCATTTGATTTAAATTAAAGCCTTTTGCTTTAGCGTTATTATATTTTTCAATACTTAAAACTTTAGCTTCATAATAAACTTTTTTAATTAATAGAGGGACGATTGTTAAAATTTGTTTATCGCTTAATTTTTTAGAATCAGTAATTCCATATTCATTAATAAATTTCATTGTTTCGTTATCGCAAAAAGCTGCACAAACAACAACAGGACCTAAAAAATCACCAGTTCCAACTTCATCGCTACCAATTTGAGGATTTACATCAATAAAATAAGGAGATTCTTTAACAATTTCTTTCTTTTTAGGGAAAGAAAGTGGTTCATCACTATATTTTAAAGCGAGTGAAAGAGGATCTTCACCTTGAATTGTAATTTTAAAAGTGTTTTTCTTTTTGTTATCGTAAGCAGTGACTACATAATCAGTTGTTTTTGCAACGAAAATAATATATCCGATATTTTCTCCGATAATATTTTCTTTAAAATCATTTCTAATTTTATTTAATGTTTCGATATCAACTTTGATTGTTACCATTAAAAATATTATATCACAAATTTAAATTTGTTTAATGATTTTTTCGATAGTTATCGTGAAATCTCGGATATACATTGTTATTAATTTTTACTTAATCTTAAAAATAAACGCTTTTTTAATTTATTAATTTATAAAAGTCTTAATATTTATAGTTATTTATAATAAAAGAAAAATAATGTATTATAGTTAAGTTAAATTTATGAAAAAAAGTTTTTATATATTAGAAATAAATAAAGTCGTCGAACTTTTTAAAAAAAATGCTAAAACGATTAAAGGAATCGATATTTTTAATAATCTTACATTATCTAATGAGAAAAAATATGTTATTAGAGAATATAAAAAGTTAGATGAAATGTATAAATTATATGAAACCTATGGTGAATTACCAATTTATTCAAAATTGATATTAGCTGAAGAAATTAACTCTTTAAAATTAGGTAAATTATTAGACCCTTTAAAACTTAATTTATTAAAAGATGAAATATATTCTTCTTTTGAAATAACTTCATTTTTACAAAAAATAAAAAATAAAGAAGATTATAAGATAATTTTTGAAATAATTTCAAAAATTAAACCTTGTAGTGAATTATATAATAAAATTAATAGATCTATAGGTAATGATGGTTCTATTTTAGATAGTGCTTCAAAAGAATTAGAAAATGTTAGAAATTCTTTAAGAAATATTGATAAAAGAATTCATTCATGTTTACTTAAAATAATGGATAAAAATAAAGATAAGATGAATGGTGATAATTATGTTTTTAGAAATGGACATTATGCTATTCCTATTTCTACATCTTTAAAATCTAGTGTATTTGGAGTAGTTTTAGATATTTCAGATAGTGGAGCAACAACATTTATCGAACCTTATGAAATCGCTGAATTAGAAAATGAAAAAAATATACTTTTATTAAAAGAAAGAGATGAAATAAGTAAAATTTTATCTTCTTTTAGACAAGATGTTTTATTTTATTCTCATGATTTAATTTTTTCTAATGAAGCAATAGGAGAACTTGATTTTTTAACTTCAAAAGTTAAATTTATGAAAGAATATCACGCTTCTATTCCTAATATTTCTTTAAAATATTCTTTTAACTTTAAAAAAGCAAAACATCCTTTACTTGATCAAAATATTTGCGTAGCAAATGATTTTTTACTTGATGAAAATAAAAGAATTTTATTAATAAGTGGTCCAAATGCTGGAGGAAAAACTGTTGCTTTAAAAACTATTGGAACTTTAGCTTATATGGTTAAGCTTGCTCTTCCTTTAACTTTAGAAGAAGGAAGCGAATGCGCTGTTTTTAATAATATTTTTGTAGATATAGGCGATAATCAATCTTTAGAGAATAATTTATCAACATTCTCTTCACAAATTTCAAATGTCTCTTCAATTTTAAAAGGTTTAACAAATAGAGATTTAGTAATTTTTGATGAACTTTGTAATGGAACTGATCCAAAAGAAGGCGAAGCTCTTTCAATTGCAATTACTAAATATTTATTAAATACAAGATGTTTATCAATTATTTCATCTCACTATTCTTTACTTAAAAAGTTTGGTTTAGAGAATCCAAATGTTTTAAGTGCCTCGTTTATTTTTGATGAAAAAAAGATTCGTCCAACTTTTAAAATGCTTTTAAATGTTAGTGGAAAATCTTATGGATTTGCTATTGCAAACAAATTCGGAATAGATAAAGAAATTGTTGACGAAGCTAAAGAAATTTATGAAAAAAATTATTTAAGTGAAGAAGATAAACGAATTGAAGTTATAGAAGATAAAGAAAGAGCACTCTCTTTTAAAGAAGAAAAGTTAAAAAATTACGAAAAAAGATTAAATAAAGAACAAAGCTTAATTGATCAAGAAAAAAATAAAATTAAAATAAGAACTGAAAAATTAAATCAAAATAAGAGTGAAGAATTCGATAGATATTTAGATGCTAAATATAAAGAAATAAACGATATTTATGCAGAATTTATTAAAGATAAAAATGCTAAAAAAGCAATGGATAAATTGTTAAAAATAAATATCGAAGAAAGCGAAAATGAACCGATTAATATTGGTGATTATGTTTTAATAAAAGGACTTGATGTGAAAGGCCAAGTAACTTCGATTAAAGGCAATAAAATAATCGTAAATTCTTCCGATGGATTTAGCTTCGAAGCATCTTTTGATTCACTTAAAAAGATTCCAACTCCAAAACAAGTTTTAGATAATAATCTTGATATTGATAATAAAATTTTAAATAAAACAGTCGCTCCTTCGAGTTTAAATTTAATTGGTTATCATACTCATGAAGGTGTTGAAATGATGGAAGATTATATATCAAAAGCCTTAGTTGATAAAAAAAGTAGTGTTAAAGTTATTCATGGATTTGGAAGCGGGCGACTTAGACAAGCTTTATGGGAAGCTTTAAAAAAGAATAAACATGTTTCTTCTTTTTCATTAGGTCCTGATGGCGGCTCAACAATTGTAAATTTGAAGTAAAATGAATGAAATTTTAAAAAAAGAAATAGATTTATTAAAAGATTTGCCTGGATGTTATATGATGTTTGATTCAAACAACACCATAATTTATGTTGGAAAGGCCAAAAATTTAAAAAAGCGTGTTTCTCAATATTTTTTAAGACTTCACACTGGTAAAACTGCAGCGATGGTTTCTCATGTTGATCATTTTGAAACAATTATTACTTCAAGCGAGAAAGAAGCTTTAATTTTAGAAATGAATTTAATTCAAAAACACCATCCTCGATATAATATTCTTTTAATGGATGATAAACATTATCCTTATATTGAACTTCATAAAAGAATAAAAGACCCTTATATTTCAATAGCTAGAAATTTAAAAAATAAAAAAAGTTCATATTTTGGACCTTATCCATCATCATCAAGCGCTTATGAAGTTATTAATATTATAAATTCTTTATACCCTTTAAGAAAATGTTCAAGCGTTCCTAAATCTCCATGTCTTTATTATCATATGCATCAATGTTTAGGACCTTGCATTAATAAAATAGATGAAAATCAATATAAGGAAATTCTTGATGAAATCGAAAGTTTTTTAAGAGGAAATAATGAAGAAGTTATTAAAAAATTAAAAGAAAAAATTAATGAATATTCTTTAAAACTCGATTATGAAAATGCTTTAGAATATAAAAAAAGACTAGATTCTATTTTATATATAAACGAAAAGCAAAATGTTGAATTTTTAGACAAAATTGATCGTGATTTTATCGGTTTTTATACAAATGAAAATTATGTTTCTATCGTTATTTTAATTTATCGACAAGGATTATTAATTGGCAAGAAGAAATTTTTTTATGAACTTATCGGAGAATTAAATGATTTTATAAGTGATATTTTAATTCAATATTATCAATATAATATGCTTCCTAAAGAAATAATTATTTCTTCAAAGGAAATAAGCGATATACTAATAAACTACTTAAATACTACTATAATTCTACCTAAAATAGGAAAGAATATAGACATTGTTAATATAGCAACTCAAAATGCTCAAGATTATTTTTCTTCTTATTTACAAACAAATTTAAATAAAGAAAGTAATGAAGAATTATTAGAAAAGTTAGGAAAATTATTAAATATAAATACACCTTATTATATTGAATTATTCGATAATTCTCATTTACAAGGAACTAATGCAATTGGAGCAATGGTGGCTTATATAAATGGTGAAGAGTATAAAAAAATGAATCGAAAATTCAATATTGAATCTTATAATAAAAAGGATGATATTTCTTCAATGAAAGAAGTAATTTATAGAAGATATTCAAGATTGAAAGAAGAAAAACAAAAATTTCCAGATTTAATTATTGTGGATGGAGGAATGAATCAAATAGAAATAGCAAAAGAAACATTAGAAAAAGTCGGTGTTAAAATTAATTTAGCTGGTTTAGTTAAAGATGATAAACATCGTACAAGAGCTTTAATGGATGAAGATTTTAACGAGATTCCAATTGAAGATAAAAACTTATTTATTTTCTTAACGAAAATGCAAGATAGTGTCCATCGTTATGCTATTTCTACACATATAAAGAAAAGAAATAAAAGTATGTTTAATTCGGTTTTTGATGATATAAAAGGAATTGGCGAAAAAAGAAGAGAATTATTAATAAAACAATTTCCAACATTAATCGATTTAAAAAAAGCAACTTTAGAAGAACTTGAACAATTTATACCAAAAGAAAGTGCTATAGAATTAATTGAAAAATTAAAGGAGATTTAAAAAATATGAAAGATATCGCTACAATGTTTGATAAACAAGAATTTGAAGAAATTATTGAAAATTTTAAAAATTCGCTAAAATACGAAGATTTGCTTTATGTTTTGTCTTCTTATATTTCATTAAATAATGTCGGAGGAGCCTACGAATTTTATAAAAAAAGAGAAAAAATATTAGAAAAAACTGATTTTTTAGCTTCGATGAATTATCTTCTTTTAATACTTGCTTTATTAAATAATAATGAACTAGTTAAAAGAGAATTTGAAAGAATAAAATCAATACCTTATATCTCTCAAGAAGTTGAAGAATTTATTCATGATTTAGATGAAAATTATAAAAAAATAAAAGCAACAACCGAAGAAAATTCTTCTACCAACTATAATTTTATCGAAGAATTAAATAGTGAGAATTGTGATGATGTTATTGGCGCAATCAAATATATACATGAAAATTTTAAAGACAAAATTAATAGTTATGGTGTTGTTTTTTATGAAGCATTTACTAAAAGAGAAAATTTTGATTTAGCTAAAAATTTTCTTTTGCTTGAACTTTTAGAAACTGGATTTGATAAAGATATTTCATTTTTTAAAAACGGTAAGTTTTATTATATAAATCCAAAAGAATATCAAGTTCAATATTTAACTTATGAAAAGAAAATCGATGAAATGATTAAATTTGTAAAAAGAAATGAAAAAGTTACGAATTTAATTGATGATATTAGTTATTATTTTATTTCTTTTTTAAATAATGAAATACCAACATTTTTTAATAATGAACAACTTGAAACTATTTTATATTTAGCAATTAGAAAAGCTTATATGAATGTAAATGCTGATATAAATGAAGATTCGATAGTAAAAGAATTAAAAATCGATGAAAATTTAATAAAAGAATACGAAAATTCGTTTAATAATTTTTAATTTTTTGGTATTATTTTTTGGCCGCACTTTATAAAGTGTAATATTATTTACTACTATTATTACTTAGTATATAATTTTCGAGAATAAATTTAAGTTAAGGAGAAAATAAAAATGGCAACAAATTTAAAGAAAATTGGAAACTCAGAGTTCGAAGTTAAATACTCTGTTAAAGGTGAAGCATTAAATGCTGCTAAACAAAAAGCATTAAAATCTTTAGCAAGTAGAGTTCAAATCAAAGGATTTAGAAAGGGAAAAGCTCCTATTGAAATTGCTAAAGATCATATTTCACCAATGCAACTTGCTAATGAAACAATCAATGAATCAATTAATCCTGCATATCAAGAAATTTTAAAAGAACACAATATTAGACCTATCGCTCAACCAAATGTTGAATGCACAGGTTATAAAGAAGATGAAATTGAATTAACATTTAAAATCATTGTTGAACCAGAAGTAACTTTAGGACAATATAAAGAATTAAATATTCCACTTAAAAAAGCTATTGTTACAAAAGAAGAAACAGATAATGCTGTTAATAAACTTTTAGAAGACAATGCTGAATTAACTTTAAAAGATGGTCCTGCAGCAATGGGTGATACTGTTGTTTTTGATTTTAAAGGATATATCAATGGAAAAGAATTTGATGGCGGAAGTGCTGACAATTATTCTTTAGTTTTAGGTTCAAATCAATTTGTTCCTGGATTCGAAGATCAACTCGTTGGTGTTACTGCTGAAAGTAAAAAAGATGTTATCGTTACTTTCCCTGAACAATATATTAAAGATTTAGCAGGCAAAGAAGCTAAATTTGTTTGTATTATTCATGAAGTCAAAACAAAAGTTATCCCTGAATTAAATGATGACTTTGCTAAATCATTATCACTTGAAGGTGTAAACACTGTTGAAGATTTAAGAAAACATGAAACTGCAACTCTTTTAGCTAGAAAAACAAATGAAGCTAAAAATCAACAATTTACAGATCTTTTAAATAAAGTTATTGAAAATTCAACTTTAGAAATTCCAGAAAGATTAATTCAATCTGAAGCTGCTTCATTAAAACAACAAACAATTGATCAAATCACTCAAAATGGCTTAACTTATGAACAATATAAAGAAATTACAGGTATGAGTGACGAAACTTTAGATAACAACTTTAGAGAAAATGCTTTAACAAGATTAAGAGAATATTTAATCTTAAACAAGATTGGTCAAGTTGAACATTTAACAATTACAAGAAATGAAGTTGAACAATACTATGAAAGTGTTGCAAAACAATATGGTATGAAACTTGAAGATGTTAAAAAAGCATTATCACCAAATGAACAAAATATTATTTCAAATCTTTACCAAAATAAGATTGAAAGATTCTTAATTGCTAACAATTTAGAAGAAAAGAAAGCAGAAGTTAAAGAAGAAGCCAAAAAAGAAGAAAAGAAAGAAAAGGCTCCAGCTAAAAAAACAACTGCTAAAAAAACAACTAAAAAAGAAGAAAAAACTGAAGAATAGTTTTTAATATATAAGGAGGGCTTGTTTAACGATGTCAGATATTGAAAAAATCAAGTTACCTGTACTCATTACTAGAGGAGCCACCGTATTTCCAAAACAAGAGATCAATCTTTACGCTGAAAGAGATTTTAGTGTCGCTGCAATTAGTGAAAGTATTAATTTTTACAATTCTTTAATTTTCATAGTCTCTCAAAAAGACTTAACTTTAGATAAAATCGGCTCTATTTCTGATATCTATACAGTCGGAACTTTATGTCGAATTTTATATAAAGTTGATCAAAAAGATATTGTAAAAGTAGTTTTACAAGGAATTGATAGATACTCATATAAAAATTTAACTTTTGAGGAAGGCTCTTTCTTTATTGAAGGCGATTTACTTAAAGAAGAACCTTCTGATCAAAATGCTGAAGTTGCATACATTAATAAAATCATTAAGTATTTTGATGAAAACAATCTTGAAGATTTTTTTGGAAAACAACCAAAGAATTTTTATGCAACTATTAAAAAAGGATTAAATTCTGCAGAATTATCTTATCTTTTTTCTAATGAAATAAATATTGAACCTGAAAAGAAACAAGAATTATTAGAAGCTAAGAGTGTTAATGAAAGACTTGAACTTTTAATTAAGGATTTTGAAATTATTAAAATCAGAATCAAAGTTGATCAAGATTTACAAAATACAATTCGTCAGACTAGTGAAAAACAACAGAAAGAATATTATCTTCGTGAACAACTTAAAGCTATCCGTCAACAATTAGGAGAAGGTAGTGAAAATAGCGAAGATGGATATGAAGAAAAATTAAAAAAAGGAAATTATCCAAAAGAAGTTGTCGATAAAGTTCATGATGAGCTTAAAAGAATGAAGAATCTTCCACAAGGAACTCTCGAATATTCTTTAATTTTAGATTATTTAGATACTTTATTTGATATTCCTTTTAATAACGAAACCGAAGATAATGATGATTTAATTCGTGCTAGAAAAATTTTAGATGATGATCATTATGGCCTTGAAAAAGCAAAAGACAGAATTATTGAATATCTTGCTATTAAAAAATTAAACGGAAATTTAAAAGCTCCTGTTTTATGTTTTTATGGACCTCCAGGAACTGGTAAAACATCTCTTTCTATTTCTATTGCTAAAGCATTAGGAAGAAAATTTGTTAAATGCTCTTTAGGTGGTATTTCTGATGAATCAGAAATTAGAGGACATAGAAGAACTTATGTTGGTTCTAAGCCAGGAAGAATTATGACTTTCCTTAAAAAAGCTGGAACAATTAATCCTGTTTTCTGTCTTGATGAAATCGATAAACTTTCTCACGATGGTTTTAAAGGTGATCCTTCAGCTGCTTTATTAGAAGTTTTAGATCCTGAACAAAATACACATTTTAGAGATAATTATCTTGAAATCGATTATGATTTATCAAAAGTATTATTCATTTGTACATGTAACTATCTTGAAAATGTTCCTGAACCATTAAGAGATCGTTTAGAACTTATTCCAATCGATTCTTATACATTAATTGAAAAAGTTAAAATTGCAGAAGACCATTTAATTGCTAAAGAAGCAAAGGCAAATGGAGTTGATCCAAAAAGTGTAAAATTTTCTAAAGATGCTATCGAACATATTATCGAAAGATATACTCGTGAAGCTGGAGTTAGAGAATTATCAAGAAAAATTGGAACAATTATTCGTAAAGTTATTGTTGAAAAATTAAATACCAATACCTTAGATGAAGTTTATAAAATTGGTGTTAAAGAAGTTAAAAAATTCTTAGGAATTGAAATGTTTGACCCAACTGATAAAGAAAAAAAGGATCAAATTGGTATTGTCACTGGTTTAGCTTATACTCAATATGGTGGGGATATTCTTCCTATTGAAGTAAACCATTTTGAAGGAACAGGCAAATTAGTTTTAACAGGTAATTTAGGTGATATCATGAAAGAATCGTGTTCAATCGCTTTAGATTATATTAAAGCTAATGCAACCAAATATGGAATCGATCCTACTTTCTTTAATAAAAATGATATCCATATTCATGTTCCAGAAGGAGCAGTTCCAAAAGATGGACCAAGTGCAGGAATTGCGATTACTACCGCAATTATCTCAGCTTTAACTGATAAACCAGTTTCAAATGAAATTGCAATGACTGGTGAAGTTAATTTAAGAGGTAATGCTCTTCCAATTGGTGGATTAAGAGAAAAATCTTTAGCTGCATTAAGAAGTGGTATTAAAACAATTATCGTTCCAAAAGGAAATAAAAAGAATATAAACGAACTTCCAAAAGAAATAATATCCAATTTACATGTTGTTTATATGGAAAATGTCGATGATGCCTTAAAGGTTTGCTTACGTTAATATGGAAGGTATTTATCACTATAAAAAAGCTAACTTTATAAAATCCATTACGGATATGAATCAAGCACCTACACCAAGATTAAGTGAGGTGCTTTTTGTCGGTAAATCGAATGTTGGTAAATCATCTTTAATTAACGCTTTAACAAATAATAAAAAACTTGCCTATACCTCATCAAAACCAGGTATGACTCGTTTACTTAATTATTTCTTAATCGATGATAAATTTTATTTTGTTGATGCCCCTGGCTATGGTTATTCTTCAAAAAAAGATTTAGATTATGAAATGTATGGAAAAATGATTGATTCATATTTTCATAACAATGAATATTTAAAATTAGTAGTATTTTTATTAGATTCTCGTCATGAGCCTAATGAAGATGATTTATTATTTTATGAATATTTAATGTATAATAATATACCATTTATTTTTGCTTTAACTAAAGTTGATAAACTTAACATGTCGATGAAAGCAAAAATAAAGAAAAATTTAGTAGCTAAATTTAAAGATTTTGATGAAAATAAATTATTTTTAGTATCAATTAATAATTATCGTTTATTAGAAAAATTAAAAGATAAAATCGATAGTGTAATTTAGTTAAAGGAAGGTAAAAATATGCTTGATAAACGTTATGATTTCAAAGAAATAGAAAAAGGAAAAGTAAAAAAATGGAAGGAAAGTGGCTATTTTAAAGCTGGAGATACTTCAAAATTACCATTTTCAATGGTTATTCCACCTCCAAATGTAACTGGTGTTTTACATATTGGTCATGCCATTGATAATACTTTCCAAGATATTATTGCTCGTTATAAAAAAGCAAAAGGTTTTGATGTACTTTATCTTCCTGGAGTAGATCATGCTGGAATTGCCACTCAAGCTAAAGTTGATGCTAAATTAAAAGAAGAAGGTACTGATCGTTTTAAAATTGGTAGAGAAAATTTCTTAAAGGAAGCCTTCAAATGGAAAGAAGAAAAGAGCGATATTATTCATTCTCAATGGGAAAAAATGGGAATAATGATTGATTATTCTCGCGAAAGATTTACTCTAGATGAAGGATTCCAAGATGCTGTTTATAAAGTGTTTAAAACTCTTTATGATGAAGGATTAATTTATAGAGGCGAAAGAATCGTAAATTATGATCCAGAAATGAAAACAGCTTTAAGTAATATTGAAATCGTTTATAAAGAAGATAAAGGACATTTCTATTATTTTAAATATCGTTTTGTTGATGAACCTACTAAATATTTAGAGATTGCTACAACAAGACCAGAAACTATGTTTGGTGATACATGCATTGTTGTTAATCCAAACGATGAAAGATATAAAGATATAATTGGCAAAAAAGTTATTAATCCAGCAAATAATGAAGTAATTCCAGTTATTGCTGATGAATATGTCGACATTGAATTTGGTACTGGAGCTATGAAATGTACTCCAGCTCATGACCCTAATGATTTTATTATTGGTCAAAAATATAATCTTCCACATCCAATCATTATGAATGTTGATGGAACGATGAATGAAAATTGTGGTAAATATGCTTCAATGGACCGTTTTGTTTGTAGAGAAGCTTTATTAAAAGATATTAAAGAGCATGATGATTTAATTAAAATTGAAGAAATTACTCACCAAGTCGGACATTCTGAAAGAAGCGATGCTGTAGTTGAACCTATTTTATCAAAGCAATGGTTTGTTAAAATGAAACCACTTGCTGATAGAGTTTTAGAAAATCAAAAAAGTGAAAATAAAGTTAAATTTTATCCAGAAAGATTTGAAAACGTTTTAACTAGATGGCTTTCAAATATTGATGATTGGTGTATTTCCCGTCAATTATGGTGGGGACATCGTATTCCAGTTTGGTATAAAAATGGAAGTGAAGAAATGGTCGTTTCAAGAACTTGTCCAGGGAAAGAAGACGAGTGGAAACAAGACGAAGATGTTTTAGATACTTGGTTTTCATCTGCATTATGGCCATTCGCAACATTAGGTTGGCCAAAAGAAACAGATGATTTTAAACGTTATTTCCCTACATCTTGTTTAGTTACAGGATATGATATTATTTTCTTTTGGGTTTCAAGAATGATTTTCCAATCTCTTCATTTTACAAATAATATTCCATTTAAAGATGTTGTTATTCATGGATTAGTTAGAGATTCTTTAGGAAGAAAAATGTCTAAATCTTTAGGAAATGGTGTCGATCCTGTTGCAGTTATTGATAAATATGGAACCGATTCACTTAGATATTTCCTTGCAACAACCGCTGCTCCTGGACTAGATATGAGATATAGTGAAGAAAAGGTACAAGCAGCTAATGCATATTTAAATAAGATTTGGAATAGTGCTAGATTTGCTTTAATGAATCTTCCTAATGATTATAAATTTGAAGAAATGGATTTCGCTTCTTTAAATGAAGTTGATAAATTCATTATTTCTAGACTCAACGAAACGATCTTAAAAGTAACGAATGCAATGGAAAAATATGAGTTTGGTATCGCCTGCCAAATCTTACATTCATTTGTTTATGATGATTTCTGCGATTTCTATTTAGAGATGTGTAAAGTTACTTTACAAAATGATTCATTTAATAAAAAATCAACCTATTACACATTATTTAAATCTTTAAAATCTATTATTTTAATGATTTATCCATTTGCTCCATTTATTAGTGAAGAAATTTATCTTTCATTAAGTGAACATAAAGATTCAATTATGCTTGAATCTTATCCAAATAGTGAATCTAATATTTCTTTTGATGAATCAAATGTTTTATTCGTTAAAAATGTTATTGAAAAGATTAGATCTTATAAAGTTGATAACTCTCTTGCCCCTAATCAAAAAATTTCGTTAAAAATTAAAACGAATAAAAATATTTCTTCGCTTATTTCTTATATTGAAAGATTTACATTTGCTTCAAATATTGAATTAACAAGTGAAGAACGTCATGATTTAACTTCATTAGTTATAAATGATGGAATTATTTATATTGATGATAATATTTCTAAAGAAGAAAAATTAAATAAACTTAATCTTCAACTTGAAAATATTAATAAAGAAATCAAAAGAAGTGAAGCTTTATTAAATAATGAAAAATTCTTAGCAAAAGCAAAGAAAGAAAAAGTTGATGAAGAAAAAGAAAAATATCAAAAATATAAAGAAAAAAAAGAAATTTTAGAAGAAAAAATTAAAAATATTTAAAAAAAGTGAATAATTTTTACCTCTCGTAGCATTCTTGTATTGTGAAGGGAGGTTTTTTGATGAATAAAGTTATCTTAACTGATGAAGAACTAGAAAACATTAAGCCTGGTGAAGCGATAACTTTGGCTGCAATTATTGCGATTATGATTGTTTCAATTATTGCAGTTGCAGCTTATAAATTATTCACTTCTAACGATGGAATAGTTAAACTTCCAGGCGGATATCAGTTTTCATGGAATTAATTTTATAAAAAAATGAAATTCTTTCGATTTTAACGTGATTATTTGTTGAATTTAGACTAACTTTATGATATATTTTCTAACGTTGTAACTCTTAATTAGCTACAACCGCATTGAAAAGGTCTTATAAAATTTATTTTTTATTTAAATAAATACCTTAAAAGCGAGTAATTATTTAATTAAAGGAGGAAACATATGTACGCTATAATTTTAAGTGGTGGAAAACAATTAAAAGTAGAAGTTGGCCAAAAGATTTATGTTGAAAAATTAGATGTTGAAGCTGGCAAAGAATATACTTTTGATAAAGTTTTATTAGTTGCTGATAAAACTATTAAAACTGGTAACCCTTTTGTTGAAGGCGCTAAAGTTGTCGCAAAAGTTGAAAAACAAGGCCTTGGCAAAAAGATTCATGTCTTTAAATACAAAGCAAAAAACAATTATCGTAGAAGTATGGGTCATAGACAACCATATACTTGCTTAACAGTTACAAGCATTAACTTATAATGATTAAAATTACTTATTTAGAAAATAATGATCAAATAGTTTATTTAAAAAGTGAAGGTCATGCTAATTATGATAAAAAAGGCAAAGATATTGTCTGTAGCGCGGTAAGTGCAATTATAGTTGGTGGACTTAATGCTATTAAAGAAATCGATGATTATAAAATAAGTAGTGAAAATGGTAAGGTAGAAATTGTTTTAAAAACTGATAAACAAAATAACAATGATAAAATTGTTTTAAAAACAATGCTAATTCAATTAAAAACTATCGAAGATAGTTATAAAGATTACGTTAAAATTACTAAAAAGTAATGAAAGGATGGAAGTATTTATGGAATTAAGATTTAAACTTGATTTACAACTCTTCGCTTCCCACAAAGGTGTTGGTTCTACTAAAAACGGAAGAGATAGTGCTGGTAGAAGACTTGGCGCTAAAAGAGGCGATGGACAATTCTGTAAAGCAGGTGCAATTATTTATAGACAACGCGGAACAAAAATCTATCCAGGGTTAAATACCAAAAAGGGTGGAGATGATACAATTTTTGCAACAAAAGCTGGTATTGTTAAATACGAAAGAGTTGGCAAAAATAGAAAACGTGTATCTGTTTACGAAGCTGCTTAATAATTAATTAACCATCTGCTATGCAGATGGTTTTAATTTTTTTAAAAATAAAAAAAGGAAAACTTTATGTTTATTGATCGTACTATTATTGAAGTTAGGAGTGGAAAAGGAGGCGATGGTGCTCTTACTTTTTTACATGAAAAAAATCGTCCTTTAGGTGGTCCTAGTGGAGGAAATGGTGGCAGAGGTGGATCAATTTATTTAAGATGTTCATCTTCAACTACAACATTAGTTAATTATCGTCATAGTAAAGTATTTATTGCTGAAAATGGTGAAAATGGCGGTAATAAACTTCAATATGGTAAAGATGCTAAAGATGTTTTTATTGATTTACCTGTTGGTACAGTTGTTTATTTAGAATCAAATCACAGTTTTATTTGTGATTTAAATAAGGTAGGTGAAACTTATTTAATTGCTAAAGGTGGAAGAGGTGGAAGAGGCAATGCTTGTTTTAAAAATGCAAGAAATAAAGCTCCAAAAATTGCTGAAAATGGTCTTCCTGGAGAAATTAAAAGATTAATTTTAGAACTTAAACTTTTAGCTGATGTTGGAATAATTGGTCTTCCTAGTGTTGGTAAATCAACATTTATTAGTTGTGTTTCTAATTCAAAAGCTGAAATTGGTGATTATCCTTTTACAACTATCGTTCCAAATTTAGGTGTTACTTATTTAAAAGATGGTTCTTCATTTGTATTAGCAGATATGCCAGGATTAATTGAAGGGGCTCATTTAGGAAAAGGATTAGGTCTTGCTTTTTTACGCCATATTGAAAGAACAAGAGTTTTAATTCATATGGTAGATATGAGTAGAGAAGATCCTTATCAAGATTATCTAACTATTAGAAAAGAGTTAGAAGAATATGGAATGAATCTTATCGATCGTCCCGAAGTCATAGTTGCTTCAAAAATGGATGAAGAAGGCGCTGATGAAAAATTAAAAGATTTTGAAAAAAGAGTAAATCAAAAAGTATATCCACTTTCTTGTTTAACTAATGAAGGAATCGATGAAATTTTATATAAATGTAAAGATTTACTTAAAGACGCTCCAATTTTCCCAATTTATAAAGAAGAAGAAAAAGAAGTTGTTATTAATCTTGATGAAAATGAAGAAATCTTTGATATTGTTAAAGAAAAAGAACATTTATTTATTATCAAAGGTGAAAGAGTTGAAAGAACTTATGATTTAATTAATATTTCAACTGATGAAGGAATGATGAGATTAATCACTTATTTAAATAAAATCGGCGTTGATCAAAAGTTAAAAGACATGGGCGCTAAAGATGGTGATATAGTTAAACTTAAAGAATTTGAATTTGAGTATTTTGAATAAATTATTCATCAAAAAAATATAAAAATTAATGTATTCATATTTTTTCGGAACTATTAAAGATATTAAATTTAACAAAATTATTTTAGAAGTTAATAAAATCGGTTACGAAATTTTTACAAAACCAAACGAAAAATTTACTTTAAACGAAGAAATTAAGCTCTATATCTATGATTATTCAAAAGATGAGAGAGTTTTACTTTGCGGATTTAAAACTTATAAAGAGTATGAAGTTTTTATTAAGTTAATAGAAGTAAATGGTATTGGTCCTAAAAAAGCATTGCAAATTTTAGGAAATGTAAAAGTGGAAGAACTGATTTTTTTAATTAAAACAAAAAGAATTCAAGAACTAAAAAAAATAAAAGGAATAGGAGTTTATGCTGAATCTATTGTTATAAAATTAGCTGATAATATCGATAAAAACGATGAAAATTTATTAAAATATTCAAACGTTTATTTAGCATTAAAATCTTTAGGTTATAGTCAAAACGAAATAAATGTTTCACTTTATTCATTAAAAGAAGAATTAAGTGATGATGAAGCATTAAAAGAAGCTATTAGGGGGATGAAAAAATGAGCAATATGGATAATACACTTCGCCCTAAAGTTTTAACTTCTTTTTTTGGACAAAAACAAATTGTTTCTCAACTTAAAGCTTTTATATTTAGTGCTAAAAGCAGAAAAACAGTATTAGATCATATTTTATTTTATGGACCTCCAGGTTTAGGAAAAACTACCTTAGCTTATATTATTGCTAATGAAATGGGTGGAAAAATTGTTACGATTACTGCTTCATCGCTTGAAAAAGGAAGTGAATTAATTTCAATTTTAGGTCAATTAAACCCTGGAGATATATTATTTATTGATGAAATCCATCGTTTAAAAAGAGAATTTATGGAAATTTTATATAGTGCAATGGAAGATTTTAAAATACATGCAACTTATAAAAGCGAAGAAAATGTTAAAGCGTTATCTTTTTCTTTATCTCCGTTTACTTTAATAGGGGCAACAACAAACGCTGGAACGCTTTCTATTCCTTTAAGAGATCGCTTTTCTATTATTTTTAAATTCGATTATTATAAAAAGAATGAAATTATAGAAATAATAAAAGAAAATGAAAAAATCTTTAGTTTAAATTTAAGCGATGAATGTTATGAAGAAATCGCTTTAAGAAGTAGGGATACTCCTCGATATTTAAATAATTTATTAAAACGTTTATATGATTATAAAATTTATAAAAAGATTGAAAAATTCGATAAAAAAGAACTTTTTAATGCTTTTTCTTTTTTAAAAATTAATAAATATGGTTTAAATAATGAAGATTTAGAAATTATAAAAATAATGAAAGAAAAATTTATTCGCCCAACATCTTTAGAAGCAATTGCCGCTCTTTTAAATGATGATGTCAATAATATTAAAAATATAAATGAACCATATTTAGTTAATAAAGAAATAATTGAAAGAACTAAACAAGGAAGAAAATTAACGAAATTTGGGGAAATTATCTATCAAGAATTTTATAAAAAATAAGATATTTTTATTCTAAATACTCAGTTATTTTTTATTGTTATTAATTCTATTTTTATATATAATTATTAACGATTGTTTATAAATATAAATATTTATAAAGTCTGAGGATTTTTAATATATGAAAAGAATAGTTGGATATATAAGCGTTGTAGCATCATTACTTCTTGCTCTATTAGTCGCTCTTGTTCCTTCATTTATCAATGTAAATGGTACAGGCGATTATGAATCAATGAGAACTTATGTCTATAAGATTAATGAAAAGACATTCGATATTTCTAATGGCGGTACAACTGATGATGGAAATATTTCTGATCAAGATAAGCAAGACCGTTTAGATGAAGCTGTTGATGAATTTAAAGTAAGACTTGATAACGCTGATATTAGTGATTATCGTCTTGAAACAAGCGGACTTGATACAATTAAAGTCACTTTTAAAACAGATAGTGCTTTATATGATGATATTTCTTCATATTTAAATTTTTCATGGTCTTTCATGGCTTCTACTTATAGTGGAGATCCAACTGCCGGACAAACTCCAAGTGAAATTGCTTCGTTAAGTGGAGATGCAAATTTCTTTGAAAGTGGTTCTGCAAGAATTGAATATCGTGATAATTATCCTTATGTCGTTGTTTCTCTTTCTGATGCCGAACAATTTAAAACAATTGTTACTGCTGCTAGCGAAGCTGAAGCAGAAGAAGATAGTAGTGATGATTCTAGTGACGACTCAAGTGAAGATAGTGAAGAAGAAACAACTGCAAATCAAAATTTAATTTATGTTTTAAATAACTGGGTTGATGGTTTAACCATCGAAACTTTAATTGAAAATAAAGGAAATGAATTTTTAAGCGCAAAACAAATTAAAAATCATATTTTATTTACATTTGATGCAACTAACCCATCTTCTTTTTATTGGGATTATGATTCAAGTTTATCTAGTGAAGATCAAGAAAATCCTCTTTATGAAGAAATTTATTTCGGCGGATATAATCTTTCTTCAACAGAAGATAGTGCATATTATGGATCAACTGAAGGTGATAGAGTTTTAGCTTATAAAAAAGCTAATATTTGGATGCACAAATTCAATTCTTCAACATACGATTTTAATGTTACGTTATTAAACGTTAATGGAGATAATGCTTATACAACAACTGTAAAACCATTTACTGATTTTCTTGTTTATATGAATACAATTAATTGGTCAAATGGCTTATTTATCGCAACATTAATCGCAACAGTAGTTGTTTCTTTATTCTTAATTTTAAATTATGGAATCAATGGAATCAGTGCAATATTAAATGCAGTTGCAATGTTTATTGCTTCAATTGGATTATTTAATACATTTGGAAGTGAATTTAATATTGGTACAATTATTGGTCTTATTACATTAGTAATGCTTTCAATTTTCTCTTCTGGTATTTATTTTAAGAAAATAAAAGATGAAATTTATTTAGGTAAAAACATCAAAAAAGCTTATGTTGATGGAAATAAAAAGAGTTTAGCTTCTCAAATCGATTTCTCAATTGTTACTTTAATTTTAGGTATTACATCTTATTTAATTCCTAACTCTATTTTAATTTCATTTGGTTCATTACTTATTGTTGGCTCAATTTTAAATATTGTTTTAAATGGAATTATTTTAAGATCTCTTTCATGGTTAATTTATAACTCTTCAACAGTTGCTAATAAGTTAAGTTTAATTGGCGTTGATAAAAAGAAAGTTCCAAATCTTTCAATGGATGAAAAACCAACATATTTTGATCAATTTAAGAAAAGAGATAATAAAAAGACTGGATTAGCCTTAACAATCGTTTCTTCTTTACTTTTACTCGCTTCAATTATTGGATTAACAACTTTCCAAATTGTAAGAGGAAATATTTATAACTCAACTTCAGCACAACAAAATAGCGAAGTTGTTATTAGAATTGATAGAAGAAATGTTTCTAGCGATGATTCTCGTGATATTCAAAGATATGAAGAAAATATTAAAGATGTTTTCTTAACAAAATTCTATAAAGATCAAGACACATTAATGTTTAATGATGTTGATATTGAAACATACAATTATTCTTATATTGTTAATAACGTTACTAATAAAGAATATTATTTTATTGTTTCTTTAGATACTGCTTATAATCAAGATTCTTTAATTTTTACTCTAGAAAATGAAAATGTCGTTGAAATGAGAATTGAAGAAGCTTTAGATATTCAACTTAGACCAGTTTTAGGTTCTCCAACAATTACTTTAAATCAAGTTTATAATGTTAATAATGATGCAAATAATTATTATGTTATGCTTTATTGTCTTATCGGGGTTGCTGTAACTAGTATTTATATGTTATTTAGATTTAATATTTCTAAGACATTGACTTCAATTATTTTAGTTGGAGGAAGTTTAACTGTTACAATTGGAATATTCTCATTAATCAATGGACCATTCGCTTCAATTATTACTCTTGGCGGATTATTATTAACACTTTTAGGATATATCATTTTAATTTCTTACTTTAATAAAGAAAAAGAAGTATTACGTGAAAAAAGAAAAGAAATTGGTAGCGATTTATCTTTAAGAAGAGAACAATATGAATATCGTTTAAATTCATATTATCCAAGTATTGTTAATTTAACTTTAATTTCATCATTTATTGTAATCTCATTATTCTTCGCTAATGGAATTAACCAATATTTACTCATTCTTATATTAGCGGGCATGATTATTGAAGTTATTTCAACAAGATTCCTTGTTTTACCTATTGAATTTTTGTTTACGTCTTTCTTTAATAAAATTAAAACTAACATTAATAAATCTATTGATGCAAGAAGAAAGAAACATCCTTCGAAGAACAATAAGAAAAATGATGATGGACCAGAAGAAGCAATATTTGTTGGTATTAACGATTAATTAAATATAAGTGGGGAGAAATTTTTCCCACTTTTTACGCTTTAAAAAAGATTATGGAAGAATTACTAATTAGACTTTTAAAATATTATAATTTGACATATGAAGATTATTTAAAAATTAAAGATGAGAGTATAGATTATTCTTTTCTTTCTTTTTTACTTTCTAATAAAGATTTTTTAAAAAGTAAAGAAATAATAAAAGAATCTATTAAAAATAATGAAAAAATCATTATTTATGGTGATTATGATTGCGATGGAATAATGTCTACATCAATTATATATAATTTAATAAAAAAAGAAGATGATTATAAATGTGGCTTTTATATTCCTTTTAGAGAAAAAGATGGTTATGGAATAACAAAAGAAAACATTGATATGTTTTTATCTCTTGATTATAAATTGTTTATTCTTGTAGATAATGGAATCACTTTAAAAGAAAATGTAGATTATATAATTTCTAAAGGGGCAAAAGTTATAATTATCGACCATCATGAAATTATAAAAGAAAAAGAAGCTAATCCAACTTCTTTAATTCATTGGTATAAAATAGATGAAATAAAAGAAAATATTTCTGCAGGAGCTCTTTCTTTTTTATTTTCTTATGTTTATTTAAACGGAAATGTTGATGAATACTTACTTTCTTTAGGTGGAATTTCTCTTATTTCTGATTTAATGCCTCTTTCATCACTTTTTAATCATAAAATAGTTAAACTTGCTTTAAAAGCGATTAATAAAAATAAATTTAATGAAATTTGTTTATTAATTAATAAATTTAATGATATTAATGAAGAAGATATCTCTTCTTATTTAGTTCCAAAAGTTAATTCAGTAGGGAGAATAATTAAAGATAATTCTTTATTTAATGTGGTTAGATATTTTTTAATAGATAAAACAAAAAACATAAATGTTTATTTAGATTATATAAATTCTGTTAATAATAAAAGAAAACAATTATTAACCGATTTTGAAAATTTCGAAATGAATATCGATGATACTTTACCTTATTTATTATTAATTCTTGATATTGAAGAAGGGATAAGTGGTTTACTTGCTAATCGTTTTTTAGAAAAATATAGTAAACCTACATTTATTTTAATAAAAACTAAAAATAATACATACAAAGGAAGTGCTAGAAGTAAAATTGGATTTAATATCGTTTCATTTTTAAAAGAAAATAGCGATATTTTTCTTGCTTTTGGAGGGCATGAATTTGCAGGTGGTTTTGAATTAAAACTTGAAAATTTAAATAAACTTAAAGAAAGATTGTTAACTTATTCTTCACAAAATAAATTTAAAAAAGAAGAAAAAAAGAGCATCGAATTTAAATTAAACGAAATTAATAAAAACTCTTTTGATTTAATATCATCATTTGCACCATTTGGAAAAGATTTTCCTAAACCTTTATTAAAGATAGAAGATATAAGTACTTTATCTTTAAAATTTTCAAAAGATAAAAATCATATTATTACTAAAATTTCCTTTGATTCTTCTTTAATTTATTTTAATTATCCTAGTGAAATGTTAAACAAAAATAAAATAAATTTATTCGGGTATTTATCATTAAATAAATTCAACGGACATATTTCATATCAATTTAAAGCAATTGATTATGAAATTTATTTAGAATACATAGAAAATTAAGCAAAAAACTCAAGATTATAGTAAAATATTTAAGTATGGCAGAAACGAATTTAAAATTAAGTGATGAAATAAAAAAGGATGGACTTAGTGAGCAAGTTGTAACCACTAAAGTTGAAAAAGGCACTGGAAAGCTATTGCCTAATGGCGGTTATCCAATGCATACTTTTGATGACCTGAAAGCCGCTTATTCTTTATATATTCATAATGAAGCCGATCAAAAAATGATTGAAGACGCATATCATTTTGCTGAAAAAAAACATGCTGGAATTATCAGAAAATCTGGTGAACCTTATATTCATCATCTCATTGAAGTTGCATATATTGTTGCTACTCTTCAAGGTGGTCCTGTTACAATTGCTGCCGCACTTTTACATGATGTAGTTGAAGACACTGATACAACAGTTGAAGATATTGAAAAGATATTCGGAGAAGAAACGGCTAGAATCGTTGATTCTTTAACTAAAATTCAACGTTTAAAACTTTCTAAAAGAACACAAGAAGAATTCGAAGCCGAGGATCATCGTAAGATTTTCTTAGGAATGGCAAAAGATGTTCGTGTTATTATTATTAAACTTGCTGATAGACTTCATAATTTAAGAACAATTGAAGCTTTAAAACCTGAAAGACAACATGCTTTAGCAAAAGAAACTTTAGAAGTTTTTGCTCCAATAGCTCATCGTTTAGGTATTTATAGAGTAGAAAGCGAACTTGAAGATTTGTCTTTGAAAATCGAAAAACCTGAAGAATATCAACATATCAGTGAGCTTTTAAATGAAAAGATTAAAAATCGTAAGAATGCTCTTAATCAATTAAAAAAGAAAATCGCTGATATTTTATATCGTCAAGGCTTTAAATTTGAAATTGAAGCTAGAGTCAAATCAATTTATTCAATTTATAAAAAAATGTTTTTAAAAAATCATAATTTTGAAGATATTTATGATGTTTTAGCTTTAAGAATTATTACTGAAACTGAATTAAATTGTTATGAAATTTTAGGAATTATTCACCAAAATTTCACTCCGATTCCTGGAAGATTTAAAGATTATATCGCAATGCCAAAACCAAATATGTATCAATCTTTACATACTTCAGTCATTGATGGCAATTCTAATATTTTTGAAGTTCAAATTAGAACTAAAGAAATGGATGAAATTGCTGAAAGTGGTGTTGCGGCTCACTGGAGATATAAAGAAGGTACACATTATAGTGCTAAACAAGAACAAAAAGAAATCGAAGAAAAATTACATTGGTTTAGAGATTTCGTTTCGATTAGTAAAGATAAAGATTTAAGTGGTGAAGATGCTCAAGATTATTTAGATACATTATCTAAAGATATTTTCGAAGCAAATGTTTATGTTTTTACTCCAAAAGGTAAGGTAATTGATTTACCCGCTGGATCTACTCCACTTGATTTAGCTTTTAAAGTTCATACGAAAGTAGGCGAATCAGCGGTAGGAGCAGTAGTTAATGGAAATTTAGTTCCGTTAAATACTCCTTTAAAAACTGGCGATGTTTGTGAAATTAAAACATCTAAAACTTCTCCAGGTCCTAATGAATCTTGGTTAAATATTGTTAAAACTTCATCTGCAAAATCTCGTATTAAAAAATTCTTACTTAAAAAGAATAGTGAACTCGTTAGAGATGAAAAAATAAATAGAGGAAAAACTATTTGTTTAGACTTTTTTAAGGATAGAGGTTATAACGAAAGGGAAATGGTACAAATGTTAAATACTCAAAAATTACTAGAATTCTACCATTTTGATACTTTAGATGATGTTTATGTTGGTATTGCAATGCATAATCCAACTCCTGGAGCAATCGCTAATGTTTTAGGCTTAAAAAAGAAAAATAATGATTTAGCATTATCAAAAAAAGAAAATTTTGATGATGATAAATGTCCGGTTACTATTGAAAATGGTAAAGGAATTAAAATTACTTTAGGAAATTGTTGTACTCCAATTCCTGGAGATGAAATTATTGGATATGTTACTAAAGGAAATGGAGTAACAGTCCATCGTAAGGAATGTCCAAATATTATAAATGAAAAATCACGTTTAATTGATGTTAAACGGAAAGAAAAAAGAGGAGAAGAATCTTATCCAGTAGATTTATCAATTGAATGTAATGATCGTAATAATTTAATCGCAGATATTTTATCTGCTCTTGCTGGAGCAAGAATTAAATGTACGGAAATTAGTGCTAAACTTCACAGCGAAAATTTTACCTGCACTATTTCAACGCAAATTTATGTTAAAGATATTAATGAATTAAATAAAGCATTCCAACTTTTAAAAAATGTTAAAGATGTTTACGAGGTAAAAAGAGTAATTCATTAATTTTTGAATATATAGAAATAATTATATATAATTATTTCATTCTATTTAGAGGGAAAAAGATTTATGTTTAATTTAGTTAAAGGTACCCACGATGTAATTTTAAGTGAGGCTGATAAATATTCTTATATTGAGCAAACTTTAATTCAAGTTGCTGAATATTTTAATTATAAAGAATTTAGAACTCCAATTATGGAATATAGCGAACTTTTTCAACGTTCTGTTGGAGATAGTAGTGATATTGTTAGAAAAGAGATGTATACGTTCTTAGATAAGGGAGATAGAAGTATTACTTTACGTCCAGAATTAACTGCTGGAGTAATTAGAAGTATTGTGAATAATAAACTTTTAGCTTTAGGAGATATTCCTATAAAAGCTTATTATGTTGGTCCATGTTTTAGATATGAAAGACCTCAACAAGGAAGATATCGTCAATTTAATCAATTTGGCATTGAATGTGTTGGTGTTGTTTCTCCATATAGAGACGTTGAAGTTATTTCTTTATGTTATTTTTCTTTAAAAATGTTAGGTTTTAAATCATTAAAACTTGTTATTAATTGCTTAGGTGATGATGAATCTAGAAATAATTACAAAGAAGTTTTAAGAAATTATTTTGAAAAGCACTTAGATTCAATGTGTGGTGATTGTAAAGAAAGATTTAAACTCAATGTTTTAAGAATTTTAGATTGTAAAGATCCTGCTGATCAAGAAATTGTTAAAAATGCTCCTAAAATTGAAGATTATTTAACCGAAAAATCCAAAGATAATTTTAATAAAGTTTTAAAAAGCTTAGATGAATTAGGAATCGAATATGAAATTGATAGAAATCTTGTAAGAGGACTTGATTATTATAGCGATGTAGTTTTTGAATTCCATTATACTTCTTCAAAAGGTATCAATTATGGTGCTTTATGTGGAGGTGGACACTATAATAAACTTATTCAAGAAATCGGTGGTCCTAAAGATATTGAAGGCTGCGGGTTTGCAATTGGTATTGAAAGAATTGCTTCAGTAATGAGTGATGATTCACTTTTTGATGAAATTGATGATTCTTTAGATTGCTATATCATGCCTTTAGATATTTCTTATCAAGATAAAGCTTTAGAAATCGCTACATCTTTAAGACTTAATGGTTATAAGAGCGATGTTAATTTAGAAGGAAAAGGATTAAAAGGAATGCTTAAAAAAGCAATAAAGTTATCTTCTAAATACGCTTTAATTTTAGGTGAAGATGAAATTAAAAATAATTCAATCGTTGTTAAAGATTTAAGTAAAGAAACTCAAGAGAGCATTGAATTAGATAAATTAATTGATTATTTAGATGAAAAAGAAAATGAAAATCATTCATGTTCTTGCCATCATCATGAGGAATAAATTTTATGGAAAAAGAGGTTAAAAGAACTAATTATTGTGGAGAATTATCTTTAAATGATTTAAATAAAACTGTCTCTGTTGTCGGGTGGGTTTCTAAAAAAAGAAATCTTGGAAGCTTAATGTTTGTTGATTTAAGAGATAGAAGCGGAATCATTCAAGTTTTAATTAAAACCGATTCTATTAATGTACCTGATATTCGTAATGAATATATTTTAAATATTACAGGTGTTGTTAATAAAAAAGATGTTCCAAACCCAAATTTAAAAACTGGTGAAATTGAAATTGAAGCAAGTGAAGTTGTTTTAATTAACACAGCAAAACAACCTCCATTTATTATTGCTGAAAAAACTGATGCTTTAGAAGATATTCGTTTAAAATATCGTTATTTAGATTTAAGAAGACCTAATTTATTAAAGAATTTTATTACAAGAGCAAAAATTGTAAAAATTGCTCATGAATATTTAGATCAAAATGGTTTTATCGAAGTTGAGACTCCTTATCTTGCTCCATCTACCCCAGAAGGTGCTAGAGATTATCTTGTTCCTAGTAGAATTCATAAAGGCCAATTTTATGCTCTTCCTCAATCACCACAACTTTATAAACAAATGCTAATGGTAGCTGGATTTGAAAGATATTATCAAGTTGCACGTTGTTTTAGAGATGAAGATTTAAGAGCTGATCGTCAACCTGATTTTACACAAATCGATATTGAAACTTCATTCTTAACTCAAGATCAATTCCTTACTTTGATGGAAGGATTCGTTCAAAAAGTATTTAAAGAAGTAATTAATGTCGATATTAAATTGCCTTTAAGAAGAATGTCTTATGATGAAGCAACAAATGTTTATGGAAGTGATAAACCAGATACTCGTTTTGATTTAAAATTAACTGATGTTAAAGATTTATTTTTAAATTCTGAATTTGAAACTTTTAAAAACGCTAAATATATTAAAAGTATAAAAGTTGAAAATTTCGCTAAAGAATGTTCTAGAAAAAAACAAGATACATATAATCTTTTAGCAAAAAAATTCAAACTTAATAACTTTTTTGTTATAAAATATGAAAACAATGAATTAGTTGGTTCTATTGTTAAATTCTTTGATGAAAAAACAAAAGCTGGTTTAATTGAAAGACTTAACTTAAAAGAAAATGATGTTATTTTCATCGCTCAAGGTAATGTTTTAAGAAATGTTAACTTCGGTCTTGGCGCTTTAAGAAGTGATTTAGCTGAAGAATTACATTTAATCAAACCACATACATTTGATGTATTATGGGTTGTTGATTTCCCACTTTTTGAAAAGAGTGAAGAAACTGGAGAAATCACTCCATGTCATCACCCATTTACTAGACCAGTTGATGAAGATTTAGATAAATTAGAAACTGAACCATATAATGTTTATTCTTATACTTATGATATTGTTATGAATGGTTATGAAGCTGGTGGTGGCGGATTAAGAATTTATGATCAAGATACTCAAGATAGAATTTTTAAAATTTTAGGATTTAGCGAAGAAGACATTCAAAGAAAATTTGGATGGTTTGTCGAATCACTTAAATATGGAACACCTCCACATGGAGGAATGGCTTTCGGTCTTGAAAGATTAACTATGGTTTTATGCGAAACTAATAATATTAGAGACGTTATTGCTTTCCCTAAAAATTTAAGTGCTGTCTGCCCTGTTACAAATGCTCCAGTAAGTGTTGATGATGATCAACTCACTGAGCTTGGTATAAAAATTGTGAAGGAGGAAGATTAGTTATGCAAAGTTCACAATCTAGAAAAACTCAAAAATTATGTGTCGCAGCTTTAAGAGCAACAGCTATCGACGGAATAAATCTTGCCAATAGCGGTCACCCAGGAGCTTCGCTTTCTCTTGCTCCAATTATGTATGTTTTATATCGTGACTTCGTTGTTGCAAATCCATTCAAACCAAATTGGATAAACCGCGATAGAGTTGTTTTAAGTTGTGGACATGCATCAATGCTTCTTTATACTATCCTTCATTTATGTGGATATAATATTTCTATTGATGATCTAAAGAAATTTAGAAAATTTGGTTCAATTACTCCTGGACATCCAGAAGTAGGAGTTACAGAAGGAATTGATGCCTCTAGCGGACCTTTAGGCCAAGGAATTGCTGAAGCAGTTGGCATTGCTCTTGCCGAAAGAATACTTTCTGCTCTATATTCAAAACATTTATTTAATCATTATACTTATTGTATTTGTGGGGATGGTTGTTTAGAAGAAGGCATTTCTCAAGAAGCAATTTCATTTGCTGGCTTAAATAAGTTAAATAAACTTATTCTTTTATATGATGCAAATGATGTTACACTTGATGGTCCTTTAGCTCAATCAGATGTTAACGATGTTAAAAAAAGATTTGAAAGTGCTAGATGGAATGTTATCTATGTAAAAGATGGTAATGATTTAACTCAGATTCGTAATGCTTTAACAAAAGCTAAAAAAGAAGAAGAAAGACCTACTTTAATTGTTTTTAAAACTATTATTGGATATGGTTCGAAAAATCAAGGAACTTGTAAAGTTCATGGCGCTCCTTTAGGTGAAGAAGATGGTAAAAATGCTAAATTAAGTTATGGTTATACTAATGAACCATTTGATATCCCTCAAGAGGTTTATAATGATTTTAAAGAAACTTTTATTGCTAGAGCAAACGAAAAATATGAAAAATATAATAACTATTATCAACAACAAAAAGCAATTAATGGCAATAAAATCGAAGTTTTAGAAAAAGTATTCAATAACAATATTGATGATATTATTGATAATTTAAAATTTGATGTTTCTACTTTAAAAACTGATGCAACTAGAAATACTAGTGGTATTTTATTAAATTATTTCCATGAAAATTTACCTTTCCTCGTTGGAGGAAGTGCTGATGTTGCAAGTAGCGTTAAAACTCATTTAAATAATGGAATTACTTTTACTCCATTAACACCAAATGGAACAAATATAAATTGGGGTATTCGTGAATTTTTAATGTGTGCAGCATCTAATGGAATTTTATTACATGGTGGATTAAGAAGCTATGTCGGTTCATTCTTTGTATTTAGTGATTATGCTAAGAGTGCGATTAGAATGTCTTCATTAATGAAAGTTCCTCAAATTTATCTTTTATCTCATGATTCAATTGCTGTAGGAGAAGATGGTCCAACTCATCAACCTATTGAACATTTTGCAATGCTTAGATCAATTCCTAATTTCAATTTAATTAGACCATGCGATGCAAAAGAAACTTATGGTGCTTATAGAGTAGCTTTAAAAAGTAAAACAACACCAACAGCAATCGTTTTATCTCGTCAAAACTTACCATTGCTTGAAAATTCTAAATATGATGATGATTTTGAAAAAGGTGCTTATATTATTGATAAAGCTATTAAAGAAGTACCAGATGGAACAATTATTGCAACCGGAAGTGAAGTTTCTTTAGCAATTGAAACTAAGAAAAAATTGCTAAATGAAGGATTTGATTTTGATGTTGTTTCAATGCCTTCTTATAATAGTTTTGATCTTCAAGATGATAAATATAAAGCAAGCGTTTTAAGATCAACAAGAGAAAAAACATTCTCGGTTGAAATGGCTTCAACATTTGGATGGTATAAATATAGTGCTCATCCATATGGAATTAACACTTTTGGAGCTAGCGGAAGTGCTCATGAACTTATTTCTCATTTTAAATTTGAAGAACCTTATTTAACAAAATTTATCCTTGATTTTATGAAGGAGAATAACTAATATGGCAAATTATATTTATTTAAATAAATTTAACAAAAATGGCAAATTAGCCATGAGCAAAAAGGTTTTTGTAACAATCGGTAGAGAATCTTTAAAAGATGTCGTCGGTGTTATAAAAAAAGATGAGAAATTAGAAAAATCTAAACCAAGCGTTGTCGCAATTATTAGAGGAAATAAAATTTCTTATAAGTTTAATCTTCTTGTTGAAAAAGATGTTAGTAAAGAAATAATTGAAGAAGAAGTAACAAAAAATTTAAATGTTAACTTATTAAATCAATGCGAAGCTATTCCTTTTGATATTTCTTTTTCCTTTAGTGATGCTAAAAATAAATAAAAATATTATGGAAGAAATTAGTAGAAATAAAACACAAGAAATCGCAATGCAAATCCTCTCTTCGTTTTTAATTTGTCAAGATGAAGGAGTTGTCATTAATATCGAACAAACATTCGAGGATTTTTTAGGAATGAGTTATGAAGAAACTCCAACATTTTTAAAAGAAATTATTATTAAAGCTTTAAAAAATGAAAAAGAAACAATTACATTAATTTCTAAATATTTAAAGAATTGGAAATTTTCTCGACTTAATACTTGCATCAAAGCTATTTTAATTTTAGCAGTCACAAATTTTAAATATATTGAAGGAATGAATAAAAATATCGCCATAAATATCGCTGTTGAATTAGCAAAAAAATATGGAGAAAAAGAAGATTATAAATTTGTTAATGCTATTTTAGATAATTGTTTAAAAAATGAATAATTTTGAAGAAGAATTAAATAATAATATTAAAAATCATACTTTTAGTGTAATAGAGATTAATAGTTTAGTTAAAGAAATATTTGATAGTTCTCCAATTTTTAAATCGCTCAAAGTAAAGGGTGAAATTTCTAATTGGAAGGGCAAAAATATTACAGGACATATCTATTTTTCTCTTAAAGATAATTCAAGCACTATTAAATGTGTCATGTTTAAATATGACACTTTTTCTTTAAAAGAAGATTTTAAAGATGGAGATGAAGTTATTTTAACTTGCTCTTTATCTGTTTATTCTCCTGGTGGATATTATCAATTAATAGTTAAAAATATTACTAGAGAAGGTGAAGGAGACATTTTATTAAGAAAACAAAAATTAATTGAAAAGCTATCAAAAGAAGGTCTTTTTGATGAATCTAGAAAGAAAAAAATACCTCTTTTTCCATATAAAATAGGTATTATTGTTGGAAAAAATAGTGCTGCAAGTAAAGATTTAGAGACAAATATTATTAGAAGGTGGCCATTAATTGAGATTAATTTTTACTATAGTTTAGTCCAAGGTAAAGAAGCTCCTTTAGATTTAATTAAAAATATCATTAAAGCTGATAATGATTCTAACAATGTTTTAATTATTGCAAGAGGTGGAGGAAGTATTGAAGATTTATCTGCTTTTGATGATGAAACATTAATTCGAACTATATCTAAAATAAAAACTCCTTTGATAAGCGCTGTTGGCCATGAAATAAATCGATCAATCACAGATTTTATCGCTGATAAATATGCTTCAACTCCAACAGGCGCAGCAGAAATTGTAGTTCCTAATAAAGACGATGTTTTACTTGATTTAAAACAAAATAAAGATTATATAAATACAATAATGAATAATTATTTATCGATTTATATTCATAAATTAACTATTTTAAAAACAAATAAATCATTAACAAGTTTAGATAAAATATATGATTCATATTATGAAAAAATAAATAATTATTCGATAAAAATTAATAATTTATTTACTAATTACATTTTAAATTTAAATAATAAAATAAATAAATTTAAACTTCTTGCTGATTCTTCCAATCCTTATAATATTTTAAATAAAGGGTATTGTATTATAAAGAATGAAAATAATGAAATTATTTATAATTCTAATCTATTAAAAAAAGAAGGAAATAATAAAATAATTTTTAAAGACAAAGAGGTTAATGTAACAATCATTAAAAAGGAGAAATAGTTTATGAAAGAAAAAGAACTAACTTTTGAAGAAAAATTAAAACGTCTAGAAGAGATTGTAAATAAAATGAATGAAGGAAATGCACCTTTAAATGAAATGATTTCTTTATATGAAGAAGCTCAAAAATTAATTAAAGAAGAAACAGAAACTTTAGATAATGCTAAAGCAAAAATAAATGAATATAGTAAATAATTAGTAATTTATTAGTATATTTCTATGAGTAAAATTATACTTCATATTGATTTAAATACTTTCTTTGTTAGGTGTGAAGAAATCAAAAATCCTTCCTTAATAGGTAAACCAGTTGCTATTGGAAACGAAGGAAGAGCTGGTATAGTTTCAACTTGCTCATATGAAGCTAGAAAATATGGTGTTAGCTCAGGAATGCCAATGTTTCAAGCTAAAGCTTTATGTAAAGATTTAATAATTTTACCTCCTGATTCGAATTTTATCGAACTTTTAAGCAAAGAATTTATTTCTCACATAAGAAAATATAGTGAAATTATCGAGCAAATTTCATGTGATGAATGCTATGTTGATATAACTGAATCTTTTAAAAAATATGGTAGAAATAATATTTATTGGTATTTAAAAGATATTCAAAATTCTTTATACAAAAAGACCAAATTAAAATGTTCAATAGGTGTTGGGCCTACTAAATTTTTAGCAAAAATGGGTTCTGATTATAAAAAACCAATGGGAATTACAATAATTAGAAAAAAAGACGTAAAAAAAATATTATTTCCTTTAGACGTTAATTCATTTTATGGAATAGGAAAGAAAACCGCTCCAAAATTATATAAACTAGGTATAAAAACAATAGGCGACTTATATTATAAAATCAAATTAAATATTCCAGAAGTTAATGATACTTTAATGGAATCAAAAAAATATATTATTGATTGTTTAGAAGGAAGATCTTCAGATGTAGTTCATGTTTTTTCAGATGAACAAAAATCAATTGGAACTACAAGAACTTTATTGAGTGATTCGAATTCTAGAGACGAAATTCGTGATTTTTATTTAAAAGAAGTAGATCGAATTATAAAAGACATGAAAAATGAAGGAAAATTAACAAAAACGATTCAACTTACTTTAAAAGAAGCATCAAAAACTGGCGATTTCAAAACTACTACATATTCAAAAGCAATCGGTGATTATACTGATAACGAAACAAAAATTAAAGAAGCTGCTAATAAATTATTTGAAAGTTCATATAAAAATCAAACGATAAGATTAATAGGCTTTAGTGTAAAAAACTTAATAAATAGAAATGAAGCCGTTACACAAATGACTTTTGATGATTACATGATTCATGAAAAAGAGAGTGAAACTTTTCTTTTAATTAATGAATTAAATAGAAAATTTAATAAAGACGTATTAAAAAGAGTATCAGATTTAAAAAAAGAAAATGGAAATTAATCAAGCTTTTCAAAAATATTTAAATTTTTTATTAATAGAAAAAAATTTACTTCCTCAAACAATAGAAAATTATAAGGAAGATTTTTTGCTTTTTAAAAAATATTTTCCTTATATTTTAGATACATCAGATTTAAGTAAGGATGACATAAATGATTTTAACTATAATTTGTCGATTAATAACTTAAAAACCTCATCAATAAAAAGAAGATTATCAACAATTAAAAATTTTTATATTTTTTTAGAAACTGAAGGAATTGCTGATAATATTATTGGAAAAATTTATACACCAAAAAGTGAAAAATATTTACCTGAATATTTAACGATTGAAGAGGTTGATGCATTAATTAATTCATTTGATATTTCTAAAGATGATGAATTAAGAGATAAAGCAATCATTGAAACAATGTATTCCTCTGGATTACGTGTTTCTGAACTTATTAATTTAAAAATTAAAGATATAAATACTCAAGAAAAAATAATAAAAGTACTTGGAAAAGGATATAAACAAAGAGAAGTACCAATAAGAAATGAAGCTCTTTATTTTATTGATTTATATTTAAAAAATGTGCGTAAAAAAATTATTTCTAATGATAAAACTACCCTTTTTGTGAATAAAAAAGGCCATAAATTAACAAGGCAATATATTTTTGAAATGATAAGAAAACATGCGAAAATAATTAATTTAAATAAAACTATTTCTCCTCATACGTTAAGACATTCTTTTGCTACCCATTTATTATCTAAAGGAGCCGATTTAAAAACTGTAAAAGAGATGTTAGGACATGAAAATATAGAAACAACCCAAATTTATACTCATGTTGCAGAAGAAAAAATTATGAGTGCTTACGATAAATTTCGGAACAAAAACGATTAAAAAAACATGCAAATTAATACATTTATATATTGATTATTGCTATAATAGTTAAGGTAATTTTATTAAGGTAACGTTTATGAAAAAATTTAAAAGAATTATTTGTATTGTACTTGATAGTTTAGGAATCGGAAATGCTAAAGACGCTATAAATTTCCATCAAAATAAAGAAGTAAATGATTTGGGATCAAATACTTTTAAACACATTAGCGAAAGTTTTGAAAACGGACTTAATATTCCTACCTTAAATTCATTTGGAATTGCTGATTTAGATGAAATTAAAGGTTGCAAAAAAGTATCTCATCCTAATTCTTATTCACTTAGATTAAACGAAGCTAGCAATGGGAAAGATACGATGACTGGCCATTGGGAAATGATGGGTATTTTAACAAAAAAACCATTCCAAACTTTTACAGAAACTGGTTTTCCACAAGATTTAATTGATGAACTTGAAAAAGAAACTGGTTATAAATTTATTGGTAATTATGCAGCTAGTGGAACTGAGATTTTAAAAGATTTAGGCGAAGAATCTATCAAAGAAAATTCTTTAATAATCTATACATCTAGTGATAGTGTTCTTCAAATTTGTGCAAGCGAAGAGACTGTTGGATTAAAAGAACTTTATAGAGTTTGTGAAATTGCTCGTAAGCTATGCATGAAAGATGAATGGTTTGTTGGAAGAATTATCGCTAGACCATTTATTGGAAAAACAAAAGATACATTTAAAAGAACATCCAATAGACATGATTATGCTGTTTCTCCAAGTGGAATTACAGTAATGGATATTTTAAAAGATAATGGATATCAAGTTAATTGCGTTGGAAAAATCAATGATATATTTAATGGCGCAGGTGTAACTTCAACAGTACATATTTCATCAAATATCGATGGCATGAATAAAACAATGGATATTATTAAATCTAAAGAATTTAATGAAGGTTTCTGTTTTGTAAATTTAGTTGAATTTGATAGTGAATATGGACATAGGAGAAACCCTGTTGGATATGGGAAAGCTATTGAGACTTTTGATGAACAATTAAAAGAATTAATTAATTATTTAAATGATGAAGATTTATTAATGATTACAGCTGATCATGGGAACGATCCAACATGGAAAGGTACAGATCATACTAGAGAAATGGTCCCATTATTATGTTTTTCAAAATCGTATACTAACGGGAAAACGTTAGATGATAGAGATTCATTTGCTGATATTGGCGATACAATTTTAACAAATTTCAATCTAAAAAAAGATGATACAATGATTGGTAAAACAATAGAAGAATTACTTAAATAAAATGAAAGAAGGGTAAAAAATGAAAAAAAGTGTTTTGATTTTAAGCGCGTTTTTAATTTCAACTTTAACAAGTTGCCACGCTTCTACTAATATTTATAATGAAAAATTTGATTATAAATTATTAATGCCTGTCGGTGCTCCAGCATTACCATTATATATGGAAATATTAATGGAAGATAATGTTGAAACTACATCAACACCAACAACAATTCCACCTGAATTTTCTAATGAAAATTATGATTTTTTAGTTTTTGATTCTACTCAAGTAGCAAACATTTTAAAACAACAAGAAAACCCATTATATGAATTTAAACTTATGCTCACAGGTGGTAATTTTCATGTTTTAGGTTTTAATAAAGAAGTTGGATCAACTCCGAACGAAGGAGAAAATATTTATTCTTTCCAAAAAACTGGTACAGCTAATAAAATGTTTGTTAATATTTATGGAAATATTATTCCTGAAGAAAATTACTTTGATGCAGTTGGAAATTTACAAACTGAATTATTAAAATTAGATTCTAATTTTTCTATAGAAGGAGAAACAATCGATTGGGCTGTAATTAGTGAACCTCAATTAACTAATTTAATGTCTAAATGGTCTCAAAACGGAATAGATACTTCTAAAATTTTAGATATAAATTTGCAAAAAGCATTTAAAGAAGCTAATGGCGATACTTATACATATGATTATGTACCTCAAGCAGCTTTATTTGTTAGAAAAGAATATGAAAAAGAAAATGAAGAAGTAGTTGAAAAAATCGTTGAAAGAATTAATAACGCTGTTAATGATGTTATTAATAATCCTGAAAATGTTGCGACAACAATCGATGAAAAATTTTCTGATCAAAATGAACAAACAAGTACTTTTGGTTTTAATTCTACTTTAATAAAAAATGTTCAAAAAGATGGTAGAAATGGATTTGGTGTTGTTCCTACTTCAATTAATGAAATGATGGATGAAACTGTAATTAACCAATTTTTATCTATCGTTAATCAAAATAAATAGTAAAATATACAAATGAAAGAAAAAAATAAGAATAGTTGGAATATCGCTTTTGAATGGTTGGGTATCTTAACTATTCTTTTAATTTGGTTAATTTCTTCATCTTTATTAAATAAGATTTATTTGCCTACAATCGATGATACTTTTAAAGCTTTAATAAATCTTTTAACTTTAAAAAGTACGTACGAAGCTTTCGGATTAACTTTTATAAGAACAATAATTGCAATTATTGTTTCAATTTTTTTAGGTATAATTTTCGGTCTTTTATCTGGATTATTTATTAAATCTAGAAAATTTTTAACTCCTTTTTTAAATTTAATGAGATTTATACCTATCCCATGTTTTATTTTTATTATTTCTTCAATATTTTCACCTAATATTTTTTCAATAATAATATCTTATATTGTAATTTTTCCACTTATTTATGAAGCTATTGTTGGAGGAGTTTTAAATATTGATGAAAATATTAAAAATAGCCTTAGAATAGAAGGATTTTATAGAGCGAATTCAATTTTTAAAGTAATATTACCTTTAACTTTTCCTTATTTAAATGTTGCTATAATAAATTCGATTGGAATGGGTATAAAAATATCAGTAATGAGTGAAATTATAGTAGGAAGAAGTAGTATTTGGGGAATTGGTAGATTAATTTATGTAGCAAATCAAAATGCAGATTATCCAATGATGTTTGCTATTGTTTTTATAATTGTAATTATCTTTATAATAATTGATGCTATATTATCGATTTTAAGAAAAAAAATTTCTTAAAAAAATAGAAGAAGTAGAAAATATGAAAAAAAGTCGAGAAAATTCGGCTTTTTTTCTTTTTTTATTAAGTTGTTCTATTAATTTTTTTAAAAAAATAAAAATTTTTAGCATAAATTTTCATTTTCTAGCATTCTTGTATAGTGAAAGGGTTTAGGTATGATTATTAATTTTAAGGAGGAATTATCATGGATTTTATTAACGCTTATCATTTATCAAGATGGACTTTATATGCTAAAAACGGAAATAAAAATATCGAAGAAACATTAAATAATGAATATAAATCTCCATTACCTACAGTAAATTATCCGATTTTTAAAGGACAAATATTTCAATATGTTTCAAAATTTGATAAAAATAATAATCCTATTTTTAAATTGGCTTTATCTTTAGAAGATAGTTTAAGTATAGATAATACAGTTTTTATTTGTCCTTTAGAAACATTTAATAAATTAAATAATAAAATAGATAAGAAAAAATTTATTGAAATAGGCTTATTACCATTAATTAGTAAAAATAATATTTTTTATGCTCGTTTAGAAGGAGCAAAGATGATTAATAAAAAGTTAATTAATCTGAAAGATAATAAAGTTTTATCAAGAGGTTATGGACAATTAAGTATTGATCAAGTCGAAAGAATACAATTATATTACTTAAGATTAACTAATAATAAATTCGAAATGTTTCAGAAATATAAGAAAAATAACTATGTTTGTTAGTAGTTTTTTAGTAGATATAGTGTTTATTTTTTGTGGAAAACTATAAATAGAATATTTTTAATAAATCTATAATTAGGTTGATTGTTTATTATAAAAATATCGATAGTTATCGTATTTTTTCTCTTTTTTATTTTACATAATATGTATTATACGAAGTTAATTTTATATAAAAAAATTTGTACAAAAAACTAATTTAAATAATATAAATACATATATTCACTTAAATAATTAGAATTACCTTTCTTATTTTTTAAAAATATTTTTGTTTCTTTTACCACTTCAATAAAACCTGTTTCGAAATTTTCCTTCATCATTTTAATCATATAGGATGAATCATAATTTCTAAGCGGATCTATTTTGTCTGCTGCAAATAAGATTTTTGAAATTATATTCATATTTGCATTACCAGTTGTATGAAATTTTATTGCTTCTAATATATCATTATCATCGATACCTAAATCGTTTTTAACCAAGTAAGCACCTACAAATGAATGATATGCATATTGTGGAAGATTTAAATATTCTTTAAAATTTTCTTTCATTATTTTGAATTCACTCTTTTCATCTTCGTATTTTCCAACATCATGTAATAATCCACAAATATAATATTTTAAAGGATTATCAAGTTTATTGCTTAAAGCAATCTCATACATTAAATTAGCAACACTTAAAGAGTGTAAATAACGATTTTCTTTAAGTTTTTTACATAAATAACAATTTAAAAAAGGGTCAATATCAACTATTTTCCCTTTTTTTAATGCAAAACGATATTTTTTAAAGCAAACTACTTCCATTTTATCTATTTTAAAAGCGTAATATGATCTTTAGCTTCTTTATTTGGCCTATATAAAAGCAATGTATTGCCGATATTATCAACAACTTCTGCTTTCAAAGATGAAACTAAGTCTAAAATTAATTCATTTTTAGAATCAATATCAGAAAATGAAGATTTTAAAAAGGAAATCTTGATCAATTCATATTTTATAAGGTAATTATCGATGTTTTTTAAAACATTACTGCTTAATGTTCCTTTTCCAATATTAAATTTTAAAATATTTCTTTCTAAAGCAATCTTTTTTAAATAAGTTTTATTTTTATTATTTAACATTTTTAAATTTTGCACGTGTTGTGTAAACGTACACTCCTTTTGGTACAAAAACTCTAAATTTTTGATTGTTTCCTTTAAATTGAACCCAACCTAAACCCAATACACCAATATCTCTTTCACCGGTTTCAGTAATTTCAAAATCATAAACATCGAAATTATTTAAATTTCTAAATTTAAATGAAGTATTTGTTTGATCACCATTTTTTAAAATAGAATCAAAGAATTTTAAAGCATCACCTCTTTTAGCTTTAATGGTTATTTTTGGAGAAGCATAACAATGAACTGTCGTTTTTTCTTCGGTTAATTGTTGGATAAATGCTAACCCACCAATTGCTAAAGAAACTTTATCGTTTATATTGAATTTTCGATCTTCAATAGCTTTTTTAGGAACAATATAGTTAACAATTGGCTTTTCTAAAACACCCAATAAAGAATTATTAATAGGGAATCCTGGGACTTCATAAATATATGTTTTATCAGTAATTGGAATTTGGAATCCTCTTAAAGACGTATTTGGGAAAGTATATGTAACAATATATTTATTTGTTTTATTTTCAAAATTCTTTAAAATTTCACTAATTAAAGCAGATTTGCCACTCGTTGAAGAGCCAACAAAATAAACATCCCTACCTTCGCAATTAGCTCTAATAAGTTTTCTTAATTCATCAATATGATAATCGCTATTTATTGAAGTTAAAATTGTTTCTTTAACTTTTAAAGAAGAAACCCTTAAACGATGATTTACATATGAAATTAATTGTTCATCTTCACTATCTTTTGGCATTAAATCACGTTTATTTGCAACAACAATAACATCTAAATCACTTAATAAACTTGTAGCTTCTGAAGGAAAACCACCTTCAAAAGAAAAAAGATCAATAACATAAACAACTAAGGCATTCTTTTCTTTAATTGTTTTTAAAATACTCTTAAATTCATCATTTAAAACAATAATATTATCTTCAGTTTTTTCTTCATTAAAACATTTATCACAAAGCAAAACACCATCAGGATATTTTTTTAAAATCAAAGACGTAATATATCCTTCTTTTTCTGGACTTTCTGTTTGTAAAATTGCACCACAATGTGAGCATCTTTTAACCTTCTTTAGAATTGACATAAATATCCCTCCAATCTTTGCAGAATATTGAATTTTTAAGCCTTTTTTTATAAATTAACTCGATTTTCTTATTAATTTTAGTAAAAAAACCGTTTTTATGGTCAATTTCATCAACATATAATGTCCTCATCCCTAAACGATTTCCACATTTTATGTCAGTTAATAATTGATCACCGATAAAAAGGGAATTTGATATATCTATATTCATTTTTTTAATGAATTTTTTTGTTTTTGTTGTAAAAGGTTTAAATGATCTATAGATAAAATCCACCTTTAATATTTTAGCATATTTCGATACTCTTTTTTTATTATTATTACTACAAATTATTAAATTAATATTATTTTTATTTAATTCTTTTACAAAGTCTATAACTTTTTGTGAAGGTGTTTTTTGAGTATATAAATCTAAAGTATTATCTAAATCACAAAAAATAAAATTAACATTAATTTTTTTATAAAAATTGACGTCAATTTCAAATAGATTTTTTGCTTTAAAATTTGGAATAATCGATTTCATCTTTAAAATTATAAATGAGAAATTGATAAAAATAAAGAAAAATTATAACTATTTTTTTACTATAAAAATACTAATTTTATACTAAATATCTAAAAATATAAAAAATTAAATTTTTTAATGAAAATATGATTATAATATTAAGCATGAACGAAAATAAAAATTTAAAAATGAAAAATACAATAGCTAAAATTTTACAAATTGTTGGCTTATTTATAATGATTTTATCACAAATTTTAGCAATTCCTTTTTTAATAGCAACTATATGTTTAACTTATAAAAGAGAAGACGTTGATATGAATTATACTTTTTTTGAAACACTTCTTCTATCAATAATTTGTTTCATTTACATAATAATTAATTTTATTTAATCTCCCATATCATCAAAAATCGAAATTTGTTCATATTTTTCTTCATCCTCAATATTATTAGCGGATTGATTTTCATTGCTTTCAACAACATCTACTTTGAAAGATGAGTCTATTTTAGGAGTATCGAATTTAAAAAGATCTTTAATTTTGCGATCATTTGGTATTTCATCAATATTTTTCTTACAATATTTATCAATTGGAGTTAAATGAAAATCGTTTAATTTAAAATTAAATAATACGTCATTATCATAAATTCCATATAAATTTAACTCTTCATCCTTATTTTCAATCTTTTTATAATAAATTAATTTATGAGGATCGCTTTTAAATGATTTAAACACCATCTGAGTTGCACCTAATCTTTTTGTTAAGGTCAAATTAGAAGTATCATAAAGTCGATACATGCCACCATCAGTCAAAAACATTATTTTCTCTTTTACATCTTTTTTTAAAGCTATTAAAGCTCTTAATTGTGAATTTCTAAGCGTTGAAATAGCTTTAATTCCGCTAGTTTTTAATCCAGTGGCAGTAATTTCTTGCTCGTTAAAGAAAGTAGCATTACCACTTTCAGTTAGAATCAAACAATCGCTATTATTAGTTAAAACCTCAACATCTGCAATTTCATCGTTTTTTAATAATTTCATGCATTGAATAGGCTTAGAATATCTTTGAGCATAAAATTCACTTAATTTTGTCTTTTTAATTTGACCATTCCTACTAATTAAAGCAATCGAACAATCAATATTAAAATCACTGACAATAATCGTTTTAATAATATATTCGCTTAAAGGTAAATTTATCATGTAATTGATGTGTTTTCCTTCATCTTTCCATTTATTTTCAAATATTTCATGAGCAGGAATAAATAAATAATTACCCAAATTCGTAAAAGCCAAAATATAATCTAAAGACGAAATTAATTTAGCTAAAACAATAGAATCGCCATCTTTTATACCAGGAAGTTGTCCTTCGCAAGCTTTATAGGATTTAATAGAAGATCTTTTAATATATCCATCTTTAGTAACAACAACATAAAAATCTTCTTTTGCAATTAAATCACGTTTATTGATATTAATATTTTCAACTTTATCAGAAATTTCACTTCTTCTTTCCGAATTATAATTTTCAATAATGTTTTTTAAATCATCACTAATATATTTCGTTAATTTTTCTTTTGAAGATAATAAAGAAGCGATTGTAGAAATTGTTTTTTCTAAATCTTTCTTCTCGTCTAAATATACTTGTACATCAGTATGTGATAATTTATAAAGACGAATATTTAAAATAGCTTCAGCTTGATCTTCATTGAAACTATATTTTTCAATAAGTTTATTTTTTGCATCATCTTTATTAACGCTATTTCTAATCAAAGCAATGATTTCATCTATAATCGAAATAGCTTTAATTAATCCATAAACAATATTCAATCTCTTTCTAGCTTTTGCTAAATCAAAAGAAAGAGCTTTTTTATTAACTGTTATTAAATGTTCGATATAAATATCTAAATAATCGATTAATGATAATGTTTTAGGATGATTATTACAGATCGCAACAATATTTGCATTATAAGTAATTCTAAGATTGGTTTTCTTATAAAGATATTGAACAACTATTTTTGGATCGATATCTTTTTTTAATTCAATAACGATATTAATATCATCTCCACTAGATAAGTCTTTTACATCGGTAATACCATTAACTTCTCTATCACGACGTATTTCATCAATAGAATGAACTAATTCTTGCTTTTCAATTCCATAAGGAATTTCGCTAATAATGATTTGAGTTGAATCCGATAAAGTTTTAATCTCTAATTTAGACCCGATTTCAAATTTTCCTCTACCAGTTTCATACATTTGACGAACACCACCATTATCATAAATTATTCCGCCAGTAGGAAAATCTGGTCCTTTTAAATGAACTAATAAATCATCTAATGTGCATTCAGGATTATTAAGTCTTTCAATAACAGCATTACAAATTTCACCTAAATTATGTGGAGGAATTTCGGTTGCTAAACCTACAGCAATGCCTTTGCTTCCGTTTATAAATAAATTTGGAACATAACTAGGCAAAACAGTTGGCTCCAACTCTTCATCACTAAAATTAAGTGTAAAATCAACTGTATCTTTCTCAATATTTTTAACTAAAAGCATCGAATATTTCGATAATCTTGCTTCAGTATAACGATATGCAGCAGCTGGGTCTCCGTCAATCGAACCATTATTTCCTTGGAAATCAACTAAAATTTGGCTCATCTTCCAAGTTTGGGACATTCTTGTTAAAGCATCATAAATAGATGAATCACCATGAGGGTGAAATCTACCCATAACATCTCCGACAATTTTTGCACATTTTCTTGTAGGCTTGTCAAAAGTATTATTATTCGTAAACATCGAATAAATAATTCTTCTTTGAACCGGTTTTAAGCCATCTCTTGCATCTGGAATTGCTCTATCTTGAATGACATATTTTGCATAAATAGCAAAACGATCACTCATCAAATCATCGAGAGCTTGAGATACTATATTTTCAATAATTTGTGGAGTTTCTTTCTTTTTTGTAGCCATTATTTAAGTTCCTTTATAAAATTATCGTTTTCATTAAAATCAACGTATTCTTCGAGCCATTTTCTTCTTTTTTCAGCATCATCACCCATTAAAACAGTAATTTTCTTTTCGCAAATGACTGGATCATGAATTGAAACTTTCATTAACAAACGATGTTCTTTATCCATAGTTGTATATTTAAGTTGTTTATCACTCATTTCACCTAAACCTTTAAATCTCGAAACCGAGTAACCTTTTCCTATTTCTTGTTTTGCTTTATCTAAATCAGTTTCATCATAACAATATTTTTCAATTGTTTTTCCTTTTTCACTCTTAAATACTCTATAAAGAGGTGGGACAGCAACAAAAACATGACCCTCTGTAATTAAAGGTTTCATATAATTATAAAAGAATGTTAATAGTAATGTTTGAATATGAGCACCATCAGTATCAGCATCGGTCATAATTATAATCTTGTCATATTTAATATCATCAATATCAAAATCATTGCCGATACCTGCACCAATTGTATTAACAATTGTCGCAAATTCTTGGTTTTCCATAATCTTAGAAACAGCTAATCCGTCAGTATTTTTTGGTTTACCCCTTAAAGGTAATATTGCTTGATATCTTGGATCTCTGCCTTTTTTTGCGGTTCCTCCAGCCGAATCACCTTCAACAATAAAAAGTTCATTTTGTTTATAATCTTTTGATTGAGCAGGAGTTAATTTATCACTCAAAATAATTTGTTCTTTACTGCTTTTTTTCTTATTTCTAGCTTCTTCTTTCGCTTTTCTTGCGGCTAAACGAGCAGTTTGTGAATCAATACATTTTTTAACTAAATTAATTGCAAATTCTTTATTTTCATTTAAATAATAGGTGAAATTTTGATAAATAAAATTATTAACAACAGTTTGAGCTTGAGGAGTTCCTAATTTAGTCTTTGTTTGCCCTTCAAATTGAAGAATTGACTCAGGAATTCTTAAAGAAATTATTGCTGTTAATCCTTCTCTAATATCGCTTCCTTCAAGTTTTTGTTTGCTTTTAGCTAAACCATTAGTTTCTATATAATCATTAACAGCACGTGTAATTCCAAGTTTAAAACCTATTTCATGACTTCCGCCATCAATAGTTCTAATATTATTTACATAACTTTTAATATTTTCACCATAATCATCATAAAAATACTCAAAAGCAACTTCGACTTGTATTTCATCGATTTTATCTTCAAAATAAAGAGCTGATCCTAAAGGCTTTTTATCAGCCTCAATTTCATGAATATAATCCTTAATACCATTTTGATAATAAAATTCAACCTTTTTATTATCTCTTTCATCAATTAAATAAAAATGTACATTTTTAAGTAAAAAGGCTGATTCTTGAAGATAATTATAAATTCTTTCAAAACTAAATTCGGTAGTTTTAAAAATCGATTTATCAGGTTTAAAGGTCGTTGATGTTCCATGACGATTTGTTTTTCCGATAATAGTTAATGGTTTTTTTAATTTTCCGCCATTTTCAAAAGAAATTTCATAAATATTACCATCTCTTTGAACAACAACATCCATATACGAACACAAAGCATTAGTAACACTACTTCCAACGCCATGAAGTCCACCACTAGTTTTATATGAATTTTCATTAAATTTTCCACCACTATGAAGAGTTGTTAAAATAAGTTGTATTGCAGGAATACCAGTTTTTTTATGAATATCACAAGGAATTCCTCTACCTTCGTCTGAAATAGTGATTGTACCATCTTTATGAATAATTAAATAAATCTTATTTCCATATCCATTAATAGCTTCATCAACAGAATTATTTAAAATTTCCCATACTAAATGATGAAGACCATAAGTATCGGTACTTCCTATATACATGCCTGGCCTTTTTCTTACAGCTTCAAGGCCTTCTAAAACTTCTATGCTACTAGCGTTATATTCTTTATTATTTTCCATAAAATTTCCTTTAAATTATATCAAAAATCGAAGTTTTTTTCACTAAATTTTTATTTTATTTATCAAGCAATTAAGATAGAAAAAAATTCGAGAATTATCGTATTTTTTTAAATTTATTATAAATGAAGATAGAAATAAAGTTAGTTTTCTATTAGAATAATGTTTATGATTATTTTGTATCGTATTTTAATTATTATTACATGTTGTATAGTTGGCTATTTATTTGGTTCAATCCCTAATAGTGTAATTATTGGAAAAATATATCACAAAGACCCACGTGAATATGGCTCTAAAAATCCTGGAGGAACGAATGTTGGAAGAGTTATTTCACATTTCGCCGGTGCTTTAACTATATTCTTAGATGCTTTAAAAGTTGTTATTCCAATGACTATAATTTGGTATTTAACAAAATATTATGAACCTTTTATAAACTTAATGAATGGTAATAATTTAGTATATAACTGGTATGGTTTTGGTAATTCATTAACTGATTTATGTTACTATTTGGTCCCTTTATTTTGTTTTATTGGCCATTCTTATAGTTGTTTTATTAAATTTAAGGGCGGAAAAATCGTTTCTACAGTTGTTGGATTAATGTTTGCAACTACTTATCTTGCTATTCCAATTTTTATAGTTATTTTCTTTATATCATTAAAAACTAGTAAATATGTTTCACTTTCTTCAATGATAATGTCTTCTTCTTTTATGATTTTTACTTGGATAGTGTATTTAATTTATTTATTAGCAGGATATAATCATCAAATTAGTAATTACTTAATGTATTTTTCAATAAGTGGTCCAATATCAATTTTTTACCCAATCATTGCAACTTTAGGAAATATTTTATTAATATATAAACACCGCGAAAATATAAAAAGATTAATAAATAAAACTGAGTCCAAAGTTAAATGGATTGATAATATTGGAAAAAATAAAAACTCTGATTAAATTCGGAGTTTTTTTATATTTTAAAAAATGAGAAAGAGTTAACTTTTCTTTCTCATTTTTATTAAATAACTAAGTTATAAAATAATTTATTTTTGATTTTTCATGCTGTTCATAACAGCTTTAATTTGAGCTTCGCTTGGTTTTCTACCCATTTGCATAAACATAGCACGGATCATTTTTTCGTTAATTGGTGGGTTTTTTTCCATTTGTTTTTTAATAAAAGCTCTTGTAGCAAAAAAGCCAGCAACTAATCCAACAATTAAAGCTAAAATTAAATAAAGTACAAATTGCCAAACTTCAATTGTCATATCTTTTCCCTTTATAAACTAAGCACGTCCATCGTAATCACCAGTATCGGTTCTTACTAAAACTTCTTCATCTTGTGAAATAAATAATGGGACTTTAACTACTAATCCAGTTTCAAGTGTTGCTTCTTTTAAAGCTTTATTTACTGAATCACCTTTTACAGCTGGTTCAGTATGAACGATTTTTAAAGCAACTTTTGAAGGAAGATTAATACCTAAAATTTCATCATTATATGTAACGAGTTCAACTTCAAGATTTTCTTTTAAGAATTTCATTTCCCATTGTAATCTTGATTTTGCAATTTCGACTTGTTCATATGTATTTTGATCCATAAATACTAAAAAATCTCCACTATCATATAAATAAGCCATCTTTTTCTTATCTAATCTAATAGGTTCGACTTGGTAACCACTATTAGCAGACATTTCAGTAATTGCTCCAGTTCTTAAGTTTTTAACTTTAACTTTAGCAACCATTTTTCTCATCGCTGTTTTATTTAATAAAATATCTAAAACAAGATAAATATTGCCACCATCTTCAAAATAATTTCCTGGTCTTAATTCAGTAACATTAATCATTTTCAATCTCCTTCAAATAAATATTTGTCTCTAACTCCTTTTTTAAGGTTGTTATTTCTCCATGCCCTGGATAAACAGTTAAATTTGGATCTAATTTAGTAAGTTTTTTTAAACTATCTTTTATAGAACGGTTTGAACTTGTAGGCAAATCACTTCGACCAATACTGCCTTTAAAAAGTGTATCCCCACTAAATAAAGCATTTTCACTTTTTAATAAATAACAAACGCTTCCATTTGTATGAAATGGGGTTTCAATCACTTTTATATAATATTTATTTATGAAATTAATTTCATCTTCATCATCTAATAAATAAATATTATTTAAATCAATATTCAAGTCTTCTCCATTCATTTTCGAACAATTTAATCGAGCATTATGCAATTTTTCTTCTTCGTCTTTATCAATAAATACAGTGCAATTGTAATGTTTTAGAAATTTATCTAAACCTCTAAAATGATCAAAATGTCCATGTGTTAATAAAACGCCTAAACAACTTGTATGATTTTCTTTTACATAATTTAGAATACGATCACTTGTCGAACCAATATCAACTAAGATAAATGGACCTCCTTTTTCTCCAATAACATAACTATTCGAGCAAAATTCGTCATCATATTCGCTATCAAATCTAAAAATTTTAACCATATTTTAGATAAAATTACTATTTCTTTTCTTTGAAAACAGTAACTTTACGGCAATGTGGACAATATTTATTTTTTTCAATTCTATCTGGATTGTTTTTCTTATTTTTGCTTGTAATATATTGTTCTTCACCACAGACTGTACATTTTAAAATAATGTTATCGCGCATAAAAAAATCACCTCACTTTTTAAAGTCAAAATATAATAACACAAAAGTTGTCTTTTTTCTACAATATTTACTCTTTTTTAAGTATAATCGTAGATATGAAATTAAGAGAGAAAACAAAACCTGTAAAAATCGGTAATCTAAGTCTTGGCGGAAACAATACTGTTTTAATTCAATCAATGTGTGATGTGAAAACTTCAAATATTGATGAAGTAATAAAAGAGATAAATGCATGTGCAAAAGCAGGCGCTGCATTAATGCGAGTTTCGATTTTAGATAAGGAAGACGCTATCGCCATTAAAAAAATTAAAGAAAAAACATCAATACCTTTAGTTGGAGATATTCATTTTAGCGATGAATTAGCTCTTTTAGCCATCGAAAATGGAATTGATAAAATACGTATTAATCCAATAAATACACCAAAAAATAAATTAATTTCAATAATAGAAAAAGCAAAAAAACATAATGTTGCGATTAGAATTGGTTTAAATGAAGGTTCAACAACTCCCGAAGGGAAAAATATTACTTCAATAAAAGGTCTTGTTGATTTAGCTTTAAAAAGCGTTTCTTTTTTTGAAAGTTATAAATTTTATAACATTGTAATAAGCGTTAAATCTTCTTCTCCATTAAAAACAATTAAAATATATGAAAAATTAGCTAAAAAAACTAAATATCCACTTCATATAGGTGTTACTGAGAGCGGATTTGATGATATTGGAATTATTCGTTCAACAATAGGACTTTCAAAATTATTAATGGACGGAATTGGAAATACAATTCGTGTTTCCTTAACAAAAGACCCACTTTTAGAAGTTATTACGGCTAAAAGAATACTTCACGATTTAAACCTTTATCCAAATTATCCAACAATCATCTCTTGCCCAACGTGTGGAAGATGCGAAGTTGATAACCTAAAAGAAATTGCCCAAAATATAACAAAATACCTTGAAAACAATAATATAAATATAAAAATTGCTATAATGGGTTGCATAGTAAATGGAATTGGAGAAAGTAAAAACGCCGATATAGGAATAGCCGGCGCTAATAAAAAATTTATTATTTTTAAGAATAAAAAAATTATAAAAACAGTCGAAGAAAATTATTTATATGATGAATTAATTAAAGAAATAAATAAATTATCTATTTTGAACAAATAATTTCTTTTAAAGAAGGATTAAATTCCTTCTTTTTTATCATTTCAATTTCTTCTTTATATGGTGGATTATTTTCAACATAAGGCGTTTCTAAAATTTTAGGTACATTTTTTAAACGTGAATCATAAACATATTTAATAAGTGAATCAAATCCTATTTCGCCAAAGCCAATATTTTCATGGCGATCTTTATGAGCTCCTAAAGGATTTTTAGAATCATTTAAATGAATTACTTTTAATTTATCCAGGCCAATTATAAAATCAAATTTATTTAAAACAGCATCTATATCATCAACAATATAGCCAGCATCATTTATATGACAAGTATCTAAACAAACTGCAATTTTATCGTTATATTTAACTCCATCGATAATTTTTTTAATTTGTTCAAAACTTGTTCCTAATTCAGTCCCTTTTCCTGCCATAGTTTCTAGACAAATTATTACATCAATATCTTTTACTTCTTCTAAAACTTCATTTAAACCACGAATTATATTATTAAGCCCAACTTCTTCACCTGCATGAACATGTAAACCTGGATGTAAAACAAGATAGCGACATTTAAAATCAGCGCAACGTAAAATCTCTGATTTTAAAAAATCTTTTGAAAATTTAAATTTTTCTTCATCTGGATTGCCTAAATTTATCATATATGGAGCGTGACAAACAAATTTATCAAGTTCCATATTATTTTCTTTAGCTAATTTTAGCCCTTCTTCAATCTTGCATTTTTCTGTAGGAGTTCTTTTATTATTTTGAGGTGCTCCAGTATAAAACATTAAAACATTTTCACCATAAGAAAGAGCTTCTTTTACACTCCCTAAAAAATAATCAGGTCCAGACATGCTTACATGTGAACCAAGTAAAATTTTATCTTCCATTTTTTCTACCTTCACTTCTAAATTTTTTATCTAATTCTTTTCTAATTTCTTTTTTTATCATTTTTCTTTTATATTTTCTTTTTACTTTTTCTGCTTCAACACGTACCTTTTTCTTATAATTAGGTTTAACATTCTTAGTTTTAATGCGCGCGGTCGCTTTATTAATTTCTTTTTCTAATTCCGTATTAACGTATATTTTTTTCTTACCAGTTTCAGGTTTTTGGTCGATAGCTAGTTCTTTATTAGTAATTTTTAAGTATTTAGGTTCGATACCTAAATTAATTAATTGATTAATTTTATCAACGGAATCGTGATTATAGAAAACATAAGAATTGCCTTCTTTTCCATTTCTAGCAGTTCTTCCAGCACGATGAAAATAATATTCAATATTATTAGGTATATTCACACTTAAAACATCACTAACATCATTAACATCAATTCCTCTAGCAGCAAGATCAGAGCAAACTAAAATTTGAAAATCGTTATTATTAGCTCTTCTTAACATCGCTTTTCTTTCTCTTAAACTAAGTTCCCCAGAAATCGTTCCAACCTTGTATTTGTTTTTCTTCAAAAATAAATAAATATCATTAACTTCTTTTTTTGTATTAGCAAAAATAAATAAAAGATAAGGATTAACATTTTTTAAAAAAATATCGATAGATTCTAGCAAATCAATATGTTTTGTATTTATAAAATAATGTGTTATTTTGTTTTTTAAAGAATTGGTGTTATCCTCAATAATCAAATCGTTTGGTAAATTTTTCTTTAAAAAATCACGAACAGATTGAGAAATCGTTGCGCTTAAAACAACTACTTGTGGTTGGTTTAATTTATTAAAAACTTTTTCGATATCACTAAAAAATCCAGTTTCAGCAAGCATATCAGCTTCATCGAGAACTAAAGTTTTACAATTTTCTAAATTAATCGATTTATCTTCTAAAATATAAGAAAGTCTTGTAGGCGTAGCAATAATAATTTGAGAATTTGTTTTTAATTGTTGCTCGCCTTTTTTTAAACCAACTCCATTAATAATTAATTTTATTGCTAAAGATGGGAAATAATCTTTAAATTCCTTAAAAAAATCATAAGTTTGAATCGCAAGTTCATTTGTAGGAACAATAATTAATGCTTCAATTCCTTTTTCAAAAGTTAAATTATTTAAAATAGGAATCAAAAAAGAGTGAGTTTTTCCACTTCCTGTTTCGCTTTTAACAATTACATTTTCTCTTTTTAAAATTTTTGGAATAGCAATATCTTGAATATTTGTTGCATCTTCATAACCTAAAGCATGAAGAGCTTTAATAATTTCAGGTTTTAAATTAAAAGATTCGAATTTCATAAGCAATATTCTATCTTATTGCTAATAAATCTTCATCAAAAATGATAAAATTTCAGCATGAAAACTGAAATTTTAAAACCAATTGGATTTTGTAATGGCGTTGAAAGATCTATTTCTATTGCTTTAGATGCCAAAGAAAATTTTAAAAATAAAAAAATCGTTATTTTAGGCGAATTAATACACAATAAAGAAACAAATGATTTATTGAAAGAAAATCAAATCGATATATTAAACATAATACCAAATAAAAACGATATTTTATGTGCTATTTCAAATTACGATATTAAAGATACAATTTTTATTTTTTCAGCACATGGACACGATGAAAAAATAGATGAATGTTTTAAGCAAAATAAAATTCATTATATCGATGCAACTTGTCCAATAATTGCAAAAATTAATTCAAGTTTATCAAATAAGCATTTTGAAAATTATAATATTTATTATTACGGCAAGAAAAATCACATTGAATGTATTTCTTCATTGACTTACATAAAAAATTATCGAAAATTATTTATAATAGATAAAAATGATGATTTATCAAAATTTAGTTTTGAAAATCACGATTCAATAGTAATTAATCAATCCACATTGTCATTATTACCATTAAAAGAAATTATTTTTAAATTACCATTTAAAGATAAATTTTTGTTCGTAGATAATTTTTGTCCTTCGTTAAAATTAAGGTTCGAACAAATTTATAAAAATATCGATAATTATGACGTATTTTTAATAATTGGTGATAAAAATAGTTCAAACGCAAATGAGCTTTATAATTTTGTAAAAAAATTAAATAAAAAATCTTATTTAATATCTACTATTGAAGAATTAAAAATGCTTGAATTCGATAAAAATATAAAAAAAGTTGCCGTTTTATCAGCAACTTCAACAAGCAAAGAAAAAGTAAATAATTTTATAGAAATATTAAATAAGAATTGGTAATTCTTCATGATTGATAATAATAATATTTAAATTTTTATCTATATTTAAAAGAACCTTTTTCATTTGTTTCATATATATTCTTTCAATTTCATGAGGTAAATTTAAATAATTATATTCATTTAAAACGACACCCCTTCTACCATGATGAGGTATATCACCACTTATAAAAATATCATAATTTTCTTTTTTAGCATCTAAATAATAATGCCAACCACCACCGCCAATTATAGCAACGCTTTTTATATTCTTTTTTCCAAAATTTAAAAGTTCTCCATAACTAACATTTAATTTTTCTTTAGCGTATTTAGAAAAGGCAATAATATCCATTTCTTTCTCTAATTCACCACCTCTAGCCATAGGGATCGAATCTAATTTTTTAATATTTTTTAAATTTAATTCTCTAGCTAAGGCATCATTCATTCCATCATCTCCTTCATCAAAATTTGTATGATAAGAATAAATAGGGACGTTATATTTATCTAAATCTAAAACAAGTTTACCTTTTACTTCATCACTTTTTAACACTTTTTTAAAAGTCCCATAAATAAATGGATGATGAGTAATAATTAAATCGATATCATTAAAATCAATTATCTTTTTAGCTTCATTAAAAGCAATTCTATCAAAATCTAAGCAAAGCAAAATTGTATTTGTTTCATTTTTTAATTTTCCATATTGCAAGCCAACAAAATCATGATATTTTTTCGCTATACTTTTTGGAAAATTTTTAGATAATTTTTTTAATAATATTTTTGTATTCATGAAATTACCTCGTCATTCATTCTTTTTTCTTCAATTAAAGAAATGTATTTATTCGAATTTTTATCACCTATTTTAGACATTATTTCATCAATTTTTTTATTTCTTTCAAAATATTTTTCTTTAAAAACAATATTTTTTTCTTTTAATAAGATTGGCCCATAATGAATTTCTTTTTCACTATATTTTTTATTTCCTTTTTTAAAAGAAATAATTTCATAATAAATACCATTTTCTTTTAAAATTATTTCATCATCAATATAAAAATTTAAATTAATGAAAAATTCTCTGCATAAATCAATATTCGTGTGTGAATCAATGACGATTTGATCAATATATTTTAATTTATCCAAATGTCTTGATATAATTTCAACAATATTTTTATATCCCATTCCAGCAAGAACAATGCAAGAATATTCATCGTTTAAATCATCTATTCCATCAGATAAACTCACATCAATATTTAAAGATGATACATTGTCTTTTAAATGTTTAAAAGGCCCAACTTTATTTTCAACACCTTTTAATTTAATTGATGTATTTTTATTTCTTAAAAGTATCAAAAGATAGCCGTGATCGCTTCCAATATCAAACACACCTTTATTATTCAAATCGATAATATTAGCAATTTCTTCAATTCTCTTCGCTATCATAAATCTTTTTCTCATTTAAACTTTTTTTTAATTTAAAAAGTGCTTTAGTTTCAATTTGGCGAACTCTTTCTCTAGAAATATTATATTTTTTACCAATCTCAGCTAAGGTATGTTCCTCTCCATCATCTAATCCATAACGAAGTTTTATAACTTCTTTTTCACGATCATCGAGAGTACATAAAGCATCTTTCAATAAAAGATTTAAATCGTTTTTTGAAGTAAAATCTTTCGGGGAATCATCATTTTTATCTTCAATAAAATCACCCAATTCGGAATCTTGATTATCACCAACATTACTTTCTAAAGAAATTGTATCTTTTCCTAAAAGTAAAGCAGCATCGATTTTTTCTCTTGGAATAGTTTTATTTAATTTTAAATATATTTCTTCAGCTGATGGTTCGTAACCTTTTTCTTGTAAAAATTCATTTTTTGCCCACGAAATTTTATTTAAAACATCAATTACATGAGTTGGAATTCTAATATTTCTTGCTTGATCAGCAATCGCTTTTGTTATGGCTTGTCTTATCCACCAAGTTGCATAAGTTGAAAATTTATGACCCATTCTATAATCGAACTTTTCAACAGCACGAATTAAACCTAAATTTCCTTCTTGAATTAAATCTTGAAGTGGAACTCCTCTATTTATATATTTTTTTGCAATAGAAACGACTAAACGGGTATTTGCTTCGACTAACTCTTTTTTTGCATTTTCATCCCCATCTTTTATTCTTTTTCCGATTTCTATTTCTTCTTTTGATGTCAATAATCTTTTGTTTCCAATATTTTTAAAATATTGTTGAATATCATCATTTGTTTTTTCTTTAGAAGAAAAAGTTTGAACATCACTCGAATCATCTTCAAGATTTAAATTATCTTCGTTATCATCAAAAACATCTTCGATATCTTTAACTGGAACATCTTCATGATTTATAATCTTAAAATCGTTTTTAGTTAAAATATCTTTAATTTTTTTAATAGTTGATTCTTTTAATGAAAAATCATCCAAACAATCATAAAAATCATCTTTATCAATAATTTTTTCATCTTTATCATCAGAAATTAAATCGTTCAAAGAAGATAAAATTGAAGATATAGTATTAGAATCCAAACTATCTTTAACTAATATATTTTCTATTAAAGTATCAATTTGTTTTTCCATAATAAATAACCTTTTTATATTAATTTACAGAAAAATCATCTAATTTCTTTTGCTTTGTAGGGTGCTTTAATTTTTTAATGGCTTTTGCTTCAATTTGACGAATTCTTTCTCTGGTAACGCCAAATTCTTTACCAACTTCTTCTAATGTTCTTGGTTTATTATCATCAAGTCCATAACGTAATTTTAATACTCTTTCTTCTCTTTCTGTTAAATTGCTCATTACATCGTATAAAGCTTCTCTTAACATAGTTTTAGAAGTAAATTCTGTTGGAGAAAGACTTTCTTTATCTTCGACAAAATCACCTAAATGTGAATCATCTTCTTCACCAATTGGAGATTCTAAAGAAACAGGTTCAAGAGCAATTCTTTGAATTTCACGAATTCTATCAGGAGTCATCGCGCCATCCATTTTTGAAGAAATTTCTTCAGGAGTAGGTTCTCTTCCTAATTCTTGAGTAAGTTGTCTTTGTACTCTTGTAATTTTATTAATGGTTTCAACCATATGGACAGGGATTCTTATTGTTCTTGCTTGATCTGCAATAGCTCTTGTAATTGCCTGACGAATCCACCAAGTTGCATAAGTAGAAAATTTAAAACCTTTAGTATAATCGAATTTATCAACGGCTTTCATTAAGCCCATATTACCTTCTTCAATTAAATCTAAAAGAGGCATTCCTCTACCTAAATAATGTTTTGCAATTGAAACAACTAAACGTAAATTAGCATTAATTAATTCGTTTTTAGCTTTTTGATCGCCTTTTAAAATACGAACTGCTAATTCTTTTTCATCTTCAGCTTTTAATAATTTAACACGGCCAATTTCTTTTAAATATAATTTAACACTATCATTAACTTTAACGTCATTTAAAACAAATGAATCAAGATTGTCGACATCAATATTTAATCCATCAACATCTTCACCTTCAATATCTTCATCGAAATCATCTAAATCATCCATGTTTTCCATATCTTTCATGGAATCTTCATCAAATTCAATATCCTCGCTACTTCCTTCGCTTACTAATGAATAACCATTACTTGCGAAAAATTTAAATATTTTGTCAATATCATCATCAGAAAGGTCGAATCTACGAGTTGATTCAATAAAGAAATCTTGATCTATTTCTTTTGTATCTGCGTTTTCTTTTAAAAATCTTTTTAAAATTTGGTTAAGCGTTTCCATTCCTTCTTCTTCGGAATCTTCATCAACATCATCCTTATTTTTTAAGATTTTTTCAACTTCTTTAGTAAGTTGCTCTTTATCTAATTTTTTTGCTGTCTTTGCCATAAGTCCCCCTTTCAGAAGCAGTTCTTTCTGCTACTTTATTTTTAGAATTTGATAATAGCGAGAGCAAATATTCATCGCTATCACCATTTTTATTTTTAAGTAATTCTTGATTACTTTTTTTAATATTTATTAAATTTCTTTCGAATTTAATATTATCTATTAATTCTTCAATAATACCTTTGCTATAAGAATCATAGTTTTTTAAAGTAAATATTTTTTCAATTTCAATTTTAAGATTATCTTTTTTATCTATCGAAGATGATTCAACGATATTTTCTAATTTTTCTTTATTAAATTTAAAATCATTCTTTTCTTTAATATAATTACTCACGAGTTCATAAATTTCGCTAAAAACCGGTGTATAGAAAGAATTAATTTTTTCCTTAAATATTGAAAATGCTTCTTCATTTTTAAACATATAGCTTAGAAGTAAACGTTCAGATTTAACAATTTTCGATTCACGAATCTTTTTTCTTTTTTTTGATAATTCTAAATTCTCGATGTTTTCATCATATTCGCTAGATATATCTTCTTCTTGAACAATATCATCATCAGATAGTGGTTTTACTTCTAATTTTGCTTTATCAATCATGTCTTTTATAACGTTATAAGAGACATTTGTTACTTTTTCTAATTCTTTAATATAAGAATCAACTAAAATTGAATCAGTATTATTTTTTAATAAAGGAATAAAGAAATTTATCATTTTTTCTTTATTTTCTAAAATAGATAAGTCTAAATTCTTTTTAAAATAATTAACCAACCAATTCAGTTTATCTGTGATATTAGATAAAAAAGAAACTAATTTATCACTTCCTAAATGATCTATAATTTCATCACTATCTTTATAGATAAAATCAACATCATTACTTACTACTTTATATGGAATAGAATAGCTTTCTAATAAAGAAAATGCTTTATATATTGCGTTTTGTCCTGGTTTATCCAAATCTAGACATAATCTAACTTCACACTTTAAATCTTTAAGCATTTTTAAATGATCTTTAGTCAATGAAGTTCCCATTAAACCAACAGCACTTTTAATATTTGCTCTATAACAAGCAATTACATCCATAAAACCTTCTAACAAATAGACATAACCAACTTTCGCACTTTCATTTAATGCTTCATAATAGTTATATAAAATTTTAGATTTATTAAAGACAATTGTACTAGAGGTATTTACGTATTTAGCATCAGATTTTTTATCTCCAAAAATTCTACAACTAAAGCCACAAACATCGTCATTGCTGTTTTTTATGAAAAACGCAATTCGTCCATAATTTTTGTCCTTAATAATGTTATTTTTTAAATCGATAATGCCGGTTTCATCGATTTCTTTTAAAGAATAGTTCTTTTCTTTCGTTAAAAACTCAATTACTTTTGAACCATCTTTTAAAGCGTATCCAATACCAAAATGTCGAATTACATCATCATTTAAACCTCTATTATGGAGATAATTTAAAGCATCTTTCCCTTCTTCACTTTGAAAAAGTGATAAAGAATAAAAAATTGATATGTCTTTTAAAATTTGGAGAGTTTTTTCAACCCTTGGATTTTTCTTAACTTCTTTATAATTCTCTAAAGCTGGCTCAACAATGTTAGCAATTTCGCAAACTTTTTTTGCGGCTTCAATCCAAGAACATCTTTCTTTTTCTTTGACAAATGCAATTGCATTTCCGCTTTTATTACATGAAAAACATTTAAAAACTTGTTTTTCTGGAGAAACAGAAAAATTTCCTAATTGTTTATCATCGTGAAATGGGCAAAGTGCAACATAATTGCGACCTTTTTTCTCTAAATTTAGATAATGTCCAATGATATCAACAATATCAACTTTACTTAAAATTGAATCGAATAAATCGTTATTTTGGTTGTTTTTATTTAAGTTTTCCAATTAAATAATCCTTTAAATCATTAATATCAACTAAATCTTGAGACATGGAATCTCTATCCCTAACAGTAACTTTATTAGTTTCTGGAGTATTGAAATCATAAGTAATGCAGAATGGAGTACCAATTTCATCATTTCTTCTATATCTTTTTCCAATACTGCCAGTTTCATCAAAAGATACATTAAAATCTTCTCTTAAAGCATGGAAAACTTCCTTTGCTTTATCACTTAATTGTTTACTTAATGGTAAAACTGCTGCAGTAATTGGAGCAATTTTTTTATTTAAATGCATAACTTTTCTAGTTTCACCATTTTCAAGCTTTTCTTCATCATAAGCATCGCAAACAACCATTAAAAATAATCTATCAAGACCTAAAGAAGGTTCAATACAATATGGAATATATTTTGAATTTGTATCAGAATCAAAATATTCTAAGCTTTCTTTTGAAAATTCTTGATGTCTTTTTAAGTCATAATCTGTTCTATCAGCAATTCCCCATACTTCGCCCCATCCAAATGGGAATAAATATTCAATATCAGTTGTTGCTCTTGAATAAAAAGCTAATTCTTCAGGTTCATGATCTCTATATCTAAGATGTTCTGCACTAATTCCTAAACTTTCGACAAAATTAATACAATATTTTTTCCAATATTCAAACCATTTTAAATCAGTACCTGGTTGACAAAAAAATTCAAGTTCCATTTGCTCAAATTCTCTAGTTCTAAATGTAAAATTTCCAGGGGTAATTTCATTTCTAAATGCTTTACCAGTATTAGCGATACCAAAAGGTAATTTTTTTCTAGTAACTCTTTGAACATTTTTAAAATTTACAAAAACACCTTGAGCTGTTTCTGGACGTAAATAAACTTCAGCACTACTATCTTCAGTTACGCCCATATGAGTTTTAAACATTAAATTAAACTTTTTAATATCAGTAAAATCGTGTTGACCGCATGAAGGACATTTAACATCATTAGACTTTATAAAGTCATTTAAATCATCATAAGTCATTCCATCAACATCCACATCTTTAAATTGGTCACTGATTAGTTGATCAGCTCTATATCTAGAATGACATTTTTTACATTCGATTTGTGGGTCGTTAAAAGTTTGGACATGTCCTGTAGCCACCCATACATTAGGATTCATTAAAATAGCAGAATCTATTCCAACATTTAAATCAGAATCTTGAACAAATTTTTTCCACCATAAATCTTTTAAATTCTTTTTTAATTGACTGCCTAAAGGGCCATAATCCCATGTATTTGCAAGACCGCCATAAATTTGACTTCCTTGGAATACATACCCAGTAGTTTGTAAATGTGTAACAATATTTTCAAAACTTTTTTCCATATTTTTTCTCCAAAAATCAAAGAATTTTACTCATAAAAAAATACAACGTCAATGTATTATAAGAGTACAAAATATAAAAGAAAAAACTATTTAAAATTGTAGTAAGAATTTAGATAAACACCTAAAAAATCATGTAATATTTTCGAAAAAAATCTGAATAACGCTAAAAAAGTTTTTTTATCAATTTTTTGTATTAAATCAATATTTGTTAAGTCGATTTCTCCTTTCTTATAAAAATTTGTATAAGTTGGATCAAGACCTAGTAAAATTAAAAGATTGTAAAAGAAATAAAGAGTAATTAAATTATTATCAATTGACAAATTATCAAGGTTAATCAAAGTAAAGTTTAAATATTCGAATAGCTTAAAAATATTAATTGTCTGATAATCGATTTTACTTAATATTTCACTTAAAAAATCTAAAACTAATAATCTGTCAAATGATTCATAAACATTGGTTAATATTTTTTTTGGATAAAAACTTTTGATTTTAAAATATTTTGTAGGGCCTTTATATAGAACAAATTCACCCATAGAAAAAATATTTAAAGAATTATTTTCATTTCTTTTATTTCTTGTAATAGATGCTGAATATAAAGCATCTTTTGTTAAAATTGAAACAATAAATTCTTTATCTTTATATTCATTTATTGAAGTAATAATACCATTAATGGTTTCCATTTAAATTTATTTGTATCCGAGTTTTGCTAAAAAACTACTAGAATTCTTCCAATTTTCTACTACTTGAACCAAAAGTTCTAAATTGATATTATACCCAAGTAGTTTTTCAATATCTTTTCTAGATTCAATACCAATTTTTTTAATCATAGAACCTCTCTTCCCAATAATAATTCCTTTTTGAGATTCTTTTTCAACAATAATTTTCGCAAATATATTTTTACCTGTAGTAAAGGAAATTTCATCACAAATAACCGCAATTGAATGAGGAACTTCTTCTTTTAACAATTTTAAAGTTTTTTCTCTAATTATTTCTTGTACCATAAAAGTAAAATCACGATTAGTAATGGTATTTATATCATAATATTGAGGCCCTTCTGGCAAATATGATTTAATTCGCGAAATTAAAAAATCGATATTAAAATTTTCTAATGAAGAAATTTCAATCATTTCAGAATTTGGGAAAAATTCTTTGTATTTCTCTTTTAATTCATTAATTAATAAAACATTTGTTAAATCAATTTTGCTAAAAACAATAATAACCGGTGTTGTAAAGCGAACATTTTTACTTATAAAAAGATCAGAATCGGAAAATCTTTTAGAAGCATCAACCATTAATAAAACTAAATCATTATTTTTGGCATTATAATAAGCGATTTTGTCCATTTCTTTTTCAAGTTCAGTTTTAGGTTTGTGAATTCCAGGAGTATCAACAAAAATAATCTGTGAATCTTCATCGTTATAAATTCCTTGGATTGCATCTCTTGTTGTTTGACTTTTAGGACTAATAATTGAGATCTTCTTTCCAATAATTGTATTAATTAATGTTGATTTTCCTACATTTGGGCGCCCCAAAATTGTAACGAATCCGCTTTTCATTTTTATAATTCACTCCCATCAAAAAAATAAGGCAATAAACCAGTGGATTTATATTCAACAATATCACCTTTTACATTTGCTAAATAAATTGGAACGTCTTTATTAATATATTCAGCAATTATTTGACGGCAAGCACCACAAGGAGAAACTGGGCCACTTGTATCAGCTACAACAGCAAATGCAACAATATCATCCTTTCTAACTCCACGAGCATAAGCGCCAAAAATACAATTTCTTTCAGCACATAAAGTTAATCCATAAGAAGCGGATTCCATATTTGCACCAATATAAACTTTTCCATCTTTTGTTAAAATAGCGGCACCTACTTTAAAATTAGAATATGGCACAAATGCATTTTCTCTCGCTTTTATCGCCTCGTTTACTAATTCTTTTTTGTCCATAGATCTTCTCCTTCTAAAATTTGATCTTGTAATTTAAACATAACTTCCTCATCTTCCTTTTTCATGTGATCATAACCTAAAAGATGCAAAAGTCCATGTACAAAGAGAAAGCATATCTCTCTTTCGATTGAATTGTTATAGTTTTTTCTATTTTCATCGGCAACTTGATAGCAAATATACATTTCTCCTATATCTAATGGAATATTTCCTTTAATAATTTCATTCTTATCATCTAAAAATGCAAATGAAATTACATCTGTTGGTCTATCAATATTTCGATATTCTTTATTTATTTTATGAATTGTATCAACATCAACAAAAGTTACAGAACAAACAATATTGTCGTTTAAAGATAAAATTTTAAAAGTTTTTTTGACTAATCTAGTAAAAATAGGCTCATAATTAATCAAATCAATATCTAAAGTGTTATTAATATAAAGTTCCATAGCCAAAATATTATATCAAAAATCTAAGATATTCTTAATAAGATTTCGAATAATAATAATAAGTTGACTTTAGATAATTTAATTCTTCATAATTTTTATTAAAATCTAACACTTTATCAAAATTTGTCGAAATATAATATAAAGCAAAAACATGAAATAAAAGATAATTTAATGAAATTTCTTTTTCAAAAGAACATAAAAATAAGCAAGCTATGATAATTATTAAAATTAAAATGTATTTCTTTAAATTATTTAATGTTAAAAATTTATAAACTTCTTCATTTAGAATTTTAAAATTTTCCATCGCTGTTTCTTCATTTTCGCTCAAAAATAAATTTGATTCGCAATTTTCAATATAATTTTTCTTATAGTCTAAATAAGATGAACTAACAATTTTAAATAATAGTTGAATGAATAAAACTATAAATGCTATTATCAAACTTAAATAACTATTAATTCCTAAAATAACTAATGAAAAAATCAATAAGAGAATAGAAGAAATTAATTCTAATGGCGAAGTAAATATTAAAGTTTTTAACTTTGTTATTTTTACATATTTTTCCTTTAAATTTCCTTCGCCACGATAAATACCTTTAAATAAATTTGTATCGATTTTTTTCATAAAATTTATTAATAAATAATTGAAAATCAATAAAGCGAAAATAAAAGAAATGAATAAAATTAATGGGACTAAAAAATCTACCGTACTATTTATAAAATAAAGCCCACACAAAAATAAGGAATATGTAAAAATTTGTAATAAAATCATTAAAATTTCCTTAAAAAGTGGAATTATTCTTTCTTTTTTTAATGTGAATTTACTTCCATTTACCTTTATAGCTTCTAAAACTTCGCCATTCCGAATTTCAAAAAAATCAGAATATTTTAAATAAACTTTTCCTATTTTAGGATCTAAAATAATGACTCCTCTTTTTTTAATGCTCTTTAAATAAACAAGATGGAGCAAATTTCTCTTTTTTATGACAATTAAAGCTTTTTTATGTTTTAATTCTTTTATGTCGTTTTTGCTATTTAAACGATACGCACTTAAAATAACACCTTCATTTTTTGCAATTTTTATTACATCTTTTAAAGATAAAGCCTCATCTATACTCGCTTGAGGGTAAAAAAGAAAATCTTTTCTTTTATAAACATTAGCCAATAAAATCTTTAATGAAGTAATTGCACAGTCTTTTTCACCAATTTGTCTAATAAAATAACTCATAATAAATTTCTCCTTCTATATACAAGAAGGTAAAATTTAAAAAAAATATTCACTTTTTTTAATAAAAAAATCCTCGATTTAATGAGGACTCTTTTTATCTATATTTTTTTCTAGCATTTTCGCTCTTTAATTTTCTTTTTAATGATTTTTTTAAAAAGCATTCTCTTCTACGACATTCTTGGATGGTTCCAGCTTTATTAACTTGTCTTTTGAATCTTCTTAAAGCTTCATCTAAAGTTTCACCTTCTCTAACTACGACTTTTGACATTTACCTTCACCTCCTTTGACATGCTTAATTAATATACTAAAAAAATACACCAAAATCAATAAAAACAGAAATTCAACAATTATTTTTTCATTAAAGCGACACCGTTACTAGTTCCAATACGTGTTGCTCCTGCTTCAACGAATTTAATCATATCTTCATAAGTTTTAACTCCGCCAGCAGCTTTTACACCCATTTCAGCACCGACAGTTTTTCTCATTAAAGCGACATCTTCTAACTTAGCACCCCATTTTGAGAAACCTGTTGAAGTTTTGACAAATTCAGCGCCTGATTCTTTAACTAATTTTGAGGCTCTAATAATTTCTTCTTCATTTAATAAACAACATTCGATAATAACTTTTAAAACATTATGAGGAATTGCATTACGAACCATTTTTAATTCATTCAAGACATATTCATCTTTATGATCTTTTAACGCACCAATATTTATAACAACATCAATTTCATCAGCGCCATGTTCAACAGCGTCTTTGCTTTCAAAAGCCTTGACTTCAGGTCTAGATGCTCCTAAAGGGAAACCAGTAACCACGCAAACTTTAACGTCACTTCCTTCTAATTCTCTTTTTGCTACTTCGATAAAACAAGGATTAACGCAAACAGACATAAAATTGTATTCTTTTGCTTCTTTACAAAGTTTAACAATTTCTTCTTCAGTAGCATCAGCTTTTAATAACGTATGATCGATTAATTTATTATATTCCATAATTTTCTCCTAAAATTACTCAATTATTTTATCAAAAAATAATTATTATTTATATAAAAAAAGACTCAATTTTGAGCCTTATTTTGAACCTTTTACTTTGATAATTTGTTTACCATCATAATAACCACAGTTTTTGCAAACTGTATGTGGTTTACAAATAGCACCACAATGTGCGCAAACACTAACACCATTAACACTTAATTTAAAATGAGATCTTCTCATTCTTTTTGCGGTTTTACTAGTTCTTCTTGCAGGTACTGCCATAAATAATATTCCTCCGAAATGCAAAAAATATTATAAATAAAATTTATAAAAAATCAACTCATTTTCTTTGACAGTGTAAAAATTACTTTTTGTAGATAAATTCAAGGATTTTTCCATTTATATTCTCATTTGAATTTACACTTATTTCTAAAAAATTTGATGAATGACCTTTATAAATATTATTATGACCAGTCTCAAATAAAAATTCCATTTTTTTGCCTATAAATCTTTTTTCATATTCTTTTTCTAATATTGTAGATAAATCAATTAATCGATTCACACGTTCTTTTTTAATATTTCCATCAACTTGCTCTTTCATTTTTTCAGCTAGCGTTCCTTTCCTAGCCGAAAAAGGGAAAACATGTATTTTTGAAAAATTTATTTCTTTTGCATTTTCATATGTTTCTAAAAAATCGTTTTCATTTTCTCCAGGAAAACCAACAATGATATCAGTAGAAATAGCGATATCTGGCCTAATATCTCTAATTTTTTTAATTTTTTCTTTAAATTCATGAAGGTTATACTTTCTGTTCATTTTTTCAACGATTTTTTTGCTTCCGCTTTGTAAAGGAATATGTAGATGATTAGCAATATTATCGTATTTCTTTAATAAATATAAGAATTTATCATCAATATTACTCTCTTCAATACTAGAGATTCTTAAACGATATAAATCTTTATTGTTTTCTAAAATATATTCTAAAAGATCGCTAAAATTAAAATCATCATATAAATCAAAACCATAGGAAGACATATCTATTCCAGTTAAAACTACTTCTTTAAAACCATTAGCAATAAGACGAGAAATTTCTTTAGAAATATCTTCTTTTTTTCTGCTTCTAGATCTTCCTCTAACATAAGGAATTAAACAATAAGAGCAAAAATTATTACATCCATCTTGAATTTTTACGTAAGCTCTTGTGTTAAATAAAAAATGATCTAATTTTAATTCTTCATATTCCCATTGTTTGCTATTTTTAAGTATTAGTGGTTTTTTAGTTGATTTATAGTTATTAATAAGTTCTATTATTTTGTTCCTGTTTTGCGTTCCTATTACAATATCAGCTCCTAAAGTAGATGAAATATAATAAGAATCAAAAGAAGCATAACACCCCATAACAATTAAAATTGAATTTGGATATTTATTTTTATAATGGCGAATCATTTTCTTATCTTTGATTACCGATGTATGAGTTACTGCACATGTATTAACAATAATTATTGTTGGTTCACAATCTTTTTTTTCATCAAAAAGTCTATAACCATTTTTTTCTAGTTGATTGGCTATACATTCGACCTCATAACTATTGACTTTGCATCCTAAAAATTCTATCAAAAACGTTAAATTTTCTTCCATTTGCATAATCTTCTATAAACATAATAACTTATTAGGTTATTTTCATACATTGAATATAAAAAACCTGTTAAATTATTATCATAATACTCCTTAATAACTAATTTAATTCGATCTATAATTCTATCCTCGGAAGGATTTTTTAAATGTTTATCAAATAAACAAATATAATTATCTAAATAACCTTGCTTATTAATAATAAATATTGTTCTTAAATCATAATGATAAAAAGCTACTGAAGTTTCATCTTCCATTACTCTTACAAATTTAGTGAAAAGTGAATCGAATAAGTCTATTTGATAAGTTTCAAAAGGATTCACAACAAAAGGCGTATATTTTTTCCTTAAATCTAAATATGGTTCATTCATCATTTCATCATAATTTTTAGAATAAACTAAATTTGTAGAACGATTAAAAAATGGAATGAAAATTTTTTGATCTTCTACCTTTAAATATGGTAAATCTAAACACCTTTCTTTTATGTTTTCAATAATTTCTTCGTTTGTATTAAAGTTTTTATTTAAAAACTCTTCTTCGATTATTTGCTCAATCGTATTTTTATTAATTATTCCTTTGATGATAATATTAGCTTTAATAACATCAAACAAATCTTCATTATCGGCATAGACTAAAAAAGAAGGTTCATTTTCTAAAACTCTTTTATAGGTCCTAAAAAATATAAATTCTTCACTATTATTAAAAAAATTTTTATTTCTTTGCAAGTATAAATAATCGTATAGTTTCATATTTTTAATTCATAAAATAACTTAATAAAGAAACAAGAGAAAAACAGGCAGTTTCACTTCTTAAAATTCTTTTACCTAACGAAGTTAAAATAAAATCATTTTCTTTTGCATATTCAACTTCTTCTTTGCTAAATCCACCTTCTGGACCAATTAAAATGTTAACACATTTACCTTTAATTTTATCTAAATATGATAAAATTTTAATTTCATCGTTCTTAGATTCATTTTCAAAAGCAATAAAAGATAAATCTGCCTTAAACTTATCGATATCTTTATAATCAATAACTTCATCAAGTTTCATTAATTTATCTCTTTTTGATTGTTCACTTGCTTCTTTAATTATTTTAGAAAATCTTTCCAATTTTTTTTCTTTATTTTTATTATCGATTTTAGCAATTGAACGAGAAGAATTAATTAGAACAACTTCATTTACTCCTAATTCAACCGATTTTTGTATAACTAAATCAAGTTTTTCGCCTTTTGGAATACAATATAACAAACGAATATAACCATTAATTTCGTTATTTTCATCAATCTTTTTAACGATTTCATATAAAAATGGTGTTATTGAAGTAATTTTTACTAAAAATACCCCTTCATTATTAACAATTTCAAAATTATCGAAAAGTTTCATTCTCATAACTTTTAAAATATGAAAAATATCATCATTTGTTAATAAATAATTATTTTCTTTTTTTAAAAAATAGCGCTGCATTATTTTAAATAAACTCCATTTTTGTCTTTAATATGTTTTCTTTTTAAAAGTTTGAAAAGACCATAAAATAAATAAAGCATATATAAAACACCTAAAGGAGCAAAAATTGAAACAATTATTAAGTCATTATTAATTAAAAAGATAGTTAAAAAAGAGACAAGCCAAATAGCAAAATTAATTAATAGACGCATTAAAGCCAACGTTTTAAATCCTAAATAAAATAAATCAATACTAAAAACACCCAAAAATATTGAAAAAAGTGAATAATTACGATAACTTTTTTCATCAAATACCAATTTTTCTTCTCTTATTTTATCAATTGCTTGAGTTGTATCTGAAGAATCAGTAAAATCTTCAATTGGATTTTTTATTCCACAATAAGGACAAAATTCTTTATTAAATTTTGTTAATTTTTGGCCACAATTTTTACATTTCAACATTTTATTCTCTACTTTCTTTATTACTTAAAAATTTATTAAATTCATCAATAAGGTTAAATATTGTTTTATCCTTTTTTATTAACTTATTAAAAAGGTTGTCAATTAACTCTTTATCTATTTTATAATAAAATTCCCCTATAGATAAAGTTATTCCTAAAATTGTATCAGTATCTCCATTAAAAGTAATTATATTTTCAATCATTTCTTTTAAATTTTTATTACCAAAAAAGAAATATAAACAATTTAACAATGTATCAAAAGCAAAAACACTATCTTTTCTTAAAATAATTTTTGAAATATCTACGCCATAATTTGTAAATAAATAATGACTTATATAATTTTTATCATATTTATTTTTTAATAAATACATCACTTCAATATAAATTAATGATGAGCTAATTGCTTCTTCACTATTATGAGTTGTGGAAACATTTTTTATAACTTCATTTTTCATCATATTTAAATCTTCATAAAAGTAAGCTATAGGTGATATTCTCATCAAAGAACCATTACCTTTAGAAAAATATCCATCTTTTTTGCTAGATTTAGCCCAAGACTCAAACATTAAACCATATCTAGAATTTGGATAAAGTTTATACCGCTTTTTCAAATACAAATAATAATCATTTTTTAAAGACGAATGTAGCAAATAATCTATTGTTGCTAAAGTGAGAATAGAATCATCGCTAAAAGAGTTTAAATCACCTTTAAAAAGAGGATAAATGTCGCTTTTTCTTAAACACGACTTATCTTCATATAATGAGCCAAGAGCATCGCCTAAAAATATGCCAATACATTTATAATTTTCCATAAAAAATAAAAACTAGTTTTAACTTTTAACATTAAAACTAGCTTTATTATAAATTTATTTAACTATTTTTTGAAATTTTTCATGAATTTATCAAAGAATGAATCGCCTTTAGAAGTTGCATTTTTATATTCTTCTAAAGCTTTCTTTTGATCTTTATTGAGATATGTTGGAATTTTTACTTCAACATGGACATATTCATCACCGTATCCATTTCCTCTTAATTCCTTAATACCTTTATCTTTAAGTCTGAATACACTATCAGGTTGAGTTCCACTAGGTATTTTTAAATCAACTTCGCCATAAACAGTTGGAATAGTAATTGTTGTACCAAGTGCTGCATCAATAAAATCAAGCGGAATTGTAATATGAACATTATTTCCATCTCTTTTGAAGTAATTATGTTCGGTTACAATAACTTCAATGTATAAATCTCCATTATCTCCACCATTTACGCCTCTTCCACCTTTTCCAGCGACTCTAATTTGTTGGCCAGATTGAATACCGGCAGGAATATTAATTTCAATATCCTTTTTAACACGGCTATAGCCTTTTCCTCCGCATGTAGGACATTTAGTTTTAATCAATTTGCCTGAGCCGCCACAATAAGGGCAAACACTTTCAGATTGCATAGTGCCAAAAAAAGTTTGAGTTTGTCTAATTACTCGACCCCTACCATTACAGTGAGGACATTTATCAAATTCACTTCCATTTTTTGCACCAGTTCCATTACAATCTTTACATTTTTCATCATAACTTACAGGAATAGTGACTTTTTTTCCATTAACCGCATCCATAAAATTAATACGAATACGCATCAATGTATCTTCACCTCTAATTGGACCAGCTGAACTTCTTCTTGAAGAAGATCCTCCAAATCCACCAAACATTCTTGATAAAATATCGTTTAAATCGTCAAAATCGCCACCGCCAAAATTAAATCCTTCAAAGCCACTACCAGCGAATGGATTTTGACCACCACTAGCTTGGTCGAAAGCCGCTTGACCAAATTGATCGTATGTTTTTCTTTTCGATTCATCGCTTAAAACAGAATAAGCTTCAGTAGCTTCCTTGAATTTTTCAGCATTACCAGTTTCTTTATTATCTGGATGATATTTTTTTGCTAATTTACGATATGCACTTTTAATTTCATCTTGAGATGCAGTTTTATTAACACCTAAAACTTCATAATAATCTCTTTTGCTAGCAGCCATACATCTCTCCTCCCTTTTTTAAAGATAACTAAAGGGAAGATTTTACTTCCCTTTAATTATTATTTATCTGTGAAATCTGCATCGATAACATCATCATCTTTCTTTGATGAATTATCATTTGATTCATTTGAAGAGTTTTCTTGGCTTGTAGTTTGTTCACTTGAAGCATTAGATTGTGCATTTGGATTTGCTTGAGCTTGTTGCATATAAGCAGCAGCCTTTTCAAGTTCATCTAATCTATTTTTAAGAGTGTTAATGTCATTATTATCTAAAGCTGTTTTTAATTCGTCTCTTAATTTTTGAGTTTCTTCTTTTTGCTTTGGATCAATTGAATCACCTTTTTCTCTTAATGCATTATCAATTTCAGCAATGAAAGATTCAGCTTTATTCTTAATTTCAACTTCTTCTTTTCTCTTATCATCAGCTTCTTTATTTGCTTCAGCTTCTCTAACCATTCTGTCAATTTCTTCTTTAGATAATCCATTAGAACCAGAAATTGTAATTTCTTGTTCTTTTTGAGTATCTAAATCTTTAGCACTGACTTTAACAATACCATTAACATCAATATTGAATGTAACTTCAATACGAGGAGTTCCTCTTGGTGCTGGTTTAATACCAGTTAATGCGAAATGACCAAGTAATTTGTTATCGTGAGCCATTGGTCTTTCACCTTGATAAACCATAATATCAACAGCAGGTTGATTATCAGCAGCTGTAGAGAATATTTGTGATTTTGTAGTAGGAATTGTTGTATTACGTGGAATTAATGGAGTCATAACACCACCCATAGTTTCAATACCTAAAGTTAATGGTGTGACATCAAGAAGAATAACATCTTTAACATCACCACTTAAAATACCGCCTTGATATGCAGCACCAATAGAGACAGCTTCATCTGGGTTAACAGAAAGATTTAATTTTTTACCAGTAATTCTTGTAACTAATTCTTGAACAGCTGGCATTCTAATTGAACCACCAATTAATAATACTTCATCAATATCGTTATATGTTAATTTAGCATCGCGAATTGCGTTTTCAAGTGGCGCAACACATCTATCGAGTAAATGTTTTGTTAATTCTTGGAATTTTGCTCTTGTAAGAGTTGTTTCAAATGAAATAGGACCATTAGAACCCATACCAATAAATGGTAATGAGATAGTAGTTTCTAAGTTAGAAGATAATTCAATTTTAGCTTTTTCAGCAGCATCTTTATATCTTTGTAATGCCATATTATCGCTAATATCTACACCATATTGAATTTTAATTTGTGCTTTAATCCAATCAGCGACAACATTATCCCAGTCATCACCACCAAGTTTGTTATCACCTGCAGTAGCAACAACCTCGAATGTACCATCGCCAATATCAAGGATTGAAACATCGAGTGTACCACCACCAAGGTCGAATACACAAATTTTTTCACTCTTGTCTTTTCCTAAACCATAAGCTAAAGCAGCAGCTGTAGGTTCGTTAATAATTCTTACAACATCAAGGCCAGCAATTGTACCAGCATCTTTTGTTGCTTGTCTTTGTGAATCGTTGAAATATGCAGGAACTGTAATAACTGCTTTTTTAATTTCATGACCAATATTCTTTTCTGCATATGATTTCATATATGCAAGAACTTTTGCACTGATTTCTTGTGGTGTGAAATCTTTATTTAAACAGTTAATATGAACTTTTTCATCAGTTCCCATTTTTCTTTTAATTGAAGAAACTGTATCAGGATTAGTAATAGCTTGCCTTTTTGCAGCATTACCGACTATTTCTTCACCATTTGCTTTAAAACCAACAACTGATGGAGTTGTCATCGTTCCTTCTGGATTAGGAATAACTTTAACAGTTCCATCACTTTGTAAATAAGAAACAACTGAGTTTGTAGTACCTAAATCGATACCTAAAATAATTTCTTTTGCCATAAAATATTTTCCTCCTAATTTTATTTATCTTGATGGCTTTCGCCGTTATCATCTTTTTTATTTTCAACTTCGTGGGCACTTACTTTAACCATTGCTGGTCTAACTAAGTGATCATGAAGTTTATAACCTTTTAATATAACTTCTTTTATTAAATTTTCTTCTCCATCATCTTGAACTTTTTCAACGGCTTGCATTGTTTTTTCATCAAACTTGTCGTTGATTTTTGGTTCAATGATTTGAATTCCTTCATTTGATAATATATTTAATAAATTTGATTGAACAAACTTAAATCCCATTAAGAAGTTTTTAGTTTCTTCACTTTTAGGATCGTGTTTTAAAGCCATTTCAAATGAATCTAAAACACTTATTAAATCCGAAACAAATCCTTCAAGACGATATTTGATTGCCTCGCTATGGTCTTTTTGAATATCTTTTCTAAGATTTGCCATATCAGCATAAACACGGTAATACTCATTTTTCCAGTGTTCAACATCGTTTTTTAATTTATCAATTTCTTCATCTTTTTTTGCAAGCTTTCTTTTATAAGAAGCTTTCATAGCAATAGGTTGTTCTTCTTGTTCTACACAATCATTTTTTTCTTCATGATTATGATTGCAACCACATTCACAATTTTCATGTTTGTGCTCATGACCACAGTCACAATTTTCATCTTCGTGGTTATGTTCATGACCACAATTACATGATTCTTCATGTTCGTGGCAACAACAACCTTCTTTATGCTCTTCCATCATTTCCATTCCCTCCATCTATATCATCATCGCCTTCAATATCATCACCTAAATGTTTTATAAGTTCATTAATGGTATATTCAAGAGCAGATAATACATTTTCATAGTCCATACGTTTTGGACCGATTATTGCAATTTTACCTAAAGAATTGCCGTTTGATTCAATATCTTTAGATATAATTGTTAAATCTTTTAAATCGCTATTTACATCAGAAGCATCAACAATATCGTTTTTCGAGAGTTTAATATAATCGTTTAATTGATCAGGATTTGAGAAAAGTTCAAATAACTTCTTTAACTCTTCCGCATCATCTTTAAATTCAGGTTGAGCAAGCATATTTTCTTTTCCATAAATTGTGCTTCTAGCTTTTGCAAAATCATAAAAAGTTTTAACTAATGAAGTGAATAAATAATTGTAATCATCAATATAATCTTTAAAAATTGGTTTTAAGGATTCTAATTTTTCAACTAATTCACTTACAAGAGTACCTTTTAATCTTTTGTCAAGCATTTCAAGACAATTTTTAACATCTTTCATTGAAACATTGTCTTTTAAAATAAACGTTTTGCTTTCAACATATCCTTTATCGGTAACAAAAATTGCTGAACAACTATTGTTAGTCAACGGGATAAGTTGAATGCTCAATAAGCGCTCTTCTGAAGAACTAGGTCCCAATACGACACTCGTTAAGTTAGTCATCGAAGATAAAATTTCACAACTTTCTTTAATAACCTCTTCAACGGATTTAGATGAAGAAAAAATACTTTGAATCTCATTTTTAAACTTCTCGTCAACCTTATTTGATCTAAGATTATCAATATAATATTGATATCCTTTAGTTGATGGGACTCTACCACTTGAAGTATGGGTCTTTTCTAATAAACCATCTTTTTCAAGTTCTGCCATTTCATTTCTGATAGTTGCACTTGAATAAGGAAGTTTATATTTTTTAATCAAATATTCAGAACCAACAGGTTCAGCATATTTAATAAAATCTTCAATAATAAGTTTAAGTATTTTTTGCTTTCTATTAAGGTCCATGTTCTTACTAGCACTCTACTATTTCAAGCGCCAATAATATAATAATTAAGACTATTAGCACTGTCAAGTAAAAACTGCTAAATTTTACATAAATTTCAATAAAATTCTATCTAAAACAGCAATACCTTTATCGGTGCATGAAAAATATCCACTTTTAATCATAACTAGGTCCTCTTTTAATAGTTCGGAAACTATATCTTTATAGTCGATTAAAAAATTAGTTTTAAAAATTTTATTAAATTCCTTTATTTTAAAACCATCTTCTAATCGTAAATTTGTAATGAAAAAATATTCCTTCATTAAATCTTTAGTCAAAATTTCTTTTTCTATTATTCTTTTTCCTTTAATATATTCGTTAAAAGAAGGTGCAATTCTATAGCGGAAATTATCAACATATCCACTTGCACCAATACCGATAGCTAAATATTGACCATTTTTCCAATAATTCAAATTATGTCTGGAATATTTCTTCTTTTTTGCAAAATTTGAAACTTCATATCTTTTAAATCCGTTTTTTCTTAAAAAATCAACGATATAATCATAAAAAATCCTTGAATCATCTTCGTTTTGTTCCTTATAACCTTGATTAAAAAAAATCGAATTTTTATCAACGATTAATGAATAAATCGATAAATGATTTATATTTAATTTTGTAAATTTTTTTAAATCGTTTTCTAAATCGTTTAAAGTTTGTCCATTAAACCCATAAATTAGATCAACATTAATATTTTTTATATATTTTTTAACTAGCTTTATTAATTTAAAATAATCGATTTGATAATCTCTTTTAATTTCTCTCAATATTTTTTCATTAAATGATTGAATTCCAATTGAAATTCTATTAATTCCATATTTTTTTAATAATTTTAATTTTTCGATATTTATATCTTCGGGATTACATTCAATAGTGAATTCACAGTTTATTTTTTTTAATTTAAAAAGAATTCTGAGAATAATTTCTAAATCTTTGCAATTTAAAATAGAGGGTGTTCCACCCCCTATATAAATGCTCTTAAATTTTTTATATCCATTTTTTATGTTATGTAAATCTTTTTTTAATTCTTTTAAATATTGATCTATAAATAAATCATTTTTAATTAATTTAACAAAATCACAATAAGGACATATATTTGAGCAAAAAGGAATATGAATATATAAGCTATTTATTTTCTTTTTCCTTTTCATTTTCGTATTTTTTAAATTCTTCTTTAGTCTTATCGTCATTAACATCTTCTAAATAACGATCCATTGTCTCAGAAGCAATTTGTTCCTCTGTTGGCTTTTCATCAACCTTATTTTTATTTAATATTTTATGAATAAGTAATGCAATTCCGCCAATTATAACAGCTAAAACAATTACAGCGACTAAAATAATCCAATTGTTTTCCGAAAGAAAATCTAATATCATCTATTTTTCTCCTAAATTTATTTATAATAATACACTATTTTTTCTTAACAGGTATATAAATAAATTTGTTCTTTAAAATTTCTTTTTTGTAATAGCCTAAATAAACTAACTTATCCATCGAACTTCTTGCAGTTTCATAAGCGCATCCTACTTCTTTTTTGTATTGGGAAATTGTATATGACATTCCAATAGTACAATGACGTGCATAAAAATATGCTTGGCCATGGGATAAATTAGGATTCATTTCTAATAAATGTTCTTCTAAAGTCTTTGCTTCAGCTTCACTTAAGCCAGTTGGGAGTGTTTGAATTGCGATAGACTTATTCAAATTTAAAGCACTTTCTTCATGATTTAATTTATTAGAAGTATTTCTAACTTCAATTTTTTCATCTAAATCGCTCAAATCAGGCATAATAGATGTTACTTTAACATCTTCTTCAAACATTTCTTTACTTATTTCACTAGCCTTTGTATTACCTAATAATTTAAATGCTTTATCTAAAATGGCATCTGTTTTATTAATTAAATACATCAAAACATAAGTCAAATCTAAATTCTTTTGGGATTCTAAAATATGTTTCTCAAGTTCCTCTTTATTAGATAAAAGTTCCTCGAAATTTAAAGCTGAGGCCACTTCATCTAGCCCATTATTACTTAAAACATTTTTAAAAAGCAAAATAGCTAAATCTTCACTATATGTTTCCATTGGCTTTACATAATATGTAAAGTATAAAACAGAAGCAGCTTTTACAAACATTCCGAAAGTATTATTTTTAAGGAATAAATTTAAAGAATCTAATGCTTTATCAATTGAAGAAACTGGAATTCCTAAATATAGTTTGTTGATTAAACTTTTTGATAAGATATTACTAATTTCGCTATTTCTAAAAGTCGAATTATCGATACCTTGAATGATATTTAGATAAGTTTTATAAGATTCTGAACTTACATCAACATTATAATTTTTACTCATGTATTCTAAAGCTAAATAATAATGATAAATTACCATTAATTCTGGCGGAATCGCTTCAATATTTTTACTCAAAATTCTATTTAAAGATATCTCATCTAAAGTTAAATTATAATTTTTAGCAACAACCTCTAAAATATCTTTATAAGATAATCTACGAAAAATTTCATCGCTTTTATTGATAATTAAACGAATGTATTGAGAATACAATCTCATCATTCTTCTTTCAATATTATTTATTTTTTCATTAATTCCAGGTGTTAAACATATTGAATAAAGGTCACCCGTAATATGTTTTAATTCAGTTGTTTTCATAAAATGAGAACGATAATCTAAAATATTTTGCCGAATACTATCGACCATTGGAGTTCTCATATAATCAGCAACTTCTTTTTTTGTAGCATAAACATCATTGCTATATTTTATTGCTAATTCATAATTTGCCATACAAAAAACCTCTATTAATATTGTATATAAAATTACTAAAATAATAAAGATAAAATACTAGAAAACTACTAAAAAATAGATCGTGTTTAAATTTCAAAAAAAGTGGATAAAAAATCCACTTCGTAGCATTCTTGTATACACAAGGGTTGGGAAATTCTTTCTCCCTTAATATATTATATAGGTAGATATTTTATATACTGATTAATCATTATCATCATCAACGCTTAGTATGGACATGAATGCTTCTTGTGGAAGCTCAACGCTACCGACCATTTTCATTCTTTTTTTGCCTTCTTTTTGTTTTTCTAAAAGTTTTCTTTTTCTAGAAATATCTCCGCCATAACATTTAGCTAAAACATCTTTTCTTACAGCTTTGATGTCGCATCTAGCAATAACTTTTCCATTTATAGCAGCTTGTACCGGAACTTCAAATTGCTGCCTAGGAATTACTTCCTTTAGTTTTGAAACTAATTTCAACCCCTTTTTATAAGCATCGGGTTTATAAACAATTGAAGATAAAGCATCAATTACATCGCCGTTTAATAAAATATCCATTTTTGCTAAATTTGATTGTTTATATTCGCTAATTTCATAATCTAATGAGGCATAACCTTTTGTATATGATTTTAATTTATCGAAAAAATTATAAATTATTTCATTTAAAGGTATTTCATAAACAATAACTCTTCTTGTTTGATCAAAATATTGTTGATCGATATAAATGCCTCGTTTATCTTGACAAAGTTGCATAATTGGACCGATGTATTCCTCAGGAGTCATAATTGAAGCTGTAACATAAGGTTCTTCAATATGATTAATAAGCGTTAAATCAGGCATTTTAGAAGGATTATCAAGCTCTATTAAACTTCCATCGGTCATAAAAATTTTATAAATTACACTCGGTGCAGTTAAAATTAAATCTAAACCATATTCTCTTTCTAAACGTTCTTGAATAACATCCATATGTAACAAACCCAAAAAGCCACATCTAAAACCAAAGCCCAAAGCTTGAGATGTTTCAGGTTCAAAACGTAATGAAGAGTCGCTCAAACAAAGTTTTTCTAAAGCTTCTTTTAATTCTTCATATTTTCTTGAATCGGTTGGATAGATTCCACAATAAACCATAGGATTTATTTTTCTATATCCAGGTAAAGCTTCTTTAGCTTCGTTATTTACAATTGTAATTGTATCACCAACATCGACATCTTTAATATCTTTAATTTGAGCACATAAATATCCGACTTCACCACAATATAAAGCTTTTTTTGAGACTTCTTTCGGAGTTCTAATACCTAACTCAGTAACTTTAAATGAAACTCCTGTTCTCATCAATTTTATTTCATCGCCCACATGGACGCAGCCATCTTTAATTCTAATTAAAACGACTACTCCTCTATATGAATCATAAAAACTATCAAAAATTAAAGCTTTTAATGGATTATTATTATCTCCACTAGGAGCCGGAACATCGCTAACAATACGTTCCAATATTTCTCGAATATTTTCTCCTGTTTTAGCACTAACAGGTATCGCACTATCTCCATCAATTCCAATACGTTCAGAAATCTCTTCCCTACAAAAATCTATTCTTGCAGATGGGAGGTCAATCTTATTGATAACTGGGATGATAGTTAAATCATTATCGACAGCTAAATATAAATTTGCTAAAGTTTGTGCCTCGATTCCTTGAGTAGCATCGATAACTAAAACAGCTCCTTCACAAGCAGCCAATGATCGTGAAACTTCGTATGTAAAATCAACATGCCCAGGAGTATCTATTAAGTTAAAAATATAAGAATTTCCATTTAAAGAATTATATCGAATAGTTACAGCATTAAGCTTAATTGTTATTCCTCTTTCTCTTTCTAAATCCATAGAATCAAGAATTTGGTCTTTCATCTCACGCTTTTCAATTGTTTCAGTCAATTCTAAAATACGATCGGCAAGTGTCGATTTGCCATGATCAATATGTGCGATAATCGAAAAATTTCTAATAAGTTCTTTTTTATATTCCATAGTTTATAAATATATCACAAAATACACTTTTATTTATAAAAATATTCAACTTCTTTCTCAATATCTTCAGAAGTCTTAATAAATTTTGAATTTTTCCAAACATCATGAAACAAAAATCTATAATTTTTATATGAATACCTTTTATCGATAAGAAGAGCAATACCTTTATCTTTTTCGCTTCTTATAACTCTACCAACCGATTGCATAATTTTATTTATTCCAGGATTTACAAAAGTAAATTCAAATCCATTTAAGCCATTGTTATTAAAATAATCACTTAATTGAGTATTTTCATACGAAATTGATGGTAAACCAACACCAATAATAACTACACCAATCAACCTTGAATCGACCAAATCAATTCCTTCAGAAAAGCTCCCTCCATTAACACAAAAAGCAATTGTTGTTGTAACAGGATTTTCAATAAAGTTATTTAAAAATGAATCTTTTTCATCTTGTTTCATGTTCTTTTCTTGAAAAAAGATACAATATTTATTAAATAGGGCTGATTTTAAAACTAATTCTTTAAGTTTAGATAAATATTCAAAAGATGGCGAAAAAATTATGTAATTACCAACTTTATTCTTAATAAATTGATAGATATCATATAGAACATTTCCCATAGTTAAATCACGGTCTTTATATTTAATTGAAATATCATTTTTAACTAGAACTAACAAATTCTCATTCTCAAACGGAGATTCCCATGAAAAATGTTTATAAGTATCTTCACCCAATATTAATTTTTCATAATATTCAATCGGAGATAAAGTAGCACTAAAAAATATTGTAGAAATTTGTTTTTTAGAAATTTCTTTTATATATGGAGAAGCATCTAAACAATTTATAGATATTTTAATATCTGTGCCATTTTTATAAACATTTATTTTAAAATTATTTGGATTATAAAAATCTAATATAGTTAAAAATGAATTTAACATCAAAGATAAATCATCGCTTTCTATTGTTTTTGTTAAATAATCTTTCTTTTTAAACGATAAATAATTATTTTTAAATTTATTTATTAATGAAATCAAATTTTCATCAATACTTTCAATAGTAAAAATATCACAATTTTCAAAATTTGACTCATATTTTTCAATATTTTCTTTAATCTCTAATAAATTATGATATATCTTTTTAGATTTTAATTTCTTTAATTCTTCCATTGATTTAGATATTTCTAAAGTTGAAATAGATGCAGAATACATATTTCTGGACCTATCGACTAAATTATGTGCTTCATCAACCAAAATAAAACTATCATTAGTATTATTTTGTTCATCAAAAAAACGACGTAAGTAAACTGTTGGATCATATAAATAGTTATAATCGCAAATAATAAAATCGCATCTGGTTGATAAATCAAGAGATAATTCAAACGGGCAAACTTTATATTCATTAGCTATCTCTAAAATGGTATTTTTATCAAAAATATCGTATTTTTTTAAACTATATATAATAATTTCATATAATTTTGAATAATAATCTTTAGCAAAAGGACAATCATCTGGATTACATCTTTTATTAGGATTTTTATTAATACATATTTTTTCTCGAGATGTAATTTGAATTGATTTTATATGGACACCTTTATTAAATATCAATCTTATAGCATTAATAATTGAATCAAAACCACTATTTTTAGCGCTTAAATAAAAAATTTTTTTGCATTTATTATCGCGTAATCCTTTTAACGCCCCAAATAATAAAGAAATAGTTTTTCCTATTCCTGTACTAGCTTCAAAAAAATAAATTTCTTTATTTTTTAAAGCCTCATAAGTTAAATCTATCATTTCTTTTTGGCCACTTCTAAAAAATGGGAAAGGAAAATCCATATTTTTAAGTGAAACAATTTTTAATTCTTCAAATTCTTTTTGCGAATCCAAAAAAGAAGAATATTTTTCTAAATAACTAAAAACTTTTGTTAAAAGTCTTTTTTTAGTATATTTATAGTTATTAATAAGTATAGAACCATCTTGTTGAGGAATGTAGGTCAATCTAATATTTATCTTAGAAATATCTTCATTTAAGCAATACATTAAAGCATAAACTTCTGCTTGGCCTAAATGCCATTTTTTATTTTCTTTAAAAAAAACATTAAGAGAAATGTTTGTAGATTTTATTTCGTCAATAGTTATTTCATTATTTTCCCCAATAATAAGGCCATCACATCTTCCACTTATTGAATACAAGTATTTTCCATATTCAAAATCATATTTTAAAAAATATTCAGGTATATATTTTTCACCTTGTAAAGATTGATATGACCTATGAATTTTACTTCCTTCCTGCATCGTTGATATATTAAAAACGCGAGAATCAATATTCCCTGTTCTTAATATAAAATCTACTAAATCATGTACACTCAGTTCAATTTTGATCATTTATTTAATTAAATCGCCTACTTTAAAGTCTTTCGAATTTCCATTATAAAAATCATTATAATTCATAATTTTTTTGCCTTGTTTTTGAATCTGAATAATTTTTAATGCATTTTTTTCACATTTAATAGCAAAATTCTTTTTATCATATAAAATTACTTTACCATTTTCACTATTTGAATTATCTACAATAACCTCACATTTTAAAATTTTATATTTTAAATTATTAAAAACAAAATGTGCCCCAGGAGTTAAAGATAAAGCTCTTACTTTATTAAAAATCGTTAAAGCATCTTCGTTAAAATTAACGACTTCATCTTCTTCTTTTATTTTCTTTGTAAAAGTAACAAGATTCTCATCTTGTTCAATTCCTTTTAATTCCCCATTTAAATAACCATCTAAGTTTTTTTCAACACATTCAAATGTGGCAAGTTTTAATTTTTCAACTAAACTTGTAAAATTATCATCATTTGAAATAGAAACTTTTTCAATAGCAAAAACTCGGCCGGCATCCATTTTATCAACCATTTCCATCAGGCTAATACCAGTTTCTTTATCACCATTTAATAAAGAATATTGAATTGGAGCTGCTCCTCTATATTTAGGTAAGATTGACCCATGTAAATTTAAACAGCCAAATTTTGGGACCATTAATAACTCATGAGAAACTATTTGCCCAAATGCTAAAGTTAAAATCAAATCTGGATTTAAATCCTTTATTTCTTCAACATGATCGCTTGCTTTTTTATATTGGAAAACAGGAATATTATATTTTAATGCCACTTTTTTAGTTGGAACTGGTTCAATTACCCCTTTTCTTCCTATTGGTTTATCTTCTTGAGCAACCAAACCAATAATGTTATATCTATTTTCTAATAATTTATCTAATAAATAAGCACTAATTTCAGGAGTTCCAAAAAATAAAATTCGAATATTTTTTCTATTTAACATCTTTATCTCCTTTCTATATAAATCATCAATTATTTTACCAATTTTTTCGATAAAAAAGTAAATATTTTGCGTTGATTTTATATAAAAGTTTTGGTATGATTTTTAAGCAATATTAATTGAGGTATATTTATGGCAAATATCAAATCACAAATTAAAAGAAATAAAACAAACGAAAAAGCTAGATTAAGAAATATCTCTTACAAATCAAAATTAAGAACCGCAATGAAAGCTGTTAGAGTTGCTTGTGAAAGTAAAGACGTTGAAAAAGCTACTTTAGCTTTAAATAAAGCAGTTTCTATTATTGATAGAGCAGTTGTTAAAGGTATTGTCCATACAAAAACTGCTGCTAGAGAAAAAAGTTCATTACAAAATCTAGTAAATTCAATTAAATAAGTACCTAGAGGTGCTTATTTTTTTTACCTTTTTTATAAAGAAGTTAAAAACATTTCAAATGCAAAAAATCTATCGATATTTCCAAGTTTTATATCTTTGTCTAATCTATATAAATCATTAAGTATTTTAGCAATTTTATCACTATTATAATTTTTTAAACTTTTTAAAGAAATTTGTACTCTATATGGATTTGCGCTTAATAAAGAAGCGATTTCTTCATTGCTTCTTCCGTTATTTGATAAAAACATAATTTCATCATAAAAAATAAAATTTGTAGTTAAAAAAGAAATTAATGTAATAGGTTCAACATTTCTAGTCATTAAATCATTATAAATCTTAAATATTTTTTCAAAATTTCTAGCCAAAATAGCATTTGAAAGTTCGAAGACATTGTCAGAAATATTAATTGAACATATTTCTTCAACATCTTTTTTATCGATTATTTTATTTTTTGAATAAAGCATTAACTTTTTTGCTTCATTAGAAAATAAGTATAAATCTGTCCCAACATTTTCAGATATAATTTTTAATGCATTTTCATCAACATCATAACCATTCATTTCAAAGTATTTTTTTATATATGTTAAAAAATCAGCTTTTTTAATAATTGGAAATGAATAAATTTTACCAATTTTTTCAATCAATTTGACTACTTCACTTCTTTTTAACAAGCTATCTTTCTTAGTTATAAAAATCATTAATATATTTTCATCATTAGCATTTAAATTAGCTAAAAGTTTTTCTAATTTATAAGAATCGACTTTTTTACGCTCTTTATCAATCGATAAAAAATCTGCATTATCAAGTATTATTGCTTTTTTTGAAAAAAATCCTAAACCAACTTCTTCTAAAGCTGAATTACATTCATCAATGCCAACTTCTAAATAATCACTTTTTAAAATATTAATCTCATCGTTATCAAAAAATGATTTAACGATTTTTTTAACTCTTTGATTAATTAAAAATTCTTCAGATCCAAATAAAATATAATTCATACATACAATTTTACTATAAAGTTAAATAAATTTATATGTGATTGTTCCTTCTAAATCCGTTCTTCTAATCTTTATATTACATATTTCTAAATTTTTTAAAACTTCCTTATTTGGATGTCCATAAAAGTTATTTTTACCTACAGAAATTATTGCCTCTTTAGGACTTATACTTTTTAAAAAATCTAATGAAGTCGCTGAAGATGAACCATGATGTGAAACCTTTAAATAATCAACTTTTAAATTTTTATAATCTTCAATTATATTTTTCTCAATATCTTTTGAAGCATCCCCCATAAAAAGAAAATATTCATTATTTAAATCTAGATGCAAAACCAAAGAACGATTATTTTCATCTGTCCAAGTTTCAATATAATTATTTAAATTTTCTATTTTTAAGTCGTATTTATTTTTAAATTCATTAAAATTATTGTAATCATAAATATCTTTTATACTAAAATTTTCTTTTAACGATTCTAAAGCACCATAATGATCAAAATCATAATGAGTTAGAATTACCGCATCAATTGAATAAATACGATTTTTCTTAAAAAAAGGGATCAAATTATTAGTCGCTAAATCAGTATATGTTAAACCGCCAGTATCGATTAAATATGTTTTATTTCTATCTCTAATTAATGTGGAATCTCCTTGACCAACATTAATAAAACTAACTTCATAGGTTAAACAATTCTCAATAGGTGTAATATATAAAGCCATTAAGAATAAAAAAATAAAACAAATTTGCTGATATCTTTTTTTATAGTTAACTTCATAAAAATATAAAAACAAAGTTAAAAATAAAAAATAAATAATCATTATTATTTCATTAAACGATGGTAAAAATATATTAATTTTTAAAGAATCTAGAGCATAAATTATTCGATACACAACATTTATTAACCATTCAATTATAACTGGAGGTAAAAATAAAAAAGTTAAAAGCGAAATGACAAACATAACTTTACTAAAAGGCAACAATATCATCATAAAAATAATTGATAAAATATTAAAAGAATTATTGAATGATATATTAAAAGGTATAACAATTAAAGTTAACAATATTTGTGTTGCTATTTTTTTCTCTATAGTTTTTAGTTCGTAAAATTTCGATGAAGTTAAATAAAGATAAAAATAAATCAAAAAAGAAATATAAAAACCCGCTTGATATATTATTCGACTGCTTAAAAATATAAAAATTGAACCTAATATCGATATAATTTCAAGTCTATTAAATTTTTTGTTTAAATAATTTTTATTAATAAAATTAAAAATATAAAAACTGATGATTTTTATTGTGGTGAATCGTGTTATATTTATAAATAAAAAAGGTAAAAAAATTAAAAAAGATAAAATCGAAGCCTTTTTTTCATCAATTTTTAATTCAAAAATCTTCTTTAAACCATATAAAACAAAATTTAAATAAATACCAGTTTGAGAAAATAAAGTAATAATTTGTAAATCTTTAATTAAAAAAGTTTCTTTTAAATCATAATTCAAACTAGAAAATAAAAATCCACTTAAAAAATTTTGATATAAAGGATCTTTAATCGTATCTAAAAAATTCTTCTTTAAAAAATAAAAAGATAAAGGAAAGTTAAAAACTTCCTCTATCTTTTCATAATTAATTTGGTAATCAACACTTTTTGAAAATAAATAAGATTTAAAATCAAAACCCGATTCTAAAAGAGTAAAATTTAACTCTTTTAATGATGGCGATGATATTTTAATAATATCAAAAGAATCTAATGTTGAATTTTTTTCTAAATCCAAATAAAACGATTTAAAACCATTAAATATAATCGCATAACTTTCTTTTCTTTCGATAACAACATAATAATTTAAATTTACATCTATTAAATATGATTTGATTAGTAAAAGAAGAATAAAAAGAGCAAAGCTTATAAAAGAAATAACACATAATTTTTTATTATTTTCTTTTATTAATAAAAAAATATTTATAATTAAAAAAAACAAACCATAAATAAAAGATTGATTATAAATCAATGATGCTGACAATAAAGAAAGAAAAATGGTTAAAAAGATCATTTTAATCCTTTAAAATTATTTCATTTTTCATTTTTGAAAATGTTGCATTACCTATACCAGAAACATTTTTTAATGCTTCAAGAGTATAAAAAGTACCATTTTCGTCTCGATAAGAGACAATTTTTTGGCTAATTGTTGCGCCAACACCAGTAATATCCATTAATTCAGCTTGAGATGCAGTGTTAATATTAGTCTTCTCGATAGGATTATTTCCACAAACATCATCAACTTCAAATTTAGGTGGGATATAATAGGATTCATTTTCAATTAAAATAGCTTCAAAATAATAACATCTTTCATCTGCATTTGTTGTAACTCCACCAGCAGCTTCGATTAAATCAGCCATTGATGCACCTTCATCTAAAACATAATTTCCAGCTCGTGTAATTTCTCCGCTTATTCCAACAGAAATTTTATTTTCTTCTTCGATTCCATCATCAATTAAAGAAGAATCGTTATTTCCTCCATTATTTAAGTTTGGATCAATCGCTTTAAAAACTACAAGTCCAATAACTGTTACGACTAAAGCTCCTAAAATAACCTTTATTACCATATAAAAAACCTCCTTTATATACAAGAATGCTACAAAGGAGGTTTTATATTCATTTTTTTATTATTTTTAAAATTATTTAATTTCAATAATTTCAATATCGTAAGGTCTTACAGCCTTGACTGTGACTTTATCACCGACTAAATGACCGATTAAAGCAGCGCCTAAAGCACAAACATTAGAAATTTTCTTATTATTTAAATCAGTAAGTGGATCAGATTCAATTGAAGAAACAATCTTTACTGTATCAACTTCTCCTGTTGATAAATCTTTATAAGTAACTGTATTTGAAACTTTTACTTCTTTAGCTTTTTTATTATCGGCAATAATTTTTGCATCAGCTAAAATAGCTTCAATTTCTTTAATACGGCCTTCAATTTCAGCTTGTTTATTTCTAGCTGCATCATAATCTGCGTTTTCAGAAAGGTCGCCCATTGCTCTAGCATTTTGAAGTTGTTCAATAACTGCTGGACGTTCAACATCTAAAAGATGTCTATATTCTTTCTTTAAATTTTCTACACCTTCTTGTGTTAAAATCAAATCTTTTGAATTTACCATATATTTTTCCTCGCTATTTGCTCAATTATTTTATCATAATTTGCCATAAATACCATTATTTAATGTCGTTAATTTTAGGATCTTCTTCATAAGCTCCTAAAACTTCGTCAGCTTCTTCAAGTTCTTCTTCATCAGTCACTTCAAAAAGTTCGCCCTCATCGTTATATTTCATAACGTAGACATCACTTGGTTTAGCTGGATCATATACGAATACATATTCTGCACCTCTTTCTTTATTTTCGTAAGTAAAAAGGATGTTATATAAGTATTCATTACCTTCATCATCAAAAATTTGAATTTCGTTATCATTTAATATCTTTGCCATTTTGACTCCTTAAATAATCTTCTAATATGATATTTGCACTCATCATATCGATATTTTGTTTAATTTCATCTTTATTAGCACCAGAAGCAATTAATCTTTCTTTAGCTTCAAAAGTAGAATAAGATTCATCAAAATAAATGAATTCAATTGAATTATCTAATTTTAATACATCATTTGCAAATCTTCGAACGGATTTACAACGTTCACCTTCTTCTCTATCAATTTGTAAAGGCAAGCCTATTACAATTTTATTTATTTCTAATTTTTTAGTAACTTCGACTAAATGCTCTCTAGCTTTCTTATAATTTCCTTTTTCGAAAGTGAAATTTTCATAATTATGAATAATTCCTAAAGAATCACTATAAGCAATTCCTAGAGTTATCGTACCTAAATCTAAACCAATATATTTTTCCATTTATTTTAAATCTTCTTCTTTAAAGTTTAATTTATCAACGTTTTCAATATTGCCTTGTGCGCGGTCAGGTTTTCCTCCGCCATTTCCACCACAAACAGCAGTAACTTTCTTTAAAACGTCTCCAGCTTTAACTCCGTTAGAAATTAATTCTTTACCAATGCCAACAATTAAAGGATGTTTATTATTTTCATCACCTGAAATAACTACTAAATAATTACTAGTTTTTGACTTAATTGTATCTAATATATGAATTAATCCTTCTCTATTAACTCCATCAAAATATTTAACAACAAAAGATAGTTCATTTTCAGGTTTAATAGATGAAGAAATTAAGTTTGCTTTTGAATCAAAAATTTCTTTATTTAATTTCTTAATTAATTCCTTATCTTCGTTCATTTCATTACTAATTGCAGATAATCTAGAGGTGATTTCATTATTAGATTTAACACCTAATTGTCCCCTAATTTCACCTAATAATTCCTCTTTTTGTTTTAAATATTTATAAGCTTCCAATGAAGTTGTTGCTTCAATTCTTCTAACACCAGCTGAAATACTTTCTTCGCTTTTAATAACAAATAATCCAATTTCAGCTGTATTTTTTACGTGTGTTCCACCACAGAATTCTTTAGAAATATCGCCAAAGCAGACAACCCTAACTAAATCGCCGTATTTTTCATCAAACTCAGCTAAAGCACCTGTTTTTTTAGCTTCCTCAATAGGTAATTCTAATGTTTTATTTTCAATCATCATTGAAATGTATTTATTAACTTCTTTTTCAACTTTATTTAAAGTTGCTTGATCGATTTTTTCAAAGTGCGAGAAATCGAAACGTAAATATTCTTCGTTAACAAAACTACCTTTTTGTTTAACATCATTTCCAACATATTTAATTAATGCAGATTGTAAAAGGTGGGTTGCACTATGATTTCTCATTATAGCAGCTCTTCTTTCTTTATCTATTTTTAACGTAACAATATCGTTTAATGATAATTTACCAAATTTAACTTTAATATGATGTAAATGTTGTTTGTTTGGAGCCTTTATTACATTAGAAACGATTGCGTTAAAATTATCATTTTCAATAACTCCAGTATCAGCAACTTGTCCTCCCATTTCAGCATAAAAATTAGTTTTTTCAAAGATAACATCTCCTTCATCTTCAATAAAATTAACTTTCACACCATCTTTAAATAATCCAATAACCTTGCTACTTAAGTCATTGTAATCATATGTAAATGTTGAAGGAGTTGAAAAATCTAATAAATCTTTAGATTGTTTATTGAATGATTCAATATTTTTTCTAGAATTTCTAGCTAGTTCTTTTTGTTTATTTAAACATTCATGGAATTTTTCCATATCGACACTAACACCACTATCTTGACAAATTTCAACAGTTAATTCGATTGGGAAACCATAAGTATCATAAAGTTTAAAAGCGTCTTCACCAGACAATTCTTTTTTATCTTCAATCATTACATTTAAAATATTTTCACCGCTATTCAAAGTTTTAATGAATTTTTCTTCTTCTGCTTTAATAATTTTCATTAAAAAATCTTTTTTATCAATTAAATAAGGATAAAAACCTTTCATTACTTCAATGACTGTAGGAACTAGTTTATATAAAAATGGTTTATGGAATCCAAGTTTTTGGCCATATCTCATTGCTCTTCTTAAAAGTCTTCTTAAAACATAGCCTCTACCTTCGTTAGAGAAAAATTCACCATCAGCTAAAGCAAATGTGCATGCTCTAATATGATCTGCGATAACTCTATATGGCATTAAATATTCACCTTCATAAGGTTTATTACATAATTTTTGAGTTTCTACAATATAAGGCATGAAAAGATCAGTTTCAAAATTCGTTTCAGTTTCTTGTAAAACACAAGCAATTCTTTCTAATCCTGCGCCGGTATCAATGTTTTTATGAGGTAATTCTTTATAATCTTTTCTTTCAACTCCATTAACAGCGTTAAATTGAGAGAAAACAATACCCCAAATTTCAATGTAACGATCGTTTTCCATATCTTTTTTAAGTAAATCTATTCCGATATGTTCAGGGTCATATTTTTCACCACGGTCAAAAAATACTTCGGTATTTGGTCCACAAGGTCCTTCACCAATTTGCCAGAAATTTCCTTCTAATGGAATTAAATGATCTAGAGCTAAACCTTGTTTAATCCATAAATCTCTAGTTTCTAAATCATCTGGATGATATGTTACATATAATTTTTCTTTATCAAGACCAAAATATTTATCATTAGTTAAAATATCAAATGCCCATTCTACAATTTCTTTCCTAAAATAATCACCAATAGAAAAATTTCCTAGCATTTCAAAAAAAGTATGATGTCTTGCTGTTCTTCCAACATTATCTATGTCATTTGTTCTAATACATTTTTGAACATTAGTAATTCTTTTACATTCTGGTATTTCGCTGCCGTCAAAATATTTTTTTAATGCTGCAACACCAGCATTAATCCAAAGCAATGTTGGATCATTATGAGGAATTAAACTAGCACCTGGTTCAACCATGTGTCCTCTCTCTTTAAAGAAATTTAACCAAGTATCTCTTATTTGTTGTGAAGTTAATTTTTTCATATTATATACTCCTAAAAATAAAAAAATCCTAAATAATAAAAACTTATTTAGGAACGAATTTATCGCGGTACCATCCTATTTCAAAATTAAATTTTGCACTTAATTAGATAGTATTTTACGTTTACAAGACGAGGCTTTTAACCTTTTTAATGGGAAGTGGCTAAGATAGATTTTAATGAAGTTTTTCACCAAACAACTTCTCTCTAAAAATAAAAAATATCTTTCTTTTCCTCGATTAAAAATTATAGAAAAATCTATAATATTATTCAACAACAACTTTATTTTTGAATAGAGCAATCGCTCTGATAAAGTAAAAAATATCTATAACGCCATTGATTATAATAAAAACAATAACACCAATTGAAATTATAGAGTTATTATTTTCAGTTGAATAAATTAAATCATAAAATCCTTTACCACTATTAACTAATAGGAAAAATTGAGGTTCAAAAGCTAAAAAAACTAACGAAAGGGCGTTAATTATAGTTGTTATTAGTAAAATAATTTGTCTATTAAAATAAAAGATCATGAAAATTAAAGAAAGAATGTTGACTACTAATCCAACAATCGTTAAATAATCAAAAGCAAAAGTTGCCATAATAAATGTTGAAGTATCTAAAACTAGTTCGTTTCCTACATAATTTCCTCTTAAAATGACAGAATTGCCACCAAAAATAGCAGTTTTACCATTAATTAAACTAACGATATAATCACCATTATCTAATAAATGATGAGCTTCAAAATCTAAAGTAAAAAGTAAAACTAAAGAAATTGCAAAAGCAATTAAAGTACCAACAATTGTTATGATTCTAAAAAATACACTTTTCATTTTCTTTAATCTTTGACCTTTCCCTTATAAAAAATATGATCGATTAGTCCGCCACCTAAACATTCTTCACCTTTATAAAACACACAAGCTTGACCAGGAGTTACGGCTTTATATGGTTCATCATAAACTAATTTTATATCACCATTTCCAAGATTATAGCAAGTAACTCCATGATCTTCTTGACGATAACGGAATTTTACCATCAAATGCTCGCCATCTTTTATTTTTTCATTAAAATAGTTCATTGAAGTTATAATAGCTTCATCAGTAAATAAATGTTCATCCTCTTTATCTTTTGCAACATATAAAATATTATTTTTAACATCTTTCTTGCAAACAAAAAATCCATGAGAATCTAATCCCTTGATTCCACCGATTCCAAGCCCTTTTCGTTGGCCAAGAGTATAATAATAAACACCTTCATGTTCACCTAAAACCTTTCCACTACTTATCTCAACGATTTTTCCTTTTTGAGCAGGTATATAATTTTTTAAAAACTCTTTAAAATTTCGTTCACCAATAAAACAAATTCCAGTAGAATCTTTTTTATGCTCAACAGAAAGTAAATTTTGCTCTTCAGCAATTTTTCTAACTTCTTTTTTTGCAATATCACCTAAAGGAAATAATGAAAATTTCAATTGTTCATTGCTGATTTGACTTAAAAAATAGGATTGATCTTTGCTTTTATCAAAAGCTTTGTATAAATAGGTTTTACCATCTTTATCAACTCTTTTTGCATAATGACCCATCGCAATCATTTCACATCCATTTTTCTTTGCAAAATCTATAAACGGTCCAAATTTTATATATTTATTACAAAAAATATCTGGATTTGGAGTTCTTCCTTTTTTATATTCATCAATAAAATAAGAAAAAACATGATCCCAATATTCTTTAATATAATCTATTCTTAAAAGAGGTAAATTCAATCTTTCAGCTACATCTTTTGCATCTAAAAAATCTTGCTCTTGAGGACAAATATTATTATCAATTGTTGGGTTACCTAAATAGTCGTTGTTTGCTAATGAGTCCCAATTTCTCATAAAACAACAAATGACTTCATACCCTTGTTTTTTCAATAAATAAGCAGCAACTGCGCTATCAACTCCGCCACTAAGACCTAACATTACTTTCATAATTAAAGAATCTCCTTAGAATCAACCATAATAGTGAAAGGTCCATCATTTATTAAACTAACTTTCATATCCGCTCCAAAAACACCTTCTTTAACAACAAATCCAAATTCTCTAACTTTTTCATTAAATTTATGATACAAAATATTTGCTTCATCTGGTTTTAAGGAATGAATAAAAGAAGGCCTATTACCTTTTTTAATATCAGAATAAAGTGTAAATTGCGAAATTGATAAAATCTCGCCATTTACATCTTTTAACGATAAATTTGTTTTGCCATTTTCATCCTCAAAAATACGTAAATTACATACTTTTTGAGCTATTTTATTTGCAACTTCTTCATTATCTCCTTCAGTAAAAGAAACTAAAAGTAAATAACCTTTAGAAATTTCATTAATAATTTTGCCATCAATCTTTACATCGGCATTTAAAACACGTTGAATAAGTACTTTCATTGCTCATTAATATTAATACATTTTTTAATAAATTCCTATATAATTTATATGTATGAATAAGCCTTTAGCTTTTAGAATAAGACCAAATAATCTTGATGAAATAATTGGTCAAAAAAATTTAGTAGGAGAAAATGGTTTTTTAAGAAATTCTTTAAACGCTAAAACTCCGATTTCTTTTATACTTTATGGGCCTCCAGGAACTGGTAAAACAACTATTGCTGAAGCATACGCCCATTCTTTAAATGCTCATTTAATCAAATTAAATGCTGTTACATCTAACAAAAAAGATATTGAAGAAGCAATTGCAGAGGCTAAATTTTATAATCCAACAATTATAATAATTGATGAAATTCATCGCATAAATAAAGATAAGCAAGATATTTTATTACCATTTGTTGAAGATGGAACTATATATTTGATTGGCGCGACTACCGCTAACCCATATATTTCAATTAATCGAGCTATACGAAGCAGAGTTCATCTTTTAGAAGTTAAGCCACTTAATGAAAACGAAATAATCGATGGATTAAAAAAAGCAATAGAAAATAAAAATGGATACGATAATAAATTAAGTATTGATGATGATGCTTTAAAATATATAGCAACTTCTTCTGGTGGAGATTTTCGTTTCGCTTTGAATTATCTTGAAATCTTATCTATTTCTTATAAAAATACCAATATTTCATTAGAAATGGTTAAAAAAATATTAAAAGTTTCCAATCTTTTAACTGATAAAGATGAAGATATGCATTATGACAGCGTTTCCGCGATGCAAAAATCTATTAGAGGAAGCGATGTTAATGCTGCTTTATATTATGCTTCAAGATTATGTATTGCTAACGACTTACAAAGTTTAACTAGAAGACTTTTAGTAACTGCTTATGAAGATGTAGGTATTGCAAACCCACAAGCATGTATGAGAACAAAAATTGCTATAGATAGTGCTGAATATGTCGGTCTACCTGAAGCGATAATACCTTTATCCGTGGCAATAGTTGATTTATGTTTATCACCAAAATCAAAGGCAGCTTGTAGTGCAATGTATGAAGCTATGGACGCTGCTCAAAACAAGCCTTTACCAGTCTTAGATTACTTAAAATATACCCCTGTTAATGTTAAAGAAGAAGATAAATATCCTTATGATATGCCAAATGTATGGATTCATCTTCAATATTTACCTGAAATTCTAAAAGCAGCTAAATTTTATAAACCAAATAAAAATGCTTCTTCATCTTATGAAAAAGCACTCAATGAAAATTATGCTAAACTAGAGAAAATTGTTCGTTCTTCAAACGTTAGAATGCTTAAAGAAAAATACTCTAAAAATAACAACTAACTACTAATTATCTACTAATCAATTAGAATTTTCTTTGAAATATTCTTTTCATCAAAAGTTTTATCGATTAAGAAGGCGTTTAAGACGTCTTCTTTTACTTTTTCATAATTTTCCTTGTTTGTAAATAAAGTTGCAAGAAGTTCGCCTTCTTTTACTTCATCTCCAATCTTTTTGTTTAAAATAATTCCTGCCGACATATCAATAACATCATCAAGTTTTTCTCTTCCACCACCAAGTTCCATCGAAGCTTTGCCAATAGCTAAAGCATTAATTTTATTAACAAAACCAGATTCTTTAGAATAAACCTCAATAATATTTTTTGCTACAGGGAATTTTTCAGGATTTTCGATATAAGAAACATCGCCTTTTTGAGCTTTAACGAATTCTTTAAACTTTTCAAAAGCTTTTCCATTTTTAATATTTTCAATTAAAGCTTTTCTAGCATCTTCTTCATTATCAAAAATCTTACCTTGTTGAAGCATAATTGAACCACTCGAAAGACATAATTCAATTAAATCTTTAGGACCATGTCCTTTTAAAGTGTTAATAACTTCTTTTACTTCTAAATTATTTCCAACTGCAAAGCCTAAAGGTTGATCCATATCAGTTATTTCAGCTCGAACATCTTTATTTAATTCTTTTCCAATATCAACCATGGTTTGTGCTAATTTTTTAGCATCTTCGATGTTTTTCATAAATGCGCCGCTACCATATTTAACATCTAAAAGAATACAATCAGCTCCGCTAGCAAGTTTTTTTGACATAATGGAACTTGCAATTAAAGGTATAGAAGAAACTGTGCCAGTAACATCTCTTAATGCATAAAGTTTTTTGTCAGCTGGATCAATTTCGGAATCTTGACCAATAATAGCCATTCCTATTTTATCGATTTGATCTTTAAATTGTTCATAATTTTCATAAATATCGAAGTTTGGAATAGATTCTAATTTATCTAAAGTTCCACCGGTATGTCCTAAACCACGACCACTCATTTTAGCTAATTTTCCACCACATGAAGCAACCATTGGCCCTAAAACAAGCGAAACCTTATCACCAACACCACCAGTTGAATGTTTATCTAATTTTAATCCAGGAATGCTGCTTAAATCCCATACTTGACCAGAAACACGCATTTCATCTGTTAAAATACCGATTTCTTTTTTATTCATCCCACGAATATAAATTGCCATTAATAAAGCGCTTGCTTGATAATCAGGGATTTCATTAGCAACATAGCCTTTAATAAAATAATGGATTTCTTCGCGATTTAATTCAAAACCATCTCTTTTTTTCTCAATAATTTCTTCAATATTCATAAATATTCCTCTAACAAGTATTATAAATAAAAAAATAACAGTTTTGTATTAATTTTTGTATAATAATTTCATGAATTTTATCGAACATTTAGAGAAATATTTATCAAAAGAAATAATTAACGATTTAATTAAAGAATTAGAAAAAGAAAGAACCTCATCTTTAATTTTAAATACAAATAAAATTTCATCCGAAGATTTTATAAAAGAATTTCCTAATGTTCAAAAGCATCCTTTTTTAAAAAACGTATTCTATTTTGACAAAAATATTTATCAATTTGGAAAAAGCTATCTTTTTGATAACGGAGTTTTTTATATAATGGATGCTTCTAGTATGCTAGTAAGTGAATTTTTAAATCCAAATGACAACGATTTAATTTTAGATATGTGCGCTGCTCCGGGTGGAAAAAGTATTTATTTATCATTAAAAAACAAAAATATTAACCTAATTTCGAATGATATTTCATACCCTAGAGCATTAACATTATCAAGCAATGTTGAAAAATTAGGATTAGATAACATTACAGTTATTAATTATGATTTTTTAAAAGATTCAAATATTTTAAATAATACCTTTGATAAGATAATTTTAGATGCTCCTTGCTCAGGAAGTGCAATGTTTAGAAAAATGGACGAGATGAAAGAAGATTGGTCTTATGAAAAAGTTCTTTCGTTAAGTTCTATTCAATATAATTTACTTAATCGAGCAATTGATTTACTTAAAGATGGAGGAGAATTAATTTATTCAACTTGTTCTTTTTCTTTTGAAGAAAATGAAGAAAATATTTTAAAAATTTTAAAAGAAAGAAATGACATTTTCTTAATTGAATTGCCTCATATAGATGGAGAATATCGTAGTAAAGAATTACACGATGCAATTCACCTTTTTCCAATGTTTTATAAAGGGGAAGGCCAATTTATCGCCAAAATTAAAAAGAATGGTATTTTATTAAAAAATAAAACCAAAATTACTGAAAATAAAAACATCCTAAATAAATATAAAAATATAATTTCAACATTAAATCTTAATTTTAAATTTTATAAAGAGATTAAAAATCATCTTTATGCATCAAATTATGATTTTTTAAATGAAAAAATCCCATTAATTAGATATGGGATCGATGTTTGTGAAATTAAAAAAGATTATTTTATTCCTTCTTTTAACTTTGCTCACTATTTACCTCCATATTCTTCCATCTCTTTAAATGAAAATGAAATGAAAAAATATATTAAAGGAGAAAGTTTAAATAAAAATTTAAATTTAAAAGATGGTTATTATGTAGTTTCTTTCAACAATATTAACCTTGGCTATGTTAAATATGTTAAAGGAATTTTAAAAAATTTATATCCAAAAGGATTAAGACATTGATTCATCTTTAATTGTTTTTAATATCACATTAGTTTTATTTTCGCAATCAACAGCTAAATCAGTTGTTTTTAAATTTTTATAATCAGATGGAGTATAAAGAGCTACTTTTTTAATAGTAGCATCATATTTTTTACTTTTATCTTTTAAACTCAATACTTTATTATCACCGCTTATTGCAAAAGCAATAATGTTTTTATTTGCTTTAAAAGCGGGTCTAAACGTTCCATGATGGTAAGGTAATGTTTTAAAAATATCACCTTTATTTCTTGTTCCTTCAGGAAAAATCATAATATCGATTTTTTCATTGCTTGCTAATTTTTTTTGAACGTTCATCATGACCTTCAAACTTTGCTTTAAATCATCTCTATCCATAAATTCGCCACTTAAAATTTTAATCGCACGTCCAACGAGTGGAAATTTTTTTGTTTCAATTTTAGCGACGAAGGTAATTGGTCTAGGAGCAAGAGCAATAAAAATTAATGGATCTAAATCAGAAATATGATTACAAATAAATAAATAATTTTCATCATTGTTTCTATTTTTATAAAACTCTTCTAAATCAGAAGCATGATAATTAATATTAAATGCTTTTAAAACTTTTCTAATAATATGTTGAACTTTATAAAATCTTTTTTTTAAACTTCTTTTTTCTGGATGAATAGAATAAGGTAAAAGGCAAGTAAAATATGACCATATTAAAGGAAAGATTACTTTGCAAACAACTTTAAAATATTTAAACATATTTATTCAGCCTCTTTTTTTAAGAAAACGGAGACACAGTGTGGTTCAATTGTAGAATTTTTAATATATAAATCAGAGCCTTTTAAATAACCAGCTTGCCCACATATTAATTTATAATAATCGTCAAAAACGAAATTGACGCGATTATCTGTAGGATTAAAAACTATAATATATTCTTTATCGTCTAAAGCTTTAACAAAAACTTCTAATAAATTTTGATCTAGATTTGCAAAACTTATCATTTTACCTATATTTTCAGGTTTTTCTTCACTTACTTTATAAATATGCTTTTTAAAATCAATCATCGATTTTAAATAAGTGACCATCTCATATCGAGCATCTAAAATATTCCATCTAAATTTATTGTAATGGTCACCTTTATTATAAGTGTTATCTTCATAATATTTTGTTAAACCAACTTCTTGACCAGCATGGAAAAAAGGGATACCGATTGATAAAAGAATAGTTCCGTTAATTTGTTTTACTATATTTAAAACTTTTTCTTCTTCATTTTTACCATAAATCGATGAAACCTTATCGAAAATTGTAAAATTATCGTGGCATTCAACATAGTTTATTGATTGACTTGCAAATCTAAATCTTGCTGGATAAACAAAATTTAAAGATGAAGAGAGGAATGCAAATTTAAATCCTTCAACATATGATGGATTTCCGGTTAAATATCCACCAACAGATAACTTATCGGTTCCGTTAGGACCTTTTAAAGTATCTCTATAAGTATCGTTAAAGAAGGCGACATCATCCATTTTAAAAGAATTTAAAATAGAAGCTTTCTTTTCACTTTTTAATTCGGTATTCATATCCCATCCTTCACCATAAACCATAAAATCAGGTTTAATAGAACGGCAAACTTTAACAACTCTATTAATCGTATTAACATCTAAAATACCCATTAAATCGAATCTTAAGCCATCAATAGAATATTCTTCACACCAGAATTTGCAACAATCAACAATTAATTTTCTAACCATTAATCGTTCACTATCAACATCGTTTCCACATCCAGTTCCATTACATAATGTACCATCTTTTCTTTTTCTAAAGAAATATCCAGGGACAACATTTTCAAACGAACTAAAAAGACCTTCATAAACATGGTTATAAACAACATCCATATTTACTTTTAATCCTTTTTTATGAAGTGCAGCAACCATTTTTTTGCATTCAATAACTCGTGAATATCCATCATTAGGATCTGTTGCATAACTTCCTTCTGGAACAAAATATTGTTGAGGATCATATCCCCAATTATATGAATCTAAAGGATGATTTTCATCGATAGTTTTAAAATCATAAATAGGTAAAATTTGAACATGGGTTATTCCTAAAGAAGCAAGATAATCTAATCCAGCTTCATGGCCGCCATTTGTTTTTCTTCCTTCTTCAGTTAATCCTAAATATTTTCCTTTGTTTTCAATATCAGTATGTTCATCGATAGTAAAATCTCTAACATCCAATTCATAAATAATTGTATCTAAATATGATTTATAAATTGGTAAATTATCTTCATACATATCAATTTTTGTTTTTGAAAAATCAATAATTACATTTTCTTTTCCATTAGCAACGCTCGCTTTTCCATATGGATCGGTCGTTAAGGTTGGAATTTCGTTATTCGTAACAACATAAACATAGTGATAATTTTCATAATCACCATTTAAAGTAAGCGAATAAACACCTTTTTCACCTCTTTTTAAATAATATCCAACATATTGAGAATTAAAATCTTTTCTTAATAAAACTTCTACTTTGCTAGCTAAAGGAGCCCAAAGTTTAAAAGTTACATTTTCTTTTGTATAAGTTACTCCTAAATCATCATTTGGATAAAAATATTCATCATCAAATGAAGGAGTATTTACGATTTCAGATACGTTCAAATTAGCAATTCCATAATTTTCAATGGAAACTTTATAAGAGTTTCCTAATTTAAAACCATCTTTGTAATAACAAGTATACATAGCGATCCCGCTTAAAAATATTTGTTTTTTTACATCTAAACGAACGACTCTTTCATCGTTAATAATTAAATTGATTGGTGTCGAATCAGCTTTTTGTAATGAAGAAAAAAGCGCAACTTTACAAGTATTTGAATCGATTAAATTAGCTCCAAAAAAGTTATCAATCATTAGTTACAACCCCCACACAATAATCTTTTTCATGAGATAAAGAAGCAGAATATTTTTTTCCTTTATATATTACATAAACTGCTCCATTTTCTTTTTTCTTTATATTTATATCTTTTAAATCAACAGTTAAAATATTTAACTCTAAGAATTTAATTAACGCTTCTTTTAAAGCAAAGCGAGAAGCAAGGAATGTTTCTTTGCTAATAGAATTATAATAATTTTCTAACTCTTCTTCACTTAAAATTTTCCTTGCTAAATCCTCTTTATCTTTAAAACGAGGAATATATGTAAGATCTATTCCTATAGACATATTAAAATTTGACTATTTTTTCTTAAAAGTAGTTTGCTCAATACTACCAGCCATATATTCTTCTTTTGCAGCATTATAATCAAAATTATGTAATAAAACTTTGCTTCCTTTTGAAGAGTTAGTAGCTGGATCACTACTTACAACTCCTTCTCTTTGCAATCTTTTAAAAATTCTAGAAGCTCTATTAAAACCAATTGAAAAAGTTGTTTGAATTTTACTCATTGAAATATATTCTTCACTCATTGCCCAATTTTTAACTTCTTGATAAATATCTTCATCGCTTCCAAAACGTGATTCTTTACTTGCTTCCATTAATGCTGGATCTTGGGCAACTGGTTTATTGATAATGTCCATAATTTCTTCATCGTATTGAGTTTCATAATTATTACGTAAATAATCACAAACTGCTTTTATTTCTTGATTAGAAACATATGCGCCTTGACAACGAATAAGGAAAGTATTGCTTAATAAAGCGCATTTAATAAGCATATCACCATTACCGATTAATTTTTCAGCGCCACCTTGGTCAACAATTGTATTTGAATCTGTATAAGAAGATGAAAGTAAAGCTACTCTTGAAGGAATATTCGCTTTAATAACGCCATTAATAACATTGACAGATGGTCTTTGTGTTGCAATAATCATGTGAATTCCAGCTGCTCTAGCTTTTTGACCAATTCTAACAACCGGTTCAGAAATACGTTTGTTTGATTCAACTAAATCAGCATATTCATCAACAACTACAACAATAACTGGAAGAGTTTCTTTTCCATGAGCTAAAGCCCACTCATTGTATTCTTTTAATTTTGAACAATCAGTTTCAGCAAAAAGAGCATATCTTTCTTCCATCATATCACAAATTTTGCTCAATATTTCATAAGGTCTTTGTGGGTCATCTATACCAACAGGTGGACATAATAAATGTGGGATTTCACGATATTTGTTAAATTCAACTGTTTTAGGATCAATTAATAATAATTTTAAATTATCTGGTGAATTTCTCATGATTAAAGTCATGATTAAAGAATGAACAAAAATCGATTTACCACTACCTGTAGTACCGCTAACAAGTAAGTGAGGAGTTTCTTGTAAATCAACGGTTAAAAGTTCATTATTAATATCTTTGCCAAAAGGAATATTTGTTGGTTTTGTTTTTGGCAAGCGATTTAAAGCTTGTAAACAATCTTTAAAATTAACAATTGAACAAACTGCATTAGCAATTTCTAATCCTGAAGTAGTTTTACCTAAAACAATAGGTGAAAAACGAGCATTAACTCCACCTAAACGTATACAAATATCATTGATATATGAATCAAATCCTTTAATTGATTCGCTTCTTTCAGTTTGAATATCATAACGAGTAACAGAAGGACCAATTTTATAAGAAACTACTCTCGCTTTAACTCCTAAATCAGTTAAAACTTGATTTATGGTATCACTTCTTTCTTCAGCTACTTCTTTATTTTTTTGGTCAGTTTCATGAGTTGTTCTATTTTCAAGTAAACTTAAAGAAGGAGCAATATATTTTTGTTTCTTTCTAATTTTTGGTTTTGCTTGAACTGGACCATTTTCCTTATTTAAATCATCTAAATAACCAAATGTAGGTTTAATTGCAATATCGGTTTTTGGTGTATCGTAATTATCTTTTTCATTTTCTTGAACAGAAATTGGTTTATTTTGAACTTCTTTAAAAGAATTAGTTTTAAAATTGTCATTGTCATTTTGTTTAGAAGTAAAACTAACTCTATCAGCAAAATCTTCATCGCTAAAATGAGCCCTTGTCAACGGCTTATCTTCAAAGTGGTCTCCAGCATAATATTGTTCTTCAGGTTGGAGTGGATCGATATAAGCAGGGCGAATATTCTCTTCTTTCTCCTTTTCAACCTTTTTAATATAATCGCTTTGAGTATATTTATTTTCTTTTTCTAAAGCTTTAGTTTCGTGTTCTTGCTTAACTTCAATATTTGTATCATCGCCATCTTCTAAAGAATCGATTGTTGTCGTTGTTAGGGTAATATCTTTTGCTTTTGTAAAAGCACTTTTTGGTGAATATTGATAATTAAAATTACGATATTCATTAAATTTTTTAATTAAATACATCAAAGGGCGAATTAAAAGCAAAACTGCGCCAGCCACAAAAATAATCGAACCAATTGTATAAGAACCAACATATCCTAAAAATTGATTGATTAAAGCAGTTAAAAACATTCCAATAATTCCACTATTATAAATAATATTTATTCTAAAAAAAGAATCAGTATAAATAACATTATTTAATAAAACAGTTCCAAAATTATCAAAAGTTAAATAGCTAATTGTTCCATTTTCTAAAGTAGTTAAATTAAAACCATTAGTTAAAAGAATCATTCCCCCAAGCGAAAATAAAATTACACCACTAATAAAAAGAGCTAATCTTAATTTCGTCTTTTTATGATAAATTATTAAGCTTAAACCATAAATAAATAATAAAAGGTAAATTATATAAGAAAATATCCCACCAACAAAAAAGGATACAACCCATGTAATAGCTCTAGCTAAATAAATAAATACATCATATTTAGAAACAGGAGCTAAATTTAAAGCTAAATATATAGCGAATAAACAGATAAAAATTCCAATACTGCTTCTTGCAGTTTCGTTTGATATTTTGTTTAACTTTTCTTTATTAATCATACATTTAAAATTATATAAATAAATAAAGAAAAATTCCATTATTTCTAATGGAATTTTCACTATTTTTCATTATTTTTTCTTACTCAATAATAACGATATTTGGTTTAACAACAGGATTACGATTATTATTTTTTAAAAGCATTTTTCTTAAAATATTAACAATTTGGTCTTCTAATTCATTAACATCAAAATTTACTGTTTTATCTAACCAATCTTTAACATTTTCAACAAATACTTTTTGAATATCTTTAAGCATTTGATCAGCGTCTTTATCTTTTAAAAATAAGAAACCTCTCATTTGAATATCTGGTCCTGCTAAAATATCTCTTTGGCTTTTAGAAATAGCACACCCTAAAACTACTACTCCATCTTCGCCAAGTCTATTTCTATCCGAAATAATTTCATTAACGACATCTCCAACTCCAATTCCATCAATCATGACATCACCAATCATAATCTTATTTTCATAATTAAAATCTAAAGAAGGAGCTTTATTATTTTCAAATACTAATGTTTGACCATTATCAAGGAGGAAAATAGAATTATGAGATAAACCTATTCCCATATCAAAAGCAAGTTTTGCATTTGCTAAAAGCGAAACATAATATCCTTCTATTGGAAAATAATATTTAGGTTTTAAAAGAGAAATTAACATTTTTAAATCTTCTTCATAAGCATGCATCTTATTTAAAGTATTTTTTGTTTCATAATGAACATGACATCCGCTTTTATATAATTCATCAATTGTTTCAGTAGCAATAATCTCATTATTATCTGAAGGAATTGCTGCTAAATAAAATGTATCACTATCTTTTAAAGATATAACTTTATCGTCAGTTTCATTATTTGCTAAAAGAGAAACTTTATCATAAATTCTTTCACTTTCATCACTCATTAAAATAACTAAAGAAGATTCTTTTACTCTTAAAACATCATCTTTACTAACTATATCTTTAGCTGGAAATCTGTTTAAATCTTTAATTTTTGATAATGAGAATAAATCTTTTGAAGTATCATCATAAAGATAAATCTTTTTATTAGTTTCTTTACATGCTCTAAAAATTTCATCAATATGATATAAATTATCACTATTTGCAGCAATAAACACTCTTCCTTCGGCATTATGTAAATAATTAATTAAGCGAGGATAAAGTCGATGATTTGGAGAACAATATCCTGGTTTTAAAGAATTTACTGATTCAGACATTAATAATAATGTTTGATTTTCAGCAATTTTACCTAATGTATTTAAATCAAGTCTATATGAAGTTTCGTTAGAATATTCAACAATAAAATCACCACTATAAACTATATTTCCAAGATTTGTTTTAATTGCAAAACCAAATGTTGAGGGAACTGAAGCGCATGTTGAAAAAAGTGTAAATTGATGACCTGAAATTTCAAAAGCTGAAGGTAATTCAATTATATGAAAGTCATATTCGTTATTTTGAAGATAATCGCTAGAAAATTTTTCTAAAAATAATTTAGTAAGGGCAGTACAATAAATTGGCGCTTTAACTTCTTTATAAATGTAAGGAATAGCTCCAAAACTATTTTTCTTACATTTTGGTAATAAAAAAGCTTTAACACGATCTTTGTTTTCTTTTAAATAAGAAAAATCAGCAATAATAAAATCAATACCCGGGGTAGTTTTTGAAGGATATTTAAATCCACCACCTACAACAAAAATATCTTTATTTATTTCAATAACATAAAGATCTTTACCATCTTCATCTAGCCCGCCTAAAGCTAAAATCTTTATTTTGTCCATTAAAACTCCTTTACTTCAATTCTTATTATGATCTATTTCATTGATAAGGAATCAATCAAAACATCATTAATATTATATAAGGAAAATAATTCTTTTTCATCATCAAAAATTAGATAACTACGAGGATTATTGTTTTTTGGTAATGAAATCGAACCTGGATTTAAAATAAAACTATTGTTTTTAGTTTTAGTTAATTCATAAATATGGGTGTGGCCATATAAAAACACATTATTTTTATGAATTTTATAAGTTTCTTTATTATATAAATCTCCATGGGTAAGAATAAATTTTCTTTTATTGATTTTAATTTTTTTAATATTAAAGAATTTCTTTTCTAAAACAAATTCATCAACACGACTATCACAATTTCCTCTTATAAAAAGACATTTATCCTTAATAGTTTTTAATAGTGTAGTTACATCTATAGGAGAATAATCAACTGGAGGAACGTTTCTTGCTCCATTATAGTTGATATCCCCTAATACTAAAATACTACTAAAATTATACTGTTTATCTAATATTATAATCTTTTCAGCAGATGATTTTGCCCCATGAATATCTGAAACAATTAAATGTAACATATATCTAAATATTATTTTTTAAAGAAAGATCTTTTTTTCTTTTCTTCAACCACTTCTCCATTTTTATTTTGATTTTCAGCTTTTGGTTCGAATTCTTTATGAGAAACAGAGATTTTTCCTTTTTCATCAATACCAATTACTTTAACTTTTAAAGTTTGACCAACTCTAACAACATCATGAGCGCTCTTAATATAGCCATTACTTAATTTTGAAACATGGCATAAACCTTCTTTATCACCATAAAGTGAAACGAAAGCTCCAAAATCTTCAACTCTTGTAACAGTTCCAGTAAATTCCTCACCAATTTCAACTACTCTTGCGATGTTAAGAATAATTTCTTTTGCTTTAAGTAACATATCAGCATCGGTATGGTAAATTGAAACTTTACCATCATCATCAATATCAATCTTAACATTATTGCATTGCTCAATAATATCGTTAATAACTTTACCGCCAGTACCAATAACTTCTCTAATTTTATCTTTATCAATATAGAAAGAGATAAATTTAGGTGCATATTTTGATAATTCTTTACGTGGTTCAGCAATTGCTTTTGACATTACTTCTCTAATTTCAGCTCTTGCTTTATGAGCTTGCATTAAAGCATCATGTAAAATTTCTCTTGTGACACCTTTAATTTTAATATCCATTTGTAAAGCTGTGACGCCAACTTCAGTACCAGCGACTTTAAAATCCATATCCCCGAAATGATCTTCTAAACCTTGAATATCAGTTAAAATTGTATATGGATGATTGCCGTCTAAAGGTCCAGAAGTAATTAAACCCATTGCAATGCCACTAACCATTCTTTTAATTGGAACACCAGCAGCCATTAAGGCCATACATGATGCACAAATTGAAGCTTGAGATGAAGAACCATTTGATTCACAAACTTCAGCAACACATCTAATTGTATATGGGAAATCTTCTTCATTTGGTAAAACGTATGATAATGCTCTTTCGCCTAAAGCACCATGACCAATTTCTCTTCTTCCTGGTGTACCAGTCCTACCGATTTCTCCAACAGAGAAAGGAGGGAAGTTATAATGATGCATCCATCTTTTAGTATCTTCTGGAGATAAACTTTCTAAAATTTGTTCATCTTCTTTAATACCTAATGTACAAGTTGAAATTACTTGAGTTTGGCCTCTTGTAAACATTGCAGAACCATGAACTCTTGGTAATAAATCAACTTGAGCGTCTAAAGGTCTAATTTCATCGATTTTTCTACCATCTGGCCTGATTTTTTCTTCAGTAATAAGTCTTCTAACTTCGTTAGCGACCATGCTTTCTAAAATATCATTGACCATAAGCATCATAGCTTTATGATCTTTTTCTTTTTTATATTCACGATTATCATAATCATCGAGAATTTCATTTTTTAAAGCATCAATAGCATTTTGTCTTTCTAATTTATCAAAGATTGAAATTGCTTTAACCATACGGTCATAAATTCTTCCATAAATATCATCAACAATAGTTTTATCTGGAGTATAAAGTTGAATTTCTCTTTTTGATTTTCCAATTTCTTTAATAATTTCTTCTTCAAATTCGCAAAGAACTTTAATTGCTTCATGTCCAAACATAATTGCATCAAGCATTTCATCTTCGCTTAACTCGTTAGCACCAGCTTCAACCATGTTGATTGCTTCTTTTGTACCAGCGACAGCTAAATTTAAATCAGATGCTTCTCTTTCTTCAACGGTTGGATTAATTATAAGTTTTCCATTAACTCTTCCAACATAGACACCGGCAATTGGACCATCAAATGGAATATCGGAAATTCCAAGTGCTAATGATGAACCAAACATAGCTGTCATTTCTGGGGTTGAATCTAAATCAACACTCATGACAGTATTAATAATTTGAACTTCATTTCTAAACCCATCACTAAACATAGGGCGAATTGGTCTATCAATTAATCTCGCAGTTAAGGTAGCATGTTCACCTGGTCTACCTTCTCTTCTTAAGAATCCACCTGGAATTCTGCCAATTGCATATTGTTTTTCTTCGTAAGTGACTGTTAAAGGAAAGAAATCTCCTTCTTTTGGTTCATCACTACAGCAAGCTGTTGATAAAACAACAGTATCATTTAATCTAACAAAAACGGCGCCATCGGCTTGTTTTGCTATCTCTCCGGTTTCTACTACCAATTTTTTACCGAAGAACTCTTTTTCAAAAACACGTTTCATTTTCAAATTTTTCCTCAAATATTAAACGTTATGATTATACCATTAAAAAAAGATACTTTTAAACAACTATTTTTTATAAAAATAGCGAATAAAAGTTAAATCTATTTTTTAAAATAAAATACGAAAGAATTCATATTTCTATGATGTTTTTAAATTTTTAAAAAACAATCTTAGTTTGAAAATTGAGCGTTATATAAATCATAATAGAATCCTTTTTTCTCAATTAATTCCTTATGATTACCCATTTCTATTATTTCACCATCTTTTAAAACTAAAATTAAATCACTTGAAACAATAGTTGATAAACGATGAGCAATAATAAAAGAAGTTTTTCCATCAGTTAACTTTTTAAACGCTTCTGTAATTTTCATTTCAGTACGAGTATCAATATTTGATGTAGCTTCATCCAAAATCATAATATCAGGCATTAAAAGCATGACTCTTGCTATACAAATAAGTTGTTTTTGCCCTGCACTTAATCCACTATCATCAGCAATTTTAGTATCAAAACCTTTACCTAATCTTTCGATAAAATCCAGACAATTTGCTCTAACACAAGCATCTTTAACTTCTTCTAAAGTCGCATCTTTTTTACCATAAGCAATATTTTCAAAAACAGTTCCGTTAAAAATCCAAGTATCTTGTAAAACCATACCGAAATGGGAACGGATACTTTTTTTACTATATTTTAAATTCGAAACTCCGTTTAATTTAATTTCACCACTGTTTGGATCATAAAAACGTAATAATAAATTAATAAGCGTTGTTTTTCCACATCCAGTTGGACCAACAATTGCAATCTTTTTACCATAAGGAACATCTAAATTAAAATTTTTAATAATTTTTTGATTTTGAACATAACCAAAATTTAAATTTTCAAAACTAATGTCAGAAATCTTGCCTTCAATAACTTCTTTCCCTTCATCAATATCATCAGGTGTTAAGAAAACATTTTTAATACGAGTTAAAGAAGAAAATGCATTTTGAATTTCACTCAAACATGATGTAATACCATCAAATGGCTTGGCATATTGAATCGAATATTGAAGAAATGTTGTAACCATTCCAATGCTCATAGTGGTATTTAAAAAATTACCACCATTTTCATAAGTTAAAACACATAAAAGAGCACCTAAAGTTCCAACAAAAGCATATATACAATTATTAATTAATCTAGATGATGGATTAACTAAAGATGAAACAAATTGGGCTTTTTGACCAACTTTATATAAATTTAAATTTGTTTTTTCATATTTTTCAAAGGATTTAGGTCCATAATTGAAAGACTTAATTGTTTCAATATTATTGATATATTCAAGGAAAATTCCGCTTCCTTCGCCAATATATTCATTACATTTTTTATAATATTTAGCACTCTTTTTTGCAATTATATAAGATAATAAAAAAGAAAAGGGTGTTAAAACAATAACAGTCAAAGCTAAAATCCAATTTAAATAAAACATAATTGAAATAGTTGCAATAATTTGAACTACTCCACTAAAAAATTGTCTAATTCCACTAACTAAACCAGTATTTAAATTATCAACATCATTAATAATTCGGCTAATTAAATCGCCTTTTGATTGTTCATCGATATATTTAATAGAAACTTTATTTATTTTATTAAAAGTATCAACACGAACACTTACTGTAATTCGTTCGACAAAATACCCTAATAATGTATCAAATAACAACTGGAAAATTACTAATAAAGATATTAGTATACAAATAATTAAAATATTTTGATATAAAGGATTCCAATCGATTGTGTTAACGTTATTAACCTCTAAAAAAGAAGAAATAATGTCTACGCTATCCCCTATAAAATAAGGAATAAAAGTAATACATAAAATAGTAATAATCGATAAAATAATACATAAAATTATCGAAACTATCTCTTTATTTAAATATTTAAACAAAAACTTAAAATTACTCATAATTTTTCACCTGAGAAGTATAGATTTCTTTATAAACTTTTGAAGTTTTTAATAATCCTTCATGTGTTCCGATTGATTCGACTCCGCCATGATACATAACAATTATTTTGTCGCAATCAACCAATGAAGTTGCTCGTTGCGAAACAATAATCGTAGTTAAACCTTCTATTTTTTTAATATTACTTCTTACCTTCTTATCAGTTAAAAAATCTAAAGCACTTGTTGAATCATCCAAAATTAAAACTTCACCTTTTTTTAATAATGCTCTAGCAATCGAAATTCTTTGTTTTTGCCCGCCAGATAAATTTTTTCCGCCTTCAACAATTTTGTGTTCTAATTTATCATCGTATTTAAAAACAAAGGAATAAGCATCAGCTTCTTTTAAAGCTTCTTCCATCATTTTTTCACTTACGCTTTCATTACCCATCATTAAATTTTCTTTTATTGTTCCATTAAAAATAGAAACTTTTTGAGAAACTAACGATATAAGCGATGTTAAATAATTAGTATCGTATTCTTTAATATTACGAGAATTAAATAAAACGTCGCCTTGACTTGAATCAAAAAATCTCTCAATTAATTTAATAATCGTTGTTTTTCCACTACCTGTTCCGCCGATTATTCCAACAGTTTCTCCTTTATTTATATTAAAAGAAACGTCTTTAATAACGTAGTTATCTCCATCTTCATATCTAAAAAATACATTTTTAAATGTAATTAAAGGATTTCCGTTTTTAAATTTATCAGTTTTAATACTACCGCTTTTAATCGAACTTTCTTTAGTTAAAAAATCATTAACTCTTTTTCTTGATGCTAAAGCTTTAGTAAAAACGATAACAAGATTAAAAACAACTAAAAGAGCAGTCATTATTTGATTTAAATATTGAATTAAAGCTAAAAGATCTCCGCTACTCATTTCATCAGGCAAATTAATATAATTTTTTGCTAATAAAACAATCACAACGGCGGCACCATTAATAATTAAATAAGTTAAAGGATTAACTAATGCATTTAAAAAAGCATTTCTTTTAGCTTCTTTATAATATTCATCGTTTATTTTTTTAAATTTTAAAGCTTCATCTTCTTCTTTATTAAAAGCTCTAATTACTCTACTTCCGGCTAAATCATCATTAGAAACAGTTACTATTTTATCCACCTTTTTTTGAACTTTTAAAATTTGTTTGCTTGATAAAATAAAAATTATTGCAACAAAAATAGAAACGATTATTACAGCAACTAAAAATACATAAAAAGCTTTTATAGAAACAAAAATACACATAATTAAAGAACCGACAACAAGTAAAGGAGCTCTTATTGCTAAACGAATTAAACTAGCAACTCCAACTTGTAAACGATTAGTGTCGTTAGTTAACATTGTTAATAAATTGCCTTTACCAAAAATTTCTAGTTCTTTTAAAGATAATTCATCAACCTTTCGATAAATTCTATTTCTTAAATCAGTTCCAAAACCTTGTGAGCAAACGCTTGAAAAATATTGGCAAACCATCGTTGAAAAAAAGCCAAATATAACTAAACACAAAATAGTTAATCCTAAATAAATAATATAAGAATAATCACCCATTTGGCCTTTTTCAATTCCAACATCAATGATTTGTTTCATGATTAAAGGAATAAAAAGTTCAAAAATAACTTCAATTGTTTTAAAAATAGGTCCAAAAATTAATTGTTTCTTATAATTTCTTAAAGAATATGAAATCGTTTTTGTATCCATAAAATACCTTACTTATTATAACAAGAAAGAAAACAAAAGACTCTATTTTTAATAGAGTCTTTTTTTACTTTTCTTTTTTTTAAACTATTTACGTAATCCAAGTTCAGCAATAAGTTTGATATAAGCATCTCTATCTTGTTTTTCTAAATAAGAAAGTAAAGATTTTCTTTTACCAACTAATACTAATAAGCTTCTTCTTGCAACGTGATCTTTATCATTGCTTTTTAAATGTTCAGTTAAATGTTTAATTGAAGCAGTTAAAATAGCAACTTGAACTTCAACACTACCAGTGTCTTTTTCAGTTTTACCGAATTTTTTAATTAATTCAGCTTTTGTTTGTTTGCTTACAGCCATCTTTTTTCTCCTTTATAAATAAACGCTAATATCAATGATAAAGGTTGGAGATTCCTAGACCAAAGATAAAAGTCTGTTAATAAATATACACGAATATTTTCTTAAAAACAAGAAAAAATCGTTATTTATGATACTTTTTACTAGTTTTACCCTAACTTTTTGCCATAGTCAAAATAATAAATAGCATCATCCATATCTTTTTCAAGTTGTTCAATTAATTCCTTTGTTGAATCAAATTTAATTTCATCTCTTAAACGAGAATAGAATGCAACTGAAATTTCTTTTCCATATAGTTCGTCTTGGAAATCAAAAATATATGTTTCAATTGTAAGCTTATTATTATCAGCAATAGTAGGATTTTTACCAATATTTGTAAGGGAACGTAATATATGTCCATTAACATTAGTTTTTGTAACGTAAACTCCTTCTTTAGGAACAGCATAATTATCACTTAAAGTTAAATTAGCTGTAGGGAAGCCAAAACTTAAGCCTTTCCCTTTTCCTTTAGACACTACTCCTTTAATTGTATAAATTCTTCCAAGCCGTCTATTAGCCTCGTAAATATTACCTTCTTTTATTAATTCTCTAATCGAAGATGATGAAATTTTGTGGCCATTATGATCATTAACATAATTTAAAATATAAACTTCACTAAATCTTTCTTTTAAATAGTAAACATCACCTTGAGCATTAAAACCATATTTAAAATCAGGCCCACAAAAAATTTTAACAGGATTTAATTTCTTTAAAATTAAATCGACAAATTTTATATAGGACATTTTTTTAAAATTATCATCGGTCAATATAATAAAAACGTAATCAACACCTAATTCTTTAAATATTTCAATTCTATCATCTAAAGAAGTTAAACATCCTTCGATTGTTTTTAAAGGCTTATCAAAAGTGAAAACACCTAAATTACCATTACTATTATTTCTTGCATAATTTATTAATTGAGCATGTCCGATATGAACACCATCAAAATTTCCTAAAACTAAAGATAATTTAGGGACTTCTTTAACTTCATCAAAATTTTTTAAATAAATTACTTCCATACCGCATTATTTTACTATATCCGCTTTAAAAAATTAAGATTACTTTGCTTTATAAAATTAAATAATTTATCATTTTTAAGATATGAAAGCATTACGTATTATTTTAGCTTCAATTAGAAGAGCTGATGAAGAGTTCAACCTTTTTAAAGATAACACCTCGATTTGTATTGGAATTAGCGGCGGAAAAGATTCTATGGCTCTTTTATATTGCCTACATTTATACCAAAAATACGCCAAAATTAAATTTAAAATTAAACCTATGATAATTGACTTAGGTTTTCCTAATTCTGATTTTACTAAGTTAAAAGAATATGTTTCTTCTTTAGGATATGAATTATATATAAAAGACGCTAAACAAGTTTATGAAATATTAAAAATTCAAGAAGAAAAACAACATCTTCCACATCTTCCTTGTTCAATCTGTTCAAGAATGAAAAAAGCAATAATTAATAAAGTTGCAGAAGAATTAAATTGTAATCATGTTTCTTTTGCCCATCATAAAGATGATGCTATCGAAACTTTATTTTTAAATGAAATTTATGGTGGAAGAATGGCTACTTTCGCTCCAAAAATGTATTTAACTAATGATAAAATTACATTTATTCGTCCTTTTATTTATGTAGAAGAAAATACTATAAAAAGATTAATAAAAGAAGAAAATATCCCTGTTTTCCCTTCTACTTGTCCTAATGATAAACATACAAAAAGAGAAGATATTAAAACTTTACTAAATAATTTTTATAAAGAGTTTCCGGCAAGTAAAGATAATTTTTTAACAATGTTAAATAATAAAGAAAAATTAGATGTTTTCTTTAATCATTTCGAATTTAAAGTTTCTTATACAAAATATTATTTTAAGCACACTGAAGATTTAGAAAGCTTAATAAAAGAAATGAAATTTTTAAAAAGCAAAAGCATCCCAAAATCTAACATGCATCACCTTCATTATTACAAAAACAATAAATTAATTGGGATAATTAATATCTTAAAAGAAAACCGTAATTTTACTATAAAACTACTAAAATTTAATAATTATAAAGATATTGATATTATTCTCTATGATTTATATGAGAAGATTTATTCTAAATTTAATCCAATAAATTTTAATATTGAATTAAATAATGAAATATTAAAATCTATTAAATATTTACCATATAAAAATAAAAAGAAATTAGGAAATAAGTACCTAATTTCTTTAACCGAAAATCCAGTATATTTATTAAAAGAATTAAAAATAAATAAGGTTATTAATAAATAATTTATTTTTTAAATTTTTCAATATCTTCTTCATCCTTTTTTAAAGCTGAATCGAGTTTTTGAAATTTTAAAAATGAATCATCTAATACAAATTCAATTTCTGGAACTCTTCTTGTTTTAAGTCTTTTTGATAATGCACTTCTAACAAAACCTTTAGTTCTATTTAATTTATCGATATTTTTTTCAGGATTATTAAAGAAAGAAACAAAAACCTTCGCATAACTATGATCGCTAGAAACGACAATATCAGTAATTGTCATAAATCCAATTGATTCATTTTTTATTTCAAATTGAACTATTTCTTTAATATCTTTTGATATTTCTGCGGCTAAACGCTCTTTTGAATTACTACTCATCGCTCTTTTCTATCATCTCAAAAGCTTCGATGATATCTCCTTCATGAACATCGTTAAAGTTTTTAATTTTAATACCACATTCAAATCCTACTTTAACTTCTTTAGCATCATCTTTAAAACGTTTTAAAGAATCAATTTCTCCATCATAAACAACAACGCCGTTTCTTAAAACGTGAACAAGTGCAGTATTCTTAATTAATCCATCAGTGACCATACATCCTGCAATTTCACCAACCTTAGAAATCTTAAAGACATTTCTAACTTCAGCTTGACCAAGGATATTTTCAACCGTTTCTTTTTTCATCTTACCTTTAATTGCGTCTTCAACTTCTTCAATTAAAGCATAAATAATTTTTTGAGTTCTTATTTCAATCTTTTCTTCTTCAGCCTTTTTTCTAACTAATGCAGAAGGTCTAACATTAAATCCATAAATAATAGCTCCAGAAGCACTAGCTAATAAAACATCACTTTCAGTGATGGCTCCTGCTGCGCTTCTAATAACATTAATTTTAACTTGTTCATTATTTAACTTTTCTAATGATGCTTTGACCGCTTCAGCACTACCTGTAGTATCAGCTTTAACAATAATATTAATGTTAGTCATTTGGCCTTCATTAATTTTTTCATATAAATTTTCTAATGAAGTAACTCCACTTGTTTGAGCTCTTTCCTCGTTAATTTTCTTTAATCTTCTCTTTTCAGCAATATCTTTAGCTTGTTTTTCAGTTGGGAAAGCCATGAAATGATCACCGGCTAAAGGAACTTCGTTTAAGCCAATAACACTGACTGGAGTTGAAGGTGTAGCTTCTTTTAAAACTTGTTTATATTCATTAGTCATTCTTCTAACTTTTCCATAAGTTGAACCAACAACAACATAATCTGATGAATATAATGTTCCGTTTTGAACTAAAAGAGTTGCTTTTGGACCTTCACCTTTATCAAGTTCAGCCTCTAAAACTGTACCAATAGCATATCTATTTGGATTTGCTTTAAGTTCAAGCATTTCAGCCTCAACTAAAACAGTTTCCAATAATTCTTTAATTCCTTCTTTTTTCTTTGCTGATATTTCACAAACCATGACATCACCACCATATTTTTCAGCAATGACATCATGTTGCATTAATTCATTAATAACTTTTTCAGGGTTTGCACCAGGAACATCCATTTTATTAATTGCAACAATAATTGGAACATTTGCAGCTTTAGCATGATCAATTGCTTCAATCGTTTGAGGCATAACCCCATCATCAGCAGCAACAACTAAAATAACAATGTCAGTAACCGATGCTCCTCTACTTCTCATAGCTGAAAAAGCTTCGTGTCCAGGAGTATCGATAAAGGTAATTTTCTTACCATCAACAATTTTCTGATAAGCACCAATTTCTTGAGAAATTCCGCCATATTCATTAGCAGCAATATTTGAGTTTCTAATTGCATCAATTAAAGTTGTTTTTCCATGGTCAACATGTCCCATAACAGTAACAACTGGTGGTCTTTCTTTTAAATCTTCTAGCTTATCATCGATTTGAATTTTTTCAAAGTCTTCTTCATCGATAATTTCTTCTTTTTTGAAATCATAACCAAATTCAAGACAAATTTCGCCAATTGTATCATCATCTAAATAGTTATTAATGGTAACAATCTTCTTTTGCATGAATAATTTTTTAATAATGTCAGAAGCATTAACATTTAACTCTTTTGCTAGCTCTCCAACAGTTAATGATTTTGTAAATACAAATACTTGTCCATGAACTTTATTCATGTTTTTACTCTTATTCGTATTTGATGCTGGAATATTAGTTTCTCTAACTTTTTTATTGTTCTTTTTTTCCATAAATATTAATCCTCCTTCCTATTTCATCTTTAAAAAAGTAATCATACGTTCATATACTTCATCAGGGACTTTAGTTTCTAATGCACGCTCTAATACTTTTTTATTTTTAGCTTTTAAAATAATTTCTTCATCTTTTTTAATATAAGCGCCTCTACCATTAGCCTTATATGTCGTATCTAAAATTACCTCTCCAGAAGGTGTTCTAACAACTCTAAATAATTCCTCTTTTGGAAACGATTCATTAGTAACTAAGCATCGACGTAATGGTATTTTTTTCATTATTTATCCTCGTAATAATCATCGCTATCATATTCTGACCAATCTTCTTCGTCATCATCATAATAGTCTTCATTATCTTCGTCTTCGAATTCTTTAAGTTCTTCTTCAGTATAAATATCCATCTTCTTGACAGGCTTTTTACTTTCTTCTTTATCTTCTTTAACTTCTTCTTTTTTCTTAGAAGATTTTCTGCTTCTAGTTTCTGTCTTAGTTTTCTTTTCTTCCTCTAAAGATTTTTCTAAAGATTCCAAAGTTGTAGTTGTTTTAACTTCTTTAATCTCAACTGGTTCTTCGTGAATTTCTTCTTTAATAACAGGAGTAATAGTTTCAACAACTGGTTTTGTTTCTTCGCTAGTTGTTTCTTTAGCTTCTTCTTTAATTTCAGGAGTTTCGACTTGCTTTGTTTCAACTTTATTTTCTTCTTCAGATTCAACTGGTTCGTTAGCAATTTCTTCATCGATACCCATTTTTTCATCCATAATAGCAGAATCATCAACATCTAAAGCGGAATCGGATTTCTTTGCGCCAGATTTAAGAATGCTTTGTTCTCTAAATCTCTTTCTTGCTTCTTCTGCCTCTTCAGCTTTATCTTCTTCGATATATTCTTCAATTGGTTTATAAGAAGTAACACCATTTGATTCCATATCTGATTCATTAATAACTTTAATATCTTCTAAACCAGTAAGTTTTTTAGCTAAAATAACATTTGATCCACGAGTTCCAACAGCAATTTTCATTGTGTCATTTTTACAAACGACTAACGCATGTTTCATATCATCTGAGAAATTAATACCGATAACTTCGCCCGGTTTTAAAATTTCAGCTAAATAAACACCTAAGTTTCTATGATATAAAATGACATCAATTTTTTCTTTTTGATCATGTCCAGAACCTAATTGGCTAACAATTCTTTGAATTCTTTCGCCGTTTTTACCAATACATGCACCACTAGCATCAACGTTTGGGTCTGTTGAATAAACGACTACTTTACTTCTTACTCCGCTCATTCTAGCTATGTTAACAATTTTTACAGTTCCATCATTGATTTCATTAACTTCGTTTTCAAAAATCTTTCTTAAAAAATCAGGGCAGCTTCTTGATACACTAATAAGAGCTGATTTTTTTTCATCTCTTTTAATACCTTCGACATAGACTTTAATTGGATCACCATTTCTAAACTTTTCATCTCCAATTAAATGTTTTCTATATAGAACAACTGTTGTTCCATCTAAATTGACTAAACAACTTGAATTGTCAAATTTTTCAACAATACCGGTAACAATTGTTCCGATTTTATCATTAAATTCTTCAAGTAAAGCGTCTTTTTCGGCTTTAGAAATACTTTGTTTAAAATTAGAAACGAATCTATCAACATCTTTTTTAGTTAAAGTATCAAAATCAATTTCTTCGCTATAAACATCGCCAACTTTTAATTTTGGATTTCTTTTTTGTGCTTCTTCAAGAGGAATTTGTACGAAATCATCTGTAATATCATCATCATTTAAAACATCAAATTCACGATAAATATTAATTTTCGCTTTATCTAAATCAACAACAGTTTTAATATGAGCAGATTCAAGCTTTTCCTCTACCTTTGTTTTATCACTTTTTCTTAATTTTGAAGCTCTTAAGTCAAGCTTATATTCATCTTCAAATTTCTTATTTAAAGAAAGTTGAAATGCGTCTTCAATTGATTTTTTAATAATATCTTTTGAGAGTCTTTTTTGATTTCCTAATTCTGTGACTGCTTCTAAAAATGCTTTTTTGTTCATAAATATCTCCTAAAATTTTATAGCTAAACGTGCTTTATCAATATCTTTACGTTCAATTTTTGCTTCAACCACCCTAGTTTTAACTCTATATGTTAAGATGATTGAATTTTCATCTACTTCCTTTAAATCTCCTTCTAATATATTTTCACCTTTAAAAGGATGAGATAAATGTAAATTGACATATTTTCCTACATATTTATCGAGTTTTGATAGATCTATAGGTTTTTCTGCTCCTAAAGAAGAAACATCAAGTGTGTAAGGTGTGTCATCAGTGATAATTTCATCTAAATAAGTCGACAAATAGTTAGAAACTTCAACAATATCATCTAGGTCAATGTTTTCATCACGATCAACGATAATTTCTAACACATTTCCACCTTTATCGTTATAAGATTTTATCGAATATAACGAATAAGAAATTTCAGCTAATTTCTTTTCAATTCCTTCTTTAATAAGATTGACGTCAATCATTTCACTCCCCCTTTCAAAAAAAATAGATGCCTAATTAGGCATCATTCGGTTAAAATGATGCTATAATATTAAAGCATTTTATTAAATATATCAACAAAAACGTTGATTTTATCGTTAAAATTTATGAAAAAAGAAAAAAGTTGTGGTGCAATAATTTTCAAAAAAGAAAATGGAATTATTAAATATTTAATTCTACATATGGGTTTAGGGCATAACTCATTATGTAAAGGTCACGTTGAAAATAATGAAAGTGAAGAAGAAACTGCCTATCGAGAAATTAAAGAAGAAACATCATTAGATGTAAAAATAGATACTAATTTTAGAAAAATCATCACTTATTCTCCTAAAGAAGATGTAATTAAAGATGTTGTCTTTTTTGTTGCTGAAATAATTAGTAATAATATTCCAATCGATAATCATGATGATGAAGTTATATCTTTTGAATGGCTTGAAATAAATGAAGCTATAGAAAGGTTGACTTTTGAATCTGATAAAAGCGCATTAAAAGAAGCTAATTCCTATATTATTAGTCGTATTAGTAATTAATTAGTATATTAATAGTTATATATAAGTTGTATATATTTAAAGTAAATCAAAGATTTTTCTTGTTTCTTTCATTAATTTTTCATTAGAGGAAAGTGCGTTTGATTCATATTCGCTAGCCGAAGCATTATCGCTAACAACTTTTAAAGAAATAATATCAATTTTATTTTTATAAGCAGCTAAAGTTTCACCAATAATTTCCATATCGCAAATTGAACAATTAAAATCGTTTACTAAATGAGTAATTAATTCTTTATCAGAAATAAATTTATCACCGCTAGCGCAATTCATTCTTTTTAAAGATAGATTATTTTCAATTAAAGATAAGTATTTATTAGGCAAAGGGATAAATTCACTATTAAAACCAGGATATTGAGCTTTTTTAATATTATCAATTAAAGAAAGATCAAAATCATAATAAACAACATTTTCGACAATAAAAATTTCATTCTTTTTAATATTTTCTTTTAATCCACCACAAGCTCCAACATTTAAAATTAAATTAATGTTGCATCTATCGATTAGACATTGGCTTGCTAAAGTAGAATTAATGATTCCAATATTTGAATAAGCAGCATAAATATCGTGGTTTTTATAGATAAAAGAAATAGCTTCAAAAGGGAAATCTTTAATAGCTTTAATTTCATATTCATTTTTATACTCATTAACAAATGAAGTAAATTCTTCTTCTGTTGCTAAAATAACACCAATTTTCATAACTTTTTTATTATATTAAAAAGATTATGATTTTAAAATATCGCTTTCTTATAAATTTCAATTAGATTTTCTAGTTTAAATTTAGCGTTTGCGCTCGATGTAGAAGGAAGATAAAAAATTCTTAGATTTTTATCATTAATTTTATTTAATAAATGTTTTTTAAATAAAATTTCAGCTTTTTTACCTGTAATTATTATCTTTTTAATATTTTTATATTTGTTTAACAAGCTTGTTAAATCAATCGGAATAATGTTTTTAGATATTGATTCATCTTTGCTTTCTTCAATATAACAAGATTTAATCACATCATATAAAGCAATATGATTATCTTTTAGAAACTTCTTTTTTTCTTCCAAAGTTTCAATTTCTTGAATATTTATATTAAAAATTCTTGCGAGAATTTTATAAAAACGATTCGTTTCATTCATATAATAAAAATTATTTTCTAAAGACTTAACGCTAGGAAAAGAACCTAAAATTAATATTTCACTATCATTATTTATAAATGGAGCGAAATTGTGATTCTTAAAAGTTAAAATTCCTAAATCTTTTTTTATATCAATTATGAGTTCTTTTAAATATTTTTTAGGTTTTTTAATAGACTCTTCTTTTAAGGAATATTTAGGAGTTAAAGAATAAATATTTTTAATAAAATATGCATATTTTCTATTTAAATTAGAGGAATTTAAATTATTTTGTCCACAAATAATAATCACTTTATTTTTATCTTTTTTTGTTAAATTATCTAAAATTCCACCAACTACTTTTTTATTAAACGATTGAGAATCTAACGAACCTTCGCCAGTAAAAATATAGTCATATTTATCTTTTATATTTTTAAAATCTATCATTTTTAAAACAAATTCTATTCCTTGATTATATTTTCCTTTTAAAATGTGTTTAAAAATAAAACCAAGCCCTCCAGCTGATCCATCTCCAATTTCATCTTTTAAATTAAATAAATAATTTTTATTAAATTTAATTATCAAATCATGAAATTTTATAAAATAATTCTCTAATTTAACTATATCTTCTTTATTTGCTCCTTTTTGATGAGCATAAATATAATTAGCTCCATTTTTTCCTAAAAGTGGATTAGAAACATCATTAATAATTTCAATTTTATAGTTTAAATGTTTAAAGTTTAAAAAATTCAGTTTCTCAACTTTAATAATATCTTCAATAAAATTAACTTCTTCGCTTATATCAACATTATTTTTATCTAAAAACCTTAAATTTAATGCTTTTAAAAGGCCTACTCCTAAATCACTTATAGCGCTTCCACCTAATCCGATATAAAGAGTATTAATATTTAAATCATTTATTTTTAAAAGAACTTCTCCTAAAGAATAAGAAGACCTTTTAAAAATACCTTCATCATCCTCATTAATTAAACTTAATCCAATAATATTTGCTGATTCTATATAAGCATTATTTTTATCATCTAAAAGAATTTTTACATTATTTTTATTATTCGAGAGAGGATTAAGCGAATGAATATTATTTAAAATTAATTCATGAATATTATTCTTTTTTAATATTTCTTTTATTACATCTAAAAAGTTTTCTCCGCCATCAGAAATAGGAAAATAAGAAAAATTAGTAAAATTTCTACATAAAAATTTTGAAATTTCTAATGATGATATCGATCCTTTAAAAGAATCTATTAAAGACAATATTTTTATAGCCATAATTTATTTGAGGTTCTTTTTAATAAAATCTAAGGCTAGATTAAACCAACCAAAAGAAGGTGTATAACGACCTAATCCAACACCATGAAAATTTCCTTCATAAATTATAAGTTCGTTTTTTATTCCCTTCTCATCAAGTTTTTCTTTTAAAATACGAGAATTTAAACTATTTACCAATTCATCATTATTAAAACACCAAATAAAACAAGGCGGAAAATCATTATCAATATAATCTTCATTAGAATATAAATTTTCTTTTTCTATATCTTTTTTTAAAGAACCTATAACATTATCTCGACTACCTTTATGAGTTAAATTATCTTTTAAACTTACAAGTGGATAAGAAAGAATTAATGCTTTTGGTGCATCTTTAATTTTATAAAAATGATATCCAATATCTTTTCTTGAAAAAGAAAGAGTTAAAAAAGCACCAGCTGAAGAACCTAAAACAATATAATTTTTACAATCTACATTTAAAATTGGACCATATTTTTCTAAAAATTTATAAGCTTGAACAAGATCAAAAATCGGTAATGGATATTTTGCTTTTTCTTTAATTCCATAAGATAAAACAATCGCATTAATACCTTTTTTGTTAAATTCTTTGGCAATAAAAATTCCTTCATTAAAAATAGAAACAAAATCAAATCCACCACCTGGAATAATTATTGCAGTTAATGCATTTTCATATTTAAAAAATGGAAAAATACCTCTACTATTATCATTTTCAAAACTAATAAAAGGAAGAGGATCTTTATATCCTTCTAAATTTACTTTTTTTATTAAATTTAAATCTTTTAACTTTTCATTCATATTTTACTTACAAAATAAATTATAAAACTAATTCATTTTTACTCGCACCAAAAAATATATATGTTTTACTTTATCGAAAAAGAAAATTTATTGATTCTATTTATCGCTAATCAATAAAAAAAGAAAATATAGTTGTCAAAGAATAAGATTTGCTAGTTTTCTAGACTAACAAATAAAAATAAAGCGTGTATTAAAACGACAATAAATTATTAAAAAAAATCCAATATTTATTGATTAGGTTAGATGTTAATGTGGTTATTTTCTTAATGATAATAACCACCGTTTTTTGTTGTGTTATAAGTATAATGGATATTTTTCATTTGGCAAGAGAAAAATTAAAAAAATCACATTATCTTATTTTTAAAAAATATAAATTATAAAACTATGTTTTTATAAGAAAATATTTAGCAAAAAATTTTAAATGGTGCCAATTTTTATATATTCATCTCTTTCCCACCTTGAAAATAATCATTTCATGTTAAAAATACAATTGTGCTTATAAAAAGGAATAAATTTATGGATAAAAATGAATTTAATTGCAAAAAAGAATTATATTTAGATTATTTAAAAAATGAAAATAAAATCGATAAACTTAAAGAAATCGAATATTTAATAAATAAATTCCTAACAAATGAAAACTTAGATTTAATTTTAAAACATCATCAATTAAGTCAAGATAATATATTAATTCATTCTTTTAATAATGCACTCAAAAAAATAAAAAACATAAAAAGCATAAATATTAATGTTTATGAATATCCTACCGAAAGATATTTTTATTATGATGAAGATTGTGATGAAATCATTGAATTTGCTAACAAAGAAGATGAAATTTTTATTACAAATATAATTAAATTAATTAAAAAATTAAATGCAAATAAATTAGTTGATGAAGCAATTGCTCTTTATGATGAATTATTAAATATTGATTTTGAATTTTATTTTTTTGATTTCTATAACGAAAATGAAAATGATTATTACGATTCAGACACTCGTAATTTCAACGATATTGAAAAAGATTTTTCTTTTAATTTTGAAACTGATTTATTTAACAAAAAGATTTTCTATTACTTTTTAAATATAAGAAAATATGAAGAATTAATAAAAAGAATTTGTAAAGATACACAGTTTTTTTATTTTAACAATAAAATAAATGCGGATAATAAAGAAAATACTAAATATTCAGAATATCTAATTGAATTTAGTAATTACTTCAATAAAAATAAAGCAAATTATAAAAATAACACTACTCTCAAACACATACCTTGATTTTGAAACAAAAGGAAAAGTTAGAGACTTATCAAAATTAACACTACTCTCAAACAATAAATCAATTATAATAATACGTTTATCAGTTAGAGACTTATCAAAATTAACACTACTCTCAAACATATCTATCAACACTCGTCTCTTTACCAACGTTAGAGACTTATCAAAATTAACACTACTCTCAAACATCTCCGGTTTCTTGTTGATATAAATAGAGGTTAGAGACTTATCAAAATTAACACTACTCTCAAACTTAGCCTATACCTACTAGACTATAAGCCAGGTTAGAGACTTATCAAAATTAACACTACTCTCAAACGCGAGAAGATAGAAGATGATAAAGAATAAAGTTAGAGACTTATCAAAATTAACACTACTCTCAAACAAGTGTGGGGGGCTATAAGATTATAAGCCTGTTAGAGACTTATCAAAATTAACACTACTCTCAAACCTTCCGTTGTCATTTCAGTATCAAGATTAAGTTAGAGACTTATCAAAATTAACACTACTCTCAAACAAATATTACCAATAAGTGCAAAAGGTAAAAGTTAGAGACTTATCAAAATTAACACTACTCTCAAACAGATAGTCCATTTACTGATTATAATTTTTTGTTAGAGACTTATCAAAATTAACACTACTCTCAAACTCCGTTAACAACTAAATAACCACCGATATAGTTAGAGACTTATCAAAATTAACACTACTCTCAAACTTCTTTTGTGGCGATCTTATATTTAAAATTAGTTAGAGACTTATCAAAATTAACACTACTCTCAAACGCTTGGTGGATTTACTCACGCTTGTTCGTTAGAGACTTATCAAAATTAACACTACTCTCAAACATAGTTTTATACCTACCTATTATGCTTCTTGTTAGAGACTTATCAAAATTAACACTACTCTCAAACTGTAAAACTATTATATTTAATAGTATAGTTGTTAGAGACTTATCAAAATTAACACTACTCTCAAACACCATTGACAACTAAATAACCACCAATATAGTTAGAGACTTATCAAAATTAACACTACTCTCAAACACCTAGTGCTCCTACTTATTATACAGTCACGTTAGAGACTTATCAAAATTAACACTACTCTCAAACTAATTCTTCCACACTATATACTTTATTCATAGTTAGAGACTTATCAAAATTAACACTACTCTCAAACATGCTTAAAGGAATGTTTGAAAAAGAAATAGTTAGAGACTTATCAAAATTAACACTACTCTCAAACAAAAATGACTATAATCAGTTATGTTTTATTGTTAGAGACTTATCAAAATTAACACTACTCTCAAACTCATGCTTTACCAAATTAAAGGCAGATGTGTTAGAGACTTATCAAAATTAACACTACTCTCAAACATCTTCTTTATGGTTTAATGGGACTTTAAAGTTAGAGACTTATCAAAATTAACACTACTCTCAAACATGTTACCTTCTTTGTAATCTTTTTCAATTGTTAGAGACTTATCAAAATTAACACTACTCTCAAACATGGCTAACACACACAAAAGATTTATTAAAGTTAGAGACTTATCAAAATTAACACTACTCTCAAACACTGAATTAAGACTTTTTCCGCTTCCTAAAGTTAGAGACTTGTCAAAATTAACACTACTCTCAAACATCAAATTCAAAATGATATTTCTTTTTCAAGTTAGAGACTTATCAAAATTAACACTACTCTCAAACTAAATTATGTATAGTTTAAGCGTTTAAAAAGTTAGAGACTTATCAAAATTAACACTACTCTCAAACTTGTCAAAGTGCTTATAAAAAGAGATTATCAGTTAGAGACTTATCAAAATTAACACTACTCTCAAACCTCAAGAATTATCAAATAATGTTAATATCATTAATATTTTATCATTAATAAATACATTTATCTTCATCTATTATTAAACAATTCTCATCTTTATAACTCTCATCTAAATTATTAAATTCAATATTAACAAGAATAATATTTAGATATTTTAATTCATTTACAATGCTATATAATTCACTTTTTGTTAAAAATGTATGTAAATTTAGAGTGAAAAAATATTTAATATTAAATAAAGAAGACATATTTTTAATAACGCTAATGAAATTCAAACAAATATCATCTTTATTTTTAAACGATAAAGAACAAAGTTTCAACATATTATCTAATGAAAAACTTTCTATTGAAAATTCAGTTTCATAATTAAATTCAATTTTGCCAACAATCGAATCAACTGAGTTTCTTATTTTATCTAAATCATGAATTAAATCTTCATTTAATTCTAAAGCTATTTTTTTATAAAATTTATTTAAATATATCTTTTCATTTAAAATTGAATTAAACAAATTATCTATAAACAATGAATTTTTATCATCTAAAATTAAAATGTTTTTATCCAAATAAATTTTAATATCGTTTTTTTGAAAATTTGAGTATAAATTAGATAAAATTTTTCTATAAATAAATACATCCTTTACAATTATTGTATTTATTTTAAAATTAGATAATTCATATAATAAATCAAGATCATCAATTAATAGTTTCATAGTTTTGTAATCCTTTCAAAATTATTAATTACATCACTTTTGCTTTCACCGACAAGATTTATCATTTTTGTAAATTCATTTTCACTTAGTTTTAGTAACGAGATTAAACCATTATCTGGTTTAATCTCGTTTAAAAATTTAATAGTTGTTTCTGCAACGTTATCATTTAAACAAAGCTTTACATAAACACTTTGTTGGTACATGTAAAAACCATTTCTTTTTATATTCTTAATAAAATTTCTATAGTCCTTTAAATTCTTATTAGTTAAAGTAGGAAGATCAAAAAATAAAATTAATCTCATAAATTTAAAATACATAATTATCAGGAAAAATAAGTTCGTTTATTGTTTTTTTACTTAATGATGAAAACACACTATTAATATAAATATATAATGCATTATTTAAAAATTGTTCTTTTCCATTAATTCTAATTTTCTTATTAAACAAATTAATAAGTTCGTTTTTATCAACAATGCCATTTGATATTAAATTTTTAACTTCTTGATCAACAAATACTCTAAAAGGTTCTATTAAATCGTAGGATAGATTAAACTGATTTCCTTCATTTTTATGATGAATTCCCAATTGTGTTAAATAACCTAAAGAAGTTATAAATCTATTTATAGAACTTACTATTAAACTATATCCATAATTTAAAAATTCATTAATAACATCATTATTATTTCGAATAAATTTATCTCCGAATAAGGATTTAAAATAAATCTTTGCCGCTAACCCCTCCCTATTCGAACAATCACCATCGTGAATATTTAAAGAAAAATCCTTTATTTTTAGTGCAACATCTTCTTGTTTAAAATATAACAACGTTTCATATTCTCCTATAAGTTTATTTTGAACAATTTCATTCCATATCAAATCGCAAAAATCTTTATCCCATTTTATTTGATTATCTAGTTTTTTAAATGAATTATATGAAGAATTTATTGTATTAATACAGCAAAATGGATTATGCTTTTCATCGCAAAAAATAATATTAACTTTATTTTTTGCTAGCTCAACTATTGCTGAAGTTGTTATTGCACTCATCGTGGATTCGACAATTAGATTATCAATTTCAGAAATTAAAATTCTTTTGTTATCTCCATTTTGTTTAATTACTAAGTATCCAAGTGAATACTCTAATTTAGATCTGTTTGAAATAAAAATTGTTCGAAAAGCCATTAAATTTTAAATTCCTTATAATATAAGCCAGATGGCGATTCTTCAACAAATTTATCAATGATTATCAAAGCTTTATTTAAGGAAACACGCCATGTCACCTTAGATAAATTATTTAAATATTTCAATAAGTTAAGAACTTCTTCTCTTTTACTCAATAGGTCCAAGTTAGTAAAATCTTTTATTTTTTGATTATCAAAAGATGATTTTCCAGTATAATTATCGTTCAATGTATTGTTTGCAATTGCAACCAATTTAGCAAAAAGTTTATCAACATCTACAGGATTTAAATAAGTCAATTCGCCGTTTTCATTAACTTCAAGAATTATTTCATCATCATGAATTTCTTTGTATAATAACGCGCTTAATATTTTTGAGTATTTTTTATCTAAAAAAACTTGGTTTCCATTTTTAAGTTTTAAGGTTTTTTTGTTATTAGAATATAAATAATAATAACCTCCTTCAATTTTAACTTTCTGACCATTTCTAATAATAAATTTATCATTAATTTGATCTAATCCTGAAAATTTTAACAATTTATTATTTAATAAATTATCTAAATCATTGTTATCTTTGTAATTACGCAATTTAGAAAGAAAATAATTAGAAACTAGAACAATTGATTTTTTATAACCTTGTTTTCCAGAAAGCATAAATCCAGTTGATAGATTAGAAAAACCACCGTATTTTTTCGTGTTATTTAGTTTTCCTTTTGAATGAATTGGAGTTAAATCTGAAGTTTCACTTGCAGGACTAATGTTTTGGTCATAAAAAGCACCGTCATTATATTCGACTCTTCTAGTGAGTAAGAAATCGGTTTTAAAACAATTATTGACAATTTTATCATTATAGTTGTAGTACTTTATATATCCAAGGAGTCTTTTTGAGAAGTTATAAGACTTATCTTCATCAAAATAGTTTTTGCTTTGATTAAAATTGCCAAAAATTTTATTCAATATTACACCGGATATAATATTTAAATATGCATCAACTGCATGGTGACAATCGTTTAACTCTCTAATTTTATAAATTTCAAATTCTTTTCTTAACATAGAAGGATATTGAGCTTTAGAAAAAATTACCTTTGTATTAGGATAAATAAGTTCTATTAATTCCTTTAATCTCTTATTAGAGTAATTAACAACATTTAATTGTCTATTAACAAAGTCGAATAATTCTTCATCTGTTAAAGGAGTGTTTCTTGTTAATCTAGCATATTTTTCATCGCTTATTAATTTTTTAGCGTGAAAATACTTCCACAAAGTAGAACAACGTTCTTTAATGTTTTGAGGAATTGGGTAAGTATCTCCTTTTGTTTTTTGATTATCAACTCTATTAACCAACACTAAATTATCTAAAGAGTCATCTTTTATTTTTGATTGAGGATAAATATGATCAACATCATATTTATTAGAATTTAATAAATCATTAAAATCAATTGGCAAACCAGTATAAAAATCTAAACCTCCTTGTTTAAAATAAAGATAAATATGTTTATTTTTTAGTTTCAATGTTTCTTTAATTTGATCAAAATCATTTTTTAACATCTCAACATTACTTAAGTATCTGTTTTTTTCATCTTTATATAACGAAGTCAAATCTATAATTAAATTAGAAACTTCTTTAAGCCTTGAAATTGATTCTTTATTTTTAAGTTTAGGGTCATCTGTTCTTGTTACTTCTATTACAATTGTATCAATATCTTTTTTATTGAAATGCTTAATATCTTTTAATATTTTTAGAGCTTGAATTATTGGTCTTCTATATAATGCAGGTGTATTTTCTATTAAATCATTTATTAGTGCTTTTTTAGAATTTTTTCCATCTCCAAAGAACTCTTTATTAAAAGTATCAATAATTGGTAAAAAAGTTTGTAAGACTTGTTGGAAATTCTTTTGTGTATACCACATTTCTTCTAAAATTGTGTTATCTTCATTACGTATACCGTTTAATAATTTTCTTGAGAATGATCCATAACCATTGAATTTTAATTTTTTAATGAATTTCTTTTGATCATTAGTCAAATTATTGTATTTACCAAATAAATAGTCATAACCATCTTTTAAATTATCTTTATAGATTGTTAAAACCCTGATTATTTCTTCGGCAATATCAAGGTTTTTAATAAGATTCTCTTTACCATTGAAGATATCCAAAAATACGTTAATTGGATAACCAATTAGCGGGTTACTTTCATTTATTCCCAATATATTAATTTCATTTGTATTAATACCATAATAATCAGAAAAATAACTTTTTAATTTCTTAAAACTCACTTCTTTATTTCTTGAAATATAATCAAATAAATCTTGCTTTTCTTTTATAGACAGAGAAACTCCGTTAACTTTTATTGTATTTAATCTATCAAGTAAAATATAGGAAACATATATAATTGAATTTTTAGGAAGTACAAATTCACCAAACAAATGCTCGCAATAATTGATTCTTACATTGATGAATTCTTCTTTTGTTTTTATATCATCAATTACTTTTTTATAATTATCGAATGTTATTAATGTATCTTCAAAACCCTCTTTTTTTACAATATTCGAATATGCTGAATTTGTAGAATTAAATGGACCATAGTAATATGGGACTCTGAATAAAAAGATATCATGAATTCTTTTTATAAATTGATCGTCAATAAAAGCAAAATGTTTTTTTGCATTGTTAAGTATTAACATTAATTCTTGTTCATGTAATTGATGAGGAATAATACTATTAGAATAATTAGAAACTTTTCCAAGCAAAGTCCCATCATTACATTTTCTAAGTATGATATCAAAGTCATTCAATTTCGATTTTGGGACATAATCTTTGTTTTCCTCTAAAGCTATTTTAATAAAAGAGTTTAAACCAGATAAATCGGTTTTTCTTTTTCCATAAATAAATTCATAATAATTTGTTTTTATATTTTCTTTTTTTTCAACTTTAGAATTAATATCTTTAAAAATGTAATTATATAATTCATGAGAATTATTTTTATTTTTATCTATATCAATAACTAAACTTTTAAGCATTTTTAAATCATTTTTATGTCTATCATAAATATTTATATAAGATTCAGAAAGCGTATCGTATCCATTTAAAATTTTATAAACATAAATGAAATCAAAAATTTCTTTTGCAGCTTCAACTATTTCGAAATTACCACCTAAAACTTGTTCAACATTCTGAATTACATTATCAAGATTGCTATCATTTAATGAAAAAGAAATATCGTCTTCTAATTTATCTTCGAGTTCTTTATCAACTTTTTTTAAGGAACATTTTGACCCGCATATTAAACCTATGAAAAAATCAATATAACCTCCTAAACTACTTTTATATTCATTTAATAAAACAGAATTGAATAATTTTTTTATTTCTTTCTTTTTATCTAATTTTCCTATTTCCTCATTTGTCAAAATACTCAATAAATTTGTTGAAAAATTTTCATCTAAAAAATTTAAAGATTCAACTTCTTCTCCTTCCTTGTTAAATAAAATATTACCAAAGATTCTATCAATTTTATTGTATAAGTTATCTTCTAATTTTACATAAGAAATTGGTCCTTCTTTCAAAAAATTTCCACGATACTTTATTATATGGTGAATAGCTAAATATAAAAATCTAACATCTTCAAAAGCTTTATCTTCATTATTCATCAAAGATTTTCTTAAATGGTAAATGGTCGGAAAACAATTATCGCTATAAAATTTTTCTTCTAATTTTTTATCATTAAATAAAGGATATATAAAATCTCTGTCTTCATTTACAAGATTCGATTGATTCAATCTTATAAAAAAAGAATTATCAATTTTAGTAATTTCGTTTTCAAACATTTTATTTAATAAATAAATTCGGGAATTTCTTCTTTTTCTTCTTCTTTTATTAGATCTTATTTGTCTTCTTCCTTTACTGCTTTGCGCCTCATTAAAAAGTCGAGAACCCCAAGCCGTCTTACCGTTTAATACTTTTAAATCAAAATTTTCATCTGTTACTGCCCGCCCAATAGAATCAGTACCTAAATCAAGTCCTACAATTGTTTTTTCGCTCATAAAATAAGCCTCCTAAATAAAAAACTCTCTAACGAGAGTTTACCCATGATTGGTCTTTTAGCCTTTTGGCTTATTTGAACTTTGTAGTGTTCTCTAACTACTCTTATTATAATCTAATTTTTATAAAAGTAAATAAGATTTTAAATAATGGATTGCTCTCGCTTAAATTTCCTAAATAAATTATCGATAATTAATGAAATTATTTCAATTAAACATTAAAATAATAGTGACAGAAATAGGTAACAATAAAACAGCATTGTAAAAAAGATTCTGTTTAGTAAATAATATCTTTTTTTGTCATTTCTGAAATATGTTTAAGCAATTCTTTATCTTCACAATAAATAAAACAACCTTTTTGACCTCTAGAAAGTAAAACTTTATAAGTATTTTTAATTATTTGTTTAGCTACTTCTTGCCAATTTTGGAATTTTCTAACTCCGTGTAAAGACTTATCTGTTTTAGCTCTTTGAGTATAATCACAAATTAACTTATCATTTTCAAATCTCAAATCTTTTCCAATGATAACTCCAACATAATCAAATTCAAGACCTTGCGAAGTATGAATACATCCTACTTCTTCAAAACTATCTTCATCAATTGCCCAAGTACTTGTGTTATTAAAATTCCATTTAGCATGAAAATCATCTTCTAAATTAATATCATATTCATCGCTATTTGGATTTTTTTGTGTAATCCAATTATAACAATAACCAGCTATCATTCTAGCTTTGTTATTGTTATTTAATTTTCTTAATTCTTCTCTCATTTTAGAAGGCGAGGCAAATAATCTTAAATCATAATCAAAATCAAATTCATAATTAGCTGTTTCTCTAAGATCAAGTAAATTATCTAAAAAAGCTAAATATCCATCTGATCCACTACATCTAAATTGGCTTACTAAATTTAAAGCATCATCCATTATTAATGTACTATTTTCTAATTTTGCCCATTTTATAATTTCATCAACTGTACCAATATCGCTTGCCGTAACTCTTTGATCTTCATCAATAAAAAATACACTTACTTTAGAAGAGTGAATAATTTCTTTAATTTGATTTTCGCCCATATTTTTAAACATTCCACTTTTAGCATTTAATCGATGAGCTTCATCACAAATTAAACAATCAAATTGATTTAATGGCGAAGCAACAAAAGCGCCACTAGAAAGAAATAAACTTTTGATATATTTCTGAGTATATTTTTTACCACTTAATTTTTCAAAATAAACATTACGAGGAGCACTATTTTTAGTTACATAACAAGCAGCATATTTATTTTTAATTAAATCAACTAAAAGTTGAATTGCTACAACACTTTTTCCAGTTCCTGGTCCACCTTTAATAACAATAGTAAATTTACCATTTTCATTTTCTGGTTTAGAAGCTATTTTTAAAGATTCTTTTACCTTTGATTTAATAATTTCGAAAGCAACTTTTTGTTCATCAATTAAAAAGAATTCTTGATTACCTTCAAGCATTGAATAAATAGCATCTTGTAAAGATTTAGTAGGTTTAAGTTTACCATTTTCAATCTTCATTAAGATATCAATACCACCTCTTTTTTTAATAAATCTTTTAATAAATGCTCTTAATTTCATTGCATCTCTTTGTAAAAAAATAGGAGCAATTTTTATAGCCTCGTTATAAAAATTATTATCTATATGAGATCTATTCTTTTCATTGTAATTATGTAAATAAGCACAAGGATAAAGACTAATATCGTATTTAGCTATTGATTCATTAAAATTTTCAATTATTTTTGCATATGAGTAAGCTTGATAAGAAGGATGTGTAACAAAACGATTACTTCCTCCGGTAAATGTATAAACTACATCTGGTCTAGAAGTTTCTTTACTATCTTCCCATTGTTTAAGTTCAACAATAACTACATTATTCTTACCATTTTCATCGCTTCCAGAAATTAAAAAATCAACTCTTTTAGCAGTTAAAGGAATTTGATATTCAACAGCTAATTCACAATCATCACCAATTTCATCATCATCTAAAACATCTTTCATAAAATGAAGAGAATTAGCCCAAGCTCGATATTCACCTCTTTGAGAATGTGGAATATGATGCTTTTCAAATTCTTCTTCTATTTTATCAGCGATAATTCCATTCATTACATCATTAATAAAATCACTTTTTGTATTTTGATAAACAATCATAAATCTAAAATCCTATTTTTCAATTTTAATATATTTTTTAACTTCGTTTCTTAAATCTTTATCACAAATATATAAATACAATCCTTTAACACTTCTTTTTAATAAAATTCCTAATTCATTTTTTATTAAAATATCAGATAAATCATATTTACTTTCTCTTTTCTTCAAAGCATTTTTATTACAGCTATTATTTTTATCTACGCAAATCTTGCCATCTTTAAAGATTATTGATTTTCCAATAATAACAGCAGCATAATTTAAATCAAATCCTTGAATAGTATACAAAGATCCAACTTCATTAATAGTGTATGGTTTCTCTGCCCAAGCAGAATCTTTATATTTATAATCTTTTTTACCACCTTTTTTATATTTATAATTCCAAACTTTAGACCATGTTTTACCATTTTCATTAATTTCAACTCTATAATTTTTCTTATTATAATCCCGGTCATAAGTTGCAATCATTCGACATAATGTTAATTCATTATTTCTTTTAATTATTTTATTTTCAAAGTCAAAAATATCATCAAAGAGTCTCACTTCATAACCTTTATCATCTTTATTATCTTTATTAAGAATTAATTCATCTTTTAGATTTAGATTACAAAAATCTTTGATCCAATCGATTGTATTATCACTTGCTTGGATTCTTAATTGATTTTTTAACTCAAGAAGATTTCCATTTTGTCTAGCTTCTTCTCTCATTTTTTTAATTTCGTCATGCCCTAAATATTGGTCAAAAGATAAACACTGACATTCATCATACATGATGATTGTCATATCACTTAAACTCCTAATATCATCTAATTGATTTTTACCTTTATAAGATTGTTTTCCTTCAGTCAAAAGTAGATGAGCTTCATCGATAAATACTATTTTTTTCTCATTTTTTAAATTTATATCTTCATTGCACTTATTAATAAAGCTTGTTGGTTTTTTAATAATATCTTTAAAGTTTGGAACGTTAAGTCTTTTAAAAATATCTTTATAAACTTTTAGCTGTTCATTATGATTAACAATTAAATAACATTTTAAATCTGAATCTCCAAATTCAGCAATGTAATCAATTATTTTATAAAAAGTAGATGAAACTAAAACACTTTTGCCTGTTCCAGCTTCCCCTTCAACGACTATTAATTCATTTTTCCTAGCGTTCGAATTAGTAGATGAACTGCTATTATTAATAATAAAATTAGAAACACGATCAACGATATCACGTTGAACATTTTCTTGCACTTCGGTTAATTTATGTAGTGGAGAAGCTTTAAAAATTGCAGAGCTTTCTATTTCGCTACGTTTCAAAAATAATTTGTCATCGAATAAAGTTAATTTATCATAAATTTCGTTAAACGTATCATTAAATTCTTCACATGGGTAATAATCATAATTTTGTGGATTACCACGACTATTTAATACCTTTTTAATATATTTATCATTTGCAGTTGCGAATTGAATCATTTTATTTTCAAAATCCATTGTAAAAGACTTATTAAAATGTTCATTAGCAATTAAATAAAAGAATTTTGATTTATGATTTTGAAGAAGACCGACTTGCCATTCTCCCGGTTTCTTACCAGCTTTATAATGATCATTTGTTCTTTTAATAATATCATTTGCTTCTCCAACATAAAAAGAATAATTATTTTCAGAAGTTTTCCAAGAGTGTATATAAACAACTGGACTATTTAAAAAAGTTCTATAGTCATCTTTTGAAATTTTACTTTTAATATTTTTTTCAAGATTTTTCAAAAAATTTGTTCTTTCTTCAATTCTTATTGGCTCTAAGATTTTTGGCATAACTGCTTCTCCTTTATTTACTCATTCTCATAAAGAGTATTATTGTTATCTTTAACTAATTTATATAAAAGTTCATTTAAATCAGATTCATTTAACTTTAAGTCTTTATTACGATAAACTTTAACATTATAAGATTCAATTGTTGATAGAAAGTTTGTTTTTTCTCTATTTCCGCTTAATTGATGAGGCATTACTCCTACTATTATTCCTAAATAAGATAAAGAATTTCTTTTTAAAGTATCTAATATTCTATCTCCTTGATTAGTTAATTTTTGATATTCCCCTAATAAAGGAGTTTCTACATTTCTAGAATCAATATTATATTTATTAAATAATCTAACTAATATTCTATTATCAATTGGATTACCAGATATTATCATTAATTTCTTATTTCTTAATTTATTATTTAACTTAATATCTTTATTATTATCTTCATTATCTTTTTTAAAATTATTTTCTTTTAAAAAAGATAATGAATTATTGATTAATTCTTTTAAATAGGAATCTATATTCATAAGATCAATAAAATAATCAATTAATTCTTCTTTTATAAGTTCAATATTATATTTAGGATAATTTATTTCATTTTCCTTACATTTTTTATATAAATTAATTAATAAAGATGGTGAAGATAAATATATAACTGGATTTCTTTTAGGATATATTTTAAGTGATAAAGGATAAATGAATTTAATATCTTCTATATTTATATTATTTTCTTTTAAAGTTAATTTTAAAAATTCAATTAAATTGTTTGAATGTAAATAATCATTAATAAATAAATATTTATTAATTAATAATTCAAATATATTAGTTAAATTAGATAATGAAATGTTTATTATTTGATAAGAAAATTTCTTATCAAATAAATAATAATTTTCATTATCTTCTTCTTTATTATTTATTTTTAAATTATTATCAGTATTAAAACGTGAAGAAATAATTGTTTCATAAAGAAAATTAAGTTTGCCATTATCCTTATTTAATTCTTTATAAAAATAATCATATGTAAAAACAACATCATTCATTTTATTTATTTCCTCCATTTTTAATATCTATAAAATTCTTAGAAGAAATAAATTTAATATTTTTAATCTTCTCATTTAATTTAGAATTATCATTTTTATAAAGAATAAAGTTGATGTTATCTAACGATCTAGTTATTGCTACATAACAAGCATTATTTGAAACAAAATCATCATAATCAATATTTTTTGTAATTAAATAAACTTCATCAAACTCTAGGCCTTTGGAAGTTGTTGTTGATAATAAATAAAGACCATTTTGATTAACTTTGTCGTTTATTAAATTATTATTCTCTTTATTCGAACCAAACTTAAAAAAGAAATTAACATTATTAATTAAAGCTTCATTTTTGATTTTCTCTTTAAAATCATTAAATACTTTTTCAGCTAATTGTCTATTTCCATCATAAAATAAAACCGCTACTTCTCTATCTTTATTTTTTAAAAATGACTTAACAATAAATTTTGAAGCTAATCTAACTTCATTATCATCAATTTCAATTAAATTATTTAATGAACTAGAATATTTTTTTGTTGTCAATTTTTTTAAAGAAACATCATTAATATCAAAATTTGTATTTATTTCTTTTGAAATCATTTCTGTCATTGAAGTATTTCGATAATTTTCAATTAAATCAAAAAAATCAGCTTCTAGTTTTAAATCTTTTAAAACAGTTGTCCTATTTTTAGAAGGAATATCATAATTAGTTCTTTTTAATTTTTGAGAATCATCAAATGTAAAGAAAATATGTGTTGCAAATTTAAAAGCGATATTTATTAAACCATCTTCAAAATCTTGTCCTTCATCAATAAAAATATAATCGTAATATTTACCATATTTTTGATAAACATCAAATTTTTCATAAAATTCATCAAGTTCTTTTACATTAAATTTAAAATCTCCAAGTTTATTAAAGAATTCATAAGTGTAATTTATTTCTCGATTATTCTTTTTTATTTTTGGAAAATGAGAAGCGTATTTAGGATCTTTAGTTACTTCAGTAAAATAATTCATGAAAAAAGAATGGTAAGTTTTAACTTCAATATAATCTTTTAATGATTCATCACTTTCAATTAAAGAATCAACAAACGATTTAAGAGTTTTACTATAACAAATAAATAAACATTTTTTCTTTCTTAAAATTAATTCTTTAGTTGCTAAAATAGCTAAAACAGTTTTTCCTGTTCCAGGGCCACCTAAAACAGCTATCTTATCTAATTTTGTAACATAAGAGATAACTAGTTTTTGATTTAAATTTAATTCATCTAATGTAGGCAAATAAATAGACATAAAACCTTTAAATAAATTTAAAAAAATGAAATTAATGTTTAAATTTCATTTTTTTATTATAACATCTACTTAAAATTTTATTGATAAATCAGGGTTAAATATTAATTACTTTTAAATATAGGAATTAAAAACGACATTATTTATAAGCTATTTTAATCCTCTTTATTTTCATCTATTTGTTCAAATTCAAATTCTTTATCTATGTCTATAGAATCATTTAATTCACTTTCATTAATAACATCTTTTTTAACAGCTGTTTCAACAACATTTTTTGTCTTGTTATAAATATTTTTAATTGGATTATCTAATTCGCCTTTCTTCTTGACTAGAGTTTTGAATGTTTTAGAAAAATCTTCCCATTTTTTATTTAAAGTAATTGAAGCTTTATTAACACTATTTATTTCTTCAACTACTTTTTTAATATTTCTAGATAAATCTAAATTAATTCTTAAAATGTTAATATTTGCTAAAATTGGTTGAATTGTTGAAGGAGAAACTAAAATAACATTTAATTTTCTTGCGTATTCAATAACATTTTCATAAAGGTAATCATTTAAATAAATAAAATTATAAATTGAATCGGATGGAATAAACATTAAAGCATAAATATATGTCTTATCTTTAATGATGTAATCTTTATTAATTTTCTTTATTTGATTTTGCAAATCAGACTTTAAATCAACCAGTTTTAAATCTTGATCTTTAGGATTTTTATCAAAAATTTCACCATAAGAAACAAAAGAAAATTTTGAATCAATACATAAAATTGTCTTATCTTCATCATCTAAATGAATGACAGCATCTGGTCTTACTTTTCTATCTTTTAAATCCATTTCGTATTGAAAATCGTAAATACCTCTACCATCTCCAAAAATTGTTTGAAGAATTTTTTCTAATTGTATTTCTCCAAATTTTCCTCTTATTTGGTTATTAGAAAACACAGTATTAAGTTTAACTATTTGAGTATTTAAATTATCAATATTTTTTTGAGTTTCAGAAATTTTACCAAGTGTTAAATTAACTTTTTGTAAACTTTCGATATTATCTTTAAAACCTTTATCTAAATTTTCTTTAATAGCTCCATCTGTTGAAGCCATTTTATCTTCTACTTGTTTTGTTAAAGTTATAAAACTGTCATTGATTTTATTATTAGTTAAAGAAAAATTACTATCTACTTTTTTAAGTAAATTATCATTGTTTTCACTATTTTTTCTCAATAATTCATCTTTAAGATTGGAAAAATTTTCATTTTGAACTTTTAAATTTGAAAGAACTTGTTCATTTAATCCTTTACTAACATATAAAAGTTCATCTTTAATTGCACTTTTTGTTTCTAAAGATGATGTAGTTAAAGTTTTCTTAATTTCATCTAAATCATTTTTAAAATTCTCACTATTTTTATTTTTTGAATTATTTTTTAAAACAACAATTAAAATTATGCCCATTATGATTAAAATTATAGCTAATACACAAATAACAATTATTAATGCAACATTTTCCACTTCCTTAACCTCCAAATAAATAATTAAGTAATTTTATAAAGTTATAAACTTAAATAAAAATCATTGTAAATAAGATCAAAGAATTTAGGTGTTTCTTTAATTAAAATAGTAAAAGTAAAATCATACTTATTTTTCATTACAATATTTCTATGCGAAACATTATTTCTAATTTGTCTTAATTTAGATACGATATTTAATAATTCATTAACTTTAGATTCATTAAACGAAACTCTATATTTAGCAATAAAACTAACAATTATATTGTTTGCTCGCCACTTTTTTTCAACTTCATCATACATTCCAAATAGATGTAAAAAATTAGATAACTAAAATCAAGTATTTTTTGTTTAATTAATATCAATTGAATTATTTCTTTTAAAATCCAACACAA
>CALVYH010000002.1 GCA_944372115.1 uncultured Bacilli bacterium
TTATTTAGAAAATTGCGTAAATATCGGTAAATATGATAAAATATTTTTACTCGGAAGAAACCGACTCGGAGGAAACCGAATGAAATTTATTGGTCGAAAAGAAGAATTAGATGAATTATTAAATCTATATAAAAGTGATGGTTTTAAATCAGCATTAATTTATGGTAGAAGAAGGATTGGTAAAAGTGAATTGATTAAAAAATCTTTATTTTCATCAAACTTAAAATTTATTTATTATGAATGTAAAGAGACAAATGAGATAGATAATGTAGAATCTATTTCATCATTACTTCAAAATTTGTTTGGACTACCTCCATTAAAATTTTCTAGTTTTGAAGAAGTTTTAAAATATATATTTTCATTATCTAAAAATCAAAACATTATCTTTGTTTTAGATGAATATCCATATCTTAGAAATAAAATTATAGGTTGTGATAGCATTATTCAATCCATGATTGATGAAAATAAGTTTTCTTCACATCTCAAATTAATAATTTGTGGTTCATATGTTGAAATAATGAAGAAGCTCTTAACAAAAGAAAATCCATTATATGGAAGAATGTCTTTAGTAATTAATTTAAAAGCAATGGATTATTATGATTCATCATTATTTTATGATTCTTTTTCAAACGAAGATAAACTTTCTTTTTATAGTGTTTTTGGAGGAATTCCTTATTATAATTCTTTAATTGATGAAAATAAGTCTTTTAAAGAAAATATTATTGATATTTTATTAAAAAATAATTCTCCATTAAAAGATGAAATTCGTAATTATCTTTATTCTCAACTTCAAAAAATTGAGAATGCCAATCTTGTATTTGATATTATTGCTAAAGGTTATACAAAATTTAAAGATATTTTAAATTATTCGAAGATTTCGTCTTCTCCAACTTTAGTTGATACTTTAAATAAATTAATTCAAATGGAAATCATTAAAAAGGAATATCCAATAAATGATGAAAATAATAATAAATTAGCTAAATATTTAATCGATGATAATTTATCTTTATTTTATTATTCCTTTATTTTTCCATTTTTATCAACTCTTAATGTGATGTCGCCTTCACAATTTTTTGATTTAGAAATAAAAGAAAAATTTTATAGATATTATGTTTCAAAGATATTTGAAAAAGTTTCTAAAGAATATTTGATTCGCGAAAATAAAAATGGAAAAATAAATCCTCCTTTTAGAAAAATCGGGAAATATTATTATGATGATCCAATTAATAGAAAAAATGGCGAATTTGATATTGTAAGTGAAGATATTAATGGTTTTACATTTTATGAATGTAAATATATTAATGAAAAGGTTAATGAAAAAATTATAAAAAAAGAGATTGAAGAAGTTAATAAATCTCCATTAAAAGCAAAAAAATATGGTTTTTTCTCTAAAAATGGATTTGAGATAAATGAAGGACTTAAAGAAAATATAAAACTTTATACCCTTGAAGATTTATATAGAAAATAAAATAATATTGAAATATAAGTATATTATTTAATTAATTAAAGTTAAGGAAGGAAAGAAATAAAGATTATGATTAAAGTTGGATTTTTAGGGGCAGGAAATATTGCTCATACACTCGCAGAAACATTTTTATTTTTAAAAGATAAATTCGAGCTTTATGGAGTAGCTAGTAAAGATTTTAAAAGAAGTGAAGAATTTAAAAATAAATATGGATTTAAAAAAGCATATAAAGATTATGAAGAGATGTTAAATGATAAAAATATTGATCTAGTTTATATTTCTACAACTATCGCTGAACATTATAAACATATCAAAATGTCTTTAGAACATAATAAAAATGTTTTATGTGAAAAAGCTTTTTGTCAATCTTATTATGAAGCAAAAGAAGTAGTTACTTTAGCTAGAAAAAAGGATTTATTTTTAGCAGAAGCAATTTGGACACGCTATATGCCTTCTAGAGGAATCATTACTTCTTTAATTTTAAGTGGAGCAATTGGAGATCCATATTATTTAGAAGCTAATTTAGGATATCGAATCTATGATAAAGAAAGAATATATTCTCCATCTTTAGGAGGAGGAGCTTTACTTGATGTAGGTGTATATCCTCTTAATTTTATCGACATGTTTGTTGTCGATAAAATTAAAGATATAAATGTAATGGCTAAATTATTAAATACAGGAGTAGATGAAACTATCATTGGTAATGTTACCTTTTCTAATGGTGTTTTAGCTCAATTTTTTACATCAATTAACGATGCTACTTCTAGAGAAGGCTATATTTATGGTAAAGATGGATTTTTAAAAGTCATTAATATTAATAATCCTGAAAAGGTTGAAATATATAAAAAGAAAGAAGATAGTAATTACCCTATTTTAGTTTCAACAATTAATTTTAAAGAAGATTTTAATGGCTATGAATATGAGCTTGTTGAAACTTATAATAGTTTAATTAATAATAAAAAAGAAAATCCTTCAATGAGTTTAGATGATACTTTAAAGATGATGAAAATTTATGAAGATATTTTAGTTAAATCTAAAGTTAAGAGAAAATAATAAATCTAACATAAGTAAATTTGAAAAATCGAGGATCTTTTTTAAAATTATAGACTGTAAAATTAATAAGAGTAATTTTTGTCGTTATTAAAAAGGAGGAAAAAGAAATGTTAGAACTTAGAAATATTAAAAAAGATTATAAAGTTGGCGATAATCTTGTTCACGCTTTAAAAGGCATCAATATTTCTTTTAGAAGTAAAGATTTTGTTTCGATTTTAGGCCCATCAGGCTGTGGCAAAACTACTTTATTAAATATTATTGGCGGTTTAGATCATTATACTGAGGGCGATTTAATAATTGATAATGTTTCAACAAAAAAATTTAAAGATAGAGATTGGGATACTTATCGTAACCATCGTATTGGTTTTGTTTTTCAATCATATAATCTTATTCCTCATCAAACGATTTTAGAAAACGTTGAACTTGCTTTAACTATTAGTGGTTTAAAAAAAGAAGAAAGAATAAAAAAAGCAAAGGCTGCTTTAGATGAGGTTGGTTTAAAAGATTTATATTCAAAAAAAGGCAATCAACTTTCTGGAGGACAATGCCAAAGAGTAGCAATTGCTAGAGCTTTAGTAAACGAACCAGATATTTTGCTTGCTGATGAACCTACTGGAGCATTAGATAGTGTTACTTCACTCCAAATTATGGATTTAATGAAGAAAATTTCTGAAAATAAGCTAGTTATTATGGTTACTCATAATCCAGAATTGGCTTATAAATATTCAACTAGAATAATTAACTTAAAAGATGGCTTAATAGAAGATGATTCCAATCCTTTAAGTGAAGAAGAATATAACATAGAAAAAGAAAATAAAAACGTCAAAGAAATATCTAAAAAAGCAAAATTAAATTACTGGCAAACTTTTAGACTTTCATGGAGAAACTTACTTTCAAAATTTAAAAGAACAGCTTTAGTTGCTTTTGCTGGAAGTATAGGAATTATTGGGGTTTCTACGGTTTTAGCTGTTTCTACTGGTATTCAAAATTATATTCATTCAATGGAAGATGACATGTTGTCAGGAAATCCAATTAAAATTTCATCTGAAGCATATGATTTTTCTACCTTAATGAGCTCTTTAACTTTAACTGAACAACACGATTTAATAGAAAATGCTACTGAAAATGGTGTAATTAATGTTAATTATTTATTGGAAAAATTAATTCAAACAAGTGGAACGATGTCTGATGTAATGATTAGTAATGATATTACTATGGATTATGTTGATTATGTTAAAAATCTTGATATATCACTTTATTCAGATATTACTTTAGATTATGGAATTAATTTTTTAAATAATATTTATACAACTGCTGATTTTGAAAATAAGGATGAATCTACTTATTCAATAAGTAGTGTCATTCAAATGTATACAACTATGCTTCAACAAACTCCATTTGGAGAATATTCATCATTTATTTCTACTTTAGCTCAACCTTTAGATCAATCTTTAAATAACGAAGAATATATTTTAGAACAATATGAAATTGTATCTAATAAAGAAAAATCATATTTACCAAAAGAAGAAAACGAAATAATGATTGTTTTATCTAGTGATGATGCTTTAACTGATCTTGTTTTAGGTGAACTTGGCTATTACACACAAGAAGAATTTTTTAATATTGTTTATAGAGCAATGGAAGATGATAGATATAATCCTTCTTTAGATAAAAATCATTTTGATTTTGATGAATTATTAAATAAAAAGTTTATTTATTATCCAAATGATTCAATTTATTCTCCTTCTTCAACAAGTATTATCCCAACAGTTAATACTATTTTTGATTATAACTATGAAGAAACTGAAGAAATGAAGGATAGTAGAAAAGGAATGCCTTTAAAAATTACTGCAATTTTAAAACCTAAAGAAGGTGTAAATTATGGTTCTTTATCTTCGGGATTTTATTATACACCAGCCCTTGCATCAAGAATGATTGAAGATTCTAAAAATAGTGAAATTGTTCAATATTTTAATGAGAAAAATATCGAACAATTAACTACAACAGTTATTTTAGAAGAAGGAATGATGCCTATTATTAGAGATGCAATTATGTATACTTTCCCTTATACATATGATGGAAATGATGATATTGGATATGGGTTTGTTGGAAATTTATCAATGATGTCTTCTTCAACAACTTCTGTAGTTTATACCTTAAGTTTGAATGAAATTGGTGGCTCAACAATTCCAACTTCAATTTCTATTTATCCTGAAGATTTTAATTTAAAAGAAGAAATCATAGATTATTTAAATAAATGGAATGATGAAGGCGATATTGTTATAGGAGATAAAATAATTCCGTTTAATGAAAGAAGTGAAGTTATTTATACTGATAATCTTCAACTTATTATTAACTTAGTTAACAATATGATTAATATTGTTACGTATGCTTTAATTGCCTTTACCGCTCTTTCTTTAGTTGTTTCAACGGTTATGATTGCAATTATCACTTATGTAAGTGTTGTTGAAAGAGTAAAAGAAATTGGTGTTATTAGAGCGCTTGGCGGAAGAAAAAAAGATGTTTCAAGATTATTTTATAGCGAAACAATGATTGAAGGCTTATCAAGTGGACTTTTAGGAATTGCCGTTACATATTTATTATCATTTATTTTAAATATGATTGTTGGAGGTCTAACTGGTGTTTATACTATTGCCGCTTTAACACCTATTCAAGCAATAATTATGATTTTAGTTTCTATAATTTTGACTTCAATTTCTGGAATTATCCCAGCAAATTTAGCTGCTAAAAAAGACCCAGCTGATGCATTAAGAACTGAATAATTCTAATTTTACATATGTCTTAAGATATTTGATTCGCTTTTTTTAGAAAATATAATTGGAATAGAAAATAGTCAGAATAATAAATAATTTCAAATAAAAGATTGAAATAATAAGTAGCATTCTTTAATACTGAAAATTATATATAAAATGGGATTAAGTTTCATTATTCCCCCCCCACCCCACGTCGACGTTTACTAGACAAGAATGCTTTTTCTAATAAATATTATTCACTTTTTTATCGCTTTTTATGGAAAAATAATTTGTTTATAGGTTTTTAATCAAATCTGTCATTATTTATTAAAGTGATTATTACTAATATTTGATAAAATAATAAAGTATGGAAGAGTTAAAAGGATTAACTTTTGATGAAGTTGAAAAGTTAAAGAAAGAAGGAAAAACCAATAATTCTAAGAAAGTTGTTTATAAATCACATTTAAGAATTATTTATGAATCATTTTTTTCTTTTTTTAATATTATTTTATATGCTGTTGCTTTAATCTTTTTATTCTTACAAATATTTTATAAAAACGGCTTAACGGAAATACCTTTAACTAAATATGGATTTTTAATAATTGTTATTTTTAATGGATTAATTTCTTTAATAAGTGAAGAAAGATCGAAACATTTTATAGAGAAAATGGAACTCACTAATGATGATAAGGCTGAAGTTATTAGAGAAGGAAAAATTATAGAGATAAATAGTAAAGAAATTGTTGAAGGCGATTATTTATTAATTTATAAAAATAACTCTATTAATGTTGATGGAATATTGATATTTGGTGAAGGTTATTTTAATGAATCGATAATTACTGGTGAATCTGATAATGTTTTCCATAAAATTAATGAACAAGTTACTTCAGGATCTTTTTTAGCGTCTTCAAAAGAAGATTATTTAGTTATGAAAGTAACTAACGTTGGTGATAACACATTTATTAAAAAATTAGAAAGCGATGTAAAAAAGATTAAAAAAGATAAATCAAAATTAAATAAAGATATAAATAAAATAATTTTAATAATGATTTTAATAATGATTCCATCATTTTTTATTGTTTTACTAAAAGAATTTTATATTTATGATTTTAATTTTGATTTAAGTATAATTAGTGCTTCTTCAACAATTATAGTAGGAATGATTCCTATTGGGCTTGTTTTACTTTCTTCTGTTACTTTAGCTAATTCTATTTATAAATTAGCTAAAGAAAAAGTATTAACTAAAGAACTATATGCTATAGAAAGATTAGCTAGAATTGATGTTTTAGCATTAGATAAAACAGGAACAATTACTACACAAAACCTTATTTTTAAAGGGAAAGAATTATTTAATGATATAAAAGAAGAAGAATTTAAAGAATTATTATCATTTTATTTATCAAAAATGGACGATAATTTAACTTCATTAGCGTTAAAAAAAGAATTTAATATATCAAGTTTTGATAAGAATAAATTTAAAAATATTATTAAAGAAAATGATTTTGATTCTTCTATAAAATATAGTTCCTTGAATATTGATAATGATAATTATAAGTTAGGAGCATTTGATATTTTAATTAATGAAAATAATACAAAATTCAAAAATATATTAGAAATTGCTTATAAACACGCTAAAAATGGAGAAAGAGTTTTAGCATTTGTTAAAAATGACGAAGAAGTTATTTCTTTATTATTTATAGAAAATGAATTAAGAAAAAATATTAAAAATATTATTTCCTATTTTGAAAAAATGAATATTAAAATAAAAGTTATAAGTGGCGATAATCTTTATACGGTCTCTTCAATTGCTAAAAAAGCTAATATTAAGGGATATGATAAAATTATTTCTTTAGAAAATGTTCCAATAGAAAAAATTAAAGATATCTCTTTAAAGTATGATTGTTTTGCTAGGGCAACACCTAAACAAAAAGAAGAAATAATTAGAGTTTTAGAAGAAAATAATCAAAAAGTTGGTTATGTAGGAGATGGTATAAATGATATTACATCTTTAAGAAGAGCTAGTTGCTCCATAGCTTTAGCAAGTGGAGTAAAATCTTCTAAACTTATATCTGATTTTACACTTTTGGATGATGATTTTATTCATTTAGCTAGAGTTATTGAGGAAGGAAGGAGAGTTGTTAATAATATTAAAAGAAGTTGTACTTTGTTCATTTCTAAAGATATTGTTATTGCTTTATTTGCTTTTTATTCTCTATTTTCTAATAGTGGGATGCTTATTGAAATTGAGTCAATTTATGTTTTTGAATTTATTATTGTTGCTTTATGTGGTTTTTTACTTTCCATTGAAAATAATTATCCGAATAACATTGATTCATCAATTATTAAAGAATCTATGATTAAAGGTATTGAAAATGGAGTTTTGTTATCTTTAGGTGGTGTTTATTTATTAATTGTTAATGCTTTTTATCCTTTAAAAGATCTCGATATATTAATTTCTTTAACTATTTCTTTAACAGGTCCTTTTGTTTTATTTAATTCAATTAATAAATTTAGTAAATATTCAAAAATAATATTAAGTCTTGGAGTAATTTTAACAATTGCTTGTTTATTTATCGAACCAAATATATTTTTAGATGTAGGTTATTTAACAAATGCAGGTTCTTTAAAGGAACAAATAGATTTAATCAAGAATGGTTTATTTAATTTAAATTTGTTTAAAAATATCAATTTTTTTGAATATTTAATAGTTTTTATTTATTTAATAATACTTCCTGGCTTAATCGTTTTTGTTTCTAGAAAAATTAATAAAAAAATAAAGATTGATAAGTAGTTTATTTATTTTCACGTGAAAAGTTTTTATATTTTTATGTATTCAAATAACCATTTGTAATATAATTATTTTATATAAATAAAATAATTTAAGGGGGATAATCTTATGTTCCATTCAGGGAAAAAAACATTTTCTGGAGATGTTCCTAAGCTTACAAAATGGCTTTATACGACATCTGGCATGTTTAGAGATGCTTCATATCAATTTATATCTCTATTTTTATTATCTTTTGTTCAGTTTTTCGCTTTAGGAAATGTTTCAATTGATGAATACATTCAAATGTATACAACAATTACAATAATTATAATTATTTTACGAATTTGGGATGGTTTAAATGATCCGATAATGGGTTTTATCATTGAAAAATGTCATTTTAAGTGGGGAAAATATCGCCCTTGGATATTTATTGGCGCTATTACTAATTCAATTGTTACTATTTTAATGTTTTGGATTACACCAACAGGTTGGGCATTCGTCGCTTTCTTTGCTATTTTTTACTTTTTATGGGATCTTACATATACAATGAATGATATTGCTTTCTGGGCAGTGTTGCCTTCTTTATCTCAAAAAGAAGAAGTAAGGGCAAATTTAACTACACTTTTATCAATTTTTGTTTCTATTGGTTCATTTGCTGTTGGAGGAATAGTTCCTATTTTAGCAAGTGGAAATCAAGGCCCAACTTATAGATGGGTGGCTTTAGTTACTTCTATTCTTTTTGTTCTTTCTCAAACTATATTAGTTATTTTTATGAAAGAAAGAGAAATTGATGTAAGCGTTGAAAAAAATGATGAAAAAATAAAATTTAAAGAAATTTTCACTGTAATTATTAAAAATGATCAACTTAGATATACAATTATTGCAATTTTACTTTATTATACAGGTTCTTCAATTTTGGTTGGGGCTGGTTTAAATTATTTTTATTTTAATTTTGGCTATGAAAAAGGTGGTACATTGCAAACACTTTTTACAGTTGTTTATGCTGTTGCTACCTTACTTGGACAATGTTTATATCCATTATTTGTAAATAAATTAAAACTTTCTAAAATGAAGCTCTTTACTATTTGTTCATTTACAACATTAGCTGCCTACATATTACTTTTTTCATATGTTTTTTATACAAGTGAGGCAACTTTTGCTTTAGTTTGCGTTTATGGGTTCATTGCTTTCTTTGGTCAGACAATAATGAGTCTTATTCTTTATATTATGATTCAAGATTCGATTGATTATAACGAATATAAATTTAATGAAAGAAGAGAATCTTCAACATTTGCTTTAAGAGCTTTTACCGCAAAAATTGGGAGTAGTTTACAGCAACTTTCTTTATATGCTTTCCTTTTTATGGCAGGACTTTTTACAATTTCGAATGGAATTGCGACAGCTGAAAGAGAATTTATGGGGGACAAAGATTTAATTATCTCAGAAGTAAATTCATTAATGAGCGGAGTTACTAAAAATCAATTAATTATATTCCATATTGGATTTACTATTTTGCCATTTGTTTTATTCTTAGCAACATTTTTAATTATTCGTTTTAAATATAAAATTACAGAAAAATCTCATCAAGAAATGATAGAAGAAATTGAAAGAAGAAAAGAGCAAAGTATTAATAATGAATAAAAGAAGGAATTATAATGAAAAAACAAGTTTATAAAGAAAGAATAATTTATCAAATTTATCCTTTATCGTTTAAAGATGCTAATAATGATGGTTATGGCGATTTAAAAGGGATTATTGAAAAATTAGATTATTTAAAAGATTTAGGAATTGGTATGATTTGGCTTTCGCCAATTTATGCTTCGCCTTTAAAAGATAACGGGTATGATATAAGTGATTATTATAAAATTAATCCTCTTTTTGGAACGATGCAAGATTTTGATGATTTAATCGCTGAAGCTAAGAAAAGAGATATTAAAATTGTCATGGATTTAGTAATTAATCATACTTCTGATCAACATCCACGGTTCCAAGAAGCACTTAAAAATAAAGATTCAAAATATAGAGATTACTATTATTTTAGAAAAGGTAACGGTAAAAAACCACCAAACAACCGGAACAGCGCTTTTTCTGGTTCCTGTTGGGAAAAAGTTCCAAATGAAGACAATATGTATTATCTTCATCTTTTTACTAAAGAACAGCCTGATTTAAATTACCAAAATGAAGAGGTTATAAAAGAAGTAGAAAATATCTTAAGATTCTATTTAGACAAAGGTGTTTCTGGTTTTAGATGTGATGTTATTAATCAAATTTATAAAACAAATCTTGAAAATGGAAAATTTTCTCTTTTTTCTAGAGGTAGGGAGCATTATGAAAATCAAGAAGGCAACTTCAAAATTTTAGAGAGATTTAGAAAAGAAGTTTTGGACAAATATGATGAAGCATTTTTAGTTGGCGAAACTAGTGCTTTAACTCCAAAAATTGGTCAAGAATATATAGATAGAAGAGCTTTAGATATGTTTTTCGAATTTGATCATGCTTTTTGTAAATCTTTTAAATTAATTCCTATTTTTAAAAAACCTTTTTATAAACCGAAAGATTTATTTAAGCCTATATTTAAATGGCAAAAAGAAGTTTCATGGATAGGCGCTTATTTAGAGAATCATGATCAACTAAGGTCTGTTTCTAGATTTGGAGATGAAAAAGAGTTTTATAAAGAAAGTGCAAAAGCTTTGTCTATATTTTTGCTTTCTTTAAAAGGAACGATTTTTATTTATGAAGGTGAAGAAATTGGAACATTAAATTATAAAAATCTGACTTATGAAGAAACGAATGATTGTATGGCTAAAAATGCTGTTGATAGTACTAGAAAAATTTTGCACGTTTCTAAAAATAGAGCGTTTAAGTGGGTAAATAAAACTGTAAATAGAGATCATGCGCGCGCTCCTTTTCAATGGGATGATAGCGTTAATGGCGGATTCAATGAAGGTCACACCCCTTGGTTAAAAATAAATGAATATTATAAAGAAATTAATGTAAAAAAAGAAAAAAACGAAGATAATTCGATTTTGAATTTCTATAAAAAAATGATTCGCTTAAGAAATGAAAGTGAAACACTAAAATTTGGTGATTTTGAAGAAATAAAATCTAATAATTATGTTGCAAAATTTTTAAGGAAAACAAATAATGAGATTTTTTTAATCGTAGTAAATTTATCTAAAAAAACATTCAAGGACAAAAAACTTGACGAATCTAAGGAAATCATACTTTCTAATTATGAAAAGCATAATAAGAATGTATTAAAACCATACGAAGCAATTATATACAAAATAAAATAAATTTGAGGAGACTATATGGGAGTAACTTTTGAAAAGAAAAGAAAAATTTTCCATTTATTTACTAAACATTTTTCCTATTACATTCATGTAAATAAATATAATTATTTAATACATTTATATAGTGGAAAATATTTGAATGATATATCTAAGGAACGTGTTTCAGAAAGATATATGGAAAGATATGCTTTTTTAAATGATGAAAAAAAGGAAACGATGGATGAAGATTATTATTTTTCGTTTGTCGCATCCCAATTTGAAGTTGCTCCGTTTGGAAAAGGAGATAAACGTAACTCACCTTTTATAATAGAAGGAGAAAATAATACACCAATAACTAATTTTCTATTTCAATCATATAAAATAATAAAAGGACCATATAGCAAAAATAAATATCCATTACCTCATGTTAAATTTTTAAGTAGCGATGTTACGACTTTAATTATTACCTTAAAAGATGAATATAAGGAAGTTTATCTCGAACTTTATTATGAAATAAGCGAAAAATTCGATTGTTTGATTAGATTTTCTAAAATAATCAATAAATCTAGTGAAAATATAAAAGTAAAAAAACTTTCATCTTTTGAATTGGATTTACCATCATCAAATTATAATATTTTAGCTTTAAAAGGAACATGGGGTAACGACACAGAAGTCGAAATGATTCCTCTTAATCATTCTTTAACAAAAATAAGCGACAACCATGGCGGGAGAGGCTTTTATTTTAACCCATCGGTTGCTTTAGTTTCTAATGAAGCTAGTTTAGATAGTGGAGAAGTTTATGGTTTTTCCTCGATTTATTCAAGCGATTTCTCATATGAATTTAAAGTAGATGAGATTGATCAAACAAGAATAATTGGTGGTTATAATGAAGAAACCTTTGAATATTTATTAAAAGAAAATGAAGATATTTATTCATTTGAGACAATTATTGTTTATTCAAATAAAGGTATTAATGGAATGAGCCAATTGATGCATAATTTGATAAGAAAAAGAATTTTACCATCAACTAAAAGCATCCAAAAAGACTTTATTTTGCTTAATTCATGGGAAGGTTTTTACTTTGATTTTGATACCGATAAAATTATTTCATTAGTAGATGAAGCAAAAAAATGCGATATTAATCTCGTTGTTATAGATGATGGCTGGTTTAAAAATAGAAATACTGACACAACGTCGTTAGGAGATTGGGAAGTCGACAATAAAAAAATTGATTTAAAAAAAGTAATTAATTATGCAAAAAATTTAGGTATGAAGATAGGACTCTGGGTTGAGCCGGAAATGATATCTCCTATTTCAGATTTATTCAAAGAGCATCCAGAATATGCTTTAATACCCGAAGATTACAAACACCCTACGTTATTTAGACATCAATTGGTTTTAGATTTAACAAATCCAAAAGTTATTGATTATATTTTTAATAAAATAAGTAAAATATTCGATGAATATGATATTTCTTATGTTAAATGGGATTTTAATCGATATTTAACCGAGAGTTATTCATCATTTTTATCAACTGAAAGAAAAAAAGAAACCAACTACCGTTTTATATTAGGAACTTATGAATTATTAAATAGATTTAATAAGAAGTATCCAAATATTTTGCTTGAAACTTGTTCAGCAGGTGGAGGAAGGTTTGATTTAGGAATGCTTTTTTATTCTCCTCAAATATGGGCTAGCGACGAAACAGACATTACTTTAAGAGCTTCAATTCAATATTCTAAGAATATTTTTTATCCTTTAAGAAGTATTGGAGCTCATGTTTCAAATAGAAAAATTGGCAGTATCCAAGATAAAGCATGTTTAGCCTTTTTTGGAACTTTTGGATATGAACTTGATATAACTAAATTAAATGAAGAAGATAAAAAGCAAATAAAATTCTTTAATTCTTTATTTAAAGATTTCCATCATGTTGTAGAAGATGGTGATTATTATGCGATATTTTCACCATTCAAAACAAATTATGTCGCATGGAATGTTGTAAGCAAAAACAAAAAGGAATGCTTAGTTTATTTTATGAATTATAAAAAAGAGCAAACTAAATCTAGATTCTTAAAAATAAAAGGATTAGCTCCTAATAAATATTATTTTAATTCTTTAACTAGTGATATATATAAAGGAAGTTTTTATATGAATGTCGGGCTTAATTTATCTTGCCCAATGGATCCTTATTTTAGTGCCTTATTTGTTTTAAAAGAAATCGATGATATTAGAGCTACTATTTTTAGGAAAACTAAACAAGTTGATGGAGGCAAAAGAGATAAATTAATGTAAGGTTTATGGAAAAGATTGATTTAGAATTATTAAAAAAACCAATAAACGGTGTAAATTTAGAGCAATATACATCATATTTTATTTCTTTTATTAATAAAGAAAACACTAGAACTTCATTAAATGGAAAATGGAAATTTCTTTATTTAGATAAAATAAATGATGAAAATATTTTAAAAAGCGATTACGAAATTAAGGATTTAAAAGAAATTACAGTTCCTTCTCATATCGAATTAAATAATTATTCAAAACCTCAATATCTAAACATAATGTATCCTCGGGAAGGATATGAATCTTTAGATTTTAACGAGATACCTTCAAAAAATCGTGTTAGCGTTTATTTTAAAGATATTGAAATAAATGATTTAAATTACGATTATTTTATTGAATTCAATGGTTTTGAAAGCGGATTATATTTATATATTAATTCTAATTTCGCTGGGTACTCATCATTTAATTTTGAAGTTTCTAAATTTAAAATTAATGATTATTTAAAAAAAGGAAAAAACAGAATTACCGTCCTTCTTTTTAAATATTCTTTTGCATCTTGGTTTAAAGACCAAGATATGTGGAGATTAAGCGGAATATTTAGGGATGTCTACTTAATAAAAGTTAATAAAACTCATTTTAAAGATATATATAATAGATCAAATTTAAAAGATATAAAGACCGGTTTATTAGACATTGATTTTAAAATAACAAATTTTAAAAAAGACTTATCACTATCATTATCGTTTTTATATGAGAATAAACAAATATTTTCGACAAATTTAATCTTAAATGATGAAATTTTAAATTTTAAAAGAGAAATTGATAAAGTAAAACTTTGGAGCGACGAAGAGTCTAATTTATATACATTAAAAATTAAATTGAAAGAAAAAGACAAAGTTTTAGAAGAAGTAGAACTTAATGTTGGTTTTAGAAAGATTGAAGTTAAAGATGGAATCTTGCTTTTAAATGAAAAACCATTATTTATAAAAGGAGTAAATAGACACGAATTTGATACTCATTCAGGAAGGGTAATTTCAAAAGAAACTACTGAAGAAGATATTAAGTTGTTAAAGAAAAATAACTTCAATGCTATTAGAACTTCGCATTATCCAAATAATCCGTTTTTATATGATTTGTGCGATAAATATGGAGTTTTAGTTTGTGACGAATGTGCTATTGAAACACATGGGACTTGGAATAATAAAGATTTTAAAAAAATTGATTTAAGGAAAGTTTTACCAGGTAGTGATGAAAAATATTTATCTTATACTTTAAAAAAGGGTGAAGCTTTATTTGAGAGAGATAAAAATCATCCTTCAGTAATAATTTGGAGTTTAGGAAACGAATCTTGGGTTGGTGAGAATTTTGCTAAATTATACAAATATTTAAAAGAAAAAGATCCTTCTAGACCAATTCATTATGAAGGAAATTTTGCTTCTCCTTCTTATTATAATTTAAGTGATTTTATATCTAGAATGTATTCTACGCCAGAAGAAGTTGGAAAAATTATCGAAAAAGATTCAAAAAAACCATTTATTTTATGCGAATTTGCTCATTCTATGGGTAATTCTACTGGAAATTTCGATGAATATATGTCTTTAAAAGATAAATATAAAACTTTTGTTGGAGGTTTTATTTGGGATTTTGTTGACCAAGGAATAACTATTGATAACAAAGTTTATTATGGTGGAGATTTTAATGATTATCCAAATGATTCGAATTTTTGTGCTGATGGTCTTTTATTGTCAAATAGAAAAGAAACGAATAAATTAAAAATTGTAAAATATGCATATCAACCATTTGATTTTGAGATAAACGAAAAAGGAGTAGTTCTTAAAAATAAATATAATTTTAAATCGACCAACAAATTAAAGTTTAATTATTATTTATTTAAGAATTATGAACAAATTTATTCAAAATCTTTTGAAGTAAATATTTTGCCAAAAGAAGAAAAGTTTATTCCACTAGATGTTTCTTCATATTTAAATGAAGAAGCTCAATATTTAGTAAGAATTGAAGCAAAATCAAAAGAAGATAATCTTTATTTAAATAAAGGAGATGAAATTGGGTTTGTTGAAAAATATTTAAAAGGAAAAATAGATGAACCAATTTATAAAGAAAACATTGTTAAAGAAGGTGGATTAAAATTATTTAAATCTTTACAACATATAACAGTTTATAAGGATAATTTTAAAGTTATTTTTAACGGATTAAACATTGATAATGGTGGTTTAGAAGCTATTATTTATGAAAAAGATGAACCTTTAATCCATTATCCTGTTTTACCAACATTATTTAGAGCAACAACTGATAATGATGATAAAATCGAAAAATATTTTAACTCTTTTTATTTAGGAGCATCTTTTTATCCTTTATACAATCCATTTAAATCACCTTTAAAAGTTTTAAAAGAAAGCGTAGATGAAGTTATTATAGAATTTAACTATTCAATGCTCACTTCAATTTTGCCTACAAAATTTAAAGTTATTTATCATGTTTATTCTTCTAAAGAAATAAAGGCTGAAATGGAATATAATCCTTCTAAAATTTTACCAACTCCGCCATTAATTGGTTTAAGATTCACGTTTGATAAAAATATCAATAAATTTTCTTATGTTGGTTTAGGGGAAGGTGATTCTTATTCTGATCGTTATAAGGGATTAAAACACGGAATATTTGAAAGCGATGTAAATAAAGAATATATACCATATTCAAAACCTCAAGAATGTGGAAATCATATTTTTACAAATAAAGTTAGTATTCATTATCCATCCTTCAACCTATCTTTTATTGCTTTATCAAAAACTTTTGAATTTAAATTTTTACCTTATAATGAATTTGAATTGGAAATTGCTAAAAGAAACGATGAACTTATTTCAACTAAAAATTATTTAACGATTATGGCGATTAATAAAGGGGTTGGAGGAGATAATTCTTGGGGAGCTAAAGTTCATGAAAATTATTTAGTAAAAAAGAAAAAATATTATTTGTCATTTTTAATTAAAAAAGAAGATTTTTAATTATTAATAAAAGGAATAAAGTAGAAAAAATAAAAATGGAAGAAAATAAAAAATATCAAACGCCACTTACAATTTTAGTTAACGGTATGAACGTATATTCTTACCTCCATTTTTATGAATCTTATAAACTTATTGAAAAAATTAAAATCACTAATTCATATTTTCTCTCTTTTTCTTCTCTTACTTTAAAAATTTTTACTTTAAATAATGAATATTTAAAAGTAGATGATATTCTTATTCCTTTTATTAAAGAAAAAGAAGAAATATTTTTAAGTGATTTTAATATTGAATTTGATAATGAAAAATTAAAAAATATTGTTTTAGCTAAAGATATAAAAATATTTTTTGAAATAATTAATGAAAATAATGAAATATTAGCTAATAGTTTTTTTAATATTAAACTTATTTCCCCGTTTTTATTTTCATTATCTTTTTATGATTATCCTACCATTGCTTCTTTTATAACACCTAATAATAAATATATTAAAAATTTAGCATATAATTCTAAAAATAGGTTAAAAGAAATATATAATTCTGATAATTTTTATAATTATCATAATTATAATTTAGAAGATATTTATAATGAAATAGAAATTATCTATAACGAATTTAAAAAACTAGATGTTTCTTTAATAAATTTACCCTCTAATTATTTAAATAATGGTATAAAGATAAGAAGAGATGAAGAGATTTATTTTTCAAAAAGAGGAACTGAACTTGATTTATCTTTATTTTTAGCATCTATTTTAGAATATTTTTCATTTTTTCCTTTAATTATTTTTAATAAAAATAACGTAATGGTAGGAATATGGACTACTTCATCTATTTCATATTCTCCTTTAATAACTTCAAAAGATGATATTTCTTTATTTTTATCAATAAATCGAATAATTCCTATTTCAATAAACTCTATTTTTAATAAAAAAGCTAAATTAAAAGAAAATATTTTAGAAACTAAAGAATATTTATTAAAAGAAGATGATGTTTTAATTTTAGATGTAAAAGCTTCTAGAAAAAATCATTATTACCCTTTAGAAGAAGATATTTTAAATAAAGAAAATATTGATAAAATCGCTTTTAATAAAGAAAGTTTATCTTTAAAAGACATCAATTTAAAAACTAGTGATTTAAAAAGCGAATTTTATAAGAATAAAGACCGTTTTTCTTATTGGGAAAGAAAATTATTAGATTTATCTAAAAATAATAAGCTTATAAATATGAAAATTGGAACTAATAATTTTCAAATTTTAACGTCTTCAATTTATGATTTATCTTATTTATTAATGTCTAATTTAGAAAATCGTTTTACTTTATTTTTTAAAAGCGATGATTCTATTCCCTCTTCTTCAAAAAAACATATTTTTGAAATTAAAAACGATTTAAAAATTTTAAATCGTTATAATGAATACATTTTAAAAAATAAGTTAGAAGTTTTATTAAATGAAAAAGAATATTTTACATCATTACCTTCTTTATATCGAAAAGTTAAAAATGAAGAAGAGGAAACCGGTTCAAATACACTTTTTATTGCTTTTGGAGTTGTCACGTGGAAAGAAAATTTTTCCTCAAAAACCGTATTTAATGCTCCAATTTTACTTTTACCTATTGAAATAAAGAAAAATAAATCAAAACTTTACGAAATAAAAGCTCTTGATCAAGAACCATTTTTAAATACTTCTTTTTTAGCTTATTTAAGAGATGAATTTTCTTTAGATTTAAACATTTCTTCTGAATTACCAAGAAAAAATGATAATTTAGATGTTATTGATTTAAATAAAATAATTTCTGATTTTAAAAAGAATTTATTATCTTTAAAAGGTTTTAAAATAAGTGAGACCGCTTTTATTGGGCGTTTTTCTTTTTCTAAATATATAATGTGGAACGATATTAGAAATAGAAAAGATAAAATATCCAAAAATCCTATTATTAAATCATTTTTAAATGGAAAAAAAGAATGGGAAAGTCCAAAAAAATTCAATGCTTCAGATATTGATAATTTTTTAAACTTAAAAAATATTGCAATACCTTTAAGTTCTGATTCGAGTCAAATTGAAGCGATAATCAATTCTTCAAATGGGGAATCTTTTGTTATGATTGGGCCTCCAGGAACTGGAAAATCTCAAACTATAACAAATATCATTGTTAATGCTTTATATAATAATAAAAAAGTACTTTTCTGTAGTGAGAAAAAAGCCGCACTCGATGTAGTTTATTCACGCTTAAAAGAAGTAAAAATTGATCCTTTTTGTTTAGAATTACATTCAAATAAACAAGACAAAAAAGTAGTATTGTCTTCCTTAGAGAGAGCTTTAGATTTAGGAGAAATTGCTAAAAAGAAAGAATTTTTATCTTTAATTGACAACATAAATCATTTAAAAACTGATTTTAAAGAAATTATAAAAAAGGTTCATTTTAAGGATGATTATCCACTTTCTTTATATGATACTATTTTAAAATTTGAAAAATATAAAGACGAAAAGGGTGAAGAGATTTATATTAATGACCAGTTTATAAATAATTTTACCAAAACAAAAGAAGACAATATTGATAATCTTTTTATAAAAGGTCAGTCTTATCAAAATTCATTTAATGATTTTAAAGAAAATAACCCTTTCTTTATCGTTGAATTGAGAGATTATTCTTTAAAAACTAAAAATGATTTAAGTAGTCTATTAAACTTAACAATTGAAGAATCAAATAAATTTTTAATAAATTACGAAAAATTAAATAAATCATTAAAAATAGAAAGTTTAGATGACAAAATTATTTCTCAAATTTATAACCTTTTTGACTATTTAAAAATAGAAGAAGTTTATCTTAATTTGTTAAAAGAAGATGGGTATCTTCTAAAACTTAAAAAAATGAAGGAAATGATTCTTTTGGAAAATAATTATAAGAACGAATGGAAATCATTAAGTAAAATTTTTGATGAATCTATTGAAAAAATAGATTTTAACGAACTTTATTTAACTTTCCAAAATTCAAAAGGTCTTAATTTTTTAATACGTTTTTTCAAGCAAACTAAAATTTTAAAATTGTTAAAGAAAAAATCATTTAATCCAAAAGAAATAAATAAAAAGAATGTAGAAAAATACTTATTATTACTTAAAAATCACAATTTGAATAAACCTATAATAAATAAAAACTCGATTTTAATCGAGTCAATAATACCTTTAGATTATTTTAGGAATGATAAAAATGACTACGCTAAAATTTTACATAAAATTGATGCAACAATTGACTTTTCTAAGATTGTTGAAAAGATTTCTTATGGGAAAATCGATACAAAATTTTTTATTAAATATATAAATGAACTTTATGAAGAGCATGCTTCAAAAGAAATGATTAAAGAATATCAATCAAGTTATGAAAATATTAAAGATAATCTAGCTAAATTATCAACTAATTATAAATTTAACTTCATTAAATTTAAAAACGAAGAGAATATAATACGTCTTTTTGATAATCTCAAACAAATTTATAACAATATTGATTTATTACAAGATTGGTGTGAACTATTAAATGTTTTTGACTGCTTTGATAATTATTCTTTAAAAAATATTAAAGAGGAATATTTTAAATGTTTCGATTTTAATTCGATAAGCAAAAGATTTTATAAATGTTTATATAAAAAAATAATTGAGAAATTAATAAGCAAAAATCATTTAGAAAAATTTAATGGTGAAAAATTAAATATAGAAAGAATAAGTTATCAGAAATTGGATACCACGTATAAAAAAGATGTAATTAATGAAGTTGTAGCTAAATTAAGCTCAAATTTACCTATTTATTACAAAAATAGCATAAATTCCTCAGAAGTTGGCATATTAAAAAAAGCAATTAAAAGTAATGGAAGAGGTATGAGCTTAAGAAAAATTTTGTCTTTAATTAGTGAAACTCTTTTAAATATTACGCCTTGTGTTTTAGTATCCCCATTAAGCTGTGCGAAATATTTAGATCCAGAATTGTATCATTTTGATTTAGTAATTTTTGATGAGGCTTCACAAATTCCTACATCAAGTGCAATTGGAGTTATTTCAAGAGGTGATTCACTTGTTATTGCTGGCGATGATAAACAACTACCTCCTACATCTTTTTTTGATAAACAAGCAAGTGATGATGAAGACGAACTATTTATTTCAGATTTAGAATCGATTTTAGATGATGCGATAGCAGCTTCTTTTCCGATTAAAAAACTTTTATACCATTATAGAAGTAAAAATGAGTCTTTAATCGCTTTTTCAAACAATAAGTTTTATAACAACGAATTATATACTTTTCCTTCAATAGACGATGTTAATTCGAAGGTTCATTTTAAATTTGTAAATGGAACATATGATTTAGGGAAAAGTGCAACAAATATTTTAGAAGCAAAAACAATTGTCTCAGATTTAATTTTCAGAATAAAAAATGATCATTTCAATCATAGTTATGGCGTTATAACTTTTTCTATTCATCAAATGGAATTAATTCAAAGGATGTTAGAAGAAAATATTGAACAAGATAAAGAACTTTTTGATATAGTTTCTAATTTAAAAGAACCAATATTTGTTAAAAATCTTGAAAATGTTCAAGGCGATGAAAGAGATATTATTTATCTTTCTATTTGTTATGGAAGAGATAAAAATGGTAGATTTGTCCAAAATTTTGGTCCGATAAATAATTTAGGTGGTTATAGAAGATTAAATGTTGCGATAACAAGAAGTCGTGAAGAAATGTATGTTTATTCTTCAATAACCTATAATGAAATAAATTTAAATAAAACTAATTCAGAAGGGGTTAAATATTTAAAAGAATTTTTAGAATACGCTCAATATGGGGTAAAAAGTTTAACTTCGCCACAATCATCTTATTTAATAAAGGAAGGAATAGAGAATTTTTTAGCCGAAGATTTAAAAGAAAAAGGTTATGAAGTCATAACTCACTTAGGAACTTCAAAATTTAAAATTGATATAGCGATTGTTAATCCGAAAAATAAAAATAAATATCTTTTAGCGATAATTATGGATTCTTATTCATATATTTCTAATCCAACAGTTGAAGATAGAAACATCATTCAATTTAATAAGCTTACTTCTTTAGGACGGAGAGTTTTAATGGTTTGGACACTCGATTATTTCAATAATCGAACAAAAGTATTAAAAATTATCGATGAAGAGGTAAAAAAAGCGTTAGAAGAAAATTTTATTAATACAACATCTATAGATATTGATTTTTCTTCAGTTTCTTTTGAAAAAGTAGATAAAAAGATTGATAGCTTCTTAAAACCTTATTTAATTTTTACTTTAAAGAATTTATATAATGAGAAACAATTTTTAAATCCTAAAAATAGAGAAAAAATTTATAAAATTATTAAAAATGTCATTGATGTTGAATATCCAATTTCTAAATCAACACTAATTAAAAAAATATATTATTTATTCCAAATTAAAAGGAAAAATCGAGAAAATAGTGAGTTGATAAATTTTTTTATTTCTAAATTAAATAATCCAAACAATTATTCTTATTATGTTGATAATATATTTTATTTTAAAGATGGAATGGATGATTTTAAAATCTCGTTTTATAGGAAAGCTGATAATAGAAATATCGAAGATATTGCTAAAGAAGAGATTGAAGTTTTAATTTTAGAGCTTTTAAAAAGAGATATTTCTATTGAAAAAGATTCTTTAAAAAAAGAAGTAGTTAAAAAATTAGGATTTAAATCTAAAACTAAAAAAATTGATGATTGTTTAGATTTTGTTATTAATTATATGATTAATGAGAAAAATGAGATAAAAATAAATAAGAATAATTATATTGAGTTAAATTTATAATAAAAACCGCTAGATTTTTTCTCTAGCGGTTTTTATTTATGTTAATAATTAATTACCAAGAAAATACTTCTTCAAATCTTGCGTTTCCGCTTTGATCAACGATTTTTTTAAATACTAATAATGCTTCAGCTTCAACCCATCCACTTTCATTTTCGTATTCAACTACATAATATTTTTCGCCGTTTCTTTCAACGATTTCCATTTCATATTCAGTTTCGTTAACTTCATAAGAAACAGATTTTTTATTCCATTCGTTTTCAATTGAAATTGAATAATCATCAACTCTTCTTCCGTTTTCAACGATTGTATATTTGAATTCATTTTCAGTTTCATTCCTTTCGCTTTCGCTTTCTTGCTCAACAAGAATATAAGAATTAGCGCCAGTTTGAATTCTAAAATTTCTTTCTTCTTCAACTTCATCTCTATCGTTTTCATGGTGTGTTAAAGATGTGAATGAATAAAGAGTTGGATCATTATTTAATAATGCGACACCTTCAAGTGATTGCATGAAGTTTTCGCCTCTTGTCCAAGAATTTGTAATGTTGAAATAAAGAGTAATGTTTGAATTTTCCATTGTATTATCTTTATAACCAATTACTTCTTTGAATTGATATGTTTGGTTATTAATAACTTCATTAACTTCACTAATTGTTGAAGTGAAAGCTTGATCTTCCATCATTAATAAATCTAATGTTGGGAGCATATCGATAATTTCTTGTTTTTCTTTATCAGTAATTGGACGATTTCTATCTCTAGTTCCAATTGAATTTAAATTTAATGTTGATGAACTATGATTAAAGCTTAATAAGTTCATAGCTGTAACAGCTTGTAAATTTGATAAAGAATCGTTATTAATTTCATTAACTTCATCAATTACTTGATCTCCATCCGGAGTTGTAGGATCTTCTTGAGGTGTATTTGGATTTGATGGCTCATTTGTTTCACCTGTTGGTGGAAGTGGGCTATTTGTATCTTTAGCACAGGAAGCCATTAATAATGCTCCACCGATTGCAATAGCTGGTAATAAGACAAATAATTTATTTTTTTTCATGTTATAATTCCTCCTAAAATTAATTGTTCTTTTTTGTTTTGATACTATAAAAACGAATGAGATAGTTAAATTATTGGAAAAATTTTTAAAAATTTTTAAATTATTTAAAAAATGTGATAATTATCGAATTTTTTATATTAAAAATATTTATAAAAAAATAAAAAGCATCGAATTTTTTAATTTATTTCGATGCTTTAATTGAATATTTAAACGAATTATTTATTATCCACGAGGATAAATAGTCCCATTATATTCATATGATCTAGAACCATCTGAATTAATAACACAATTTAATGATTCATCTTCAACTTCTAAACCACTAGCTTCATTTTCGTATTCGAATTCAAAATAAACACTATTATGTTCGTGGTGTAATACTTCTAAAGATAATTGTTCTTTTATATCTCTATAAAAACCACTTGTTTGAATATTTTTTTCGATTTCAACTTCCATTTCGATTTCATTATAATCGTGTTCTAATTCGTTTTCATACTCATAGGTAAATTTTTCGATAAATAAATCATCATTACGGGCATCATTTCTAGAAGCATAAGTTGCATAAGAAATTGAGTTTTCACTTTCCCATTTTCCAGGTTCATTTTCTTGTTCAATTTTTACTACATTGCTAGAAGAATATTCAATAATCGTTTCAACTTCAGTTTCGTTTCCTTCTTGTTCAGTATAAATACTAATAGGATATGAACCACTAGTTGTTTGTAATATTCCTTCCATTAAGAATTCGTTTTTTCCAGTTTCAATTGCGATGTTGTATTCGATTGTTAAAACTTCTTCGCCATTCATTAATGTAAGGATATTTGCAAAACTTCCGTTTTCAACTGTAGTATTGGACAAGTTAAATTCTTTATTATTAATAAGATTAATAACAGCATGAGAATATGGATCATATAAATCGATAACTGTATCAATATCAACTTTTTGGTAGCGATCTCTATCCATAGTTTTAATGCCGTTATTATTAAATGGATTATAAAAAGATGTTGAAACTTTATTTAAATCAGCTTGGAAAGAAGCTAATGTATTGAGTTGCTTTCCAATAATATTTTGTTGTTCTTGATTTAAATTTAAAATTGATTGATCGGTAGAAGGAGTTGGTGGGTTAATTATATCTCCTCCATTTTTAGAAAGAGAAAAAACAGCGATTAAAGCAATGGAACATGCTGCTAAAGTAGGGATTGTTATTTTAAGAAATAAGTTGAAATTAAATTTTTTCTTTTTTTCAATTAATGGTTCTTTTGCTTTTTCTTTTTCGAAGGCAGCTAAAATATCATTGGCAGTTGTTTTAATTTCATAATTTTCAACGCCATTTAATGATTCGATTACTTTTTTATCATCAATATGTTTCATTTATTAGCACCTCCTTTGCTTTTTTAATTGCGTTATTATAGCGATATAATGTTGTACCTAACGGGGTATTTGTTAACGAACTTATTTCTTCGAAAGTAAGTTCATCATATATGTGGAAGATAATTACTTCATATTCCTTTTCTTTTAATATTTGTTTTAACTTTTCTAATAAAAGAAGTTTATCTTGATTGAAATCATCTTCATGTTTAACTTGATAATCATCTTCAATCTCACTATCTTTTATTTTTTTTAAATAATCGAGTGAGAGATTTCGACTAATCATAATTAAATAGCCAAGAATAGAAGTGTGATGCTTGATTTCTTTAACGGTTTTTAAAAATTTAACATAAGTATCTTGCAAAATATCTTCACTAGTTTCATGAGATTTTATAAATGAAAGAATGTTATAAAATACTGATTTTTTCGTTGATTCATAAAACTCATTAAAATGTAACAAGTTGTCTTGCTGAAACTCTTTTAGGTATTCTTTTAAACTACTTTCAACCATTTTTTACCCCTTCACCAATAAAAACGAGTAACAAAATAATTTTATTGGATTTTTTTAAAATATTTAATAAATATTTTATTACATTAATTTTTCTTCGATAAAATTCGAATAAAAAAATACAAATAGTTACACGCTAAAAAATATTTTTACGCTACATGTTATACTTATAATAATATTTTTTTCGTTTCTAATGTATAATAAAAAAAGTTGATTGATTTTAAATATATGGAAGAAATTGTCGAATACGTAAAAAATAAAAAAGAAAAAATTAAAGAAATTGTTAAAAATATTCCTTTTTCTAAACCTTTAAAAATTGTTATTGTTCAAGTTAATGATGATCCAGCATCATCATCTTATATAAAGGGTAAAATAAATGATTTAAGTGAACTTAATATTCCTTATCAACATTTAAAACTTAGAAATGATATTGATGAAAAATCTCTTTTAGAAGTTATAGACCGTTTAAATAAAGATAATTCAGTTACTGGATTTATTGTTCAACTTCCTTTACCTAAAAATATTGATGAAACAAAAATAAAAAGAAGTATCGACAGAAAAAAAGATATTGATGGGTTTAATCCTTTATCCCCCTATTTAAGTGCAACACCTAAAGGTATATTGGAATATTTAATTGATAATAATTATGATTTTAATGGTAAAAACGCTGTTATTTTAGGAAGAAGTGAAATAGTCGGCAAACCAATGGCTAAAGCTTTATTATCTAAAAATATGAATGTAACCGTGTTACATTCATATACATCTTTAGAAGATAGAAAATTTTATCTAGAACACGCCGATTTAATAATTTGCGCGGTTGGTAAAACTTATTTTATAAAAAATGGTGATTATAATTTTAAAAAAAACGCTGTTATATTTGATGTAGGAATTTCACGAGTTGATGGTAAATTAAAGGGAGATTGTGAACCTTCTTTAAATTGTTATTTTCAATCTCCAGTACCTAAAGGAGTAGGCTTATTAACTCGTTTAGCATTAATATTAAATCTTTTGGAGGCTTATAAGTATGAATTTTAATATTGGTAAAAGTGAAGTTTTTGGTTTAGAGAGCGCTATTAAAGCTAGTGGAAATCCAATGCGTACTGTTTTTGATAGAGAAGAAGTTAATGAAAAAGATATAAAAAGAGCGATCGCTTTAGGAAGTGCTAAAAGTGGTGAAGGCCATGATAATTATTTAAAGGGAATTGTTGTTGAGTTTGATATTACCGCTCCTTTATATTGGTGGAAACAAGCTCAAAGATATCATTTCTTTGAATATGTTTCATCACAATCTACAATGCACTGTTTATTAAAATTTGATATTTCAAGTCAATGTGTTGAAGATACAAATAAAGATATATTAAAAATCGTTGAAAAAATTAAAGACGAATATAATGCAATCGATGAAGGAAATAGAGCAGAAAAAAAGAAAAAATGGAGAGAATTAGTTGCATCAACTCCATGTGGCTTCTGTTTAGGGGCAACAATGGTAACTAATTATCAACAATTAAAGACTATGTATAATCAAAGAAAAAACCATAAATTAGATGAATGGCATATTTTCTGTGATTGGTGTGATTCTTTGCCTCACTTTAATGAGTTTACAGGTTGTAGAAGGGATTAAATAAATATGTATAAAAATTTAGATTTAGTTAAAAAATATATTGAATTAATAGTTAAATGTGGTGCAAATATACAAAAAGGACAAGAAGTTGTAGTTCAAGCTTCAACTGAAATTGTTGATTTTATTATACCACTTGTTGAAGAATGTTATAAAAACGGGGCTAAAAACGTCGAAGTTATTTGGGAAAATAGTGGACTTTCTTTGCTCGATTATAAATATAGAAGCGTTGATGATTTAGCTAATTTAAAAGATTATCAAAAAGCAAAATGGGAACATTATGTTAAAAATGAACCAGTTAGAATTTATATTGAAAGTTCAGCACCAGATGAATTAAAAGATATTGATGGGGCAAAATTTGCCGAAGTTAGAAAGATTTTAGGGCCACAAATCAGAAAATATCGCGATTTAATTGATGATAATTATCAATGGGTTATCGCTGGAGTTCCTTCAAAAAGATGGGCAAAAACCATTTTCCCTTCTTTAAATGAAGATGAAGCAGTAGAAAAATTATGGGAAGCAATTTTAAATGTTTCAAGAGTTTATGAAAATACTTCTCCAATCGATGAATGGGATAGACACAATAAGAATTTAGAAGAAAGGAGTTCAAAATTAAATTCTTTAAAACTTGTTAAACTTCAATATAAATCATCGAATGGAACAGATTTTTCTTTAGAACTTAACCCAGATGTTAAATGGGAAGGTGGAGGAGAATTTACTAAAAATACAAAGGTTTTCTTCAATCCAAATATTCCTAGTGAAGAAATTTTTACCTCTCCAATCGCTGGAAAAATTGAAGGAAAAGTTATTGCAACAAAACCTTTATCTTATAATGGAAATTTAATTGAAGATTTTTCATTTGTTTTTAAAGATGGAAAGGTTGTTGAAGTACATGCTAAAAAAGGTGAATCAATATTAAAAGATATGGTAAAAATGGATGAAGGTGCTTCAATGCTTGGTGAATGTGCCTTAATTCCATATGATTCTCCTATAAATAATACAAATATTTTATTCTATAACACATTATTTGATGAAAATGCTTCTTGTCATTTAGCTTTAGGAGCTGGATTTACAAATTTATATAAAGATTATGAAAAATATACCTTAGATGAACTTAAAGAAAGAGGAATAAATAAATCAATGATTCATGTTGATTTTATGATAGGAAGTAAAGATTTAGATATTGTTGGATTCGATAAAGATGGAAATAAGTTCCAAATCTTTAAAGATGGCAACTGGGCTTTTTAATATTTGTTGGTGAAAAGAATATGAAGGAACTTACTGAAACATTTACCATAACTACTAATTTTCGAGATTGTTATGATGATTTAAAAATGTCATCTATTTTAGATTTAACGCAAGAAATTGCTACTCATCACGCTGACATTTTACATGTAGGTTTTGATGATTTTATTTCAAAAAACTTAATTTGGGTTATTGTTAGAAATAAATTTGAGATAGTTGGTGACACTTCTTATCTTTCAAAAGTAAAAATTAAAACTTATCCATTAAAAAATAATTTAATGGAATATCCAAGAGATTATGAAATTTATAATGAAAAAGATGAACTTATTATAAAAGGAAGATCAATTTGGATGATTTATTCTTTGGCTGATAAAACAGTAGCTACTCCACATTTAGAGATTTATGATGAAGGACGAAAAGGTGTATTTGAAAATAGATTAAAAAGATTACCTAAGCCTAATAGAAAAGAAGAAGATTTTGTTAAAGATATAATTGTAAAACAATCTCTTTTGGACCATAACATGCATTTAAATAATTCTCATTGTGCTGATTTATTTATTGATTTATTTAATCCAGATAAAGATTTGAAAATTAAATCATTTCAAATTGAATATTCATCTCAATGCTATTTGAATGATTTGCTTTCTCTATATAAATATAAGATGGATAATAAATATTATGTTTATGCATATAAAGATGATACTTTAAAATTTTATTTTGAAGTTGAGTGCAATAAGTAATAAAATAATCACTTTTAAAATAGGAGGATTTCTGATTATGAATATTAAAATTTCAAAAAAAGTTGAAGATGCTTTAAAAGAAAATAAGCCTGTAGTCGTTTTAGAATCGACAATTATTTCTCATGGCATGCCTTATCCTAAAAACGTCGAATGTGCTTTGGCTGTTGAAAAAGCAATTGAAGAGGAAGGTGTTATTGCTGCTACAATCGGTATTATTGATGGAGTTGCAGTTATTGGAATGAGTCCTGAAGAAATTGAAGAATTTGGCAAAAGAAAAGGTATAGTGAAATGTTCAAGAAGAGATCTCCCTATAGTTTTTGCCACTAAAGCATGGGGAGCAACAACAGTTGCTGCAACAATGTTTATTGCTTCTATGGCTAATATTGAATTTTTCGTAACTGGTGGAATTGGTGGAGCTCATAGAAAAGCTAATGAAACATTTGATATTTCTACCGATTTAGAGGAACTTGGAAGAACAAATGTTAGCGTTATTTGTGCTGGCCCAAAAGCTATCCTTGATTTAGGTCTAACTTTAGAGATTTTAGAAACAAAAGGTGTACCAGTAATTGGTTACAACACTGATTATCTTCCTGCTTTTTATACAAAAACTTCTAAATATAAAGTTGATTATAACGCAAAAACTCCATTAGATATTGCTAACATTATTAAAGCAAAAAGAGATAATAAACTTGATGGAGGTGTTTTAATTACTAATCCAGTTGATGATGAACATTCTTTAGATGAAACAAAAATTGAAAAGGTTATTGAAGAAGCAATTAAAGAAATGGAAGAAAAAGGAATTAGAGGAAAAGAAGAAACTCCATTCTTACTTTCTAAAATTGTCGAATTAACTGAAGGAAAATCTTTAGAAACTAATATTGCGTTAATTTTAAATAATGCTCATTTAGGGGCTAAAATAGCTAAAGAATATTATTCATTGAAAAGATAGTTTTTATATATATTTATAATCTTATTTAATTTATTAGGTATGGCCTTAAAAACCATACCTTTTTAAATAGTTTTTAATACTATTTTTACACGTGAAAAATAAAAAAATCGAAGAATATCAATATAATAATTGGATTAGAAATAAATTGAAAAAAATTTAAAAATTTAATAGGCAAAATAGAAATGTTATATTAAAATAATAGATAGAAGAAAGGAAATTTCAACATAATAATGGACTCAATTTAGTGCAATTTTTTTGCTCTAATAAAATAAATAATTTTAAGAAAAGGAGGAGTCGACCAATGGATAAAATAGTTATATTAGACTATGGAAGCCAATATAATGAATTACTCTTAAGAAAATTAAGAGATAATGGCGTCTATAGTCTCTTGCTTCCAAAAAACACAAGCAAGGAAAGAATTGAAGAACTTCATCATGTTAAAGGAATAATTCTTTCGGGCGGACCAAACGTTATTAGTGATGAAGACAAAGAACTTTTTGACGAAAGATTACTTGAACTTAATATTCCAATTTTAGGTATTTGCTATGGTATGGAAGCTTTAGCAAGACATTATGGTGCAAAAATAGAATCGATAAAGGACAGAGAGTATGATAAGCATGTTGTGCGTATTAATACAAAATGTCCTTTATTTTTAGATGTGCCTGAAGAAACTGTTGTTTATATGAGTAAAAATGATAGAGTTACTCATTTAACTGATGTTGAAGAAATTGCTGAAAGCGCCTCTTCTGGATTAGTTGGTTTTTCAAAAGGTTACGTTTTTGGTTTATTATTCCATCCAGAAATTGATTCAACTGAATATGGCGTTAAAATTTTACAAAATTTTATCAAACTTTGCGGATGTAATGGACACTGGACAATTGATAACTTTATCGAAAATAAAATTAAAGGCTTAAAGAAAGAAATAGGTGATAGAAAAGTTATTTTAGGTCTTAGTGGTGGTGTAGATAGTGCTGTTGCAGCATTATTATTACATGAAGCAATTGGCGATAATTTAACTTGTTTATTTGTTGAAACCGGTTTACATAGATATAACGAATATAATGTTATTATTAAACGTTTCGAAGAACATTTTAAGATTAAAGTTCATGTTGCTGATGAAGGTGAATTGTTCTTAGGAAGATTAAAAGGAGTTGTTGATCCTGAAGAAAAAAGAAAAGTTATTTCTTCTACGTTTGTTGAAGTATTTAAAAAAGCTGCAACTAAATTAGGTCATTTTGATTTCTTAGGGCAAGGCACACTTTATACTGATGTAAGAGAATCAAAATGGGGTGGAAAGAGTAAAGTAATTAAAGATCTTCCAGAAGATATTGGTTTTAAAATCATCGAACCAATTAGACAATTAACTAAAGATGAAGTTAGAAGCGTTGGAAGAAGACTTGGATTAGATGAATCATTTATTACTCGCCAACCTTTCCCTTTCCCAGGACTTGCTATTCGTATTATTGGAGAAGTTACACTCCTTAAACTTGAAATTTTAAGAGAAGCAAATGAAATCTTATCTCAAGAAGTAAGAAAAGCTCACTTAGAAAAAGATATTTATCAATATTTCTGTGTTTTAACAAACATTGATAGTGTTGGAGTTGAAGGTAATAATAAGATTTATTATCACACCGTTGCTATAAGAGCAGTTAAATCAATAGATGGTATTAATGCTGATTTCTATCATTTCGATATCGATTTCTTAGCAAGAGTATCAAGAAGAATTGTTAATGAAGTAGCTGGAGTTAATAGAGTAGTTTATGATATTACTACTAAACCACCATCTACAATTGAATATCAATAGAAGTTAAAAATATACTAAAAACAGCAATTTCTTTGCTGTTTTTAGTTATTTAAAGTTAAATTTGTATTTTATAAGATAAAAAAATATTAAATATTTTTATTTGAATATAATTTCTTGACTAGTAGAAATAATAGTTTAATATTTTAATTAATTTTTATTATTAAAAAGTTATTTTTAAAAAAAGGAGAATAACTTAAGGGGAAGAAATATTATTATGCTATTTTCTAATTATAAACTTATATTAATTGGTGGTTCAAATATTGATTTTATTGCAACAAGCTTAAAACCATTAATTAATGGAACATCAAATATTGGTAAATTAAAAATTTCTTTTGGTGGAGTTATGAAAAACGTTGCTTATGATCTAGCAATTTTAAATGACGACTTTTTATTTTTTACAGCAATTGGAAACGATTTATATGGAAAAAGATTAAAAGAAGATTTAAAAGAATCATCAATTAATTATATTTCTCCAAAATCAAATAGAATTTCTTCAACCTATTTAGCAATTAATAATGAAAAAAATGATTTATATGTAAGTGTTTGTGATAATCAAATAATTGATTGTATTTCACCATTTTTCCTTTCTAAATATCAAAAGATATTAAAAAATAGTGACTATATTTGTATTGATGCAAATATTAGTGAAGAAACTATTAAATATATTTTTAATAATTATAGTGATAAAAAAATTATGGTTGAAGGAGTTTCTATTCCTAAAATTATAAAATTTAAAAATTATTTAGATAAAATTTATTTGTTAAAATGTAATATTGGTGAAGCTAAAGCTTTATTTTCTGAAAATGTTAAAGAAGAAAATATAGCTGAAAAATTAATTGAAAAAGGGGTAAATCATTTTATTATTTCCAACAAAGACAAAGATGTTATCGGATATAATGGTTCTCACGTGGAAACTTTCCATGTTGATAAGGTAGATAATATCGTTAATTCAAATGGAGCTGGCGATGCTTTATTTGCTGGTTTTGTTCATGAATACATTAGAAATGAAGATTTTGAAGAGGCTGTTAGGTTTGGTATCAAATTATCATCTTATATTCTTCAAAGTGATGAGTCATATTCACTAGATTCCAAAGAATTAGTTTTAAAAAAATAAAAATTTTTAAGCATAAATTTTTGACTTTTAGCATTCTTGTATAGTGAAGAGGATAAAAATTCTTTACTTTAAAGGGCTATTCTTATATACTTATTGAGCACTTTTATATAGTTTACTATATAGGGTCGCTTCTCTGTTTGTTTGAAAAATCAACAAGCCAGATGTCCAAAGGGAGGTATAAAGATATGAAAAAGTACGAAATCATGTACATTCTCAAATCAACCCTTGAAGAAGCTGATAGAAAAGCTGAAATCGAAAAATTAGCAAAATTATTAACAAATAATGGTGCTAAGGTTACAAAAACCAACGAATGGGGCGCAAGAGACCTTGCTTATGAAATTAAAAAAGAAAAGAAAGGTTGCTATGTTGTCTTAAAGGTTGAAGCTGAACCAGCTGCATTAAAGGAATTTGATCGTCTCACAAAGATTGATAGCAATGTATTAAGATTCTTAATCACTGTCGATCACGAATAAAAAGGAGATAGAAAAAAATGATTAATCGTGTAGTTTTAGTAGGTCGTATCACAAGAGAATTAGAAATTAGAAGGAGTACTTCGGGAGTTGCAATTTTGCCTTTCACTCTTGCAATTGATTCAGTAAGAAAAGATCCTCAAGGTAATAGAATGACTAATTTTATTCCATGTAGGGCATTAGGAAATATTGCTGAAACAATTGAAAAATATTGCACAAAAGGCAGTTTAATTGCTGTTGAAGGTTATATTGAATCTTCAAGATATGAAAGAAGAGATGGAACAAGTGCATCATCGCTTGATGTATTTGTACAAGCTATGACTCTTTGTGATAACCGTAAAAATACACAAAGGAATAGTGAAGATTCAATCAGTCAATTAAACGGAAATACATCTGGATATGAACCAGATACAACTGAGAATGAAACTGATAATACAGATTATTCTCAAATGGATTTAGCTGATGATGATCTTCCATTCTAAAATCTTGTTTACAGATTAAAGAAAGGAGAAGAGAATGGCATTTATTAAAAAAAGAAGCAAGAAAAAAGTTTGCTACTTTACAAAAAACAAAATCAAATTTATCGATTATAAAGATGTTGATTTATTAAAGAAATTTATTTCTTCATCTGGTAGAATTTCTCCACGTAGAATTACCGGAACAAGTGCAAAATATCAAAGAGAATTAGCAAGAGCTATTAAAAATGCTCGTTATATGGCTCTCTTACCATATATTGAAGACTAATTTATTCTTGTATTCATTTTAAAATTGAGTCGCTAGAAATAGCGACTTTTTTGCTACTTATTAATTTTATTAATAAAAGAACACATTTAATGTATAATTAAAAAAGTAGGCGCGGAAATTTAAGATATGAAAAAAGTTTTAAAAGTAATTCAAATAGTCGCTTTATTATTAGCTATTTTTGAAATATTAGCGTTTGGTATTTTTATTTCACTTTATGTTATCGATATTTGGAATCTCCAAACACATATGAGTGTTGAAGGGATTGGATATTTAACAATCGGTATTGTTTTATTTAACTTAATTGTTTTGGCTTGTTTTGTAATGATAATTAATTATAACAAAACAAAAAACGATTTATCTTTAGAAGAAATTGTAGGAAAAGAGATTAATGAAACATTCCTTTTTGGAGAAATTGGTTTTTTAGTTTTTGATAGTGAAAACAAGGTTGTTTGGACTAGCGATATTTTCCACATTAGAGGAATAAACGTTATAAACCAAGATGTATTTGAATGGAAGGAAGAATTAAAAGAGTTTTTAAATGAAGATGAATCTTTTGAAAAAACTATTCAAATAGACGATTACTTTTATCTTGTTAAATTATTAAAAAATCACAATATTTTTCTTTTTAAAGATGTCACTGAATATGAAAATGCTGTCGCTTTATTCCAAAGAAACTCTTTAGTTCTTGGAATTATTATGATTGATAACTATGCAGAAATCGCTCAAAACAACGAAGATAGCAATGATATTATTCCGCAAATTAAAAACGCTATTACTCTTTATGCTAAAACTTTCCATTTTGTTATTAGAAGCTTTAAGAGTGATTCTTTCTTTGTTGTTTCAAGAAATGAAGATTTAGAAAGCTTAAAAAAAGATAACTTTTCGATTTTAAATACAGTCAGAGCTATAGGAAAAAAAGAAGACGTTAATACTACTTTATCAATAGCTTTTGCTCATGATTTCTCAACTATCGCTCAAAATAATGAAATGGCTTCAACCGCTTTAAGTATTGCAATGTCTAGAGGTGGTGACCAAGCTGTTATTGCACAAATGAACCATGAATTAATATTTTTTGGTGGAAAAAGCGGTGCTGAAGAAAGCAGAAACAAAGTTAAAGTAAAAAGTGATGCAAATGCATTACTTAACCATATTGAAACTTATAAAGATAATAAAATTTTTATTATGGGTCATAAAGATATGGATATGGATGCTTTAGGTTCTTGCCTAGGTATTTATGAAATTTGTAAATATAAACAATGCAAGGATTTTCATATTGTTTTTGATCATACATTGACTGAAAAGAAAACTAGATACGCTTTTATGACAAGTTTCCCAAAAAATCAATTCGATGATATGACGATTTCTTTAAAAAAAGCAATTGATGAATGTGATCCAACATCGCTTTTGATTATTGTTGATGTTAATAGATCTGATAAAGTAATGTGTCCCGACCTTTTAGATAAGACAGAAAAATATATTGTTATTGACCATCATCGTCAATCTGATACCAATGTTATCGAAAATCCTTTATTAAAAATTATTGATACTTCAGCTTCTTCTGCATCAGAACTTATTACTGAGTTAATTAAATACGGTTCAAAATTTCCACCTATTCCAATTGAACCAAAAATCGCAACAATTATGCTTTCAGGTATATTCCTTGATACTCAATTCTTTAAAACAAAAACTGTCGGAATTAGAACTTTTGAGTCCTCAATGGTTTTAAAAGAATATGGGGCAGATAATTATGAAGCAGATGATTTCTTAAAAGATGAAATTCAAGAATTCGCCGCAGTTATGGGAATTGTTGAAAATATGATTACTCCATTTTCTGGAGTCGTATATTGTAAATGTAAAGATGATGAAATTATTGATTCTGTTACTTTAGCAAAATCTGCAAATCAATGTTTAGCAATTAAAGGAAATAGTGCTTCATTTGTTATTGGAAGAGTAAGCGAAAATGAAGTGGGTATTTCCGCTAGAAGTGATGGAAAAATTAACGTTCAATTAATTTGTGAAAAACTTGGTGGTGGCGGACATTTAAATGCTGCTGCAACGACTATGAAAGGCTTAAGTGTTGATGAAGTTGAAAAGAGATTGTTAGATGTTTTAGCTTCCTCATTAGATGAAGCACGTAAAAATATTGAAGGAGAAGATTAATTATGGAAGTAATTTTACTTAAAGATGTTAAAGGAGTTGGCAAAAAGGGCGAAACCAAAACTGTAAGTGATGGTTATGGCAACAACTTCTTAATTAAAAATAAATTTGCCGTTAGAAAAACAGAAGCTTCTATTGCTCATTTAGAAAAAGAAAAAGCTTTACAAGCACAAAAAGAGGAAGAACTTAGACAAGAAGCTTTAAAAAATAAAGAAAAATTAAGTCAAATTACTTTAGAGTTTAAAGCAAAAGCTCAAGGCAGTGGAAATATGGCTGGAACTATTTCAACAAAAGAAGTTGAAGATAGATTAAAAAAAGAACACGGAATTGTTATTGATAAAAGAAAATTTGTTGAAAAATATCCAATTAACGCTTTTGGATATACAAATTTAAAAATTGAACTTTATAAAGGCGTTGTTGCTGAAATTAGAGTTCACGTAAGCGAAGACAAATAGTTTATGGATTTAACTTTTTTACATGATGACGAATTAGAACAAATTGTTTTAGGTTCGATGTTAACTGATAAAAAATGTGCCCTTGACGGCGTTTCTTTATTAGAAATCGATGATTTTTTTGCTGCAAATCGTGGCCATCGTGAAGTTTTTAAAGCCATGAAACAGTTAGATTTAGCAGATAGTGCGATTGATGCAGCAAACGTAACTTCTCAACTTAAACAAAACAAAGTTTATGATGAAATCGGCGGTTTTGATTTTTTAGCTGAACTTATTGATAGCGTTACAATTTATCAAAATTTCGATCAGTATGTAAAAAAATTACAAGAATTTAAACTCTTAAGAAATTTGGTTGAAGCTTGTCAAAAAACTATTGATACTGCAACTGAAAAGAGTGTTGAATCGATTAGCGATTTTTTGGCAGTTACCGAGAAAAAAATTGATGATATTACTTCTAAAAGAAGTGTTTCTGATTTTAAAAGTGCAAGAGAAGTTGCAAAGTTAGTTGGCAATTTAATCCAAAGATCAAAATCAGGAATTGATGGACTCGAAACAGGATTTTCAGATTTAGACCGTCAAATGGGTGGACTTGGGAATGGGCAATTAATTGTTGTTGCAGCTCGTCCAGGTATGGGAAAATCAATGCTTGCTTTAAATATTTGCTATAACATTGCAAAAAGAACTAACCGAACTATCGCATATTTTTCATTAGAAATGAGTAATGAAGAACTTATGAGAAGACTTTTTGCTGTTGCTAGTGGAATAACTCAAAGAAAAATTAATTTTGGGTTCTTATCACCTCAAGATAAAGTTTTATTAAAAGATGCTGAAAACGAAATTTCTAGAACTAATTTATTTTTTGAAGAGTCAACCGCGATAACTATTGATGATATTGTTGTTAAATGTAGAAAATTAAAAGAACAAAGAGAAGATTTAGCTTTAATAGTTGTTGACCATATCGGTATTATTCAAGAAGGTGCTCATAAATTTAATTCAGATCAAGAAAAAATTGCTTATTTTAGTAGAACTTTAAAGTCTTTAGCTCTAGAACTTAACATTCCTATTATTATTGTTGCTCATATTAATAGAGGCGCTGAGAAAAAAGAAAATAGAATCCCTGAATTAAGCGAACTTAGAGGTAGTGGGCAAATTGAAAACGATTGCGATAAAGCATTACTTTTATATCGTCAGGGTTATTATCGTCGTCAAGGAATTGATGTTAAAGAAAAGCGTGGGTTTGGAGATGCTTCTTTAAATAATTCCCAAGGAAATGGAATTAATCCTAATAATGAAGAAAATAAAGAAGAAAACTTCCAAGAAGATGTTAATCGTGGTGAAAAAATGGATATTATCGTCGCTAAAAATAGACAAGGTGCAACTGGTAAAGTATGGCTATTATTTTTCCCTGCAATAGGTAGATTTTCTACTGCCACTGATAAACAATTTGATGATAGCGATTATACGACTAATTAAAATCAAATCTTTATGGAATTTATAAATTTAGCAAGTGGTTCAAAAGGTAATGGTTCTCTTATTATAGATAAAGGAACCATTATTTTAGTTGATGCTGGAATGAATATAACGCCATTAAAAAAATTATTAAAAGAAAGAAATTTAACTTTAAATGATATAGATTTTATTCTTTTAACCCATAATCATCATGATCATATCAAAAACGTTGAAAAATTTGATATTTCAAAAATTTATTGTTTAAAAGGAATAAAAAAATTAGAAGATAAAACACATTATTTAACTTTTAACAAAAAATATGATTTTAAAAATATAAAAGTTGAACTTCTTAAAACTAGTCATGATGCCTTTCCTTCATGTGGATTTATTTTTAAATTTGAAAATGATGAAAAATTAGGCTTTATTACGGATAGTGGATATTTATCTTTTGATGTTTTAGAAAAATTAAAGAATTTAGAATATTATTATTTTGAAAGCAATTATGATATTTCTTTACTTGTTTCTTCTTTTAGAAGTGATGAATTAAAAACAAGAATTTTATCTAGAAAAGGGCATTTATCAAATGAACAAGCTGCTATTTATCTTTCTTATTTAATAGGAGAAAAAACAAAAAAGATTATGCTTGCGCATTTAAGTGAAGAATGTAATACAAAATTTTCTTGTTTAGAAACTTTATTTAATATATTTAATGATAATAATATTAACTATGATAAATACGATATTAAATGTGCGTCTCAAAAAGAGGTGACGATTTTATGATAAAAATTAATGTTTATGCTGTTGGTTCAATAAAAGAAAAATTTTTTAAAGAAGCGATTAATGAATATTTAAAAAGAATCTCAAAATTTGCAAAAATTAATGTTATTGAAGTTAATGAAATTAAACTTCAAAATGGCGAAGAAAATAAAATAAAAGAAAAAGAAGGAGAAGAACTTTTAAAAATAATTAAAGATAATGAATATTTAATCGCTTTAGATTTAAATAAAAAAGAATATGATTCTATTTCACTTGCTTCTCATTTATCTACTTTAATTGACAAAGGAAAAGGAGAGATTGCTTTTGTTATAGGAGGAAGTTTAGGATTAGGAGAAAATATTAAGAAAAGAGCTAATGAATCGCTTAGTTTTTCTAAACTTACATTCCCTCATCAACTTATAAGAATATTTTTATTAGAACAGATTTATCGCTCTTTTAAAATTATAAATAAAGAATCATACCATCATTAAATTATGATAAAATATTTTAGTTTTATTTATTTTTTAAAATTTATTAACTATTAAGAGGAATAAAAATATGGAATTTATAGAATTTAAACAATATAAAAAGAATCAAGATGAAAGATATGATAAATATGCTCCTTCATATATATTAGATGATGGTTCAATATTTTATATTGAACCAAATTTTTATACTCAACTTATTAATTTAAAATTACATTTTGATAAAGAATTTGAAAAGTTAATCTCTTCAATAATTGAAATAACTAAAAAGAATAAAAAAGTAATTTTCACTGGTAATTATGATTCACCATTAATTAATGATAAGAAAGGATTTATTTATCGCGATATCAATGATTTATTAGCTTATAATCATTTAACACTTGATATAAAGATTAATCCTGAAAGTGATTGGAAAGATTAAAATAATAAATATTTTAAAAATGTAAGTGCTTACATAATTATTAATATAATCTTAATATTTAAAAAATATCCGATAATTATCGGATTTTTTTTAAATGTAAATATTTTAAATATTTAATAATAATCTTTTTTTTGCTATTATACGGGCAATGTTAAAGAAGTTAATTCTTTAACGCGGGTATATCGATGCAAAAAGGTGCATCACTTTCCAGCCTGAAGCCAAAGTTTAGGGGCTACCCACTAATATATAATAAATATAAGATTAGTAAATAACTTATATAAAGTTTTGTTAAGTGTGGTAAGTATCAGGAAAGTAAAAGATTAACCACACTTTTCTTTATATAAGGAGGAAAATATTAACATATGAAGAAAAATAAAATTTTTGCTACAATCGGTGCTTTAGCTGCTGTCGCAACAATTGCAACATCTTGTGGAGGAACAAATGTTGATTACGGTGATTGGGAAGGTGTCGAATTCACAGAATTAAAAGAAACAAACATCGGAACAAACGCAACTCCAGATGCAGATAAATTAGCAAATTATACTGAAGAAAATCCTTTAAAAATTGCTTTAGTTACTGACTCAGGAACATTAAACGATCACTCATTCAACGAATCTGCATGGTTAGGTGTTAACACATTTGCTACTACAAATGGTGGTGGAACAATTGATGCATCTTCAAATACAGTTAAAACTGGTACAATTCATACTATGTATTATCAACCAGCAAACGATGCTTATGATACACAAGGTAGATTAGCTGCTATGAGAGAAGCTGTCACAAACTTCGGTGCTAATGTTATTGTTTTACCTGGCTATTTATTCCAAGGTGCTATTAAAGAAGCTATTAACGATTCAGCTTTTGATGATGTTTATCTCCTTGCTCTTGACTGCGTTAAAGAAGATGATAACTATCAACCATATGAATATAATGAAAGAGTTACTTCTGTCATTTATAGAGAAGAACAATGCGGCTTCTTAGCAGGATATGCTGCTGTTATGGATGGCTATGAAAAATTAGGATTTGTCGGTGGTATGGCTGTTCCAGCAGTTATTAGATATGGATCGGGGTATGTCCAAGGTGCTGCTGCTGCTGCAAAAGAAAAAGGATTAGAAAATCCAGTTTCAGTCCAATATTACTATGCAGGACAATTTGCTGCTACTCCAGAAGCAACTGAATATGCAAATACTTGGTATGCTAATGATATGGCAGAAATTATCTTCGCTTGTGGTGGTGCTGTTTATCAATCAGTTGTTGAAGCTTCAATTCAAAACAACAATGCTCCATGGATTGGTGTTGACGTTAACCAACATGCTGATACTTCATTAAGCGAAGGTACAAGAGGCGCTTTAAAAACTTCAGCTATGAAAAACTTAACATTCGCTACACAAGTTTTATTAGCTGGATGGGTTAATGAAGGTGAAAAATGGAATGATACATTAGCTGGTGAAGTCGTTACTGTCGGTGCTGAATCAGAAATGGTCAAATTACCAACTCCTGAAGCTGATAACGATGAAGGTTGCTGGGGCTTTACAAATTATACTGTTGAAGAATATAACGAACTTTATAAATTAGTCCAAAACGGTTCAATCAAAGTTAATTCAAACTCAGATAATGAAACATTAAGTGCTAACAACTTTGGTGTTGATCCAACTTATTGTACAGTTAACTATATCGGTTAATTAGTCAAATTTGATATTATGTTAGTAGGCAAAGTGAAATAAGTTTGCCTACTAACTTATTTTTTTAAATAGAGGAAAGAAATTATGAAATATGAAAATGTAATTGAATTAAAACACATTAGCAAATCTTTCCCTGGCATTAAAGCTAATGATGACATTTCACTAACTCTTAGAAAAGGCGAAATTCATGCTCTTTTAGGAGAAAATGGTGCTGGTAAATCAACCTTAATGTCAATCCTCTTCGGGTTATATGAACCTGATGAAGGAGAAATCTATGTTAATGGTAAAAAAAGCGAAATTAGAAATCCTAATGATGCAACTCGTTTAGGTATTGGAATGGTTCATCAACACTTTAAACTTGTTGAGTGTTATACCGCATTACAAAATATTATTTTAGGTGCTGAGCCATGTAATAAACTTGGTTTTTTACAACCAAAAAAAGTTAGACAAACTTTAGAAGATTTATGTAAAAAATTCAATTTCCGCGTAAATTTAGACGAAAAAATTGAAGATATGCCTGTTGGCGAACAACAAAAAGTTGAAATTTTAAAAATGCTCTATAGAGAAAACGATATTCTTATTTTTGATGAGCCAACAGCAGTTTTAACTCCACAAGAAATCGATGAACTTATGGAGTCAATGAGAGTTTTAACAAAAGAAGGAAAATCAATTTTGTTTATTTCCCATAAATTAAACGAAATTATGGCTGTTTCTGATAGAGTTACTATTTTACAACGTGGTAAATGTTTAGGTACCTTAGAAACAAAAAAGACAAATCCTCAAGAACTTTCTAGATTAATGGTTGGTAGAGATGTTGAACTTGTTTTACAAAAAGAAGAATGCAAACCTGGAAAACCAATCTTAACAATTAAGAATTTGAATGTATATAACAGCGAAAAGAAAAAAGAAGTTGTTCATAACGTTTCTTTTAACGTTAGAACAGGTGAAATAGTTTGTATCGCTGGTATTGAAGGCAACGGTCAAACCGATTTAGTTTATGCTCTTACTGGTTTAGAAAAAGTTAAGAGCGGCGAAATCGTTTTACACAATGTTAATGCTGAAAAATATATTAAAAATAACAGACTTGATAAAAAGAATAATGCTTTCCAAAAAGTTTGGGAAAAAATAACCTTTGGATTAGGAATAGCATGGTATGATTTTTTATTTGGCTGTTCATTCATTTGGTATTATTTTAAAAAATTCTTTAAAGTTTTATTTAATAAAATAGGAAATCTTTTCCGCAAAGGTAAAAAAGAATTACAAATGGAAGAATTCCAAAAATATGTTCCTTATAAAGAGGTTAAAAATCAACCTTTAGTTGGTGATGTTCATTTAGAAAGATTATCAATTAGAGAAAGAAATGTTAGAGGTGTTTCTCATATTCCAGAAGATAGACATAAACATGGTCTTGTTCTTGATTTTAATTTAAGAGACAACCTTGTTTTAGATACTTATTTTGATCCAAGATTCCAAAAATTTGGTTTTTTGAAAAATAAAGATAAAGAAAAATACGCTAACGAATTAATTTCTAAATATGATATTAGAAGCGGTAAAGGTGCTCAAAGTATTGTTAGAAGTATGAGTGGTGGTAACCAACAAAAAGCTATTGTTGCTCGTGAACTTGATAGAGAAACCCCGCTTTTAATTGCTGTTCAACCTACACGTGGGCTTGATGTCGGTGCTATCGAAGCAATTCATAGACATATTTTAAGATCACGTGATAGTGGAAATGCTGTCTTGCTCGTTTCTTTAGAACTTGAAGAAGTTTTAAATTTAGCTGATAGAATTTTAGTTATGTATAACGGCGAAATTGTTGGACAATTCAACCCAAAAGAAACATCACCAAACGAATTAGGCCTTTATATGAGCGGTGCTAAACGTGATGATGTTAATGCAATTTTATAGGAGGCGGCAAAATTATGAATAAGTTTACTTCGGCTGTAAAAAAGGGATTTAGACCATTTGCTGTCTTTACTCATTTTTGCAATAAAAAACCTGGATTTAGATCTTTAATCGCAGGTATTATCTCAGTTATTATCGGTCTTTTGTGTGGAACAGTTGTAATGTTAATTCTTTCGCCTTCACATGCAGGCGTTGGTTTATGGACTCTCATTTCAACTGGTTTTAGTACTCCAGAATTATTTGGTAGAGCTGTTTATCAAGCAATCCCAATGATTCTTTCTGGTCTTGCAATCGCATTTGCTTTTAAACTCAATTTATTTAATATCGGCGTCACCGGACAAGTTACAATTGGTGCTTTTGCTTCAATTTGTTGTGGACTTTCTGGAGCCAACTGGTTTGTTTGTATGATAGTTGGCGGTTTATGTGGCGCTGTTGCAGGTTTCATTCCTGGCTTTTTGAAAGCGAAATTTAATGTTAACGAAGTTCTTTCTGGAATTATGGTTAACTGGGTTCTTTATTATATAATTGGAATTATTGGAAGAATTGGTATTCCTTCGAGTTTCAAAGATAGAGCCACACCTTCAGAACTTATGATGATTCCTGAAGCCGCAAGAATGCCTTCACTTGGAATTCCAGGAATGACTGGTGTTAGTGTTGGTTTAATCATAGCTTTAATTATCGTTGTTATTATTTCAATTGTTTTGAACAGAACAACATTTGGTTTTGAATTAAAAATGACTGGTAGAAATAAATTTGCTTCTACTTATAGCGGTGTTAATCAAACAAAATCAATTATTCTTGCTTTAACAATATCTGGTGCATTGGCAGGAATTTGTGGTTATATGCTTTATGCTGAACCTGGAACACCAACCAAATTTGTTTGGGACTCATCTTCGAATACTTTACTAGCTGATGGATTTAATGGTATTTCGGTTAGCCTTATCGCACAAAATAGCCCAATTGGTTGTATTTTCTCATCATTACTTTTAACTTTAATAAGTGCTGCTCAAAACTCACTTAAAACTGTCTCAAATGGTGCATACAATATTCACTATACTGAATTAATTAAAAATATAGTTATTTATGTTGCTGCATTATCTTCATTCTTTGTTATGTTATTAACAAGATTAAATGAAAAACACGATGGAATTCCTTATTTTAATCGAGGAAAAGAAGTCGCTTTGAAGAAGGAGGAATAAAGTATGTCTGCATCAAGTTTTGGTTCTTTTGTTAAGTACTTAATAATGTATATTATCGGATTCACTTTAGGTTCCTATGGTGGTCTTTTCTCAGAAAGTGCTGGCATTATTAATATTGCACTTGAAGGATCGATGGTTTTTGGCGCTTTTGCTGGGATTATTTTCCTTCAAGGTATGAATACTTGGGTAGCAGGTAGTTGGCTTGTTACTACAATTGGTGGACTTTTGATTGTTTATTTACTTGCATCAATCATTGCAATTATTGCTGGTCTTTTATTCTCTTATTTATTATCGTTTGTTTCTATTAAACTTAAAGCTGACCAAACTGTCGTTGGCACCGCTTTAAATTCTCTTGCAGTTGCTATTTGTACAATTTTTAATACTGCAATTACAGGAATTGACTCAACTGAAGTTGCAAACAACATTTTCTCTCAAGTTTTAAGAATTGATACTGGAATTACATTTATTGATTATGCATTTTCAGGATTAAATATCTCTGTATTAATTGGAGTTATTGCCCTTGTTTGTTTATGGCTCGTTATGAATAAAACAAGATATGGCTTAAGATTAAGAGCTTGTGGAGAAAATCCTGCAGCTGCTGATAGTGTTGGTATTAATGTTTATAGAATGAGATATTCAGGCACTGCAATTGGTAGTGCTGCTGCAGCTTTAGCTGGTTTCGTAATTTTCTCTTGTATGCCTATTGGAACTTGGCAAATTTCTGCTCTTGGTTATGGATTCCTTGTTCTTGCTATTGAAATTTTCGGTAACTGGAAAGCAACAAATATCATTTTCTGTTCATTATTCTTTGCTTTCTTCTTTGCATTTGCTCCAACATTCACAGCTCAAATTTCAATTCATCCAGAATGGGGGTTAAACAATTCTTTATTTGGTCAAAGAGCATTCTATTATTTATTACCATATTTCCTTGCTTTATTATCTCTTGTTATTTTCTCAAAGAAATCAAGAGCACCAAAAGCAGAAGGTATTCCTTACGATAAATCGACTCGATAATAGAAGATATTTATTAAAACAAAACTGTCAAGACTTAAATCCTGACAGTTTTTAGTTATAGAGGTTTGAATTTAGATTAGTTTAATATTTTTTTAAATAAAGCGAACATTAATTCTATTTTTAGCGTTCTTATATGTACAAGGGTTAGACAACCTTTTATTCCCTTTATTTTAAATATAGGTTATTTTATAAAAAGAATTATTTATTAACTTTAGTTAAACCAAGAGAATCTAAGTAATCTTCTAATTCTTTTGGATTGCTTCCATAAACGATAATATGATGATTTCCTAAAGGTTTCTTTAAAAAATATGTTATATCATCGTGAATTTTAACTTTAATTTGAGTTCTACAAAGATTATATCTATTTAAATTTTCTTCGATTGTTCCTCTTAATACTGCATATTTTGTGAAATCTGAAGAAATTCTAAATAAGAGTATGTCTTCTTCTTTTAACTCACCCTTAATTCCAATTCCAATATTTGATTCAAAATGTGTATCAAATTTATAAGAAGTAGTCATTTTTAAAGGAATTGTGCAGTGAGCGATAATAAGTTCACGATTATTTACATCAAGTAAAGATGGATTTGCCATAAATGATGGTTGATGTAAAACCTTTAAAGCAGTATACATTGAAATCATTGCAGGAATATCTCCTTCACAGCCAGCAATAATTCCTTCATCGTTTAAAAGAGCTAATGCTAAACAAGAAGTTGATTTAACAGTATTTAAAAGGTCAAAACATCTAATTGTAAAACCTTTTAAATCATATTTATTAACAATATTTCTTAATGATAAATAGATATGATATGCTTTTTTAAGTTCTTCATAATCAAATTTAGCTTTAAACATTGAAGGATCTAAATCTTCGTTATGTTTTGCAATCTCATCTAATAATTCTTTAGAATCGATATTAACTAATTCGATATTGAATTTATCTTTTAATGCTTTTTCATCAACTTTTCCAGATGAAATTAACCAATCAGATGGTTTACCAATTATACCTAATTTAGTTGGTTTAATTTCATTATTAACAATTTCTCTAATTCTTGAAGCGATATAGTCATCACTACCATGTAAAATTTCTCCTCTTAAATTGTTGTTTCTTAAATAGGTTAAGATTTCTAAGCTTGCTGCAAGAGAGTTGTTATGAGGATAAGTTAAGAATATATAAGGTTGTTTAAAATACTTAATATTCTTTAAGAATTCATTTTCGCTTCCTCCGCTTTCTACTAAAATTAAACCGAGGTCGCTACCTTCATATAATTTTGAAGGGTCATTAACCAATTCGAAATCATAATTAGTTAAGTCATGAAGTGCAGAGAATAATCTTTCTCTTTGTCCTTTAATATATTCATCATCATGAAGTGATGAAACTATAGTGTAAACATTAATTTTCATGGCTATATTTTAAATAAATTGAAATATAAAATTAAGTATAAAATGATTTTATTTTGTTTTAATTAATAAAATTAATTATTTCTTAATGTTGTTTTAAAAATGTAAAATTATTTAAAGTTTAAGTTTAATATTAATTATATTTTTTTAATAAAAGAATAATAATAAATAAGTTAATTTTCATTTATTCGTTGATGTTTTCAAAATATTTATTAATATCTCTTAAATTCAATTTATAATAACATTAATAAATTTTATGTATGAAGAAGTAAAGAAAAATAACAAAAAAGGAACATTTTTATCTCTTATAGCTGCATTATGCTATTCAGTTTCTTCACCTTTATCTAAATTAATATTAGATTTTATCTCACCTACTCTTTTAGCAGGATTTTTATATTTAGGCGCTGGAATTTGTATGATTTTATCTTTTTAATTAGAAAAACATTTAAAAAAAATTAAAAAGGAAGAAAGATTAACAAAAAAAGATATTCCTTATGTAATAATGATGGTTTTTTTAGATGTTATTGCTCCTATTTTAATGATGTTCGGTTTAAAAGGAAGTAGTGCAGCAAATGGCTTCCTTATTAAATAATTTTGAAATAGTTATGACTTCTTTAATTGCTCTACTTATTTTTAAAGAGAAAATTTCTCTTAGATTATGGGGTGGAATAATAATTATAACGATTTCATGTGTTGTATTATCGTTTGATAAAAATGAATCATTATCTTTTTCTTATTATTCTTTATTAATTTTATTAGCTGCCTTATGTTGGGGCTTAGAAAATAATTGCACTAGAAAAATATCTTCTTCTGATCCTTTAGAAATAGTATTAATTAAAGGATTATGTTCTGGGACTTACTCTTTAATTATTGGTTTTATAATTGGTGAAAGAATATCATTAGAAAATATTTGGACTATATTTATTGCTTTATTGATTGGATTAATAGCTTATGGATTATCGATATTTTTCTATATATATGCTCAAAGGTTTATTGGTGCTGCTAAAACTAGTGCTTATTATGCGATAAATCCATTTATCGCATCTATTTTTTCATTAATATTATTTTTAGAAATACCTAGTATACAATATTTAATCGCTTTAGTTATTATGATTATTGGTGCTTTTTTAGCTTCAAGTGATAAACCATTAATAAAAAAAGAATCTAATCATAAAAACGAATAAATTTATAGATTTTATCTTCTTTTTTTATTAATATATCTTTTCGTATGGCCCTTTTATCTTTTATTAATGTTTCAAAAATGTTTAATACGGATTTAATTTTAGATCACGTATCTTTTCAAATTAATAAAAATGAAAAAGTTGCATTGATTGGTGATAATGGAACTGGGAAAACTACCATAATGAAGTTAATTTTAAAAGAGATCGAACCTACTTTAATGCCTAAAGAAGATAGAGTTGGAGAAATTTCTATTTTAAAAGATACTAAAATTGGTTATTTAGATCAAAACGCTATTAAAAATATAAATAATACTGTTAAAGAAGAATTAGAAGAAGTTTTCATTCCTTTTAAAAAGTTAGAAGAAGAATTAAATAAGATTACTGAAAAATTATCAAAAGAACCTGAAAACGAAATATATTTAAAAAAATATAATGAAATTATTGAAAATGATGTTTATACATCAAATTTTGATTATGAAAATCAAATAAAAACTTTAGTTTCTAAATTTTCTTTTCCACTTTCAATTTTAGATAAACAAATTAATTCTTTAAGCGGTGGAGAAAGAATGAAAATTGCTTTTATTAAAATCTTACTTTCTAAATATGACTTTTTACTTTTAGATGAACCTACTAACCATCTTGATATTTCAACTATCGAATGGTTAGAAAATTATTTAAAAGATTATAATGGAACAATCCTTTTTATTTCTCATGATAGATATTTTATTGAAAAAGTTTCTAATAAAATTTTAGAGTTAGAACATGAAAAAATAACGACATATAACACAACTTATGAAGGTTATTTAAAAGAAAAAGAAGACCGATATAAATTACTTATGGAGCAATATAAAAAAGAAGAAGAAAAAATGGCTCATTATAAGAAATTTATCGAATTTTATCGTTACAAACCAAGATTTGTTGGAAGAGTAAAAGACAGAATTAAAAAATTAGAAAAGATTGAAGAAAATCATGTTGAACCACCTAAAAAAGAAAACAAAAATATCAAAATTAATCTAGAAGGCGGCAATTTAAAAAACAAAGAATTATTAGAAGTTAAAGATTTAATAGTTGGTTATTCTTCTCCTTTACTTCCTCCAATTTCTTTTTCTTTATATGGCAAAGATAAATTAGCAATTATTGGAGATAATGGAATAGGAAAAACCACTTTAATTAAAACAATTTTAGGCGAAATTCCTCCTCTTTCAGGTAAAATACTCGAAAAAAGAAAATTAGACATAGGTTATATAAAACAAAATGATTACTCCTTTAAAAAGGGAGAAGATATTCTTTCTCATTTAAAAAATATATACCCTTTAAAAAGCGAAAAAGAATTAAGAAGTGCTTTAGGAAGATTCTTATTTAAAAAAGAAGATGTTTTTAAAGAAACATCAACTCTTTCTAATGGCGAAAAAATGAGAGTAAATCTATGTGCTTTAATGCTTTCAAGCTATGATTTATTAATTTTAGATGAGCCTACAAACCATTTAGACATGATTACAAAAGAATGTTTAATTTCTGGATTAAAAGATTATCAAGGTGCAATTATTTTTATTTCTCACGATAGATATTTTATTAACGAATGTAGTGATTTTATACTTTCTTTAAGCAAAGAAAAAGTGATTTATTTTGAAGGAAGTTATGATGAATTAAAATTATCTTTAGATAAAGAAAATAGCGATAATAATCGTAATTATTCATTAAAAGATAATCAAAAGGATAATACAAAAAAAGATAATGAATTAGTTTATGATTTAATAAATAGAAAAGAAAAATTATCGAAAAATATGATTAATGAACTAAATAAAAGAATGGAAGAAATTGAACGAGATTTAGAAACAATCGACACTCTTTTAAGCGACGAATTTAGCGATTATAAGAAAATTGAAGAATTGAGTGATAAAAAAGATGAATTAGAAAAAGAATATTTAGAGATATTAAGAAAACTAAATTAATATTATAATTAATATAGTTATGTTAAATATCACTAAAATTCGTAAATATATTAAAGGAATTGAAGAGAGTAAACGCAAAGTTGTTACGGTTTTTATGCTCTCTAAAAACATTGGAATAAAAGAAGAAATAATTAAGGAAGATTTAGTTAATCTCATTCCTTTAATTAATTTTGACGACTCTTTAAATTTAAAAGATTATTTAACTCTTTTAAAAGATGAAGAAGAAAAAATAAATGAAGGAAGAGTTGTTAAAAAAAGAATACTTAAAAATAATGAAGCAAAAGAATATGAAAATGTAATTGATTATGTTTATAAAAATTTTTGTGTCGAAGGTGGCGTTTTAGATTTAGGTTATCAAATCACAAAAAAAGATATAAAAATACTAAATAAATTGTTAAAAGAAGAGAAAGAAAACTTAGAAAAAATGAAATAAAGTGGCTAAAAAAATAGACGTTTTTTAATTAAGATGAATGTTAGTTTTAACTAACAAAATAAAGAAAATATTTCTTGAAAATAATCACGTTTTTTCTTTAAAAATTTATTAATAACTTATAGAAATTAAAGATTTAAAAATATATAATATTTTCGTTTAGAAAATAAGGAGAAATTAACATGGCAGAAATTAAAAAGACAATGCTTAGTGTTGATGGTAATACAGCCGCTGCTTTAATGAGTTATAATTTCACAGAAGTTGCAGCTATTTTCCCAATTACTCCATCTTCACCAATGGCAAATTATGTCGACATTTATGCTTCACAAGGAAAGAAAAACTTTTTCGGAAGTACAGTAAAGGTTTGTGAAATGCAATCCGAAGGTGGCGCTTCAGGCGCAGTCCACGGTGCTTTACAAGGTGGTGCTTTTGCAACAACTTATACTGCATCACAAGGTTTACTCTTAATGATTCCTAATGTTTATAAATGGTGTGGTGAATTACTTCCTGCAGTTATGCACGTCTCAGCAAGAAGCTTAGCAACAAGATCATTATCAATTTTTGGTGATCATCAAGACGTTTATTCAATTAGACAAAGTGGTATCGCACTTTTATGTTCAGATTCAGTCCAAGAAGTCGCTGATTTAGCTTCAGTTGCTCACTTAATTGCAATTGATGCAGAATATCCAGTTTGCCATTTCTTTGATGGTTTCAGAACTTCACACGAAATCCAAAATGTTGAATTCTTAGCTGATGAAGAATGGAAGAAATTAGTTCCATGGGATAAAGTTGCTAAATTTAAAGCAAGAGCATTAAATCCACACGGACACGCAGTTACTAGAGGTGGTGCTGAAAACGACGATATCTACTTCCAAGGTAGAGAAGCTCAAAATGAACATTTCGCAAATGTTTTACCAATCGCAAAGAAATATTTTGCAAAAGTTAGTGAATTAACTGGAAGAACATATGCTCCTTTCGTTTATGAAGGCGCACCAGACGCTACTAAAGTTATTATTGCTATGGGCAGTGTCAACGAAACAGCTCACGAAGTAGTTGAAGATTTAAATAAAAAAGGTGAAAAAGTTGGTTTAATTAGATGCCATCTTTATAGACCATTCTCAGCAGAAGATTTAGTTGCTGTTATTCCTTCAACATGTAAAGAACTCGCTGTTTTAGATAGAACAAAAGAATTAGGCAGTGTTGGCGAAGGACTTTATGAAGATGTCTGCTCAGCACTCGTCTTACAAGGTAGAAATGACCTTAAAGTTATCGGCGGAAGATATGGTCTTTCATCAAAAGATACTCAACCAAAACACATCAAATCAGTTTATGATTGGATGTTAAGTGGTAAAGAACATCACAATTTCACAGTCGGAATTATTGATGATGTTACACATCTTTCAATCCCAGTAGATGATAATTATGAAATTAACCATTCATACACATCATGCTTATTCTATGGATTAGGAAGTGATGGAACAGTTGGCGCTAATAAATCTTCAGTTAAGATTATTGGTGATGCAACTCATCAATATGCTCAAGCATATTTTGCTTATGACTCAAGAAAATCAGGTGGTGTTACACGTTCACACTTAAGATTTGGTAAAGAACCAATCCATTCAACTTACTATGTTGAACACGCTGACTTCATTTCATGTTCAGTTGATACATACGTTTTAAAATTCGACATGTTAAAGAATTTAAAAAACGGCGGAACATTCTTGCTCAACACAGATATGAGTGATGAAGATTTAATTAAAGCTTTACCAAACAGAGTTAAATATCAACTCGCTACAAAGAACGCAAAATTTTATGTTATCGATGCTAATAAAATCGCTCTTGAAGTTGGTATGGGAAGACATACAAACACAATTCTTCAAAGTGCATTCTTCTATTTAAACCCACAAATCATGCCATATGATGAAGCTAATAAATGGATGAAGAAATTAGCAGAAAAAACATATGCAAGAAAAGGACAAGAAGTTGTTGAACTTAACTATAAAGCAATCGATAAAGGTACTGAAGGCTTAAGAGAAGTTAAAGTTGATCCATCATGGAAAGATTTAGACTTCAAACGTGTTAGAAATACAACAGGTGATGAATATTTCGATTCATATGTTGATTATGTTGGTACTCTTGATGGTTACGATATTCCAGTTTCTAAATTCACTGAATATGAATTATTAGATGGAACAATGAGAGAAGATGTTACTTTCAAAGAAGAAAGAAGTATCGCTGATAGAGTTCCAGTTTGGAATAAAGATTACTGTGTCCAATGTAATACTTGTGCATTTGTCTGTCCTCACGCAACTATTCGTCCATTCTTATTAACAGATGAAGAAGTTGCTAAAGGTCCAGAAGGATTAGCTAATAGAGTTAAAGATGCAGTTGGTCCAACTGTTAAAGGTTATAAATATGTTATTCAAGTTTCACCAAAAAACTGTGTTGGATGTGGACTTTGTGCTAAAGAATGTTTAGCTAACAAAAATGCTGCTAAACTTGGCAATGATCACTTCGCACTTAAGATGGTTGAAGCTAAATCACAATTCGATGATGAAAAATATGCTCAATATTTATTCAAACACGTCGAATATAAAGCTGATAAATTCCCATTAACTACTGTTAAAGGTGTCGCATTCTTAATGCCATACATGGAAGTCAGTGGTGCTTGTGCAGGCTGTGGAGAAACTCCATATTATGAATTATTATCAAGATTATTTGGTAAAGATTTAATGATTGGTAACGCTACAGGTTGTTCATCAATTTATTCAGGCTCAACTCCATTAACACCATTCGTTAATGATAATGATCATAATGGTCCAGCATGGTCTAACTCCTTATTTGAAGATAATGCTGAATTCGGTTATGGTATGAGACTTGCTACTGACTATAAACTTGCTCTTATTTCTTCAATCTTAACAAGTGCTAAAGAAAGAGGTGTCGAACCAAAATTAGCTGATTTAATTGATAAATATCTCGCTAATATTAAAAATAAAGATGAAGCAAGAAAGATTGCTCCAGAATTAATTAAAGCTGTTGAAGCTAGTAAAGATGAAGAAGTCAAAGCCGTCCTCGAATTAAAGAATGATTTAGTTGATAAATCAATTTGGATCGTCGGTGGTGACGGATGGGCATACGATATTGGTTATGGTGGACTTGATCATGTTTTAGCTAGTGAAGACGATATCAATGTCATGGTTCTTGATACCGAAGTTTATTCTAATACTGGTGGTCAATCATCAAAATCATCTCAAGCAGGCTCAATTGCTCAATTCACTGCTTCAGGTAAGAGACAAAATAAAAAGAACTTAGCATTAATGGCTATGACTTATGGTAATATCTATGTTGCTCAAGTTGCTTTAGGTGCAAACCCAATGGCTGCTATTAAAGCATTTAAAGAAGCTGAAAGTTACCATGGACCATCCTTAATTATCTGCTATGCTCCATGTATTAACCAAGGTATTAAAGGTGGCTTAGTTAACTCTATTGAAACTGAAAGAGCTGCTGTTGAATGTGGTTACTTTACAACATTCAGATATGATCCACGTTTAGCAGAAGAAGGTAAAGCTCCATTACAACTTGATTGTAAAGAACCTGATTTCACTAAAGTACGTGAATTCATTATGAAAGAAACAAGATATAACCAACTACCAAAAGTTAACCCAGAACATTACGAAGAATTATTCGCTAAAAACGAAAAAGCTTGTAAAGATAGATGGGAAAGAATTAAAAAATTCGGTTTATAATCTATAAATACTAAACTATAAAGAGAAGGCTTCGTCCTTCTCTTTTTTACATTATTTTTTAGATTTATTGTAAAATAAAGGAAAAGAATTAAATTAAAACTATATTATTCATTATTATTGCACCAAAAAATAAAATTAACGATTCTTATTATATATATAAATTAAAAAGGAAATAAGGAAATGAAAAGAGTAAAAAAATTAGTCATAGTATCAATATTATCAATGTTTTTATTTTCTTCGTGTAAAGATAAAAATTCTTTTATCTATAATAATTTAGAAAAAGAAGCATCACATTTTATATTTAGAAGTTTTTCAATAGATGAATTTTCAATGATGGAACATTTAGAGTCTTACTTTTATGAAATTCCTTTAACAGAAGAGCGTTATAAAATAATTGATTATGAAACTTATAATGAAAGGTTAAATAGTTTTAATATAAAAGCTCATAAAAATGATATATCTTTAGGAAAATTAAATAAGGAAGATTTAATTAATAAAACAATTATCGAAGTGCCTTTACTTTCAGGAAGTGGATCTTATAAAGTGTATTTTTTAGATATTTCTAATAATAAAGAAAATATTAAGTTAAATTTTCTTTTAGATAATTATGTATGTGATACGTGTGGCGTTACAGCAGATGCAGTAACTCATCTTTATTATGTTTATTTAGATAACTCAATTTATGATTTAAATAAACCGATTAAAATAAATTATGATAGTTTAATGTAGTTAATTCTTTATTATGTTTACTTTTTTAATAACTAAATAATTTAATATAATTAATAAAAAATAACTTTTATTTTTAAGGAGATTAATAATTTATGGATACTTATGAAACAATATTAAAAAGAAGAAGTATAAGAAGTTATTTAAGTGATAAAGAGGTTGAAAAAGAAAAGGAAGAAAAATTAATTAATGCTGCTTTTCATGCGCCTATAGCAAGTGCTAGATATGATAATTTATTAATTAAAATATATAAAAATGAAAAATTAAAAGAATTACAAAACGAGCTTATTTCTTTAACATCTAAAGATAATACTTATAATGCTCCATTACTATTTTTAATTTATCATAAGGGAGAAAATGTTGATTTAGCTAATTTAGATACTGGAGCAATTATTGAAAATATTTTACTTGAAGCAACAAACCTTTCTTTAGGTAGTTTATTTATTTATTCTTTTGTTAGGTTAGCAAAAGAATATCCTTCTTTATATAAATATTATGAAATTAAAAGAGATGATGGTAATTATATTTTAAGAAGTATAGTTTCTATTGGATATATCGATAAAGAAAATGTTAGTAATATTGATCATAAAATGAAAGTTGAAATCGAATAAATAATCTTTATTTAAAGTAATATAATAATATTCTCTTTTACTTGTTGTAAATATCTTATATAATAGTATTCATTACTAGATGAGGTCGTTTTATTATGAGTGTGAGAGATATTGAATTACCAAATTATAAATTAAGACATGAACTTTTTAATTCAATTAGTCATGGAGCAGGAAGTGTTTTTGGAATAATTATTTTTATTTTATGTATGTTAAAAATAAATGGTGTTTTTATTCCTAACACCCTTCATTTAACATCTTTAGGAGATAAAATATACGCTAACATTTCCGTTTCTATATATTTTTTAGGAATAATAACATGCATGACAATGTCATGCATTTATCATGCTCTAAAAAAGAATAATGGGAAAAGAGTATTTAGAGTTTTAGATCATTCATTTATATTTTTACTTGTTGCAGGAACATATACTCCTTATTGTTTAATTACTTTAAGAGAAGCTAGTTTTTATTCTATTCCTCATTCTAATTTTGCTGGATGGATATTATTAGCTATTGTATGGATTTTATGTATTTTAGGGATAGTTTTTAATTCAATAAATATTAAAAAATTTGCAGCATTTTCAATGGTTATGTATATAGTTAGTGGATGGAGTATTCTTCTTTTTGTTTACGAAATTTATTCCTTATTAGAATTTAATGGATTTATGTTACTTCTTTTTGGAGGAATTTCTTTTTCAATAGGTGCAATTTTATATGGGTTAGGCGCTAAAAAAAGTGTTTGGTGGCATACAGTATTTCATTTTTTTGTTCTTTTTGGAGTTATCTTACAAGGCTTATCAATTTATTTATATGTTTTATAAAATTTTATCCTAAATTTGTATAAAAAAGTTAAGGACTTTCTATAATGTGTTCTTAACTTTTTTTATATATTTTTATATAATTTAAGAGTCATTTTAGGAGAAAAATTATGTACAAAATTGTAAGAAAACATGTTTTTAATCCAACAGAAACCTTATTTGAAATCGAAGCTCCTGAGATTGCTAAAAAAGCTCAACCTGGTCAATTCGTTATTTTAAGAGGTGATGAAAATGCAGAAAGAATTCCTCTTACTGTTGGGGGTTATGACAGAGAAAAAGGTACTGTCACTGTTATTTTCCAAATTGTTGGTGCTTCAACATTTAAATTAAATCAACTTAATGAAGGAGACTCTTTACACGATTTCGTCGGTCCATTAGGAAGACCAACTGAAATTACAGGTGAAAAAGTTTGTGTCGTTGGTGGTGGTTTAGGATGTGCTATTGCTTATCCTATTGCTAAAGCTTTCCATGATGCTGGAAAAGATGTTACATCAATTGCTGGATTTAGAACAAAAGACCTAGTTATTTTAGCCGATGAATTTGAAGCTAATTCAACAAAATTTATTCCATGTTCTGATGATGGAACTTATGGTAGAAAAGGCGTTGTTACCGGACCTTTAGAAGAATTATTAAAAAATGGTGAAAAATTTGATAAAGTCATCACCATTGGTCCTGTTATCATGATGAAATTTGTTACTGAAGTTTGCAAAAAATATAATGTTCCAGAATGTGTTTGTTCAATGAACCCAATTATGATTGATGGAACAGGTATGTGTGGCTGCTGCCGTTTAACAGTTGGTGGTCAAACTAAGTTTGCTTGTGTCGACGGTCCAGATTTTGATGCTTATGAAGTTGACTTCAATGAAGCAATGAATAGAGGTAGATTCTATAAAGCATTCGAAAAGAAGGCTTATGAAGAAGCAAAATGTAATTTACTTAAAAAGGAAGGTAAGTAATTATGTATAAAGAATACAAAATGAATCCAAGAAAAGATAAAAACCCAATGCCTTCTCAAGATCCAAAACTAAGAGCTCATAATTTTGAAGAAGTTGCACAAGGTTATACAGCTGAAATGGCAATTGATGAAGCTAAAAGATGTATTGGATGTCCAAATAAACCATGTGTTGCTCATTGTCCAGTTAACATTAATATTCCTGATTTTATTCATGAAGTTGCTTTAGGAAATTTTGAAAAAGCATATGAAATTATTTCAGAATCAAGTTCTTTGCCAGCAGTTTGTGGTAGAGTTTGTCCTCAAGAAACACAATGTGAAATGAAATGTACAAGAGGTATTGCTCCAGGAAGTGAACCTGTTGCAATTGGTAGACTTGAAAGATTTGTTGCTGATTATCATAATGCTCATGCAGAAGATAAACCATCGAATATTGTTAAAAATGGCCATAAAGTTGCTGTTATTGGTTCAGGTCCTTCAGGATTAACATGTGCTGGAGATTTAGCTAAAAAAGGTTATGATGTAACTGTTTTTGAAGCTTTACATTCAGCAGGTGGCGTTCTTGTTTATGGAATTCCAGAATTCAGATTACCAAAAGCTATCGTTCAAAAAGAAGTTGACGGCTTAAAGAAACTTGGCGTTAAAGTTGAAACAAATATGGTTATTGGCAGAGTTATCACAATTGATGAACTCCAAAAAGAATATGGTTTCGAAGCTATTTTCATTGGTAGCGGCGCTGGTTTACCTAACTTCTTAAAAATTCCAGGTGAAAATCTAAACGGTGTTTATAGTGCTAATGAATTTTTAACTAGAACTAACTTAATGAAAGCTTATTTACCAGATGCAAATACTCCTATTGAACATGCAAAAAGAGTTGCAGTTGTTGGTGGAGGTAACGTTGCAATGGATGCAGCAAGATGTGCTTTAAGACTTGGCGCTGAACATGTCTATGTTGTTTATAGAAGAAGTATGGAAGAGCTTCCAGCTAGAAAAGAAGAAGTTCACCATGCTATGGAAGAAGGAATTGATTTCTCAACACTTTTAATGAATCCTGTTGAAATCTATGGTGATGAAAATGGATTAGTTAAAGGAATGAAAGTTGAAGTCATGAAACTTGGAGAACCAGATGCAAGTGGTAGAAGAAGACCAGTTGGAACTGGTGAATATAAAGATTTAGATGTTGATTGTGTTATTATTTCAATTGGAACATCTCCAAACCCACTAATTAAACATACTACCGAAGGACTTGAAACAAATCCTCATGGATGTATTGTTACTAAAAATGAAAACGGCTTAACTTCACGTCCACATGTTTATGCAGGTGGTGATGCTGTTACTGGTGCAGCAACAGTTATTCTTGCTATGGGAGCAGGTAAAGCTGCTGCTAAAGCAATTGATGAAGAATTAAGTGCTAAATAGGTTATTATTTATTTAAAAATATTAAAAAAGAGGCAATTTTGCCTCTTTTTTATAATAGATGAATATTATGTTTTTTACAAAATTCTATTGTTTTATCATCCCAAATCGATGCTTCAACCTCTCCAATATGTACTTTATTTAACATAACTAAACACATTCTAGATTGACCAATACCTCCTCCAATTGATAAAGGGAGTTTATCTTCCATTAAAAGTTTATGCCAAAAAAGATTTAATCTATCTAAAGTATTAGTGATTTTAAGTTGTTTAACCAAAGATTCTTTATCAACTCTTATACCCATACTTGAAAGTTCGACAACATCATTTAAAGGTGGATAATAAAGAATAATATCGCCATTAAGTGACCAATCATCATAATCAGGTGCTCTTAAATCGTGAGGATTTTTATTGCTTAATTTTTTACCAATTCCAATAACAAAAATCGCATGATTATGAGTTTTTGCATATTCTAATTCTCTTTCTTTACTCGATAAATTTGGATAGAGTTTTAATAATTTTTTAGATGTTATAAATTCGATATTTTTTGGGAAATAATTAACTAATGAAGGATACTTTTTAATAGTTTTTTCGTTAATTTTTTTCATTACATTATAGATTTCTCGAACTGTCTTTTTTAAATATGTTAAATTTCTATCTTCTTTAGAAATAACTTTCTCCCAATCCCACTGGTCGACATAAATTGAATGGATGTTATCCATATTTTCATCTCTTCTAATAGCGTTCATATCAGTATAAATACCATTATGAAGAGGAATTTTATATCTAGCTAAAGCAAGCCTTTTCCACTTTGCAAGAGAATGAACAACAACAGCTTCTTTATTTGGGATTGATTTAATATCAAAACTAACTGGTCTTTCGATTCCGTTTAAATCATCATTAATACCACTATCACTATAAGTAAAAAGAGGTGCGCTAACTCTAATTAAATCTAATTTTTTAGCTAATTCATTTTCAAAATTATCTTTAATATATTTAATCGCGACTTCAGTATCTAATTCACTTAATATTGATTTATAATTTCTTACTTCCATAATGTTTTTATCCTTTCTAATAAAAGCAAAGCAAATAAACAACAATAAAAATATTTTACATTAACTTTTATTTTTGAAAATATATAAATTCTTTATTCTTAAATTAATTAATTTATAATTATTAATGTATGGAATATATTTTATCAAGCAAAGAGATGAAGGAGGCTGATCAATATACAATTGCTTCTTATGCTTCATCTTTAGAATTAATGGAAAGAGCGGGTCGCTCAATTTTTGAATTTTTAAAAACTAATTTTTCAAAAGGTTTTTATTATTTAATAGTTACTGGAAGTGGAAATAATGGTGGAGATGGATTTGTAGTTGCAAGATTTCTTTTAGAAAACGGCTATAAAGTCGATGTTTATGAAGCTAGTGAAGCTAAAAGTAAAGAAGCTATTGAAAATAAAAAAGCCTTTTTAAAAGAACCGATTAAAGAATTAAATATTAATAAAAATACGATTGTTATCGATGCTATTTTTGATTATGGATTAAATAAAAATATCGAAGAGCCATATTTATCTATAATTAGAAAAATTAATGAAAGTGAAAAATATAAGGTAATAAGTGTTGATATTTCTAGTGGCATCTCTTCTTCTAATGGAAAAAAATTAAATGAAGCAATTAAAAGTGATATAACACTTGCTTTAGGTGAATATAAACTTGGTCATTTTTTAAATGATGGTAAAGATTATAATAAATTAACAATCAAACTTGATATTGGAATTGTTTTACCAAAAAAAGATTATATTAAAAGATTAGATAAAGAGGATTTTAAGGATTTATTTATAAATAGAAAAGAAAATTCTAACAAAGGAACTTATGGAAAAGTTACTTTGTTAGGAGGAATGGAAAAAACTCCTGGCGCATTGATTTTAGCTTATAAATCATATATTTCATTAAAACTCGGTGTCGGATATAGCGAACTTGCTTTTCCTAGATCATTAAAGTTTTTATATTCTTCTTTAACTCCAGAAATAATTTATCACCCTTTAAAAGATACAAAAGATGGAAGAATTAAATTTAATAAAAAAGATTTAGAATCGATGCTAAATAGTAAAGTAATAACTATTGGGATGGGAATTGGAATTAGTAAAAACGTTTATAAAATAATTAAATATTTACTTAAAAATTATAAAAACAATTTAATTATTGATGCTGATGGGCTTAATTCTTTAGCAAAATACGGAGTTGATATTTTAAAAGAAAAAAGAGAATGTAATGTAATTTTAACTCCTCATATAAAAGAATTTTCTCGTTTATTTAAAAAAAGCGTTGATGAAATTAAAGCGACAAGAGTAAAATTCGCTAAAGAATTTTCTTATCTTTATAATGTTTATTTAGTTTTAAAAGATAATTCAACTTTAATTGTTTATAAAAACGATGCTTATTTAAATACAAACGGAAATAGTGGACTTGCTAAAGGAGGAAGCGGGGATCTTTTAAGCGGACTTATTGCTGGAAGTGTTTCTTTAAATAATAATAAAGAAGATTTATTAAGGAAAATAGTTTTAGGAAGTTATATTTTAGGAAGAAGTGCTGATATTTTAAAACTTCATGAAAGAGTTAATGAATTTTCGCTTATTCCTTCAGAAATTGTAACGGTTGTGAATAAAGTAATAAATGAAATAATTGGTTATTAACTTTTAAAATAAAAAAATGAAGAAAGGTAAAAAATTATGGGAAAAGTAGAAGAAAATAATAAAAAGAATGGGAAAGTAAGTTTTAGGCAATGGATTTTATTTATATTAATTGGATTTGCCGGTCAACTTGCTTGGAATGTTGAAAATATGTATTTAAACAAATTTATTTTCTCATTCGGAGATCAAAATTACTCTTTAATGATTACTTTAACTGTGGCAATAAGTGCGATAGTTGCTTGCTTAACAACTATTTTTATGGGTGCTTTATCTGATAAAATTGGAAAAAGAAAAATATTTATTGCTTTAGGTTATCTACTTTGGGGAATTTCTACTGCTTCATTTGGGTTTATTAGTGTAGAAAATGTTTCTATTTTATTTCCTAGTTTAAGTGCTGCAAGTGTTGCTGCCATATTAGTCATTATTATGGATGCAATTATGACTTTTATTGGAAGCAGCGCTAACGATGCGGCTTTTAATGCTTATGTAACGGAAAATGTTGATGATAAAAATAGAGGAAAGGTTGAAGGAGTTTTATCAATTCTTCCTCTTATTGCCATGCTTGTTATATTTATTGGCTTAGATACTTTAACAACTTCAGGACATTGGGATTTATTCTTTTTTATTATCGGCGGGTTTGCTTTTATAGTTGGTATTATTTCTTTTTTCCTTATTCCAAAAGAGGAAAAAAGAAATAATATTGGTAAAAGGACTTATATAAAAACTATTGCTGAAGGATTTAGAATTAAAACTATTAAAAATAATAAAAGTTTATATATAATTTTAATTGCTTATTTAATATTTGGAATTGCTACACAAATATTTTTCCCATATTTAATGATTTATTTCCAATACACTTTAAATTTCCAAGGATTAGATTTTATGATTTGTTTAGGTGTAGTTTTAATTCTTGGTTCGCTTTTAACTGTTTTAGCCGGAATAATGATGGATAAATTTGGAAAAAATAAACTTATTATTCCAATTATGATATTAGCTATTTTAGGTTTATTTTTAGTTTATTTTGTTAAACCTGGAGAATTAATTTTTGCAATTATTGCTGGAACTATCATGCTTTTTGGTTATATTTGTGGTGGATCAGTGTTAAATGCGATTGTAAGAGAAAAAATACCTGAAGGAGATGAAGGTATATTTATGGGAGTAAGAATGATATTTGTTGTTATGCTTCCTATGGTAAGTGGACCTTATATTGCTCAAGTTTTAGTTGATAATTTTGCGAATGGAACTTATATAGGTGATTATGGAACTCCTCAAAATTTACCTCCTGCTTTAATTTGGCTAGTTTCAGCAATTGTTTTAATATTTATTTTCGTTCCAATTTATTTTTATTTAAAAAAAGAAAAAAATGATAAAAAAAAGAAAGAAAAAGAAAACTTTGGTAAAGTTAATAATGGAATTTCTTATAAAATTGAAAAAGAAAATCATGATGAAAATTTTATTCCTTTAAAAGAACATCCAAATCCATATTTTAAGAGAAATAATTATCTTTCAATTAATGGATATTGGGATTTATATATAGGAAAAGAAGAAAGTTTCCCTTCTTTTTATAATAAAAAAATACTCGTTCCTTATGCGATTGAATCACCTTTAAGTGAAGTTGAAGTAAATGTTTTACCTGATGATGTTATTTTTTATCATAAAGAAATAATTTTACCTTTAGAGATGTATGGCGAACATCTAATTATTAATTTTTTAGGCGTTGATCAAACTTGCGAACTTTATGTTAATAAGATGCTTGTAATGAAAAATGAATCTGGATACAATTCTTTTTCTTATGATATTCGCCCTTTAATTAAAGAAGATAGGAAATTGGAAATTATTTTAAAAGTAAAAGATGTTAGTGACACTTCTTACTTTTCACGTGGAAAACAATCATTAAATAGAGGTAATATTTGGTATACAACTACAAGTGGAATTTATAAACCTGTTTATTTAGAAAGCGTATCTTCTAAGGAATATATTAAATCTTTTAATATAATTCCTGATGCAAATGAAGAAACGATTAAAGGTATTATCGAAACTAATAGTGGATATACTTGTTTATTAAAGGTTGGAGAAGAAGAATTTTTAGTCGAGCCAAATAAACCATTTTCATTAAAAATAAAAAATATTCATTATTGGAATTTAGATGACCCATATTTATATGGTGTAAAAATTAAATATTATGACGATGAAATTTCTTCCGTTTTAGGTTTTAGAAAAATTGAAATTAAAAAGAAAAATAATAAAAACAGGTTATTTTTAAATAATAAAGAAATAATTTTAAAAGGTTTATTAGATCAAGGCTATTATTTTAAAGGAAATTTAACTCCTGAAAAGTATGAAGACTATTACGAAGAAATTAAAAAAATTAAATCCTTAGGCTTTAATACTTTAAGAAAACATATAAAACTTGAAATCCCACTCTTTTATTATTATTGCGATAAATTAGGCGTTTTTACTATTCAAGATATCGTTAATGGCGGAAGAAGTTATGATAAATGGACTATTCAATCACCATTAATTTTAAATACTCATAAAAAAGATATCGATAAAGATTATAAAAAATTTAAAAGAGAAGATGAAAAAGGAAGAGAAGAATATTTAACTGATTTAAACTTTACTCTTTCTTTATTATCATCCTCCCCTTCAAATATCATAATTTGTTTATTTAATGAAGGATGGGGTCAATTTGATTCAACATTTTATTATAAATACACGAAATATATCGTTAAAAATAATAAACTTATCGATACTGCTAGTGGATGGTATGATAATGAAAATAGTGATTTTTATAGTAAGCACGTATATTTTTTACCTATTAAAAATATAAAAATGAAAGGTAAAAGAGCCTATTTATTAAGTGAATTTGGTGGTTATTCTCTTTATTTAAAAGATCATTTTTATGGCAAATCACCTTATGGATATAAAAAATTTAAAGGTAGTAAGTCTTTAACTAAAGCTTATGAAAGATTAATGATTTCAGTAATTAAATCATTAAAAAAAGATATGGTTGGTTTTATTTATACTCAATTAAGCGATGTTGAAGATGAAGTGAATGGTTTATTTACTTTTGACAGAAAAATATTAAAAATAGATGAAAACACAATTAAAAATATAAATAAAAAAGTAGATGAATTAACAAAATAAACCTATTGACTCTTAATACTATTAAGAGTCTTTTTTTCTAAAATAAACTTTATAAATGGTTAATTTTTGATATAATAATCTTCGTATTTAGGGAGTAGCTTTTAAGTTACTATTCGACAATCACGATTTTATTGTTTATAAATCCGGATGTAACAAGATATTTCTTAGCAAGACTAAATATCAAATAATTTTTTAGGAGAAAAAAATGGAAACAAATGAAAATCGAACTGTGGCCTTTGAAACACTTTCTTCAAAAGATACAGTCACTTATCTTTCTAGTGATGTCGAAAAAGGCTTAAGTAGCGATGAAGCTAAGGCTAGATTAGAGAAGTATGGTCCTAATAAACTAGCTGAAAAGAAAAAGAAAAATATTTTCATGATTTTTCTTTCTCAACTTGCAGATCCAATGATTTATGTTCTTTTTGCAGCAGTTGTCGTTACTTTAATTATTTCAATTATCAATATTATGCAAGGAGAAGAAGGTGATTGGGCTGATATTATTATCATCTTAATTGTTGTTTTACTTAACGCAATTATTGGAACAGTCCAAGAAAAGAAAGCTGAAACTTCATTAGAAGCATTAAAGAAGATGTCTTCCCCTGAATCAACTGTTATTAGAGATGGAAAAAGATTTAAAATTAAAAGCGAAGAACTTGTTCCAGGTGATATTGTCATTTTAGAAGAAGGCGATACTATCGGGGCAGATCTTAGACTTATTGAAGCAATAAATTTAAAAGCAAATGAATCATCATTAACTGGTGAATCTGTTCCTGTTGATAAAAAAGATGATGTTGTATTCTCTCAATCAGTTGCTTTAGGTGATCAAGTCAATATGGCATTTATGTCAACTCCAGTTACTTATGGAAGAGGCAAAGGCATTGTTACAAGCACTGGAATGAATACTCAAATTGGTAAAATTGCAGGGGCTTTAGATAATGAAGAAGAAACTGAAACACCTTTGCAAAAGAAACTTGCTCAATTATCAAAAATCTTAGGTATTTTAACAATCGTTATTATCGTTGTTGTTTTAATTGCTGATATTATTTGGCTCGCTGTTCATGGAGATATTGGAAGCGTTGAAGGATGGATGGATTCAATTCTTTCTTCCATTGCTTTAGCAGTTGCAGCAATTCCTGAAGGGCTTCCTGCTGTTGTTACAATTGTTTTAGCAATCGGCGTTAGAAGAATGGTTAAAGCTAACACAATTGTTAGAAAATTACCTTCTGTTGAGACATTAGGTGCTGTCAAAGTTGTTTGCAGTGATAAAACTGGTACTTTAACCCAAAATAAAATGACAGTTGTCGAAGCATATTTGCCAAATAAATATTTTAAAGAAGAAGACTTTACAGATGCTCATAAAGAAGAATTAAAAGTTTTAGCAACTGGCATGTCTTTATGTTCAAATGCAACAGTTGATGAAGGATTATATGGTGATCCAACCGAAATTGCTTTAGTTGCATTTGCTAATGTTTTTGATTTCCATAAAAAAGCATTAGAGGTTGTCGAACCAAGAATTAATGAACTTCCCTTTGATAGCGTTAGAAAAATGATGTCAACACTTCATAGAAGAAGTGATGAAAGTGAAATTCAATATACTAAAGGTGCACTAGACTCAATTCTTGCTTATACAAAATATATTCAAGATGGCGATAATGTAAGAGAAATTACAAGTGAAGATATTGAAAAAATTAACGAAGCAAATAGTTATTTCGCTTCAAAAGCTTTAAGATCACTTGCTCTTGCTTATAAAAACACAAACTTAATCGAAGAAAACGACCTTATCTTTGTTGGTCTTGTTGCAATGATTGACCCACCTCGTCCTGAAGCAAAGGGTGCAGTTAAAAACTTTAAAGGTGCTGGCATTACAACAGTTATGATTACTGGTGATCACAAAGATACTGCTTATGCAATTGCTAAAGATTTAGGAATTGTTAATAGTATTGATGAATGTATGACTGGAAAAGAAGTTGATGCTTTAAGTGAAAACGAACTTCAAGAAGTTTGTAAACGTGTTAGAGTATTTGCTCGTGTTTCTCCAGAAAATAAAGTTAATATTGTCAAAGCCTTTAAAGCAAATGGAAATATTTGCGCTATGACTGGTGATGGTGTTAACGATGCTCCATCTCTTAAAGCTGCTGATATTGGTATTGCAATGGGTATTACTGGTACGGATGTTGCTAAAGGTGCAGCAGATATGGTTTTAACAGACGATAACTTTGCTTCTATTGAAAAAGCTGTCGAAGAAGGTAGAGGAATTTATGCAAATATTAAAAAGACTGTTTTATTCCTTCTTTCTTGTAATATGGGTGAAGTTTTCTCGATGTTCTTCATGATTTGTTTAGGCTTCCCAGCTCCATTAATTGCAATACATCTTTTATGGGTTAATTTAATTACTGACTCATTGCCAGCTATTGCATTAGGTATGGACCCTAAAGACCCATTAAATATGAAAGACAAACCACGTAATCCAAATGAATCAATCTTTGCTCATGGCGGTTATTTTGCAACCTTTGGATATGGTCTTGTTGTTTCATTAATTACTATCGCTGGATTTATTTTAACTGCAGCTCATTTAAATAATTGGCAAATTTCTTATGAATATTTAGTGAATTTAGATGGAACAACCTTACATCATTGTCAAACAGTTGCATTTACAGTTTTAGCTGTTTCTCAACTTTTCCATATGTTAGGCATGTCAAATACAAGAAGATCATTTGTTCATGTTTTCAAAGACAAAAACTGGATGATGCTTGTTGCCTTCCTTGTTGGATTAGCATTACAACTTTTAGTTGTCGAAGTTCCTGTCTTTAATAGTTTCTTCTCAACTCATAATTTTGATGGTTTTGAATGGATTATTACAGCATGTCTTGCTATTGTTCCTCTTGTTATTCATGAAATAAGTGTATTTATTATGTGGATAATTAGAAAAACAAAAGAGAAAAAAGAAACTGTCAATGAATAATTAAAAATAAAGATTAACCACTAAGTTTAACTACTTAGTGGTTTATTTTTTACTCCTATATATGGGGAATAAATTTAATTATTCCCTCCCACAACCTACGTCGACGTCTTACTAGACAATAAGGTTTTTCAAAAGAACAAATATTCACTTTTTAAACAATTTTAATATAATTTTAATATCAGCTTATATGAATTTTATCGGGACAAATATTATATCTTTAGAGAACATAGTTTTAACTAAGTTTAATGAAAACGATTATTTGGACTTATTTGAATACGCTTCTAATAAGGAAGTTGTTAAATTTTTGACGTGGAATCAATATAAAAGTATTGATGAAGCAAAAGATTATTTAAAAAATATAGCTTGTAAATACGATAATAAAACTTTTAGATGGGCGATTCGCTATAAAGAAAATAATAAACTTATCGGTTGTATTGATGTTGTTTCTTTAGATTTAAATAAAGAAGAAGTTGAACTTGGTTATGTATTAAATCCTAAATATCAAAATAAAGGCTTAATGAGTGAAGCTTTAAAAGGAGTAACCAAATATTTATTTAATGAAGTATTAATAAACAAAATAAAAATAAGATGCAATGTCGATAACATTGCATCTTATAAAGTTATGAAAAATGCTTCTTTTAAGGATATGAATATAATAAGAGTAGAAAATATAAAAGGAAAAGATGTTTTTGTTAGATATACTTATTTAACTAAATACGATTATTTTTATAAATTTAGATAACAATATATCATTAAACTAGATTTTATTAATTACACCTGAAAAAATAATGTTTTCATTACTATCTTTAATATAAAATCCGAATGTTTTATCAATTATAAAATCTTTATAGATATCTTTATATTCTATTGGACGATCACCAGTTGCTCCATCCGCTCCTATAGCTGTAACTGCAGCTCCTTCAATTCCTTTTTTATTTACCTTTAATTTAGTTATATGAATAATAGTAGATATAAATACATTACTTTCTTTTAAGAAATCATCTTTTATAATTGATGAGAAATCTGCTAAAACTTCGTTAGTTGAATTAACAAGATTAAATCTATTTTTCATAAAATCAAGTAAATCTTCATTAAATTCACCTTCAAATTCAGGGAAAATTGTTCTAGTATGATATTTAATTTTATTTATTTCATCATAAGGATTATAACTTTCAATATTTTCAATCTCTTTAATTGTTGATTCATTAAATACTTCATCAATTGAATATCCATCTTTTGGTTTAATAAATTGGAGGGTGTAATTTCTTCTTGTTTTAGTATAGAAAGTTTCATATTTTTCATTTTCATAAACTTGGCCTACATTATAATAACCTTCTAAAAATTTCTTTTTACTTATTTCACCATTTTTATTTTTAAATTCAATTTCTTTGTTAAAATAAGGCAAATCATCACCGAGTTCATTCCAAATATCTTTATAATAAAGAATGTTTAATAAAACAAGCATTGTGTTTTCGCCAAAATTAAACTCGTTATTAATTAGTCCTTTAGTTTTATCTTTAACATAGTTTTGAATAGATTTATTCATTTCTTTATTTTGGTTAAAAAAATCTCCATAGTAAGAAGTTGTAAAGAAATTATCACTTAATTCTTTCAATCCTTCATCTTTAAATTCACATTTTGTATCAAGCCATAAAGAGTTAGTAAAATTAGTTACACCAAAATGATTTTCATTATTTAATAGAGAATAAAATGTAGGAATATTATCAATTAATTCATCATATGAAGAAATATTTAAAACTTTTAATATTTCTTCTCTTGATGAATTATTTGTTGAAGCAGCTGCCATAGCTAAACCCATATACATTGAAGCAGGGGATACAACTAAATTATCATAAGTATTTTTATAATCTTGATAAATATAAGAAGAAAATTTTGAAGCAAATGACAAAGTTGATTCTTCAAAAGTTTGATATGATTCACTATAAATATAATCGCCATCTAATTTAACTTTATCTTTGCTTTCATAAATTAAAGTTGCGACATTACTATTCATACAAGAAGTTAAAGAAAAAGGAATAATCGCAAAAGAAAATAAAAATTTAACTATATTTTTCATACTTTCACCTCGTTTATTTTATTAATAAGAGATATACATATTATTTTTGGTGCAATTAAATTATAAAAAAAGAGATTTATTTTTAAAATAAATCTCTAGATATTAACATTTTTGTTTATGATTTGATCTTGGAATTGATCAATTTGTTCACCAATATTGAGTTCTTTAAATTGGTTTGTATAAAGCTTATGATAATATCCTTTTTTCTCCATCAGACTCTTATGATTTCCGTCTTCAACTACAACACCATCTTTCATAACTAATATTCTTGAAGCATCAACAATAGTAGATAAACGGTGAGCAATAATTAACGATGTTCTTCCAACAAGCATCTTATTAATAGCACCTTGAATATCGTGCTCAGTTTCAGTATCAATAGAAGAAGTTGCTTCATCTAAGATTAAAATTTTTGGATTTCTAACGATTGCTCTAGCAAAAGAAATAAGTTGTTTTTGTCCTTGAGATAATTCATTTCCGCCATCTTTAAGATAAGTATTATATCCATCTTTAAGTGACATAATGAAATCATGAATATCGAGTTCTTTACATACTTTTATAATTTCTTCATCAGTTGCATCAAGTTTTCCATAACGAATATTATCGTTGATTGTTCCTTTAAAGATAAAAGGAGTTTGTTGAACGAATCCAATGTTACTTCTTAACCAACCAACACTTCTTTCTTTATAATCAACGCCGTCAATCAAGATTTTTCCTTTTGTAGGTTCATAGAATCTACAAAGTAGATTAACGGTTGTAGATTTTCCGCTTCCTGTTTCGCCAACAATTGCTAACGAAGTACCTTTTTCGATATGTAAATTTAAATCGTGTAAAACTTCAATTTCTGGGTTATAAGAAAAAGAAACATGGTCAAATTGGATATCACCTTCTAAAGGTTCAAAATTTTCGGTTTTGTTATTAAAAATATCACCATATTTTTTAATAACTGCAGGAGTATCAACCAATGTTGGTTTTGTATCAATTAACATGAATAATTTTTCAACACTTGCTTGAGTTCCCATTAAATCAGCAAATATTTCAGCAAATTGTCTAATTGGGTTATAAATGTGAGATACAAAGTTGATAAATAAAACGAGCATAGCTGCATTAATAATAATGATGTGGTTATCATTAAAAATTGGAACAACTAAAATTATGATTGCAGTTGTAATATAAGAAAGAAAATCGACACAAGGCCAGAAGAATCCACTAGTTCTTTGAGTTTTTAATCTCTTTTTTCTAACATCATCCGTAATTTCTTCGCATTCTTCTTTAATTGTCTCTTCAATCGCCATTGTTTTGATTGTTTTATTTCCATTAATTGATTCGGCAAGCCAACCAACAAAATAAGAATAAGCGCTACGAGCAATACGAGAGAATTTTAAGATTAATTTTTCAAATACCATAACAACAACAAAAATTAATGGAGTTGTTGCAAGAATAATTAATGATAATTGCCATGATTGGCTAAACATAGTAATTAAAGTAAAAATAAGTGAAAAAGAAATTTGGAAAATTCTTAAAACAGAATAAGATAAAACTTCACCAATACTAGCGGCATCGTTATTTAAACGGGCAATAAGCCAACCTGAAGGAGTTTTATCAAAATATGAGAATGATAATTCTTGAATTCTTTTAAAAGCATCTCTTCTAAGTTGAGTCATAATTTCCATTTCAATGTAATTCATTGAAAAGAAAAGTCCAAACATAGCAAATGATCTTACTACAACAAGAACAATTGCTAAAATTAAGTAATTTTTAAAAGATAAAATAAATGGAATTCCTAAAATATTAAAATTTAATAAAACATTCCAAATATTAACGTCTCCCCCAAAAAGAGGTCCGTTATCTTCAAAAGCAGCAATTAAAGCTGCGTTAGCAACAGGAACAAAGGAAGAATCATAGAATGCTTGAAAAAGCATACATAAAAGTAAAACTATAACTATTGGCCATAGTTTTTTAATATACTTAACTGTTTTAATCCAAACAGAGAAATTCAACTTATCAGTTACAACACTTTCTTCAACGTATGCGCTTGCCATAAATTACTCCATTTTTGTTTGAATTTTGTAAATTCTTGAATATAATCCCTCTTTATTTACTAAATCATCATGTTTACCCATTGCTTCAATTTTTCCATTATTTAATACAATAATTAAATCAGCATCTTTTGCGGTAGCAATTCTATGAGTAATGATAATAGTTGTTGATTTAGTATCACGATTTTTTAAAGCTTGTCTAATGTTATAGTCGGTTTCGGTATCAACCGCCGATAATGAATCATCGAAAATTAAAACTGGTGAATTTAAAATTAAGCTTCTTGCAATTGCAACTCTTTGTTTTTGTCCACCAGAAAGGGTTGTTCCTCTTTCTCCAACAGGTGTATCATAACCAAATTGGAATTTATTGATTGAGTCGTGAATTTGGGATATTTTTGTGGCCTTTTTAATATCGTCTTCAGTTACATCTTTTTTTCCGATTGTTAAATTATCTTTAATAGTTTTAGAAAAAAGGAATGGTTCTTGTAAAATTAATGCAATATTTTTTCTAAGCCATGCTTTTTCGATTTTTTGAATATTCATTCCATCAATATCAATTTCACCACTTTGATAATCGTAAAGTCTATTGAGTAAATAAGCTAAAGTAGATTTTCCGCTACCTGTTTTGCCCATAATTGCAACAGTTTGACCAGCTTTTACACTAAAAGAAACATCTTTTATAGCATTTCTATCTGGCTCATCAGGGAAAGCAAATGAAACATGTTTGAATTCAATATCGCCTTTAATTACAGGTTTTTCTCCAGTATAAATATCTTCATTTGGAGAATCTAAAAGAATGTTTATTCTTTCTACTGCGGCATATGCTCTAGCAACATTAGAAAGAATAGTGGCTAAGTCTCTAATAGGCCAAACGATTGTATCAGCATAAGTAAAGGCAATAACCATGGTTCCAACGCTAATTCCAGCCAAATGAAGTGGATCAGCATATCTTTGATAGCATAGATAAAAACCAAAAACAGTTGTTAATAAAATTTGACCGAAAATAAAAATATCTGAAGAAGAGAAGAAAAATGCACTCATTTTTCTCCAATGAATAAATTTTTTCTTATAATCATCTATATATGTTTCAAAATTATTGATTTCATAAGCTTCATTATTAAAAGCTTTAACAACTCTAACTGCAGAAAGATTTTCTTCAACCTTAGCCGTCATTTCACCTTCACTATCATCTGTTGCTCTATATCTTCTTCTAACTTCTTTAATTAAGAAGAAAGAATAAACAAACATAATAGGCATTAAAGCCATTGTAATTAAGGTTATTTCTACATTTGTAATAAATAAAATAATAACAGCGATAATTACGATAAAAACTGAATAAAAAATTGAATACATGTGATCAGTTAAAAATCTTCTAAAAACATCTTCATCACGTGTACAAGTTTGTAAAATATCGCCGTTTTTCATTCCTTTTACTTGAGAATAAGGAAGTCTTTCTACTTTATAAAATAAAGCGTCTTGAAGTTGTTTGCCCATTTGAGTAGAAGTTTTTGCTCTATAGACAAATCTAAAAGCAGCAGTTCCACCACTTAAAAGTGCAAAAATTACTAAAATAATAGCAAAAACCCAGAGATTATTTGTTAATAAGTCATATCCACCAAATGCATTAAAAAAAGCTTTTTCTAAAAAATCCATTGTTTCAAAACTTTCTTTATTAATCGCATCAATTAATGCTTTTGTTGTATATGTTCCAAGCATATAAAATAAAAGCGATATAAAAAGTAAGACATAATAGAAGTAATATCTAAATCGTACGCCTTTGAGCATGATATTTTTGGCTTTAGTAATTTTACTCATAGGGTTTATTTTAAACTTATTTTCAATAATTGCAAACGCATTTTTATGGTATACTTTAATGGTATGAACGATGATAAAAATTTAGTTAATGAAAAGGAAATAGAAGAAGTTAAAAAAGAAGAAAAAGAGCAAGTTGAAGAGATAAATATTGAAAAAGAAAATAGCAAAGACGACAAACAAAAAAAGAAAAAGAATGCCTGGAAATACTTCATATATTTACTTATTGTTTTAGTTATTACTGTAATTGTTCTTTGGATAAATCTTGTTCAACCTGTTGAAGGAGAAGAGGGAACATTAGTTTATGAAATGATTCCTTATTTTATTCAAAATATGAATTATGGTTTTTTAGCTTTATTTTTAGGAATTGTTTTATTTTCTTTCTTATTAAATGCTTTTATGATGTTTTTATATGCTCGACTTTATCAAAGACATTATAAATATCATCAAGGTTTAGCTTCGCAAGCTTATGATATATTTTATTCTTCGATTACTCCTGGAGCATATGGAGGAGAAATTGCTAAGGTTTATTTATTTAATAAGCAGGGCGTTGGTTTATCTAATGCGGCTTCTTTAATGGTAATGAATTTTATTGTTTATCAAACTTGCTTAATATTTGTTGGATTAGTTTCATTATGTGTTAATTTTAATCAAATTTTAGCTATTCCAGCATTCCCAATTTCTATTACAATTAACGGAAATCCAATTCCAGATATTCCTTTTTTCATCTTTATTATATTAGGATTTCTTTTAAATCTTTTAACTATGGGATTGATTCTTTTGATGTCTTCATCAAGAGCAATTCATAATTTCGTTATTAATCATTTAATTAATTTTTTAGGAAAAATAAAATTAGTCAAAAATGTTGAAGAGAAAAAAGAAAGCGTTAGATTACAAATTGAAAATTATCGAATTGAGTTAAGAAGATTACGTTCAAATATTCCTTTTTCTATTTTAGTTTTTTCTCTTACTTTAATTTCAATTATTGTAGGGAATTTATATCCTTTATTAAGTGGATTAACTTTAAATGGATTTAATGGAATGGAAAACGTTAATTATTTTCAAAAAATAGTCGATTGTATTTCTTTTTCTAATTTCCATCAAATGGTTACAGGTTTAATTCCAATTCCTGGAACAGCCGGAATAAGTGAGTATGTTTTTGATAGACTTTTTGGCGCTAATTCTTCATATTTTTCTCAACAATTTTATAATTTAGGTGGAGCAAACTTAGTCTTGCTTTTATGGAGATTTATTACTTTCTATTTACAGTTTGCTATATGTGGAATTGTAAGTGCCACTTATAAAACAAGAGGTGTTCCTATTGAAGATCGTCTTATACCAGTTTCAAATAGAAAGACTATTTTAACTTTGTCAATCGATACGATTGAAGATAGAAAAGAAGATCTTGAAGAGATGACAAAAGAAAAAGAAATTAAGAAAAGTAAAGAAAAAAGAGAGAAAAAAGAGGAGAAAATTAATAAATAAATATGAATATTGCTTTATTTAGTGACACATTCTATCCAGAAGTTAATGGGGTTGCTACTTCAGTAAACTCTCTTTTTACTTTGCTTAATGAAAGAGGTCATAATTGTTATGTTATTACAACAACTTCATCAAAATATGTAACTTATAAAGATAAAGTTATTGGAATTCCAGGAATTGAGCTTAAACAACTTTATGGTTATAGAGCTGCATTTGTTTTTAATAATGATGCCTTTAAACTTATAAAATCTTTAAATTTAGATGTTGTTCATGTAAATACCGAATTTGGGATTGGACAATTTGGTTTTATTGTTGCTAAAAAGTTAAATATTGCATCTGTTTATACATATCATACAATGTATGAAGATTATACTTATTATGCTACAAAAGGCTATTTTGATCGCTTTTCTAAATGGGCAATTAGAGAATTTGCTAGAGCATGTATGATTAGAGCAACAGAAATTATTTCTCCTTCAGCTAAAACCGAAGTTTATTTAAGAAGTATTGGATTAGAAAAAATGATAAATATAGTTCCTACAGGTTTTGATTTTTCACGTTTTGAAGTCGATGATAAAGAAATGATTTCAAAATTGAAAAAAGAATATGGACTTGATAAATATGATAAAATTCTTCTTTGTTTAGGAAGAATTGCTAAAGAAAAAAGCTTTGATATTATTATCGAAGGTTATAAAGATTATTTAGATAAATATAAAGATAGTAAAATTAAAACTATTTTAATATTTGTTGGAGCAGGACCTGATGAAAATAATTTGATTAAATTAACTAAAGATTTAGGAATCGATAATAATGTTATGTTTTTAGGGAAAGTAAATTTAGAAAAAGTCCCGTATTATTATGCGATGAGTGATATCTTTTTAAATGCTTCAATTAGCGAAACTCAAGGCTTAACTTTTATGGAAGCTATGGCAGCCCATATCCCAATTTTATGTCGATACGATAATAATTTAGTAAATGTTATTAATAATAAAGTTACCGGTTTCTTTTTTGAAGATATGATAGATTTTAAAGATAAATTAAATGAAGTTATTAATATGAAAAAAGAGGAAATAGATGAAATAGTTAAAAACGCTTATAATTCGATTTCTCAATTTTCAGATAATACTTTTTATAACAATATAATGGAGGTATATAAACGTGCAATTAGAAAAAACTGGTAATTATATTGAAATAGTAAAAATTAAAATTAAAGATGATAAAGTTTTAATTGATTATAAATTAGATGAAGAAAAAAAGGTTGAAAGAATAAAAATTTCTTATCAAACATATGAAGATCACTTTTTAAAAGAAGGGAAACTTTTAAAAAGTGAATTAGAAGAAGTTATTAAAGAAGATAAGAAAAACGAAATAAAAAAATATATATCTACTTTATTAATGAAAAAACCTTATTCTAAAAACGACCTCCTTTTAAAGTGTTTAGATAAATATAAAAACGATAAAATTTTAGTATATCAAGTTATAAAAGAAGCTGAAAAAGCAAAAATTATCGATGATCGAGAATACGTTTTAACTTATCTAGAATATTTTAATAATTCTTTATATGGTAAATACTATATAACTAACTATTTTAATGAGAAAGAAATAAGCAATGATATAGTTGATGAGATAAAATTTGATGAAAATTATGAAAAAGAGAAAGCAAAAAGATATTTTGAATTGATAAAAAATAAGTATGTTTCATCAAATTTTGCTAAACAAAAAAGAAAAATAAGTGAAACAATGCTTAAAAGAGGTTTCGATATCGAAATAATTAATGATGTTTTAAAATCTTTAAATATTAATCACGAAGAAGAAAAAAGAAAATTAATGAAAGAATATTTAAAACTAAAAGAAAAAAATTTTAAAGAAGAAGATATTATTTCTACCCTAGTTAATAAAGGCTATGAATTAGATGAAGTTGAAAATTTAATAAGAAAAGATAATAAAAATGAAGAATAAAATATAAGAATAAACTAAAATTAAGAGGAATTTTATTAAAAAAGAGAAAAGATTATGATTAAAGATTTAATGGATGGGATGAACGCTTCAGGATTTTATATCATTAAAAATTCTTTAAAAGGCGTAACAACAAATGGTTTAACTTATTTAACGATAACTTTACAAGACAAAACTGGAGTTATTGAGGCTAAAAAGTGGCAAGTAAATAATGAAGATTTACTAACCTTTAAAATTGGGAATGTCGTTTATATTGATGGAGAAGTGATCGATTATAAAGATAAATTACAAGTTAAGATTTTTGAAGGAAATATAGTTGATCCTAAAAATGCTGATATGGAATCTTTAATTCCTTCTTCCCCTTTTGAAAAAGAAGAGTTAGTTAAAAAATTAAAATCTTTTTTAACTTCCATAAATAATGAAAAACTAAAAAAGATTGTCTATGATATTTTTAGTGTTTATAAAGAAAAATTTATAAATTATCCAGCTGCGATGAGCAATCATCATGATTATTTAAATGGATTAATGGATCATACTGTTTCAATGTGTGAAATTGCTAAAATGATTGCTTCACATTATTCTTCTTTAAATTATGATTTATTAATTAGTGGTTGTTTACTTCACGATATTGGTAAATGTGAAGAATTAAGCGGAGTTATTGGAACAACCTATACTAAAGAAGGATCTTTATTAGGTCATTTAGTAATTGGAGCGATGATGGTTGATGAAAGTGCTACTCGTTTAAAAATAGAAGGAGAAGAAATTACTTTACTTAAACATTTAATTCTTTCTCACCATGGAAAATTAGAATTTGGCTCGCCAGTTATGCCTTTAACTAGAGAAGCATTAGTATTATCTTTAATTGATGAAATGGATGCAAAGATGAAAACTTTAGATAAAGCTTTTAAAGATATTGATGGAGGAGAATTTAGCGCCAAACTTTTTCCGCTTGATGGAAGGATGTTTTATAAACTTAAAAGTGAAAAAAATGAAAAATGATAATCGTCTAATCGATTATCATTTTTCAATATATCTTCTTAATATATAAATTATAGATAATATTTTATTATAATTTACCTTTAAATTTCTCAACAATACTAGGAAGATTAACATCTTTCATTGGTTTATTTTCAATTTTTAATCCATCACTAGCATCATATCTAGGAATTACATGGACATGGAAATGAGGAACAGCTTGTCCAGCAGCAGGATAACAATTACAAATAATATTTACTCCTTTTGCTCCTAAAATTTCCATATCGATTTGACCGATTCTTTGAGCGACATTCATTACTTGGTTCATGATATTTTTAGGTGTTGATAAAAAAGATTCAAAGTGTCTTTTAGGAACGACTAAAGCATGCCCATAAGTTAAAGGAGCATTATCTAAAAAAGCAACAACTTCATCATCTTCATATATTTTTGAAGAAGGTATAATTCCATCAACAATTTTACAAAATACACAATTTGGATCAAATTCTTTCATATATTTATTTCCTTTCTTTATCTTTATTTTATTAAAGCAAAATTTATATAAATATTTTAATACTAAATTATATTTATATAAAAATAAAAATGCCTTTAATATAACTTAAAGGCATTTAATAGATTAATTAATCAAATAAATCAGGGAATTCACTTTCAAAATAATCTTTTACATCTTCATCATAGTAATTAATGTTAGATTGTTCAAGATAATAAAGAAGTGCATTGTTAGTATAAGTTCCACCACTTGCAACAGTATAACCAATATCTCTAGCATAGCTTTCAACATTAGTTTTTTCTTCACTTGTAGAATCGCTATTTAAAGCGAGTGTATCTAACGAGACTTGATCAACGATTTCAACGATATAATAATCATCTTCGTTTTGCCATAAAATTGAGTCAACATCACTAGCGTATGTATTATTTTTTAAGAATACAGGGCCACCTTGAGTGAATTGTTTAACATAATATCCATCAACAACATAAGATGTATCTGGATCAGTTGCTCTTTCAAATTCTGTAGCAAGACCATAAGAGAAGAGGTTAGTAATCATATTGCTTCCGCCAAGATCAAATGATGAAGATGTACCCCATTCATTTGTAACATAGGAAGAAGTTTCTAAATTTTCGATTTGAAGTGCTAAACCTTCTTCTGGAGTATATGGAATTCCATCGATAGATGTAAATGAAGTATAAATTGTTGAATCATTAGTAGCTGGATTATTTGTTAATTCGCTATAGTTTTTAATAATATCACCATAAAGTGAGCCATTAAAATATGGATAATCTTCGCCAGTTTTTCCATCAATATAAGAATTAAATCCGGAATTGATTTTTGTTGATTCTTCTCCATAAACGCTTGTTGCTAAAGTTTTAGCAGCTTCATTTTCACTTAATGATAATTTTTCGTGATTACCTTCCCAAGCATCAATAAGTGTTGAGAAATCAACATTTCTTTCGGTTTCATTTCTTAAGATTGTATTGATATAACTTCTCATTAATGGTTGAGCCATTTTCGAAGAAGTATCGCTAATTTTAATGAAATTAACTTTTCTAGCTTGAGTTCTTCCAATTGATTGATATTGTTTTTCAAAAATATAAGATTCTGTTAATAAATTTGAAAGGATATCAGGAATCATTGAAAGATTAATATAATCTACATAATGATATAAATGTAATAATTGAGTATCTCCTTCAATAACCATTTTATAGTTATCTTCTGGATTATATTCACGTGTTACAAGTTTACCAGTTGTAAATCCTGCATCAACAAATTGTTTGTTTTCAGGTGCGTTTTCTGGATCTTTATATGTTGGTTCAGTATATAAAAGTTCTGGATCAACGCTTTTTCCGCTATTATCATAAACTGTGTAAAGTTTTTCATAGATTGATTTAGCGTATAATGATTCATAGAAACGATTATTGTTCATATAAGTAACAACAACAGCTTCATCATATAAAGTGGTAACAATTTCTTTTTGGACAAGGTCAATATAAGCTTCAATTCTAGCTTTATATTCACTAACATTTGAAGAAGATGGTTCTTCTTCAAATTCAACTGAAGTAGATGTTGAAACCCAGTTCCAATAGAATTTATGTTCTTTAACAAAGTTCATAACCGAAGTATCATCACCTAAATTTAATCCTTCAATATAAACTAAGCCATTATTATCAACTTTATAATCTCCAATATAAGCTTTAGCGATAGCTTCAGTTAACATCTCTTTAACGCTTGTTTTATAGCTATCACCATTTTTAATGGAGTTAAAAATTTGATTAATTTCGTTATTTTCAACGTTTACTGCATTTCCAGCTTGATCAACAACGATTGGATCTTCTGGATTTTTTAAATTAGCACTAACTTTTGAACAACCAGTAACTAATAAAGCTGCAGATAAAAGTAATAATGTAGTCTTTGCTTTTTTCATAAAACTTTATTCCTCCTAGTTGCTTCCTTCACTACCGCTTCCTGGATTTGTATTTAAAGAAGTTGAGTAGTAGCAGAGTTTTCCTTCACCATAATAATCCATATCACCGAAGTGAATAGCACATGTTTCAGGAATTAATCCGATTTGTCTATTTCTTTCTTGATCCATTAATGTAGTGCTATATGAATTCCAAGAATCAATTAAATTTTGATCGCTTGTTTGTTGGACACTTAACATTTTTTGTGTAATGTATTGGTCAACTTTTGCTTGAATTGCATCATCTTTAGCTTTGAAATTACCTTCAGTAACCCATTCGAATAATTGATATTCTTTTTGAGTTCCGGTATATGTTTCATATTTTTCACCAATACCAGTAACTCCGCTATCTGAATTACCATAGATTCTTTCGTTATATCCTTCAACAGTTGTTTGAATAGAATTTACATATGTTGGTAATGGTTTTCCATTTTCATCTGTAGGGAATAAGTCGTTATAGTAATAATTACCATTAGCATCTTGACCATTTTGTTCAAGAGGATTAACTGGAGCATAATATTCATTTAATTTAACTTCAGCAGTTGCTTGATTTTCTAATGGTGATTTTTCAATGACTACAAAGTGAATGCCTGCGTTTCCTGTTTCACTTCTTGAAACAACGATTGGGTTTCCTTTTTCATCACATAAAACGGGATAATCTAAACCATTAATTTTTTGGAAGTGAGCAGCTTCGCTTGTTCCTTCTTCAAAGTATAAATCACTGCCAATAGCATAATCGCCATTTTCGTCTAAGTCTGATTTGACCATTACACCAGTATCTGTTAATGCGTATTCATGAGTTGGATCGCTTGAATCAACTTTTTGGTTAACGATAAAGCAGATGTTGTGTGAATTGAAATATTTATTGAAAATAATATTTCTTGGATAGTAAGAAGCTTTACCTTCGTTGACAGTTAATTCTTGACCAGTAACTGGGTCTTTATATGAATCTACATCTTTATATTCGTTGAGTTTAACAACAGCTTCATAAGGAATATATGTTGGACCGACAGTTTTTAATTCTTCTTCAACATCACTTGGCATTAAGAATTTTTCTGTTAATGAATCAAAGTCAGTATTTCCTTCTCTTATATCTTCATTATATAAAGCATCAAATGTATATAAACCAAGTTTGAATTCGTTAATAAATGAAGTATCTAAGTCCATCAAGTGTTCACCATAGTTAGTAGCTGAAGAACTATCATCAGTTAATCTTTTTGCAATGTCAGCATAAGTATTTGTTGAAGTATCTGATTTAACTAATGCTTCAAAAAGATTGTAAAGTTGTTCAGCATCATCACTTGAAATTTCTCCAGTTGAGTAATTGGCTGCATCAGCATCAACTTGGATAAGAATATCTCTGACATGATATGGTAATTTAGTTTTAATATAACCATTTTCGCCATAAACCATGTTAAATTCATTAATTTCGTCTTGGTCAGCTGTATCTTCGTCTGGATTCCATTGGTTAAAAGTATCGTAGAATTCATCGCTGACAATATCTTTCATCGCGGTGACTTCACATTGTAAATAATATTGGTGTTCTCTTTCACTTTCACTCATATCACCAACTATATTTAAAGTATCGGTTAAATAGTCTTCCCAAGAAGTTCCGGCAGTATCTGCAGCGTCTTTAGCTTCATCAACAGCACGATTAGCGTCAGCTTGAGCATCACTTAATCTATCTTGGAATCTACCATTTGTGAATACTTCTCTAAGGGCAACCTCATAAATAGCATTGTAATAAGCTTCAGCAGCAGAAGAACCATTGTTTGTTAAATAACGATTTAAAATATCTTGAGCTGTGATTTCTTCTGTAACGGAATTACCGCTTGCAGTTTCATAGGTAAAGTCGATGACGAAATCTTCTTTTGCGGAGATTCCACATCCACTTAATGCTATTGTGGAAAAGGCTGATAAGGCTAAAATCATTGATTTAGTACTTTTTTTCATATCTTTTTCCTTCCATAAATAAAATGGCTATCGTTTAAATAGCCCTATAATTTTATACTATAAGTATAAAAGTTTCAACAAAAGAAAATTTCACATTTGAGATAATATAATTTGAGGGTTTTATACAATTGTTATAAAATATTTACGCAAAAAATAGGGTATTAAAAATGAAAAGTTTAAAAATTGAAAATTTACATGTTGAAGTTGAAGGAAAAGAAATACTCAAAGGTGTTAATCTAGAGATAAATGAAGGAGAAATATTAGCTCTTTTAGGACCTAATGGTCATGGAAAATCTACATTGCTTGCCGCTATCATGGGGAATCCTCGTTATAAAGTAACTAAAGGTTCCGTTATCTTTGATGGTAAAGATGTTTTATCAATGAGCGTTGATGAAAGAAGCAAAGCGGGTTTATTTTTAGCTTTCCAAAATCCAAGTGAAATTCCTGGCGTTGTTTCTGCAGATTTCTTTAAAGGTGCGATGAATGCACATAGAGATAGTAAAATTAAATTATTCGAATTTTATCGTTCTTTAGAAGAAGCTTGTAAAGAAGTAAACTTACCATTTGATATGGTCAATAGAAATTTAAACGATGGATTTAGCGGTGGAGAAAAAAAGAGAAATGAAATTCTTCAAATGATTTTATTAAATCCAAATATTGCGATGCTTGATGAAATCGATTCAGGACTCGATGTTGATGCTGTTAACACAGTTTCTCAATGTATTGTAAAACAAAATAGGGAAAAAAATACCGGCTTCCTTGTTATTTCGCATTATGCAAGATTGTTTGATTTAATTCACCCATCTAAAGCTGCAATTATGGTTAATGGAAAAATTGTAACAGTTGGAGATTCTTCTCTTATCACACGTATCGATAAAGAAGGATATGAATGGATTGAAAAAGAATTTAATGTCTCAATTAAAAAAGAAGAAGATCAACCAATGAATAAAGTTTCAATTGGTGTTTGCGCAACGAAAGAAGTATTAAAAAATGGCAAATAGTATTACAAGTTATTTTTATGAAGGTGAAATGAAAAACTCAGTTTCTTTAAAAAATGAAGATGCTGTTTCTTTTTTAGTACACGATGACAGTAATATTATTTTAGATATTGATTCATTTGACAAAAATAATAAAGTTTCTGTTGTTGTTGGAAATAATTCTATTGTAAAAATTAGACTTTTAATTTTAGAGAGTTTAGATTCTTTTGAAATAAATGCAAATGTTCCACGTGGAAGCAGTTTTGAATTTATAATTGCTGATTTTTCAAATGAAATTGGTTTATTTAAATCTTTAATAAATTTAGAAGGAGAAAACAGTGAATCCTCTATACATTTAGCTACGCTTTCAAATAAAAACAATAAGAAAAAATTTAATTTATCTTTTAACCATAAGGTAGGAAAAACTAAATCATTAATTGATTGTCACGGTGTAAGTAAAGACTCATCTTTAATTAAAATAGATGGAATTTCTCATATTTATGAAAACGCTAATAAAGCGGATGCAAATCAAAAAGTTAGAGTTATTCTTTTTGATAAAGAAAGTGAAGCAATCGCCAATCCAATATTAAAAATTGATTGCAATGATATTAAAGCTCAACACGCTTGTGCAATTGGTTCTTTAAGAGAAGAACATTTATATTATTTACTTTCAAGAGGAATTGAAATTAATGAAGCAAGAAGTTTAATAACATTAGGTTATCTTTTACCGATTGCTAAATATTTCGATGACAAAGAAAGTGAAAAGATAAAAGAAATTATTGGAGGTGTTTTTTAAATATGTTAGATGTTAAAAATATAAAAAAAGATTTTCCAATTTTTAAAAATCATGAAAACGATAAAAAACCTTTAATTTATCTTGATAATGCCGCAACAACTTTTAAACCAAAATCTGTTATTGATGCAACTTCAAGATATTATTTAGAAGATGGAGCTAACGCTCATAGGGGAGATTATGATTTAGCTTATCATGTTGATAAAGAGGTTGAAAAATGTAGAGCTCATCTTGCTTCTTTTTTAAATTGTTTTAGTAGAGAAATAGTTTTTACAAGCGGAACTTCAATGTCAATGAATTTAGTTGCATATGGTTATGGAATTAAATTTTTAAAAGAAGGAGATGAAATTTTACTTACTGAAGCAGAACATGCTTCTAATGTTTTACCTTGGTTTAAGGTTAGTGAAACTACAAAAGCAAAAATTAACTATATTCCATTAGATGAAGAAGGAAGATGCACTCCTGAAGCATTAAGAAAAGTTATCACTAAAAATACAAAAGTTGTTTCAATTGCTCAAGTTACAAACGTTTTAGGGTTTAAAATAGATATAAAAGAAATGGCTAAAATTGCCCATGAATATGGAGCAATTTTAGTTTGCGATGCCGCTCAAAGTGCACCACATATGAAAATTGATGTAAAAGATTTAGATTGTGATTTTTTATGTTTAAGTGCTCATAAGATGCTAGGACCTACAGGTATTGGGGCATTATATGGTAAATTTGATTTACTTAAAAAAATGGATCCATTTATGATGGGCGGAGGAGATAATGCTCGTTTTGATATGTGTGGAAACGTTGCTTATTTAGAACCACCTGCCAAATTTGAAGCTGGAACAATGAATATTGCAGCAATTTATGGTTTTGATGAAGCACTTACTTATTTAGAAAATATTGGTCTAGAAAATATTGAAAATCATGAAAAAGAATTAAGAAATTATGCAATTAATAAATTAAAAGAGTTAGATAATGTTATTATTTATAATGAAAAAGCTGATGCTGGAATAATAACTTTAAATGTAAAAGGTGTTTTTCCTCAAGACGAGGCTAGTTATTTAAATAGTAAAGGAATTTGCGTAAGAAGTGGTGAACATTGTGCTAAACTTCTTAAAGATAGATTAAAAACTGTCGGTACTATTCGTGTTTCTTTATATTTATATAATGATAAGAGCGATGTTGACGCTTTATATGAAGCTTTAAAAAATGGAGGTAATTTTTTAGATGCTTTCTTTAACTAATGAAATGAAAAGAGAAATTATTATGGAGCATTATAATTCTCCAAATAATAAGGTCGAAGATATTACAAAAATATCTAATTTTGAAAATTTTAGAAAAATAAGAATGGATAGCGATTCATGTATTGATGATATTACTATTTATTTAGATATTGAAAATGATGTTATTAAAAACGCATATTTTAGTGGTGTAGCTTGTGCAATTTCTACTGCTTCAACTGATATTTTATGTGATATGGTTAAAAATAAAAGTGAAAAAGACGCCCTTTATATCATTTCACAATATGAAAATATGCTTTATGAAAAAGAATATGATAGTGAAGTTTTAGAAGAACTCAATGCTTTTAGCGAAACTCATAAACAAGCTGCAAGAATTAAATGCGCTACATTAGGGGCATTTGGAATTAGTAAAATTTTAAATGGAGAAAATGATGAGTAATAAATTTGAAGATATCAATTTAGATAATAAAAAGTATGATTTTAAGGATGATATTTCCTCCATTTTTTCAACTGGAAAAGGAATAAATGAAGATGTAGTTAAAGTTATTTCTAAAGCAAAAAATGAACCTGAATGGATGTTAGAATTTAGACTCGATGCTTATCATAAATTTATAAAAATGCCTTTCCCTTTATTTGGTCCAGATGTTTCCTTTTTAGATTTTGATTCTTTTACTTATTTTAATAGATATTCTAAAAAAGAAGGAAAAAACTGGGATGAAGTTCCTGAGCAAATTAAAGAAACGTTTAATAAATTAGGTATTCCAGAAGCTGAACAAAAATATTTAGCTGGTGCATCAACTCAATATGAAAGCGAAATGGTTTACCATAATATGCTTAAAGAAGTAGAAGAAAAGGGCGTAATTTTCCTTTCTACCGATATGGCTTTACAACTTTATCCAGAGTTAGTAAAAAAATATTTTGGAAAGATAGTAAATGTTGCTGATAATAAATTTTCAGCTTTAAATGGTGCTGTTTGGAGCGGGGGAAGTTTTATTTATGTTCCAAAAGGTGTAAAGTTAGAAAAACCTTTACAATCTTATTTTAGAATTAATAATGAAAAAACTGGTCAATTTGAACGTACATTAATTATCGTTGACGAAGGTGCTGATGTACATTATGTTGAAGGATGTACTGCTCCAATATATTCAAAAGAGTCTTTACATGCTGCGGTTGTTGAAATTTTTGTTCATAAAAATGGAAGATGCCGTTATTCTACAGTTCAAAATTGGTCAAATAATATAGTTAATTTAGTCACTAAACGAGCCGTTTGTTATGAAAACGCAACAATGGAATGGATTGATGGAAATATCGGAAGTCAAATTAATATGAAATATCCTGCTTGTATTTTAAGAGGTGAAGGAAGTAAAGGGCTTTGTATTTCTATTGCCGTTGCTGGTAAAGGGCAATATCAAGATGCAGGTGCTAGAATGATTCATGAAGCTAAAAATACCTCTTCATCAATTATTTCTAAATCGATTGTTAAGGATGGCGGCGTTTCTAATTATCGCGGCACAGCTCGAATTAAAAAAGAAGCTATAAATAGTAAAACTCATATTGAATGCGACACTTTAATTTTAGATGATAAATCTAAATCTGATACTATTCCTAAGAACGAGTGTCATAATAACTCATCTTTTTTAGAGCATGAAGCTACTGTTTCTAAAATTGATGAAGATCAATTATTTTATTTAATGAGTAGAGGTATTTCTAAAAAAGATGCTACCCAAATGATTGTTTTAGGATTTATCGAACCATTCTCAAAAGAATTACCAATGGAATATGCAGTTGAATTAAATCAACTTATTAAGTTAGATATGGATGGAAGTGTTGGTTAATAATGTTAATTGAAAATATTACACATAGTTATGACGTTATTGTGGTCGGTGCTGGTCATGCTGGAAATGAGGCTGCTTTAGCTGCTGCTAGAATGAAAAAAAGTGTTTTACTTATAACACTTAATTTTAAGATGGCTTCGAATATGCCATGTAATCCTTCAATTGGTGGAAGTGCTAAAGGTATTGTTGTTCGTGAAATAGATGCTTTAGGCGGTTTCATGGGTAAATGCGCTGACCAAGAATACCTCCAAATGAAAATGTTAAATACAAAAAAAGGTCCAGGTGTTCAATGTTTAAGAGCTCAAACTGATAAAAAAAGATATCCTGCAAATATGCAAAAACATCTTTTAAGTATTGAAAACTTAGACATTTTAGAGGATGAAGTTATTGGTTTATTAAATGACGATAGTTCTGTTTTTGGCGTTACAACTAAAAAGGGTTATAAAATTAATTCAAAAGCTGTTGTTTTAGCCACTGGAACCTATATGGATTCTGAAATTTTAAGAGGACACCATAAAGAAAGTGGAGGCCCGGATGGTGAAAAACCTTCTATTGGACTTTCTTCTTACTTAAAAAGTATGGGTTTAAGAATTCAAAGACTTAAAACTGGAACTCCTCAAAGAATCGCTAAAGAATCAATTGATTTTTCTAAAGGTGAAATTCAATATGGAAATGTTGAGGATGAAGGTTTTTCTTACGAAACAAATAAATTTATCCCTTTAGATAAACAAATACCTTGTTATTTAATTTATACAACACCAAAAACTCATCAAATTATAAACGAACATCTTTTAGATTCTGCAATGTATGGAGGAATGGTTCATGGAGTTGGACCACGTTATTGTCCATCAATCGAAGATAAAATTGTTCGTTTTAAAGATAAACCACGCCATCAACTCTTTTTAGAACCAGAAAGTTACGATACGAATTCAATTTATGTTCAAGGTTTTTCTACTTCAATGCCTGAAGATGTCCAAGTAGAGATGGTTCATTCTTTACCAGGAATGGAAAATGCAAAAATATTAAAATACGCATATGCTATTGAATATGATGCTTTAGATCCACTTGAATTTGACAATTCTTTAATGGTTAAAAAATATAAAGGATTATTTATTAGTGGACAAATTTGTGGAACTAGTGGATATGAAGAAGCTGCCGGATTAGGGTTAATGGCAGGAGTAAATGCTTGTTTATATATTGATGATAAGCCTCCTTTTGTTTTAGGAAGAGATGAAGCATATATTGGCGTAATGATTGATGATTTAATTACAAAAGGAACGAATGAACCTTATAGATTACTTTCTTCTAGAGCTGAATATCGTTTATTGCTTAGACACGATAATGCAGATTTTAGATTAAGTGAAAAAGCTCATAAATTAGGTTTAATTAATGATGAACGATATAACAAATTTATTGAAAAAAAGAAAAAAATAAATGAAGTTTTGAAGTTATTAGAAAATATTTATTTCGGAGCAAAATCAGAAATCAATGAATACTTATCATCTTTAGGTTATGAAAAATTAACTTATGGAGTTAACGCAAAAGAAATATTAAAAAGAAATAATGTAACTTTTGATGGAATCGAGAAATATTTACATCTTGATGAAAATTTAACCCTTGATAATCAAGCGAAAAAACAATTAGAAATTTATGTTAAATATGAAGGATATATTCAAAATCAAAGAAAAGAAGCTGAAAAATTACATAAATTAGATAACATTATTTTAAAAGATGATATTGATTATTTAAATCTAGATGGATTAGCTTTAGAAGCAAGACAAAAATTCGATGCAATTAGACCTAAAACAATTGGCCAAGCATCTAGAATAAGTGGTGTAAATCCTTCAGATATTAATGTTTTAATCATGTATCTTAGAAAAAATAGATTAATTTAATTATGGAAAAAGAAGAATTAATAAGTAAATTCATAAATTTAGTTTTGTTAGAAAACAAAAAATTCAATTTAACCGCTGTTACCAATATTGAAGAGTTTAAAAATCGTCATATTGAAGATTCTTTAGCGCCTTCAAAAGTTTTTGATTTTTCAAATAAAGAAATTTTAGATTTAGGAAGTGGAGCAGGTTTCCCAGGTATTCCTTTAGCAATTTATAATCCTTCTTCAAAATTCTATTTAGTAGAACCTATTGAAAAAAGAGCTTCTTTTTTAAAAATGGTAAAAGATACTCTTTTATTAGAGAATGTTGAGATTATAAATAAAAGAATGGAAGAATTACCTAAAAGTAAAAAATATGATTTAATTGTTTCTCGTGCAGTGAGTGAATTATCTATTTTATTAGAACTTTCTATCCCTTATTTAAAGGTTGGTGGAGTTTTGATTGCCTATAAAGGTAAAAAAGGAGAGGAAGAATTAATAAAAGCAAAAAATGCGTTAAAAATTCTAAATGCAAAAGTAATAAATATTCAAAAAGAAAAAATTAATAATAATGATGAAAGAAATAATATTTTTATTACAAAAGAAAAAGAATGTGATTCTATTTATCCACGTTTATATCAAAAGATTAAGAAAAAACCTTTATAAATAGTAAAAAAATAAAGCAAAAAGATTAAAACTTTTTGCTTTTTTAAATTTTTATAAGTATCATAATTATGTAGTAGAAAGTTTTCACGTATAAACTTAAAATGACACGTATTATCGCAATTGCAAATCAAAAAGGTGGAGTAGGAAAAACCACCACTTCAATAAATCTCGCTGCTGCATTGGCATTAGCTAAACGTAGTGTTCTTTTAGTTGATTTAGATCCTCAAGGTAACTCTTCTAGAGGATTAGGCATTGATATTACTCTTTTAAATAAAACAATTTTTAATGCCCTTATTTTAGATACAGATATAAATAAAGTAATTCGTAAAACAATGTTACAAAGTTTAGATGTTTTGCCTTCAAATTTAAAGTTGTCGAATTTAGAAAGTGAACTCATTTCAAATGGAAGAAGCGAAGATAATTCATTTATTTTAAAAAAAGCTTTAGAAAAAATTAATAAATATTATGACTATATAATTATCGATTGTCCTCCATCATTAGGAATTTTATGTATAAACGCTTTATGTGCTGCAAATAGTGTTTTAGTACCTGTTCAGTGCGAATATTTCGCAATGGAAGGTCTTGCTCAAATTTTAGGAACGATAAAAAGAGTAAAACAACTTTATAATCTTAATTTGGAAATTGAAGGTTTTTTATTAACTATGCTTGAAAATGATTCTCAACTTGCTATGGAAGTTGTAAAAGAAGTTAGAGGATTATTTAAAGAAACAACTTTTTTAACAATTATCCCTAGAAACAGTAGTCTTAGCGAATGTAGCGCTAGAGGATTACCGGTTTTCTTATATAAACCAACAAGTGCAGGGGCAATAGCTTATCAAGAGTTTGCTAAGGAGGTAATGCAACATGAAAAATGATTCTAAAATTTTGAAAAATTCTTTAAAGAATTTAGTTAATCGTTTTGGACGAGAAGATTTTGTATCTGCTATTTTAAAAAATTCTCCAAAAGAAGATATCGTAAATATTACTTTAAAAGATATAAGCGATAACCATTATCTTAAAAAAGCAAAACTTGATGATGTAAAAATAACTCAAGCTAAGAAAATAATGAAAGAAGGTGGGTTTTTTGATCCGATTATTGTCCGCGCTTATCAAGGGAAATATGAAGTTGTTATTGGAAGAGTTAAATATATTGCCGCTAAAGAATTAAAATTCGAAACTATTCCAGTTGTAGTTATTCAACTTAACGAAGAAGAATCTCTTTTATGTATGCTAAAAGAAATTAGTGAACGTAAAACGATGAATATTTATGAACTAGCACTTATTTGTTCCCATTTAAAGAGGGATTATGATTATAAAAATAAAGAACTTGCTGATTTTTTAAATCAATCTTCCTCTCAAATTTCGAATTTATTACAAATTTTGTCTCTTCCTGAAGAGGTTTTAGTTGATATTTCGATGAATAGACTTTCATATGGACATGCTAAAGCTATCTGTAGATTAACTCCAGAAGAAGTCACTATAATGGTTAAAAAAATTCAAGATGAACATCTTTCAGTACGTCAAACTGAGGCCTTGGTTAGAGAAGAAAAAGGTATTGTTGATAAAAATAAAGTAGAAAATGCTGAAGAAATTAAAAATAAAGATGAAGTAAAAAACAATACTTTAACTATTAAATTAAGATTCAGCGATGAAAAGGCAAAAAAAGATGCACTAAAAAAATTAAATAGATTAATTAAAAAAGCAAAATGTATGATAGAATAATAATTGCTTCAGGGTGTTGTGAAATTCAAAACTGGTGGTATACCCCACGAGCTAATTTATTAGCATGAACTAGTGAAATTCTAGTGGCAACAGTAAAGTCTGGATGAAAGAAAGCATTTATATTATTTTTAAATCAACTTTTTAAAATAGCCCTTGAAGTGAAAGGGTTATTTTTTTATGAAAATTAAAAAATCTTTACTTCTAATTGCTCGTGTTGCTATTTTTGGAGCTTTAGCCATAATTCTTTATATGGTGCCCGGTTTACAATTTCCTATTTTTCCAGGTTTAACGTTTTTAAAAATACATTTTGATGAAATCCCGGTTTTATTTGCTTCCCTTGCTTATGGGCCTTTAACTGGGAGTTTAATTATTTTTTTAAAGGGAATATTTAAACTTATTCAAGATATTGGTGAAACAGGAGGAATCGGAGTAATAGCAGATATAATTTATGGTCTTGCTTTTATACTCCCTGCTGCTTTTATTTATAAATATCATAAAGGTTTTAAAATGGGTTTAGTTGCAATATTTGTTGGAATGCTAGTTAATTTAATATTTAGTGCATTTATTGGATATTATCTTATTTATCCTTTATATGGTTTTTATTTTAATCCAAGTGCTAGTAATTATAATGAAGCGATGGAAACAGTCTTTACACTTTTTAAAGCAGCCGATTCTTCTTTAACTTCTTGGAAAGATCCAAAAATATTATTTGAATTTCTTCTTCCATTTAACTTAATTAAAAACGCCGTAATTGTGGTATTTACTATTTTGGTTTATAAGCCATTATCTTTACTTGTTAAAAAAGAAGAAAATAAAGAAAAATAACCTCTAAATTAGAGGTTATTTATTTTTAAAATATTTTATAATTACTATTCTTTTTCAATAGCACCTGCTGGGCATGAAGCAATAGCTTCTTCAGCAACACTTTCATCACATTCAGCAACGACTTCTGCTTTATTATCAGCATCAAATGTGAATACATCTGAATATGAACCAACGCAAAGGCCACAGCCTACGCATGCATCTTTATTAACTTTTAATTTAACTGCCATAGTAGTTTCCTCCTAAAATCTATTTAATAGTATAGTGGAAATTTTTATTATTGAAAACATAAATTTTTGTTAGTTTTATCTAACAAAACGGATATTTATCATATAAATTTTCTATTTTTAATGAATGTTTTATATCCTCAAAAATGGTAAAATAAAATTCGGTTATGGACACAAGAAAAGAAAAGTATCAAGATTATAGAAATGAAATTATGAATTCTTCTTCTTTAAAAGATATGCGCTTACGCGTTATTAAAGAATTAGAAGAAAATAAGAAGCTAAAAAAGAAATATATTCGTAAAGAAGAAGATAAAAAAACGATATATTCTTTATATCTTAAAAAAAGAAATATAAAAATTTTTTTATTTTCTTTTCTTATTATTCTTATTATTGTTATAATCATTGTCGGAATTTATTTTGGAGTTAAAAGTATAAATGGATAAGAAGAATTTTATTGCGATTGCTATTGATGGACCTAGCGCTAGTGGAAAATCTACTGTCGCTAAACTTTTAGCTTCTAAACTTAATTTTTTATATGTCGATACTGGTGCGATGTATCGTGCTTATACATTAGCAGTTTTAAATGCTTCTTTAGATCCAAAAAACGAAGAAGAATCTAATAGTTTAATTAATAAAATTGAAATTAGTTTTAATGATGAAAACCACATTACTTTAAATGGGAAAGATGTTTCTAAAGAAATAAGAGAAAATAATGTCGCAAATAATGTTTCTTATATTGCTTCTTATAAAAATATCCGTTTATTTTTAGTTTCTTTACAACAAAAAATTGCTAACAATAAAAATATTGTTATGGATGGTAGAGATGTCGGAACTTATGTTTTAAAAGATGCTGAAGTTAAAATATTTTTAAATGCTGATGTTGAAGAAAGAGCAAAAAGAAGATTTAACGAAAACAAAGAAAAAAATATTAAATCTTCATATGAAGATTGTTTAGAAAATATTAAAAAAAGAGATTATATCGATTCTCACCGTGATTTTTGTCCGCTAAGAAAAGCTGATGATGCTATTTTAATCGATTCAACCAATTTAACGATTGAAGAAGTTGTTTTTAAAATGGAAGAGATTATTAAATCGAAAGGATATAGTCTATGAGTCTACCTTTAGTTGCTATTGTTGGTTCCCCATCTGTAGGAAAATCTACAATTTATAATCGTATAGTTGGTGAAAAAAAGTCAATTGTTGAAGAAACTAGAGGCGTTACTAGAGATAGAATTTATTCAAAGACTAGTTGGTTAACTATACCTTTTAATGTTGTTGATACCGGTGGAATTGAAGTAGAAAATAAACCTTTCCAAGAACAAATTAGAATTCAAGCTGAAATTGCTATTGATGAAGCGGATGTAATTATTTTTGTTGTTGATGGGAAAATAGGTTTAAATGAAGACGATTATTTAATTGCAAAAATGTTAAGAAAAGCTAAAAAACCTATAATTTTAGCTGTTAATAAAATAGATAACATTGAACAAATTAATAATATTTATGAATTTTATGCTCTTTCATTAGGCGATCCTATTGCGATTAGTGGAGAACATGGAATTGGAATTGGCGATTTACTTGATAAAGTTATTTCGGTTTTACCTAAAAAAGAAGATGAAATAAAAAATGAAAGTGCTATTTCTTTTTCTTTAATTGGAAGACCAAATGTAGGTAAATCATCATTATTTAATAAACTCGCTGATGAAAATAGAATGATTGTTTCAAATATTGAAGGAACGACTAGAGATTCTATAGACTTAACTTTTTCTTATAACGATAAGTTATATCAAGTTATTGATACTGCTGGGTTAAAAAAACGTGGAAAAATATATGAAGCAATCGATAAATATGCTGCTTTAAGAGCATTAAGAAGTATAGATAAATGTGATATTGCTTTACTTTTAATTGATGCAAAAGATGGTATAAGAGAACAAGATAAACATGTTGTAGGATATGCGATTGAAGCAAAGAAAGCAATCATTGTTATTATAAATAAATGCGATTTAATCGAAGATTTAAATACATATAAAAAAGAATTTAAAGAAAAATTTATCACTGAATTTAAATTTTTAGATTATGTTCCTTTAATTTTTACTTCGACTGTAAAATTTAATAACAAAAAAGAAATATTTAAAGTAATTGATGAAGTTTATGAATCATATACTTATGAAACTAAAACTTCAGTTTTAAATGACATTATTCAAGAAGCTCAAATGATGAATGAATCACCTGATTTTAATGGCGGAAGAGTTCGTATTTATTATGCTCAGCAAATATCTTCAAAGCCATTAACTATTGCGCTTTTTGTTAACGATCCAAAATTTATGCACTTTTCTTATTTAAGATATATTGAAAATAGAATTAGAGATTCTTTTTCTCTTATCGGTTCGCCAATAAATCTTGTATTACGAAAAAGAAAGTAGTAAAATTTCAACGTTTTTAATGAATTTAATAATATTTACATTGTTTATATTATGTGATTTAATAAACTTATCGAATTATATTTGATAAAAAAGGAAGGATTAAAGGAGTAGAATCATGAACAAAGCTGAATTGATTGTAGCAGTTAGCGAATCAACAAAATTATCAAAAAAAGATACAGAGAAAGTTATCGATTCTTTTTTTGAAGAAGTTGCTCACGCATTAGAACATGGCGAAGTTGTTAAAGTCTCTGGATTTGGCGCTTTCCAAGTTAAATCAAGAAAAGAAAGAATTGGTACTTCCCCAGTAGATGGACAAAAAATTAAAATCCCAGCAACCAAAACCGTTGGATTTAAACCATCAAAAAGCCTTAAAGATTTAGTTAAATAATTTTAAAAAGGTTTTAGATAAATTTAGCTAGCTAAAAACTAGCTTTTTTTATAAATTAAATTATACAAAATGAATAAAGTTTTTGATGAATTAGCAAATATTTTTTCTAAAAATGGTTTCTCTTTATTTATGATCGGCTCAACTTCAAGGGATTATTTATTAAATAAAGAGATTTTTGATTATGATTTTGTAAGTGATGCCACACCTTTTGATATTAAAAAATTTTTAAATAATAATGAATTAGATACAACTTTTGAAAGATTTGGAACTTTAAAATATAAATATTTAGATAAAAAAATTGATATTGTTACTTTAAGAAAAGAAGAGGATTATCTTGACTCTCGTCATCCAAATAAAATTATTTTTATCAAAGATATAAATGAAGATTACTTAAGAAGAGATTTTACAATAAATGCTATATATATCGATAAAAATTATAATATTATTGATCCAGCAAACGGTTATAAAGATTTAAAAGATAGAAAATTACGATTTATAAAAGATCCATTAATTTCAATAAAAGAAGATCCTTTAAGAATTTTAAGGGCATATCGATTTATAAAAGAATATAATTTATCTATCAATGATAATGTATTAAAAATTTTAAAAGAAAATGAAATATTACTTAAAAATATTAGAAAAGAAAAAATTAGTGAAGAAAAAAGAAAATATGAGGAGGTTTTAAAAAGATGTACAACAAATTAAACGCTATAAATTTTACTTACCTTTTATTAGATTACTATAAAGAATTAAATATTTCTAATGAAGAACTCCTCGTTTTATTGATGTGCGATCATTTATTAATGGATGATAATCAACTTGTAACAATAGAACAATTAGAAATGAAATTAAGCCTTCCTTTTGGAGAAATTGATAAAATTTTTAATTCTCTTTTAACAAAAAAATATATTGTCTATGAAACTCAAAATAATGATTTTGTTACATCTTTAACCAATTTAAAAAAAGATTTACTTCTTTTATATCAAAAAGATTTGAATAGTGAGAGTGAGATAAATAAAGATGAAACACTTTTAAACGAGGAAACCAAACTTAAAGTTTTCTCTTCTTTTGAACATTATTTTAATAGAAACTTAAATAATACCGAAAAAGATATGATTTTAAAATGGCTTAAAAATGGAATTGATACGGAATTAATTATTGATTCTTTAAAAGACGCTTATAATTTAGGTGTTTTAAATGTTAAAAAAATAGATGGAATTATTGCAAAAAAATTGAAAGAAGACGAGGACTTATGATTAAAGAAGAAAAAGTTAAAAGAATTAGACAATATTTTAACGAAATTCTTCCATCAGCAAATTGCGAATTAAATTATTCAGCAGAGTATGAATTATTAATTGCGGTCGTTTTATCTGCGCAAACAACCGATAAAAAAGTAAATGAGGTTACAAAAACATTATTTAAAAAATATCCAACTATCGATGATTATAATAAGGCTTCTGTAAGTGAAATTGAAAACGATATTAAAGTTATTGGCTTATATAAAGCAAAAGCTTTGGCTATAAAAGATATAGCTTCTAAACTTAAAAATAATTTTAACTATAAAGTACCAGATAATAAAAAAGATTTAATGACCATGCGAGGAGTCGGAAATAAAGTTGCTAATGTTGTATTGGTTGAAATATTTAATAAAGAAGAATTTCCAGTTGATACGCATGTTTTCCGAGTAGCAAAAAGACTCGGCTTAGCAAATAAAAACGATTCGATTTTAGAGGTAGAAAAAAAGTTAAGAAAAGTTTTTAAAAAAGAAGAATATAAACTTTTACATCATCAATTTATTCATTTTGGTAGATATTATTGTAAAGCGATAAATCCAAGTTGTGAAACTTGCAAAATGAAAGACTTTTGTTTGGATGTTCATCTTAAAGCTTCGTCAACAAAAACTAAATAGTTTAAAATTGGAGAAATAGTTAAAGGGATTTCTTTACCATTATTAATAAATTCTTCTAGTGGAATTGAATTTCTTTTATTTTCTTTAGAAAAGTTTTTTAAATCCTTTGCAAAATAAATAAAGATTTTATTTAAAGATGTAAAATAAACAATTAAAAAAGAAATTCCTCCCATTTCATGGACTCTTAAAATGTGCTCAATTTGATTTTTTTGAATATTTTTTAAGGAAAAAGATGTTTTTGATTTTGTTTCTTTTGCTTCAAAATCAATGTATTTTCCTTTATAAATACCATTATAATCGGTAGTTGATGGTCTTTCAAAAAAAGCCTCAGTTATCGTATTTTCTTTATTTGTTTTTACAACATGTATAGGTGTAGGTTTTTTATATATCAAAGCTTTATCAATAAAACGATAAAATTTATTAGAATCATTTATCATTTTTTCTAATGATAAACCTCTATTTTTATATGAAATTATTGATTTATTTTTTTCGTCATTAGTTATATTAAAAGGGTAATTGATCATTTTAAATCTTCCTCGACATAAGTAATAAAATCTTTATAAGTTACTTTTTGTTCGCTTTCTAATTTTTTTAATATTTTTCGAAAAGGATTAGGTAATGCAGGCGATCTTCTTAAGACATTTATGTATTGTTCTTTTAAAATAGATTGTTTTGTCAAAAAGGAATCGTATAAATGCATTAAATTTAATGAATCGGTTAATGGATCATGAATATTTGTTTCAATATTTGTATGAAAAATTTTTAAAGCATCAATTAAAGATAGTGAAGTATTTCGTTCACTTTTTACATACCTTGAAAAAGTTTTAGAAAAATCAACGCTATTTTCGTAAAAATATCTAATAAATGGGTCATCGTTTATACCGCTATTTAAAGCGCTATTATGCATTAAGTGTGTATCAAAATTTCCATAATGGAAAAATTTAGCCGGGGTTTTTCCAACGAAGTTTTTAAATCTTTCAATCGCTTCAATAAATGTTAAACCTTCATTTTCTAATAATTCGTTAGTAATTCCTGTTAAATTTGTTATAAAATCTCCGACAATTTCGTCAATTTTTATATAGCATTTAAAAGTAGAAATAACTTTCTTAATAAAATTTTTATTATCTAGAATTGCTTTAACAGCACCAATTGCGATAATTTCTTGACTATATTGAGAGCCTTCAAAATCTATAAAAATAATAGTCTTGTAGTTATTTAATATTCTATTAATTTCTTTCATAAAAAACCTATTAATAGTATACCGATAAATATTCATATTTCTATCTTTTTTAATATTTTTTATTTTAAAATGACGTTTAAATTTCGTTTCTTACTTTTACAAACTTTTTTAAAGAATTATAATAAGTGGCGGAGGAAATATTTATGAAATTTATTGTTGAAACTAGTGCTAGACATATTCATTTAACACAAGAATCTTTAGAAAAATTATGTGGCGAAGGTTACCAATTAACAGTTAAAAAGGAATTATCACAACCTGGTCAATTCGCTTCGAATACTAAATTAGACTTAGTTGGTCCAAAAAATACAATTCACGGAGTATCAATTCTTGGTCCAGTAAGAAAAGAAAATCAAGTTGAAATTAGTGCAACTGATGCAAGAACTTTAGGCGTTAAAGCTCCTGTTAGAGAATCAGGAGATGTTGCTGGAAGTGCTCCAATTAAAATCGTTAATCCAGAAAATGGTCATGAATTAGAATTAGAAGAAGGATGCATTATTGCAAAAAGGCATATTCATATGACTCCAGAAGATGCTGAAGCATTTGGCGTTAAAAATGGCGACATCGTTTCTGTTGCAACCGGTGGAGAAGGAAGAAAAATTGTTTTTGGTGATACAGTCGTAAGAGTTTCTCCAAAATATAAATTAGCAATGCACATTGATACTGATGAATCAAATGCAGGTAATTGTTTTGGCGAAATGTATGGAGAAATCGTTAAATAATGATTAAAACACATACATATTCTTGCAACGGTACTTGTTCAAGATCTATAGAATTAAGTTATGATACTGATACTAATAAGATTGTAGATTTTACAATCGTTGGTGGATGCAATGGTAATTTAAAAGGAATTAAAGCTTTAATTTTAAATCGTGATATTGACGAAGTTCATGATTTATTAAAAGGAATAAAATGCGGTCCAAGGCCAACTTCATGTCCTGATCAAATTGCCCATGCAATTGAAGAGTTAAAAAGCTCTATTTAGTTTGAATTAGCAAACCTTTTTATATATAATATTGAAACTTATCAAGAACTGCCTCTTATTAGGTGAAAAAAAGCAGTAGCAACTCTTTATTGTTAAAGTAAGTGCTTCCTAATAGCAAAGTTATCCACACTTTGAACGATAAGCAAGGAAAAATATTTAGCCTTCCTTAAAAGTGGAAGGCTTTTTTATAAGCAAAAAGGAGAATTATGGAAAAAGAAAAGATTTTATTTACCTCAGAATCAGTTAGTGAAGGCCACCCAGATAAAGTTTGCGATCAAATAAGCGATGCAATTTTAGACGCTTGTTTAAAAGAAGACCCATCTTCACACGTTGCTTGTGAATGTTTTGTTAGTAAAGATTTTTTACTTATTGGTGGAGAAATAACTACTAAAGCAAAAGTTGACTATGAAAACATTGCAAGAGAAGTTATTAAAGATATTGGTTATGATAATGATGAACTTGGTTTTAATTATAAAACATTAAAAATTATTAATATTATTAATTCTCAATCTCCAGATATTAATATGGGGGTTAATAGAGGGGACGAATTACTTCAAGGTGCTGGTGATCAAGGCATTATGTTTGGTTATGCCACTAATGAAAATGAAGGTTATATGCCTTTAGCTATTGTAATTTCTCATAAACTTGTAAGAGAAGCTACTCGATTAAGAAAAGCTGGCCTTTTTAAAAATGCAAGACCTGATATGAAATCTCAAGTAACGATTGATTATTCTAATAAATTACCACGCGTTGAGACAGTTTTAATGTCTGTCCAGCATGATCCTGATTATGATGAAAAGTTATTTAAAGAATATATTTATAAAAATATCATGATTCCTGTTATAGAATCGTTCGGATTAAATACTGATTTTAAATATTTAATAAATCCAACAGGAAGATTTGTTATTGGCGGTCCAGCTGGGGATACAGGTTTAACTGGAAGAAAAATTATTGTAGATACTTATGGTGGATATGCTAGACATGGCGGAGGATGTTTTAGTGGAAAAGATCCTTCTAAAGTTGATAGAAGTGCTGCTTATTATGCTCGTTATATGGCAAAAAATCTTGTTGCTGCTGGAATTGCTGATCGATTAGAAATTCAATTATCTTATGCTATTGGAAAAGCTGAACCTTTATCAATTTCTGTTTCGACTTTTAAAACTTCGCACTATAAAGATGAAGACATTTTAAAGATCATAAATAAAGTGTTTGATGCTCGTCCAGGTGCTATAAATCGTCAATTTTCTTTAACTAAACCAATCTTTAAATATCGTTTATTAGCTTCTTATGGCCATTTTGGAAGACCTGATTTAAATATTCCTTGGGAAAAGATTGATAAAGTTGAAGAAATCAATAAAGTTATCAAAGATTTAGACATTCAGAGATATTAGTTTTCACGTGAAAACTTTTTAAAAAATAATTATTGCTATTTAATTTTATTTTTTTCTTGTTATAATATAAGTAACAAAAGCACATAGGAGGATAATAATATGAAATATCAAATTATTGGCAAAAATATCACAGTTACAGAAGCCATTAATGATGCTATTGTTAAAAAATTATCCAAAATGGATAAATATTTTAAAAACGATGATACTGTCGACTGTAGGGCTGTTGTAAGAAGTTATAAAAATGGAGCTAAAGTCGAAGTAACAATTTTTACTCCTGATACAACATTTAGAGCCGAAGTTAAGGACCAAGATTTATACAATGCAATCGATGAATGTATTGATAAACTTCAAGGTCAAATGAGAAAACTTAAAACTCAACTTTTGAAGAGATTTGAACATCAAGGTTTAGGTAAAGCAATAGTTTATGAAGCTTTAGAAAACGAAGAAGATTCTGATGAAAATGAAGTTGTTAGAACTAAAAATTTAGATTTAAAGCCTATTACTTTAGATGAAGCAATTACTGAAATGGAAGCAATTGATCATGATTTCTATATCTATTTAGATACTGACGATGAAAAAATTTCCGTTGTATATAGAAGAAAAGAAGGCGGCTATGGATTACTCCAAGCTGATAATAAAGTAGTTTTATAATTTCGCTAATTTTCAAAATTCAAAAGGCTATCGTAATGATAGCTTTTTTGTTTTACTTTTTTAATCATTCTAGTTAAGATTATAGGGTATCTTTTGTATTTATTATGGTTAAAAAAGTTATTGCTACTGATTTAGATGGTACTTTGTTTTATCCAAAAGACCATAAAAATATGATTTGCCCTGCAAATTTATTTTTCATTCAATCGTTTATTGATAATGGAGGGAAAGTAATTATTGTTTCGGGCAGATCTCTTGCTTATGGTATTAAGGTAGAAAAAAGAATTGGAAGAGACGTTGATATTGTCTCTTTTAATGGTGCTTGTATTTATCAAAATAAAAAAGTGATTTTTTCAAAAGAAATAAGTAGAGAGGAAGTTAAATCTATTATTAACGATGTATTAGCTTCTTATAAATGCTTAGCGGTTGCTATTTTTACTGATAGCGGAATTTATGTTCATTCTAAAAAAGATTCAAAGATAATTTTAGGTTTATCAAAAATTTATTTTAAATGGCAAGGCGTTTTAGCTGAAAAAATTAATTTCAGTAATCAAAAATATCAAAAAGTCTTAGAAAGCGAAAGAATTTATAAAATACTTATTTTCTTTGGAATTACTAAAGGAGCTAGAAATAGAGCCATGGAAACAAATAAGATTATTCGAAATACTTATGAAAATGTCGAATCATCTTGGAGTGGGGCTTGTATTGAAATTACTTATCGAAATATTAATAAAGGGGAAGCCATAAAGAAATATTGCGAACTAAATCATTTAAAAAAAGAAGATATTTATGTTGTTGGGGACAGTGGAAATGATATTACAATGTTTAAAGAATTTCATGAACATTCATTTGCAATGTCTCATGCACCAAAATCCGTAAAAAAGTATGCAAAATATAGTCTTGATAAATATGAAGATTTATCTAGATATATTTATTAAAAATAGTAAAATATATAAGATGTAGAAAAGGAGAAATAATTATTTATGTTACCAATTAATAGAGTTATTGTTTCACTTGTTTATTACAATTCATTGATTAGAGATACTCTTGAATACACCATTCATAGAGATAAGTTCGATGTTAATTTTTATAATTACAAGAAAAACGGTATTGTTAACGAACCACTTTTAAATACTCCATTAAAGAGTTTCTTAGATTCTAATGCAGAGAAAGGCGAAGAATTAAGAAAACAAATTCTTGATTACGGTGAAACTTTTTATTCTGATAAATCAACAGTTTTAAGAGTTGATGGCGACACAATTAGAGTTGATCATAACCAAGATGTTATGATTTATGAAAAAACAGTTCCACTTCATGAACAAATTAATGCAATTATTAAAATTCATGAAAGATATGCTCAAGAACATAACCAAGTTGAAGAACCTATCACTAAATTGTTAGATGCAGATGAAAAATTTTATCGTGCGGTAGTTTTATTCTCTTTATTAAATACAATTATGAGAAAATTTAATGAATTTAATAAAGAAATGAGAGAAGCTCATGGTGAAAAAGGGCCTGCTGCAAGTTTTATTGAACAAGAATTAAATACACTTGTTAAAATGTTCTATATTTCAAAAGCAAATGCAACATGTAAGAGTGCTGAATATACAGATGCTTTAGATTTAGTTGAACATTTAATCGAAATGATGAATGGTAAAAGAGAATTACCAAGAGGCAAGAATTTCAATGATGTATTTGCTGAAGCAAATGCAAAAGTTAATGAATTCTTAATTCTCTCTGAAGAAAGCTGGAAATTAACATATACTCCTGCAGTTCAAGAAATGATTAAAGATAATCAAGAGGCAAGAGCAAAAGCAGAAGCTGCTAAAGCTGGCGAAGAGAAGAAAGAAGATAAATAATGAGCAAACAATTAAATACAAAAAATAAGTTTTTTAAAGTTTTTAGTGTAAAAGAGTTAATTGCTTTTATTATCGCTTTACTTTTAATTGCGTTTGGATTAACAATGTTAGTCCTTGGTTTAATTGATGATTATACAAATCTTTATAATTCACCTTTAACTACCCCAAATTCTTCAATGAAGTCAATGATGGGAGGGGTTGGATTTACTTGGTTTGGTGTAATTGTCACTGTTGTTGGATCAATAATTTTAGCATTTTCTCTTTCATTTGCTTCTGAAAGTGAAGATAGAGAAAAAGAAAGAGAAGCAAGAAGAAAACAAAGAAGAGAAGCTCTTTCAAACACGCCAAAAGAAAATACAACTTATTCAACTTTAATTAATAACTCAACTAAAAAAGAATAAAAAATAGCCCGTTTCATTAATGAAGTGGGCTTTATTTTTTAAGACATTCTTTATAAATTTTATAAATATTTTCACTATTAAATAAAACATTAAAATTATTTAAGGCTCTTAATTGTCCATTGAGAGCTTTTCTTTTAGCTATATCTTTATCATTTATTAATTCGATTATTTTGTTTTTTAACGAAAGATAGTCATTCGCTTTAAATAAGTAACCATTATTTTCATTTTCGATAATTTCTTTACTTCCTAAACTATTTGAAGCAATTACAACGAGTCCGTTTAACATTGCTTCGACTGTTACAAGCCCAAAAGCCTCACTTAAAGAAGGCATAATAAATACATCACTTTTTTCATAATATTTATTAACATCATTTACTTGACCAACAAATTTAATTCTTTCTTTAATGTTTTTTCCTAATTTCAATAGTTTTCTTTTATAAGATTTATGAATATATCCAACAAAAGTAATATCGAAGTTAAATTGATCGTTTAATTCATTTAAAGCTTTAATCATCAAAAATTGACCTTTTTCATGCTTAATTCTTCCAACATTTAAAAAATGAATTGTAGAAGAAGCGAATATTTCTTTGTTATGGTTATAGAATTTTTTAATATTTACACCATCATAAACATAAGTAAGTATATTTTTATTTATTTTTTGAGCGTATTTTAAATATAATCCATGACTAACGCATATAACTTTTTTTGCTGAATTATATAAACTTAAAGCATAATTAAAATTATAGTATTTCTTTTTTTGGTCTTCATTTAGAAATTCACGAATATGCCAAACATATGGAATATTTAATTTTTTTGCTATTTTTGCTCCTAAATAATGATAAGAAGTATTAATAATAATCAAATCTGGATTATATTCTTTAACGAATTTAGTAATTTCTTTTTCTTTAAAAAAATTATTGAGTTTATTAAAAGGATATAAAAGATAGTCAACAGGATTAAAATAATCATGTTTAATCCACGAAAAAGTAAAATAGATTTTATGTTCTATTTTTGCTTCCTTAAGCATTTTTGTTCCGCTTCCTCCATAAGGAAGAACAACAAAAACTTCATTGTTATCGAAAGATTTTATATCTTTAACAAGTCTAACTAATGCTCTAAAAGCACCGCTACCGCTATTATTATCGCTTGAAAAAAATAAATATTTCATATTATTTAATTTTATTTGCTTTTACATATGGACATTTAAAGTTTGGATTTTCTCTATTTTTATAAATATGATTAACTACATCAGGATTTGTTTTTAAATCAAATTTACGTCCATATAAAACAGGAATTTTATGATTATATATACGTTTATAATCTTTCATTGTTAAAGATTTGGGTGCATTTAATACATACCAATCGCAATAAAGAAGTGCTCCTCCTCTTTTCTTTTTAATAAATAATTTGTCAAAATATGGTGAATGATATAAAACTTCTGCAAAAATATGTTCATCTGCAATTAAAGTATTTTTATATTTATCAAATAATTTATTATTTTCAATTGTTTCGACAATGTATTTTGCGCAATCTTTTGAAATAGTAAACCATAATAAAGTTGTAGGAACTTTAAATGATTTAAATGCTTTATTTGTTTTCATAAATGGAGAAAATAATAAATCACAAATTACATCTCTACAAGCTAATAAATTGCGATGTTTTCTTTGTTTTAGAGTATAAGCTTTACTATGGATTAAATGTAAACGACTTCTTTTCGTCCAATCAAAACGAACATCGATAAATTCTTTTCCTTTATTTTCTTCTAAAAATTTCTTAATTTCTAAATCTGGATAAAGAGGTAAGCAGGATTCAGAAACCATAGTAAAATAATCATAATCTAAAGAAAGTGTATTCTTTAATAATGAGGTTGTGGCGATAGAAGTAGTTAAATCGCCCCAACCAACATCAAATCGATCCATTATAAAATGAATATGTTGGTCATCTTTAAAGCGAGAATATAATTCTTGAAATAATTCTTCGCTTTTTTTATCAACTAAAATAACAAGTTGATTATCGTTGACATTAAGTAAATTAATTAAGTTAATTGCTTGCTCTTTTTTACTTGAGAGCATCATTCCGTATACTAATTTCATATTTTTTATTCCACATCTATATTTTCTTTTGCTAAATCATTAAAAGCAAGTTCAATAACATCATCCATATCATAATATTTATATCTTCCTAATCTGCCAGAAAAAATAACATTACTTTCATTTTTAGCAAGTTCTAAATATTTTTCATACAATCGATTATTTTTTTCATCGTTTAATGGGTAATATTTTTCCATTCCTTCAACATAATTAATAGGATATTCTTTTGTTATCCAACTTACTGGGCTTTTGTCGTTTTCAAAATATTTATGTTCAATAATTCTGGTATAAGCTGGAGTAACATCGGTAAAATTAATCACACAATTTTTTTGATAAAATTCTTTATTTATTTTTTCTAGATCGAATTTTAATGAACGATATTCTAATTTTCCTATTTTATAATCGAAATATTCATCAATTGCCCCGCTATAAATAATTTTTTTAGCTATTTTTTTATAATAATCTTTGTTTTTTAAGAAATCTTCGTTTAATTTAACAGGGATATTTTTCAATAATTCCTTTATTAATTTTGTATATCCTCCAACTGGAATACCCTGATAAATATCGTTAAAGTAGTTGTTATTATATTCAAAACGAAGTGGAAGTCTTTTAATAATAAAGGATGGGAGTTCGTTACATTTTTTACCCCATTGTTTTTCTGTATATCCTTTAATTAATCTTTCATAGATTGTTCTCCCAACTAAAGATATTGCTTGATCTTCCAAGTTTTTAATTTCTTTTATATTTTCTTTTTTCTTTTCTTCTTCGATTTTAGCCATTGCTTCCTCTTTTGTGTTAACTCCCCAAATTTCGTGAAAAGTATTCATATTAAACGGCATGTGATAATAATTTCCTTTATAAAAAGCCAAAGGAGAATTAATAAAATTATTGAATTTAACAAAAGAATTAACATATTTCCAAATTTTTTCATTTGAAGTATGAAAAATATGCGCTCCATAAATATGGATATCAATATTGTCGCGATATTCAGTATATATATTTCCACCAACATGGTTTCTTTTTTCGATAATTAAAACTTTATAACCGTGATTAAAAAGTTCGTGAGCCATTATAGAGCCATAAAGTCCACTTCCAACGATTAAATAATCATATTTATAATCTTTTTCCATACTTAATAATTGTATAATTTTTTCTTATAAAAAACACCATTTTGAATTAATGGTGCAGTTAATTTAAAATAATGGCGGAGAAAGGGGGATTTGAACCCCCGCGCCTGTTACAGCCTACGAGCTTTCCAAGCCCGCCCCTTCAGCCTCTTGGGTATTTCTCCATTAATTTAGTTGTATATGCTTTTTTAAAGCCTTATTATTTTATCAAAAGAATATTTGAAAGTCACATAAAAATGAAAGAATTTAAGATTACACATAATGATGCAAACCAAAGAGTAGATAAATTTGTAAAAAAATATTTAAAAAACGCTCCATTATCTTTTATTTATAAAACTTTTAGAAAAAAAGATATCAAAGTAAATGGCAAACGGGTTAAAGAAAATTATATTTTAAATGAAGAGGACATTTTAAGAATTTATATCACAGATGATAAAATAGCTGAATTTTTAAGCGATAATTTTGAAAATATTAAATATAATTTTGACATTATTTATGAAGATGAAAATATTTTAATTATTAATAAAGACCGTGGACTTTTAATTCATGGTGATAACAATGAAAAAAAATACACTCTTTCTAATGAGGTTATATCTTATTTAATAGATAATGGTGAATATTCGCCTCGAAATGATAATTTCATTCCTTCTCCAATTCATCGACTTGATCGAAATACTTCTGGTTTAATTATTTTTGCTAAAAATTTAATGGCATTTAAAGAAGGAAGTGATTTATTTAAAAATAAAACTGAGATTGAAAAACATTATATCGCTTTAGTTTTTGGAAATATTCCAGATGAAGGTAAAATTAACGCTCCGCTTTTAAAAAATAGCAAAACAAATACTGTCAAAGTTGATTATTCTTTAGGAAAAGAATCTTTAACAACTTTTAAAAAAATATGCGGAAATGACTTATATTCATTAATAAATGTTAATTTAATAACTGGTAGAACTCATCAAATTAGAGTACATTTAGCTTATATTCATTTCCCGATTGTTGGAGATGAAAAATATGGTAATTTTGTTTTAAATAAAGCTTTTAATAAAGAATTTAAATATGAAAAACAATTTTTACATGCTTATTCCTTATCTTTTAAAAACATAAAAGGGGATTTATCTTATTTATCAAATAAAACTTTTTATGCACCATTAAAAAATGAAGAAAAGAAAATATTAAAAGAATTGAAATTTAATATTGAAAAAAATTAAAATATTAAAGAATAGAGGGGAAAATATGAAAGATATCGTTCAAAACAATTTAGAGAGATGGTTAAATTCTCCAAAAGTTAGTCAAGAAGATAAAGCAAAATTAAATTCAATGAATGAGCAAGAACTTGATGATGCTTTTTTCAAAAATATTGCTTTCGGCACCGCAGGATTAAGAGGTATTTTAGGTCCTGGAACTAACAGAATGAATTATTTTACTGTTTTAAAAGCTACTGTTGGTTTTGGTCTTTATTTAAAAGAATTATATAAAGGTTTAGATAATATAAAAGTTGCAATTTCTCATGATAATCGTCATTTTTCAAGAGAATTTACTTTAGAAAGCGCTAAGATTTTAAATGACATGGGAATTGATACTTATATTTTTGATGCTTTAAGACCTACCCCAGAACTTTCTTATGCAGTTAGATATAAGAAATGCCAAGGCGGAATTATGATTACTGCTTCTCATAATCCAAAAGAATATAACGGATATAAAGTTTATGATGAAGAAGGATGCCAATTAGTTCCTAGTAAAATTGCTCGTTTAATTGAAATTATTAATTCTTTGAACGATGAATTAAATGTTGAAGTTCCTTTGGTAGAAAATAAGGGAAAAAATGAAATTTTAGGACAAGATGTTGATGATACTTATGTTGAAAACGTTGAAAAAATAGTTATTGATAAATCTTTAGATAAATCAAATTTTAAAATCGTTTATTCTCCAAACCATGGAACAAGCTATGTTAATGCGATGAGAGTTTTTAAAGATGAAGGCTACGAAGTTTATCCGGTTGTTAAACAATGTAGTTATGACCCTGATTTTAGTGCTACACTTTCTCCAAACCCTGAAGATCCGCGCGCATTTATTGAAGGTATTAAATTAGCTAAAGAAATTGGAGCTGAACAAATTTGTATGACAGATCCAGATGGCGATAGAGTAGGGCTTGCAACTAAACTTGAAAATGGCGAATTTGCATTAATGACTGGAAATGAATCGGCTGCAATTTTACTTGATTATATTCTTGATCATAAAAAGAAAAATGGTGAAGATTTATCTAAATATGTTGTTTACAACACTGTTGTTTCTTCTATGCTTGGTAAAGCAATTTGCGATTATTATAATGTAAGATTAGAATCTTTCCTTACTGGGTTTAAATTTATTGGTGATAGAATTCATTATTATGAAAAAAATAATGGTTATAAATTTCTTTTTGGATATGAAGAAAGCTATGGATGCTTAGCTTCGCCATTTGTAAGAGATAAAGATGGAATCCAAGCTATATTATTATATAGTGAAATGGGTTTAGCTTATCATTTAAAAGGTATGAATTTAGTCGAAGCTTATGATGAAATTTGTAAAAAGTTAAATAATTTCTATCATTCTGAATTATTTAATATTTATTTTGAAGGCAGCGAAGGCCAAGCAAAAATGGATAAAATTATGGAGAGAATAGAAAAAGATCCATTTAAAGAATTATTAGCTAATAAAGTTAAAGTTATCGAAAATTATTTTACTTTAACTAGAAAAGATTTAGATAATGAAAAAGAAAGTAAAATTGAAAATTTACCAAAAGGTGATTTAGTTAAATTCTATTTTGAAGATGGTTCAAATATCTCAATTAGACCTAGTGGAACTGAACCAAAATGCAAATTCTATGTTGAAGTTTGTGGGAAAAATAGAAAAGAAACTGAAGGTAAGCCAGAATTATATTTTGAAGAGTTAAAGAAAATTTTACTTTAATGTATAAAATAAATTATAACTAATTAAAAAGAGTTAAATTAAGTGAGACCCTAATGTTGGACAAACTAATAGGAGGGTCTTTTTAATATTCTTAATATTGTTTTGATAAAAAAACAAATTAAATATGTATATAAGTTTTAGAAATAATAAAAATATAGTTAGTTATCAAAAAATTTTTTTAATTCTTTTATAACACCATCATTGTTATTATCAAATTCTGTAATGTTTTTAGCATATTCTTTAATTTTTGGATTACCATTTTTCATTAAATATGAATGATTATAATTTGATAGCATTTCAATATCATTATCAGCATCTCCAAAAACAAAAACATTATCTTCTTTAATATTTTCTGTTTTTCTTAATTTTTCTAAAGTATTAGCTTTTGAAACATCTTTAAAATGAATTTCACAATAAGGGCAATCCCACCAAAATCTTAATTTATATTTGCTTTCTTTATCGATTTGTTTAAATTTTTTAAGCAAAGAATTTTTAGTTTCTTCACTTTCATCTTTCATTTTCATAACAAAGATATATGTTGAATCAATTTCATTTTCATCAAATTTTTTATCAATAATTTCCATATTATCTTTTTTAAAGAAAGCAAACAAAAAATCATCTTCCTTATCACAATAAATATGGTTATCATCTTCAGCAAGTATAGAAATTACTTCCTTATTTATTATTTCCTTATAAAGTTTTTTTGTAAAAGAAGTATCAATTTTATAAGAAATAGTTTTAAATTTGTCATTTCTTGGGTCAAAGCAAAGTGCCCCATTATAACTAATAATAGGAGAAGTAATATCTAAAAATTTATAATAATCAATTATGCTTCTAGGAGCTCTCCCCGAACAAATAACTATTAAATTTCCTTCTTTTTCTAATTTATTTAAATAATTTTTAGTTGTTGAAGTAATTTCTTTATTATCGTTTAATAATGTTCCATCTAAATCAAGAGCGATTAAATATTTATTATTTTCCATAAATACCAACTGTTCTTTGAACGTTTCTTAAAGTAGCTGATGCTACTGATTTAGCCTTTTTAGCTCCTTCTTTTAAAACTTCATCAACTAAATTTGAGCTAATAATTTCGTTATATTTATTTTGAATTTTAGAAATTGTATCAACAACGACACTTGCGACTTCCTTTTTAAAGTCGCCATAACGATGACAATCTTTAAAATGGTCTTCAGCCTCTTCAACGCTAATATCTTTTAATGAAGCAGAAATCATTAAAAGATTTGAGATTCCAGGCTTATTTTCTTTATCGTATTTTATATCTGAACCAAGATCAGTAGTAGCTCTCATAATTTTCTTTTCAATAGATTTTATGTCTTCAAGTAAGAAAATATCGCCTTTTTCATCACTTTTTGACATTTTTTTAGTTGGATCACTTAAAGACATAATTCTTGCACCGACTTGTGGGACGATTGGTTTAGGCATAACAAAGACTTCTTTATTGTAACGAGTGTTAAATCTATGAACTAAATCTCTACATAATTCAACGTGTTGTTTTTGGTCTTCTCCAACAGGAACAACATCTGCATTATAAAGTAAAATATCAGCACACATTAAAACTGGATAAGCAAATAATCCCAGCCCAATTGCGTTTTGATTTAATTTTTTACTTTTATCTTTAAATTGAGTCATTCTTGATAACTCACCCATATAAAGATAATTTTGTAAAATTGAATTTAATTCACTATGTTCTGAAACATCGCTTTGTAAAAAAATTGTTGTTTTATTTGGATCGAGTCCGCATGCTAAATATAAAGCTACCAAATCACGAGTATTATTTCTTAAATATTCAGGATCGATAGGAAGAGTTAAAGCATGCAAATCAGCAACAAATATAAAATTTTCGTATTCTTCTTGAAATTTTGGGAAATTTTTTAAGGCCCCAATATAATTACCTAATGTTAATTTTCCGGTAGGTTTAATACCGCTTAATGATCTTTTCATACGCTAAAAATGATAGCATTAAAGATAGAAAATATCAATTTATGGTTGTATAATTGTAAGGCTATGGAAATTAAATTTTATAACTCATTGACTAATAAAATTGAAGAATTCAAGCCTATTAAAGAAGGCGAAGTTTCAATTTATGTATGCGGACCTACAGTTTATAATTTTCCCCACATTGGAAATATTAGACCCGTTGTCTTTTTTGATACCTTAAGAAAATTTTTAGAAGCAGTTGGCTATAAAGTCACTTATATTTCAAATTTTACTGATGTCGATGATAAAATTATTAATAAAGCTCAAGAAGAAAAAATAACCGAAAAAGAATTAACTGATTATTATATTAACGAATATTTAAAAACACTTGATGATTTTCATGTAAAAAGAGCTTCAGAAAATCCACGTGTAAGTGAATACATGAATCAAATCATTACTTATATTAATGAATTGGTTGAAAAAGGTAGCGCTTATGTTAATGATGGAGAAGTATTTTTTGATGTTTTAAGCGATAAAAAGTATGGAGAGTTATCTAAAATTAACTTAGACGACCTTATTAATGGCGCTCGTATTGATGTTAATGAGAAGAAAAAATCCCCACTAGATTTTTTACTTTGGAAAGATACAAAGGTAGGAATTAAATGGAATTCACCTTGGGGTGAAGGACGCCCAGGATGGCATACTGAATGTTGCGTTATGATCCATTCAATTTTTAAAGGAAAAATCGATATTCATGGCGGAGGAAGCGATTTAAAATTCCCACATCATGAAAACGAAATCGCTCAAAGCGAAGCTCATGATGGTAATGCTTTAGCAAATTTTTGGATTCATAACGCTATGATGAATATTAATGGCGATAAAATGTCTAAATCTTTAGGAAATGTTATTTTAGCTAAAGATGCAGTTAAAGAATATGGCGCTAATTTAACAAGATTGTTACTTTTAAACGCTCCTTATCGCTCAATTATCGATTTTAGTGATGAATCTTTACAAAATAACAGAGCAATTTTAAATAAAATTGAATTCGTTATAAAACAATCCAATCTTTTATTGAATTTAAATAAGATAGATTTAGATGGTGATGCAATTAAAATTAATCCTTTTTTAGAAGCTTTAAGTAACGACATGAATATTCCAAACGGAATTACATACTTACTTGATTTAATTAAAGAATCAAACATCGAAATTAGAAAAAAAGATAGAAATTTAAATGTAATTGCATCAAATTTTTATACAATTAATAAAATTTTATATATTTTAGGAATAGAGGTTCCTTATAGAAAATTTGATGATGATGAAATTGCTTTATATAACCAATATATGGAAGCAAAAGCTAATAAAAACTTTGAACTTTCTGATTCTTTAAGAGATGAACTTATAAAAAAGGGTTTATTATAGAAAAAGTTTTGATATAATTTAATCCCATTCATTCGAGGATTTTTTATGATATTAACAAACAATTATACGACGCCTTTGTCAATAGACGGACGGATTGTCAACTTTTTCGAAACCGGTTTTGATGGTTTAGTTAGCGAAAGTATCGGTGTTTCATTATTGATTTTTCTTTCAATAATTTTTGCGGTTGGCTTTTCTGCCGCTATAGGTATGCAACGAGAAAAAAATGGCCATCCAGCTGGATTTAGAACTCATCTTTTAATTGGGTTAGGTTCAGCATTAATCATGATTATTTCAATTTATGCTGCTCCTGGAAGTTATGAAACTAGAGATCCAATGAGACTAGCAGCAGCTGGAGTAACAGGTATAGGCTTTTTAGGAGCAGGAGCTATTATTCAAAATGGCTTTTCTATTAGAGGTTTAACAAGTGCGGCTTCTATTTGGATAACGATGGCTATTGGAATGTGTTCAGGAGCTGGCTATTTCATAGTAGGTTTTATTGTTACTGCATTAACACTTTTATTCCTAACTTTCTTCCATAAAATCGAAGTAAAAGCTAGTTCAAAAAGCGCTGTAATTATGATAGTTACAAGAGTCGAGGACAAAAGTTTAGATAAAATAATTAATATTTGTAACGAAAATAATATTAAAGTTAGTGAATTATCATCAGAACTTGTTAAAGATGGAGATTCATATTTATCAAGAATTGTTTTTAAAGGAACCGGTGATAAAAAGGACGCTATGCCACAGTTGGTTATGAAATTAACTCAAGAAATACAACCTATCGAATGTAAAATATTGCACTAGTTGCAATATTTTTTTTACAATATAATTTAGAATTTTTATAAAAAATATTATATTTTTTTAAAAATTTAAGATATATGTTTTTATACATTAAGACATTTTTGTTTCATTTTAGTAGGTGATTTTATGGATATAATTTATGGCACAAACTCAGTAAGACAATCTTTAGAAGCAAATCGTGTTAAAAAGCTTATTATTACAAACGATTTTAAAAACGAGGAGATCCTAAAATTGGCTTCTGAGAAAAAGGTTGTAATTGAAAGAGTAAGTAAAAAAGAATTAGATGGATATGTTAGAAGCAAGAATTCACAAAGTTGCATGGCTTATATCACTCCTTACAAACTATATTCTTTAGATGAAATTTTAAAAAAACCAACCAGTAACGAAAATAGGGTCATAGCTATTCTTGATGAATTAACTGACCCAAATAATTTAGGGGCGATAATAAGAAGTGCCGAAATATTTAATGTCGAAGCTTTGATTTATAAAAAAACTAATTCTGTTTCGCTTTCACCATTAGTTGCAAAAATATCTTCAGGAGCTATAAATTACATTAAATGTTGTGAAGTAACTAATCTTACAAGGTCCATAGAGAAGATAAAAGAAAATTCTTTTTGGGTATATGGATTAGATGGAAACGCTAAAATTAATATTCAAGATTTAGATAAAAATAGGAATATTTGTTTAGTTATAGGATCAGAAGGCAAAGGAATTTCTAGATTGGTTAGGGAAAACTGTGATGATTTAGTAAAAATTCCTCAATATGGTCATACTCCATGTTTAAATGCTTCAAATGCTGCTGCAATAGCTTTTTATGAAATAAGAAGAAAATAAACGCTCCGATAAAAACCTATAGGAGGGTTTATTTATGGACAATAATGTCTACATCAGATCAAAACTTGGAGATGAATTCGCACAAAAAATTTTATTTGATCACTACATTAATATTGCTTTGCCAATAACAAAAAAATACGTGAGATCCTCAGTTAATACTTCTGGTATTCTCTATGAAGATTTAGAAGAATTAATAATCGATTCGTTTGAAACAATTATTTATTCTGAAGATATTTTTTATAAAACTGATGATTTCTTTAAATTTATTTATATTCAAAGAATTAAAGATTTTTTTAGAAAAAGAATACGCAAAAACGAATCATTACAAAAATTTATTTATGATTCTGGGTATTTATTAAATCAAGAAAACGGTGTTGAAATTGATAGAAATTTAAACTATTCAAATGGTCATGAAGTATTAGATAAAATCGTTAGCGATAAAAGATCTGAACTGACCGAAGATGAGAAAATAATTTTAATTTTATATTCAAATTCTTATACAATCGATGAAATCTCTGAAATTTTAAAAATATGTTATTCATGTGCTTTTAGAAAACTTAAATCTGCTCAAAAAAAGTGTAAAAAGTATATTAAAAATTTTTTACCAGAACTTGTTTATTAATATTTTTAGAATTATTTAAGCAAAAAATGTTTGACAACAAAGCCTTGTTTCACTATATTTTTTATAGTTTGTGTGTTATAAATAATAATTGATATGAGAAAGAAAGTTATTTTAATATGCAGCGAATGTCTTGCTAGAAATTATACTACAACAAAAAGAGAAGAGGATCGTGATACTCGTATTGAGTTAAAAAAATTCTGTCCTCGTTGTAATAAGTATACAATTCATAAAGAATCTAAATAAGTAAGACGAAGGAAGGAAAAATATGAAAAGTGTCTTAAGATATTTTAAAGGCGTAGGTCGAGAAACAAAAAGAATTAAATGGCCAGATAGGGAAACTTTTATCCCATCAATGGTTGTTGTTATTTGCATTGCAATTTTTGCAGGTATTTTCCTTTCGCTTGAGGATCTTGCAACTGCAACGATTCTTGAACAACTTAGAAATGCTTTTGAAAGTATTTAATTAAATTTTGAGGTTATTTTATGAGTGAAGAAAAAGTATCTGAAAAACAATGGTATGCTGTTACTACTTTTATTGGTCACGAACAAAAAGCAGCAGAAAACATTAGAACAAGAATTGAAACATATGATTTAAGCAAATATATTTTTAGAGTAATTGTTGCTGAAGAAAAAGTTCCTTCAATTAATAAAAATGGCGATCCTGTTATGAGAAGAAATAAAGAAACAGGAGAGATGGAACAAAAATATAAAATCGTTAACCTTTATCCAGGTTATGTCTTCGTTGAAATGATTATGACTGACGATGTTTGGTATGTTGTCAGAAATACTCCGGAAGTTACTGGTATTACTGGTTCAAGTGGTGGTGGACAAAAACCTACTCCAATTACATCAAGAGAAATTGAAGCTGTTTTAAAAAGAATGGGTATGGTCGATTTTGCTATGTATGAAAACTACCATGTTGGAGACCTTGTTAAGATTATCCACGGCACTTTCGATGGTGTTGAAGGAACAATCATCTCAATTGATAAAGAAGGTGGAACTGTTAAAGTTGATGTTATTTTCTTTGGAAGACATACTCCGGTTGACGTTGACTTCTCTGAAATTGTACATGTTTCGTAATGAAAAACTCCCTTATTTTGGGAGTTTTTTAGATATTTTTAAAAATATAGTTGATACAAATTTAGTTTTGAGATAAAATTATAAAGCACAATTTTGCGTGCATAATTTTTTGTAGGAGAAGAGCGATACTTCATACTACATATCTATTTGTATAAAGGAGAATTTAACAATGGGTAAAAAAATCGCAAAGGTTGTTAAAATGGAACTTCCTGGCGGGGATGCAAAACCAGGACCAAAATTAGCATCAGCTGGTGTTGTTATGCCAAAATTCTGTACAGAATTCAATGCTAAAACAGCCGATAGAAAAGGTGAAGTTGTTCCTGTAATTATTACAGCTTATGAAGACAAAACCTTTGATATGGAAATTAAAACTTCCCCAGTTACTGGTCTTTTACTTAAGGCTGCAGGAATTTCAAAAGGTAGTGCAAATGCAAAAACCAATATTGTTGGTCAAGTTACAAAAGCACAAATTAAAGAAATTGCTGAATACAAGATGCCAGATTTAAACGCAAACGATATCGAAGCAGCTTGTAGAATTGTTGAAGGCAGTGCTCGTAATATGGGCATTAAGGTCGTTGATTAATTTTAAAGGAGAGTAAAAGATGAAACACAGTAAAAAATATCAAGCTGCTTTAAAATTAGTTGATAAAACGAAAACTTATACAGTTAAAGAAGCAGTTGAAGTTATTGGAAAAACATCAACAACTAAATTTGATGCATCAGTTGGAATTTCATTTAGTTTAAATATTAATACAAAAGCAGCTGATCAACAAATTAGAGGAACAGTTATTCTTCCAGCAGGTAGTGGTAAAAATGTTAGAGTTTGTGCTATTACTTCAAAAGTTGATGAAGCAAAAGCTGCTGGCGCTGATTTCGCTGGTGGAAAAGATTTATTAGAAAAAATTTCTAATGAAAAATGGTTTGACTTTGATGTCATGTGTGCAACTCCTGAAATGATGGGTGAAATTGGTAAATTAGGTCGTATCTTAGGTCCTAAAGGATTAATGCCAAACCCAAAAACTGGAACAGTTGGACCAGATATCACAAAAATGGTCACCGAACTTAAAGCGGGTAAGGTTGAATATCGTGCTGATAAAGACGGAAACGTAAACTTAGCAGTTGGTAAATGTTCATTCGAGCCAGCTAAATTAGAAGAAAACGTTAACGCTGTTGTTAACCAAATCTTAAAAGTTAGACCAGCAAGTGTTAAAGGTGTTTATGTTAAATCATGCCACCTTGCAACAACTATGGGTCCATCAATTAAATTAGCAGTTGGTGATTAATTAAATTAGTTTTGTAGGATAAATATACCAAAGACAGTAACGGGTTTAGCCTTAATTATGTTACCGAGGTTAAAAATAGATAAATTAAACCTTATTGTATATATATCCTCAATATATAAGGAGGTAAAAGATGAATCAAGACGTCTTAAAGGAAAAAGAAGGTGTCGTTGGTGAAGTTAAAGACCTTGTCAATGAAAATCATAGTTTCGTTATTTGCGAATACCGTGGATTAACAGTTGCTGAAATCTCTTCTTTAAGAAAAGATTTAGCAAAACTTGATGCAAAAGCTAATGTTTATAAAAATTCATTAGTTTCAAGAGCATTAAGAGAAGATTATGATGGAATTGATGAATATTTAGCCGGACCAAACATTTATATTTTCTTAAAAGATCCAACAAACGGTTCTTTAAAAGCAATTACAAAATTTGCTAAAAGAAACGAAAATCTCGTCATTAAAGGTGGCGTTATCGATGGAAATTTAAAGAATGCTGATTATATTAAAGTTCTCGCAGCATTACCATCAAAAGAAGGACTTGTTTCTATGTTATTAAGCGTATTACAAGCTCCAATGAGAAACTTAGCTTACAGTTTATCTCAAGTAAGCGAAAAGAAGTAAGCATTTGCTATTGAAATTTAGGAGGAAAAAATATTTATGGCAAAATTAACAAATGAAGAAATTATCGCTGCTGTTAAAGAAATGACAGTTGTTGAATTAAATGATTTAGTAAAAGCAATCGAAGAAGAATTCGGTGTTACAGCTGCTGCTCCAGTTGCTGCTGGTGCTGCTCCAGCTGAAGAAGAAGAAAAGAAAGGACCAAGTGAAGTTTCTTTAATCTTAAAATCAGTTGGCGGAAGCAAAGTTGCTGTTATTAAAGCAGTTCAAGCTATTACAGGATTAGGCTTAATGGATGCTAAAAAATTAGTTGATGCAGCACCAAGCCCAGTCAAAGAACACATTTCACCAGTCGAAGCAGAAGAACACAAGAAAGCTTTAGTTGCTGCTGGTGCAGAAGTTGAAATTAAATAGTTTTAACTTTAATTTAATTAACCTGCTTCTATAAATTTATAGGGGCAGGTTTTTGCCTATTTAAAGGAATGCAAAATGAGCCATTATTTTATTGAAGACACAACTCTAGCGAAAAATCCAAAAATCGTGGATTTTATCGTGAAAAATGAAAAAATAATGGTGGTAAGTGATAAAGGGACATTCTCTAAATATCGAGTTGATTTAGGAACACGAATTTTTATTAATACTATCATTGCTTTACCGTTAAAAGGCGATATCCTAGATTTGGGATCGGGAAATGGGATTATAGGAATTTCTATCAAAAAAATATTTTCCAACGATGTAAATGTATCTTTTTCAGATATAAATCCTTATTGTGTTGAATTAACAAAAAAGAGTTTAACTTTAAATGATATGTTTGCTGATGTTTATTTATCAAACGGATTAGAAAATATTGATAAAAAATTCAATCATATCTTATTAAACTCCCCTATATCGGCCGGAAAAGATGTTTGTTTTAAACTTTATAAAGAAGCAAAAGATAAACTCTTTGACAAAGGGTCGCTTCTTATCGTTATAAGAAAAGACAAGGGTGCTTTATCTCATAAAAAATATTTAGAAACTTTATTTAATAAAGTAGAAATTATTGAAAAAGATAAAGGCTACTATGTCCTTGAATCAAGTAATTAATAAAAAGGAGAAAGTAATGAAATCATATAAAGATTATCCAAAACTTAATAATGATCGTATTAATTTTTCTAAAATCAGTGGTCATTTAGACTTGCCTTATTTGTGTGAAATTCAAACTGATTCATACAGATCTTTCTTAAAAGATGGTATCGATGAAGTCTTCAGAGACGTATTTCCAATTGTTTCAAACAATGGTTCAATGACACTTGATTATCGTTCATTCAAGATTGAAGAACCAAAATATTCATATCTAGAATGTAAAGAAAAAGATTTAACATATTGTGCTCCATTAACAGTTAATCTTGCATTAATTGATAAAAATAACAATGGACAAATTGTTACTAGTGATGTCTTCATGGGTGATATTCCTCTCATGACAGATAGCGGTACTTTTATTGTAAATGGTGCCGAAAGAGTTATCGTTTCACAAATTGTTAGATCTCCAGGTGCATATTTATCAAAAACAATGGATACAAAAAACGGTCTTTTTGTATACAATGCTGACCTTATTCCTTCAAGAGGTACATGGTTAGAATTTGAAAGTGATACTAAAGGTTTTTTATGGGTAAGAATTGATAGACAAAGAAAAATGCCTGCAACAATTTTACTCAAAGCTTTAGGTTTTACTACTCAAGAAGAAGTAGTTAATCTTTTCGGAGAAAGAGAAGTATTAACTAAAACTTGGGATAAAGATCCAATTAAGAGCGATGCAGTTGCTAAAATTACTGAAAATACTGCATTAACATTTATTTTTACTAAGTTAAAACCAGGCGAACCATTTAACGATGAAGGAATTGTTAATTTTATGGTTCAAAAATTCTTTGATGAAAAAAGATATGATTTAGGTAGAGCTGGTAGATTTAAATATAAAAACAAGTTAGGAATCTATAATCGTTTAATTAATAGAATCCTTGCTGAAGATTTAATCGATGCTAATGGTGAAGTTAAATATACAAAAGGTACTTTATTAACAAGAGAAATGGTTGAAGATCTCCAAAACGAAGAATTCTTCGAAAAAGGAGCTCATCAAAAGGTTTTAGCAGTTAATGAAAGACTTGATAAGAATAGCGTTGTCAATATCGTTAAAGTTTACAATAACGATAATAAAGATTTAGTTTCTAATGTTATTGGAACAGATTTGAATTTAAAAATTTCAAGAGTAACAATTTCTGATATTGTTGCAATTTTCTCATACTTCCTTAATTTAATGGATGGATTTGGAAGTGTTGATGATATTGACCATTTATCCAATAGACGTATTAGATGTGTTGGTGAACTTATCCAAACTCAATTCAGAATTGGTTTAACAAAAATGGCAAAGAGTGTTACTCAAAAAATGTCTATTACCGCTGGAGATAGTTTAAGAGAAGTTACACCAAAAAGTTTAATTAATATTAGACCATTATCTAGCGCAATTAGAGAATTCTTTGCTTCTTCACAACTTTCACAATTTATGGACCAAACTAATCCACTTGCTGAACTTGCTAATAAGAGAAGAATTTCTGCTTTAGGTCCAGGTGGTATTACAAGAGATAGAGCTTCTATGGAAGTCAGAGACGTTCACTTTACTCATTATGGAAGAATCTGTCCTATTGAAACACCTGAAGGTCAAAACATTGGTTTAATTAATAACCTTGCAACATATGCTAAGGTTGATAAATATGGATTTATTGAAACTCCATATAGAAAGGTTGATAAAGAAACTGGAAAAATTAGTGAAGAAACTGAATATTTCTCAGCTGCAGATGAAAATAATCACTTTATTGCTCAAGCAACAAGAGATGACATTAAAGATGGATATTTAGTCGGCGATAAAGTTGTCGCAAGATATAATGGTCAAAATGTTTTAGTCGATAGACATTTAGTTGATTTTATTGATGAATCTCCAATGCAAATTGTCTCTGTCGCTACGGCATGTATTCCATTCCTTGAAAACGATGATAACCATAGAGCCTTAATGGGTGCTAACATGCAAAGACAAGCATTGCCTCTTTTAAGACCACATGCTCCATATATTGGAACTGGTTTAGAAAATAAAATTGCCCATGACTGTGGATTAGCTGTTATTGCTGTCGATGATGGTATTGTTACATATAGCGATTCTAAACAAATAAGAGTAATGGAAAAAGAAGGTGAAAGAACCTACCATTTACAAAAATTTGAAAGAAGTAACCAAGGAACTTGTACAAATCAAACTTCAATTGTAAAAGTCGGACAACAAGTTAAAAAAGGCGATATTATTGCTGATGGTCCTTCAATGGAAAATGGCGATTTAGCTTTAGGTCAAAATGTAACTATCGCTTTCATGACTTGGGAAGGATATAACTACGAAGATGCTGTCATCATGTCTGATCGTTTAGTTAAAGAAGATGTTTATACTACTATTCATATTGAACAATATGAAGTTGAATGTCGTGAAACTAAAAATGGTAAAGAATTAATTACAGCAGACGTTCCAAATATTGGCGAAAAAGGAAAAATTAACTTAGACCAAGATGGTATTGTCATTGTTGGTACTGATGTTAAAGAAGGCGACATTTTAGTTGGTAAAGTTACTCCAAAAGGACAAAGCGAACCAACTCCTGATCAAAAATTACTTGATGCTATCTTTGGTGATAAATCAAAAGATGGTAAGGATACATCTTTAAGAGTTCCTCATGGTGGCGCTGGTACAGTTTTAGCTGTTAAAGTATTTTCACGTGAAAACAAAGATGAACTTTCCCCAGGCGTTTTAAAGAAAATTAGAGTTTATGTCGTTCAAAAGAGAAAGATTTCTGAAGGTGATAAGATGTCAGGAAGACACGGAAATAAAGGTGTTATTTCTTGTATCGTACCTCAAGAAGATATGCCATTTATGGAAGATGGTACACCAGTCGATATTTTATTAAATCCTCAAGGTGTCCCTTCACGTATGAACATTGGTCAAGTTCTTGAAGTCCATTTAGGTATGGCTTGTAAAAAACTTGGTGGTTTAAAAGTTGCAACTCCTGTTTTTGATGGTATTTCCAATGATGAAATTATGGTCATGATGGAAGAAGCAAAATGTTCAAAAGATGGTAAATATACATTGTATGATGGAAGAACCGGTGAAAAGTTTGATGACAGAATTAATGTTGGAGTCATGTATATGATTAAACTTGTTCACATGGTTGATGATAAATTACATGCTCGTGCTACTGGACCTTATTCAATGGTTACACAACAACCTTTAGGAGGTAAAGCACAAAACGGTGGTCAAAGATTTGGTGAAATGGAAGTTTGGGCACTTGAAGCTTATGGTGCTGCATACACATTACAAGAAATGATGACTATTAAATCAGATGATAGAGTCGGTAGAAGAAAGACCTATGAATCTATTATTAAAGGAAGACCACTTCCAACTCCATCAATCCCAGAAGCATTTAAAGTTTTAACTAAAGAATTACAAGGTTTAGCTTTAAATGTTGAACTTAAAGATAAGAATGGAAAGATCATTGATATGGATCAACTCGCAAGAGAGACTCAAAAAGAAGAACAACAATCTCTTAGAAGTGTTAAAAACTACGGAGGAGATAATAATGTTCCATTTGATGGCGATGATGATCAAGACTCAATAGATGAAACCATCGATGAATTATTAAACTAATAAGGAGGAGAGATTATGTTTGATGTAAATAATTTAGCTTCAATTAAAATCGGACTTGCTTCCCCAGATAAAATTAGACAACTTTCACACGGTGAAGTTACTAAACCAGAAACAATTAACTATCGTTCACAAAAGCCTGAGATGGATGGCTTATTCTGTGAAAGAATTTTTGGTCCTTCAAAAGATTTTGAATGTCACTGTGGAAAATATAAAAAGAGCAGATACGCAGGGGTTGTTTGTGAAAAATGTGGCGTTGAAGTTATTTCAAAAGAAGTTAGAAGAGAAAGAGTCGGTCATATCGAATTAGCTTCTCCTTGTTCTCATATTTGGTATTTAAAAGGTATTCCTTCAAGAATGGCTTTAGTATTAGATATGTCACCAAAAGATCTTGAAGAAATCGTTTATTATAGTGCACACGTTTGTTTAAATGCAGGAACTTCAAAAACTTTACAATATAAACAATTCTTGGATGATGCAAAAGGTAGAGAAGCTTTTACAGCAACTATCAAAGAAATTCAAGAAACACTTGAACCTGGCACATATGATTATTCAAAAGCTCAAGATTTACTTGAAGGCTTAGAAAGATTAAGAGATCCTTTCGATTTCTATTCAAATGCTGAATTCATTTCTGAAAAACTCGGCGTTGAATTTGGTGAAGGCGCTGAGGCTGTTAAACGTTTATTACAAGAAGTTAATTTAGAAGAAGAATTTAATAGAGTTAACGAAGAAATTCGTAAAGCTTCAGGACAAAAATTAACAAAATTAACAAAAAGATTAGAAGTTTTAGATGCATTTATTAAATCTGAAAATAAACCTGAATGGATGGTATTAGATGCTGTCCCAGTTATTCCACCAGATTTAAGACCTATGCTTCAACTTGATGGTGGCCGTTTTGCTACATCTGATTTAAACGATTTATATAGAAGAATCATTACTCGTAATAATCGTTTAAAGAAATTACAAGATATGAATGCTCCAACTGTTATTCTTGTTAATGAAAAGAGAATGTTACAAGAAGCAGTTGATGCTTTAATTGATAATGGAAGAAGAAATGGAAAACCTGTTACGGGTCAAAATGGAAGACCATATAAATCACTTTCCGGTGCTTTAAAAGGTAAACAAGGTAGATTTAGACAAAATTTACTCGGTAAGAGAGTCGACTATTCAGGCCGTTCCGTTATTGCAATTGGCCCTAAATTAAAAATGTATCAATGTGGTTTACCACGTGAAATGGCAATTAATCTTTTAAGACCATTTATTGCTGCAATTTTAATTAAAGAAGGCAAGTGCTCATTACATAGACAAGCAGATCGTAAGATTAACGACAAAGATAACGATGTTTATGATATCGTTGAAAGAATTATTTCTTACCATCCTGTCTTATTAAACCGTGCTCCTACCCTTCACCGTTTAGGTATTCAAGCTTTCCAACCAATTTTAGTTGAGGGAAGAGCTATTAGATTACATCCACTCGTTTGTACAGGATTTAACGCTGACTTCGATGGTGACCAAATGGCTGTTCACGTTCCACTTGGTAAAGCAGCACAAGAAGAAGCTATTGATTTAATGCTTGCTTCAAATAATATTCTTGCTCCAAAAGATGGAAAACCAATTGTTACTCCTTCACAAGATATCTTAATCGGTAACTATTATTTAACTATGGAAGCTAACGAGGAAGATTTCCTTAAGAAAGCAAAAAAATATGAAGATAATGGCGATTTAGATGAGGCAGAAAGATATAGAAGCTTCATTAATATGGAAGGTAAAGTATTTAAAGATATTGATGAATGTATTAAATGTTATGAATTAGGAAAAATCCATCTTCATAACAGAATAGCTCTTCCAGCAAAAGCTTTAAGAAAGAAGATTTTTACACCAGAACAAAATGAATCATATGTCATAACAACTGTTGGTAAAATTATCTTTAACCTTATATTCCCAAGCGATTTCCCTTATATTAATTCAAATGACAAGAGAAATTTAAAGGAAACTTTACCTGAATTCTTTGTTAAAAAAGGTTCTAATATTAAAGAAGTTATTAAAAATACTCCAACTCGTGAAGCTATCGAGAAAAAATATATTACTTCAATTATCGACGAAGTTTATGCAAAATATGGCACAACAAAAACTTCAGCAATCCTTGATAAGATTAAAGACTATGGATATAAATATTCAACAATTTCAGGCTTAACAGTCGCTATTTCCGATATTTATGTCCTTCCAAATAAGAATGAATTAATCAAGAAAGGTGATGAACAAGTCGAAAAAATTGAAAATCTCTATGAAAAAGGATTCTTAACTGATGATGAAAGACATAACTTAGTTGTCGGATTATGGACAAAAATTAACTCAGAAGTCGGAAACGATGTTGAAAAGGTATTAAAGAGTGATACAAGAAACCCTCTTTATATTATGTGGCATTCTGGAGCTAGAGGTAGTAAATCTAACTATACTCAACTTATGGGTATGAGAGGACTTATGGGTTCTACTTCTGGTGATACTATTGAAATTCCAGTTAAATCATGTTTTAGAGAAGGATTAAATGTTAGCGAATTCTTTACTGGTACTCATGGTGCTAGAAAAGGTGGAGCTGATACCGCTTTAAAAACTGCTGACTCTGGTTATTTAACAAGAAGATTAGTCGATGTTTCTCAAGATGTTATCGTTAGAGAAGAAGATTGTCATTCTGACCATGGTACGATTGTTAGCGATATCGTAGATACTGCTCAAGGTACAGTTATCGTTAAATTATTTGATAGACTTGTAGGTAGATTTAGCTGTCATAATATTTATAATCCAAATACTGGAGAATTAATTATTCCAGCAGATCAATTAATTGAAGAAGATACAGCTCAAAAAATTGTTGATGCTGGCATCACTCAAGTTGAAATTAGATCATTATTTGGGTGTGAAACAAAAGACGGCGTTTGTGTACACTGCTATGGAAGAAACTTAGCTACAGGTAAACTTGTTGACATTGGTGAAGCTGTTGGTATTATGGCTGCTCAATCAATTGGTGAACCAGGTACTCAATTAACTATGAGAACATTCCATACTGGTGGTGTTGCTACAACTGAAGATATTACTCAAGGTCTCCCTAGAGTCCAAGAATTGTTCGAAGCTAGAACACCAAAAGGTGAAGCTACAATTTCCGAAATCAGCGGAACTGTTACTGATATTAGAGAAAATAACGGTATTTATACAGTTAAAGTTGAAAACGACTTAGAATTTAAAGAATATACAACTTCATTTGGCGCACGTTTAAGAGTTAGAAAAGGCGACCATATTAAAAATGGTGGCAAAATTACTGAGGGTGCTATTTCACCTAAAAAATTACTTGAATGTGCTGATGTTGGTAGTGTCGAACGTTATATTATTAAAGAAATTCAAAAAGTTTATCGTTCCCAAGGTATTGGAATCAGTGATAAACATATTGAAGTTATCGTTAGACAAATGTTAAGAAAAGTCGTTGTTGTTGATGGAGGTGAAACATCTCTTATTTCAGGAACAAGAGTTTCATTAGCTGAATTTACAGAAAAGAATAGAGACGCATTATTAAATGGCAAACGTCCAGCATTCTGTAAACCATTGGTTTTAGGTATTACTAAAGCTGCTCTTGAAACTGAATCATTCCTTTCAGCCGCTTCATTCCAAGAAACAACAAGAGTCTTAACTGATGCTGCAATTAAAGGTAAAACCGATAATTTACACGGCTTAAAAGAAAATGTTATCACTGGTAAACTCATTCCAGCTGGAAGAGGTTTAAATTCTATTGATAAAGAAAAAGCTATCTTAAGTGAATTTGATGTTACCGATTCAATGCAAAGAGTTAAAGACCAATATATTGGTGTCCATGATAAAAATTCGGATATCGAATCAAAAGATCCTGAATTAGAAAATATGGAATCTCTTACAACACAAAATTTATTATCAACAAAATAAAAAGAAAAGGGCTTCACGTTTGAAGTGAGGCCCTTTTAATTATGAAGAAATTCATCGCTTTTTAAATATAAAGAGTTTTTCAATAAATCAAAATTATTTAATATAAAAAATCTCGCATTTAAGATTTTTCCAGAATAATCAAAAATAACAGCATCTTTAAGAACTTTAGCAAAATATGATAAGTAGCAATCTTTAAAAACCATTAAATAATTATCCAAATTTTGAAAGAACATATCTGTTAAATCATGTTTAGTGATAGTTTTAAATATTTCATAATTATAATCACTCATTATTTGTTTTGGATAATTTCTTGCAATTTTAAGTTTGTCTAAATATTCGTTAAAAGAATCGACAATGATGCTTTCTTTACTACATATCTTTTTATGATAATAAGATTCAGAGATATCTAATAAGTTACAAAAACGAAGAATATTCATATTATATAAATCTTCTTTGAAAAATAGATTGAAAAAATCTTTGCGTAGTTTGGTTAAATTAATTGACATCTTTTATTATTATATTCGCTTTACAATCTTTAAAAAATAGTTTTTTATTTTACTTTAAACGCGTTTATCTTTATCGAAATTACAAACATTGTTATAATATTGAGGATGAAAAATAAAGGATTACTTGTATTTTGTGCTTCTATATTTGCTTTTTCTTTTGCTTTATATACAAAAAAAGAAAATCCAAATAAAAAAGATTTAGATACAAATATTGTTGTCAGAATTAAAGATAGTGAATCAATTGATAAAGACGAAATGACTCGTCGTTTTTTTGTTGAATTAACAAATAATATTTCGTTTAACTATCGTAAAGTTGATGAAATAAATGGTGTTTTTAATTTTATATGTTTAAAAGTTAATAGTAGTGATATTGAAAAAATTAATTCTTTATCAACCGTTGAATATGCTTATGAAGAATTTGAATATTATTTTGATCCTAATGACCCAACATATAATTATTTAGGGAAAAATGAAATATTGATTACCAATTATAGTGAAAATGAAATGAATAAGGGCGAAGAGATAAAAGATGGAGAAAATACTATTGTCGCTATTTTAGATAGTGCATTAAATTATGATCACGAAGCTTTCCAAAATATTAATTCATCTTCAATCCGCTATACTTCAAATGATATTGCTACTTTAGCAAATGATAGTGATTTTAATGGAAAAAATTATAAAAGAATTAATGATAAAATTCCTTTTAGTTATGATTATTGTAATGACGATAACGATGTAAAAGCTAAAGATACTCATGGAAGCCATGTTTCTTCTTTATCAATTGGAAATGGTAGATATAAAGGCATTGCTCCTCAATCTCAATTAGCGTTTATGAAAGTTTTTAACGATTATGGAGGAGGGTGTACTTCAATCGTTTATTTAAAAGCTTTAGAAGATGCTTATTTACTCGATGTTGATGCTGTAAATATGTCTTTTGGAAGTGCTTTAAATTATACAAAAGATGCTACTGATAAAGCGGTAGATGATATATTAAATGCTTTAAGAGAAAAAGGGACCCAAGTTTTTATTGCTGCTGGAAATGATGGAAGAGATGACTTTGTTGGTTCAAATTATGAATATTCTTTAACTTCATCGGTGGAAACTGGTGTTATGGGGAATTTGGCTTTAAACGAAGATTCAATTACGGTAGCTAATTCTACTTTAAGTGATGATGTTTCAAACGTTTATGGTTTGATTGATAATATAAGATCTATTCAACTTATTGATAGAATAGTTGATTCAGTTGGACTAGAAGAAGGAGCAAATGATTATCATATTACCGATTTTCCTAATGAATATAGATTTTCTTCCTTGATTGGAGAAGGAACTTATGAATATGTTTTAGTTCCTAATAAGGGAGCAGACAAAGATTATAAAAATATTAATGTAAAAAATAAGATTGCAGTAGTTGAAAGAGGAGAACTTCCTTTTACTGCTAAAATTTATTATGCAATTAAAAATGGTGCGTCTGGTTTAATTATTTATAATCAAAAAAGCGACACTAATTTACCTCAATTTTCTTTTAAAATCGATGATGAGACATTAGAAAATTACCCAGGAATACCTACAACAATAGATGAATATGGCGATAGAATATTTGACTTATCTTATATTAATATCCCTGTTGCAATCGTAACTTATGAAGCAGGAAAGAGATTAAATGAAGCTTCTAATAAAGAAATTAGTTTTTTTCATGAAGAAATGTCTGGTTCATCTTCTTTAGGAGCTAATGCCGATTTATCTTTAAAACCAGATTTAGCTGCTCCAGGAACAAATGTTTATGGTGCTTATAGTTATTATAAACCAAGTGGATCTCCTACAAGTGGTAACTATTATTTAAATGACGCCTATTATTTTTTAAGTGGAACATCTATGGCTTCACCAAACTTAATGGGTGCTTATATTTCATTATTATCTTCTTATAATATTGAAAATAGTTCTTCAAGAGAAGCAGCAGCAAAGAATATAAGAAACAAAATTTTCTCAAATACAACTTTATTAAAAGATGAATTTGGCACTTTTATTTCGCCAAGAAGACAAGGGAATGGATTAATAAACGTTGATGCTACATATAATTCTTCATCTTATCTTTCATATAATGATAAAAATCAAATGGAATTAGGAAATTCATATACGATAAGAAATGGTATTTTTAATGAGGAAGTTACTTTAATTGAAGAAGAAACATCTCATAATTATAAAATAACGTTAAATATCATGGCTCCAAAAATCATTAATGATAAGTTTAAAGATAAAGACGTTGAACTTATTAATAGTGATGATGTTTTATTAGAATCTAAAGTTATTTCTACTTCATATCAAAGTAAAGTTGGTGAAAATAAGATAAAAATTAATGAAATTATTTCTTCTTCATCAAGAGAATATCTAGATAGATTTGAAAATGGCACATATATTGAAGGATATTTAGTTTTTGAAAGCGAAGAAAATAGTTTAAATATGCCTTTTTTAGGTTTTTATGGAGATTATAATTCCTTAAAACCATATGAAGATTTTTCTTTTGAAAAAGATTCAAATAAAGTATATGAATCCGATATTATGGATGATTATTTAAGAGAAAATTATGGTTTAGTCAATGCTTATACAGGTTCTTATTTTTTAATCGGAGATAATGAAAAGTATTATATTCGTAATATTTTACCTTCTACTTTCTCATTGATTAAGCAATATAAATATATGGAATATATTTATGATGAAGAAAATGAAATTTATCATATTTATACTGGCGAATATCCTGATTCAAAAGGTTTAATTATTCAATTATTCATGTTAAGAAGCGTTGTTGATAATGAAGTCACTTTATTTGATAGTAATAATAACGTAATTGAGACTTATTATTTTAAAGATTCAGCTCCTTATAATGATTTAGCACATGAATTACATAGAAGTTATATTTTGCAACAAAATAGTTATCTAATGAATAATGAATATTTTACTCATCGAAGTTATTGTTATATTCCTCTTGTTTATGATGATGGGTATGGGGATTATTTATATCCTGATGGAACTTATAATTTTTTATTTGAGTTCGAACTTGTAAATGGTGAAAAGTTTACTTCTAAATATGTCTTGCATTTAGGTGAAAGTTTTAAATCGATTCCATCAATTTATGATATTACTTTATATAACAATATCTTAAGAGTTTATGTTAGAGAACAGGATAGTTATAAAGTTTTAATTAATAATGCAGCTAATAATTCTATTAAAATTTCTAACATAGGTGTTTATAGAAGCTATTTTGAAATCAATTTAAATGAATATTCTTCAAGTGATTTATTTATTTCGGTTATTAATAATGATAAAAATTCAACTTTTGCTAAATATTTTATTGATGAAAATGTTATTATTGCCGGAAACGAAGTTTCTTCATCAATAAAATTAGAAAAAGAAGAAAGAAATAATAAATCCTATTATTTAAAATTGGTCGATTATAATGACGAGTTAATCAATTTTACAAATGAGGTTTTATATGGGTTATTACTAGATGGTTTATTTATAAATGTTGAAGCTGTTGATGGAGAATCAACTGCTGAGATAAATTATCAAGCCGCAACAAGTGAAAATGATTTAATTCGTTTTAATACTTCATATTCAGAATTTTTAATTAATAATAGGTTAGAAAGTGATGGATTATTTAATTTATTCCTTCCTTCTATAATAGTCGTTTCTGTTATCGCAGGCGGTGTTTTAATTGTTGGAACAATAGGAATTATTAAACACGCATTAAAAAAGAGAAAATAATCAATTTTAATGTAAATTAAAGTATCTCGAATATAGAATATTGCCTCGTATATTGCTAAAATATATGAGGTTTTTTAAATAATTAATTAACTGTGGGAGTTTAATATGGAGCCTATAATCGAAAAATTTAATGATAATTTTGACTTTATAAAGATTAAAGCTAACGATTTTGAGTATGTTTTTTCTTCATGCGGAGCAAGTTTATATTCGTTAAAAAAAAATAACATACCTTTGATTTTAGAATTAGAAGATAAAGATAAATTTTTATTATCGCCTCAATTCTTTAATAAAACATTAGGAATGGTTGCTGGAAGACTTCCGGTTGATTATGAAAATAATGGAGTTAAATATCATTTAAAAGATACTGGAAATAATATTTGTCTTCATGGTGGAGTTTTTACTTCTTTATCTTTTAAAAAATGGAAATATAAAATAAAAGAAACTAAAAATAAAATTGATGTTATTTTCTCAATTTCTCCAAGAAAAGGAGAAAATGGTTTTAATGGAAAGGTAAAAATTTATAATATCTATTCTTTATATAAAAATAAACCAGGCTTTAAAATCATACAAAAAGCCAATATTAAAGAAGATAGTTTGTTGAGCTTATCAAATCATATTTATTGGAATTTAAATACAGTCAATATTAACGATTATTCTTTAAAATTTAACGCTTCAAAAATTGGAAAAGTTAACGATGATCTTTTAATGGTTGATACAATTGATACTCCTGATTATTTATTATTTAATAGAAAAACAAAATTAAAATCTAGACTTGATAAAGCTTCTAAACTTCCTATTGGAACTATTGATAATACATTTGTTTTTGATAATAAAATTAACAAAGTTTTATTAGAAAATGATAAATATTCTATAAAATTAAAAACGGATTACCCTGCTATGAATATTTATTGTGATTCTTCTTTAACACCAATTAAATTTGTTAATAATTCGAATTTAAGAGAAAGAAGAGCAATCGCATTAGAGCCTCAATTATATATACTCGATAAAGATTCGATTTTCTATGAAAAAGGACAAAAATATAATCATTATATTGAATATATTATTTTAGAAAAATAGGGAGATTTTATGGATATCAATTTAACGATTAATGAGCTTATCAGATATGCGAAAGTTAATTTCGATATTGCTGATGATGATCTAATTTATTTTAGAAATATTATTTTAGGTGAATTAGAAATACCTTCTTTTAAAGAAGTATGCGTTAATATTTCTAAAATTGATTCTTTTAAAAATCCAGATTATTTTACAGAAATTTTAACAAACTATTTAAACGAAACAAAAACATTAAGCGAAAATGAAATAGATAGAAAAATAACAAAAATATATGGCTTTTTAACTCCTAGACCATCAAGTGTTATTGCTAAATTTAATTCTATTTTTAAAAATAAAAGCGATAAAGAAGCTTTAGATTATCTTTATGATTTATCTATTAAAAATGATTATGTAAAAAAATCAAAAATTGATAAGAATTTATTATGGACTTCAAATTATCCAAATAAAAACATTGAAGTTTCAATAAATCTCTCTAAACCTGAAAAAAACAATAAAGATATTGCTAAATTATTAGTTAAACCAAAAGCTAGCGATGTTAAGTATCCTTCTTGTTTATTATGTAAAGAAAACCTTGGCTATTATGGAAGAGATGATCATCCAGCAAGAGAAAATATAAGAACAATACCTTTAAAACTAGAGGATGAGAATTGGTATATTCAATATTCTCCATATGGTTATTTTAATATGCATTGCATTGTATTTAAAGATACGCATTCAAACATGGTTATTAATGAATCAACATTTAAAAAACTTTTAACTTTTGTTGATGAATTCCCTTATTTCTTTATAGGTAGTAATGCAGATTTACCTATTGTAGGTGGCTCTATTTTGAATCATGAACATTATCAAGGCGGTGAACATAGATTACCAATTATGCATGCAAAACCAAAAAAAGAATACCAATTATCAAATCATGATTCAAAACTTTATTTACTTGATTGGTATAATTCTACTCTTTTAATTCAAGGCAAAAATAAAGAAGATATTGTTGATATTGCAACAAAAATTCTTACAAAATGGAGAAATTATGATGATTTAGAGAATGATATTTTATCTTTTAGCGATGGGGTAGCACATTCAACCGTTACACCATGCGTTAAAAAAGACGGAGATATTTATTCTTTATATTTAATTTTAAGAAATAATAGATGTAACGAAGAATATCCTGATGGAATTTTCCACGCTCACCCAGAATATCATCACATTAAACATGAAGGTATTGGAATTATTGAAGCAATGGGATTATTTATTCTTCCAGCAAGATTAGTAAGACAAACAAATCAAATTAAGGATTGTTTAAAAAATATTTTAAGCGATGAAGAAATTGTTTCAAAATACCCAGATTTTGATAAATTGTTCCTCAATATGATTCATGAACTCGCAAAAAATTATAATGAATTTACAATTGATGATGATATTAAAGATTATATTAATAATGTATGCCGTAATATTTTAATGAATACAGCAGTATTTAAAGATAATGATAAAGGCAATGAAGGAATTGATAGATTTATAAATTCAATAGAATTTTAAAGGAGAAATTATGGAAGTTAATACTTTATTTGAAGAATTTTTCAATGAAAAACCTCAATTTTCCATTGATACGGGCGGTCGTTTTGAAATAATTGGAAATCATACAGATCACAATCATGGGTTGTGTTTAGTTGCTAATTGCTCTTTAAGAGCAAGAGCTTGCTTATCACTTAATGGTGAAGAAGTTATAATTAAATCAAAAGGATATAAAGAATTTTCTTTTAATATCAATGATTTAGAAAATAGCGATGAGATCAATGGTAAAACTATTGGTCTTGCCAAAGGAATATTATTTAAACTAAAAGAATTAGGCTATAAAATCGGTGGATTTAAAATGTTTATAGATAGCGAAATTCCTGATGGTAGTGGTGTTTCTTCTTCAGCAGCAATTGAATCATTATTTGGTTATGCAATTTCTTGTTTATTTAACGAAGGCAAAATTACCCCATTAGAAATTGCTAAAACTGGTCAATTTGCTGAAAATGTCTATTTTAAAAAGCCTTGTGGTTTATTAGATCAAATCGGTACTTCATTTGATTCATCTAACTTCATTGATTTTAAGAATATAAATAATCCAACGATTACAACTTTACCATTTAATTTACCTTTAACTCTTTATTTAGTTAAATCAGTTGGAGATCATTCTTCGTTAACGCCTTTATATGCAGCAATTCCTGATTCAATGAAAAAAGTTGCTCATCTTTTAGAAGGAAAGGAATTTTTAAGAGATATTGTTGATACAAATAATATTTTAGAAAAAATTGATAATCTTGATGTTGAAGATAGTGTAAAAAGGAAAGCAAAACATTTCTTTATTGAAAATGCTAACGTTTTAAATGCAAAAAAAGCTGTTGAAACAAATAACTTAGAAGAATTTTTAAGTTCTATTCGTGCTTCTCAAGATTCGTCTAACATAAATCTTGAAAATACCTTTGTTAAAGGAGAATATGAAAATTCGCCTCAATCAATTATTGATGAATTGACTCCAATTATTGGAGAACATGGTGCTATTAGAATTCATGGTGGCGGATTTAAAGGTACTGTTTTAGCATTTATAAAAAATGATTTTGTTGATGAATTTGATAAGATTTTAAAAGAAAAGTATCCAGAAGATAGATATTTTAAAGTACATATTTCAAAACATGCATGTAATTTTGAAAGATTATAAAAGCTAAATAAAAAGGACAAAACGTCCTTTTATTTTTCTTCGTTATTTTTTAATATTTTATTCCATTCATCAATTTCATTTTCGTCAGGAATAAAAATAAAAGGTGTATTTCTTTTAATTTCATTGTAGTCAAGACCATATCCAACAAGAAATTGATTTTTAGTTAAAGTAACTCCAACAAAATCAGCATCTAAATCTACTTTTCTTAATGGTTTCTTATCTAAAAAAGAAACGATTGTTATTGATCTTGGTTGATATTTAATTTTGAAATATTGTTTTAAATAGGAAAGAGTAGTTCCAGTGTCGACAATATCTTCGATTAAAACAATATCTTTATTTTTAACGTTTTCAGTAATATCTTTTTTTAAATGAATTACACCGGTTGAAGAAGTGCCATCATAAGATGATACTTGGATAAAATCTTCAATAACTGGCAAATCATAATATTTAAGTAAATCCATCATAAAAGGCATTGCTCCTTTTAATACTCCGATAAATACTGGGATGGAATCGTTATTTTTAAATTTTTCTTTTAATTCTTCAGCAACTCTTTTAACAGCTTCTTGAATTTCCTCTTCGTTTAAAACAATTTCTTTCATATACTCCCTCGATAAAAAAATATAAAAAATATTTAATTATTTTATTTTTATTAAGTCAAATAAATACCAATTATTTAAAATAAAAATAATACTATCTTAATAAGTTTAAGGGTATCTTAATAAAAGTAATATTAATTATAAAAATACATATATATTATAAAAATGGGATTTTTATAATAAATGGAAACCCTACCCGTACGTAGTACAAGAACGGAAATTTTTTAAAATTTATGCTAATTTTTGAGAAAATTAATATAAAATTAATATAGTCGGAGGAAAGAAACATGCCTTATATTGAATTAAATACGAATATAGAAATAAGCAAAGAATTAAAAAATGAAGTTAAATCAAAACTAGGTAATTTAATTAAAGAATTACCGGGAAAAAGCGAAAACTGGTTAATGGTAAACATTAACGATAAAACTTCTTTATATTTTAAAGGAAGTGATAAGGGTGCAATCATGATAAAAGTCTTAATTTATGGTGATTCTTATTCTAGCCAAGTTTTAGATAATTTCACTTCATTATTGACTTCATATTTACAAAAAGAACTAGATATTGATGGTTCAAGAATATATATTTCTTATTTCTTTACTAAAAATTGGGGATTTAATGGTTCAAATTTCTAAATTATATAAAAAAATACTTGCTAAATTATAAAATTCTATTAATATATTGATTTGTAAAGATTGATAGAGGCGCGATTACGATTAGTAGTTAATGGAGGAGACGTCCGATGAAGTTAATGAAAGGCAAAATCGCCGAAACAAATTCAAGGTATTGGATTTGATTGGGCTATGGGAGAACATCCTTTAGACTCCTAGTTTATCTAGAGGCGCTATCGGTGTGAATCTTCTTAATGAAAATTATAGATTGCATCGAGCGATGCAATCTTTTATTTTAAAGGAGATTTAAAATGAATAGAAAATTATTAATTTTTGGTGTCGCAATTTCTTTATATGGCACCGTATTAACTTCTTGTGGAAATAGTGGTTTAACTGTTTCTAACGATGTTTTAGTTATTGGTATGGAAGCAAATTATCAACCATTTAACTGGACAACATATACTTCAAGTGAATACACCATTCCTATTTATGGAACTAATGAATACGCTGATGGATATGATGTTGCTATTGCTAAATATTTAAGCGATGAAACTGGTAAAGATGTTTATATCAAAAGAATTGTTTGGGATAGTTTAATACCTTCACTTCAACAAGATGAGGTCAATTTAGTTTTAGCTGGAATGACCGATACGCCTGAAAGAAGAAAATCAATTGATTTTACTGATCCATATTTAACTAGTGACCTAGCTTTTTTAATTAGAACTGAAGATATGCCTGAAGGTTATGGCACAAAAGAAAACCCTGCTAGTTATGAACAATTACTTGAATTATTTGATGGTCAAACTTTAGTTTGCCAAGCAAATGTTGTCGGCGATGGATTTATTGATACTTATTTTGTAAATAATGATCAAGGAAAAACTATTAGACATGCTAATCCACAAAGTACTTATCCTTCTGCAGCAAACGAAGTTAAAGGTGGAGTTTCTTTTGCAATGCCAGCTGAACTCCCTGTTATCGAAACAATGACAAATCTTGGTGGATTAAGTGTTCTTTATTGTGATTATAAGAGTTTTTTAAGCGAAGAAGACTTAAACGGCCTTTCAGTTTCAATCGGAGTTAAAAAAGGAAATGCAGAATTAGCTGATGAAATTAATGCCGCTTTATCAAAGTTAAGCGATGAAGAAAGAAATAAAATGATGGGGGATGCAGCTTCTAGAAGCGCAGAAAACGCATAATGATAGATTTTGAGAAGATGCGGAATGTTTTAGGACAAAATTTTACTTTTATCATTTATGCAATTATTACAACAGTAATCTTAGCTATAGTTGGTACTTTTGTAGGATTATTTTTAGGGATTTTCTTAGCATATGGAAAAAATTTAAAAAGTAAGGAAATCGATAATGGAGTTGTTAAAACATTTAAATATATTATAAAAGGTATCTGCAGTATTTATTCGACTGTTTTACGTGGTACACCAATGATGGTTCAAGCTTTAATTTTTAAGTTTGGTAGCCAAGCATTAGGATTAAATTGGGGAGATATTTATTTTCAAGGAGAAATAAACAATATTTTTAATGGATGGTTTTTTGCTGGTTTGATTGTAATTACTCTTAATACAGCTGCTTATATGGGCGAAATTGTTAGGAGCGGTCTTAATGGAGTTGAACAAGGACAAATTGAAGGCGCAAGAAGTTTAGGGATGAGTGCTTCAAGAACTAGTTTTTCAATTATTCTTCCACAAGCTTTAAGAAATTCACTTCCTACTATTGGTAACGAACTTATTGTCAATATTAAAGACTCATCCGTTTTAAATGTTATCAGTGTCACCGAGCTCTTCTATAGGATGGATTTAATTGCAGGTAAAAACTTTGCTTATATGGAATGTTATATTATTGCTGCAATTATTTATTTAGTCTTAACTCTTATAGCAACAGGAGTTTTAAAACTTATAGAGAAGAAAATGGATGGAGTTAAGTTCTCATTTAACCCATTTAGATTTAGGAGAAGTTTTAAAATATGAGTGAATTATTATTAAAAATTGAAAATATTGCAAAGTTTTTTGGTCCATTAAAAGTTTTAAAAGATATCTCTTTAGATGTTAATAAAGGTGATGTTATTGCAATTATTGGGCCATCAGGAAGTGGAAAATCAACATTTTTAAGATGCTTAAACCTATTAGAAACTCCTACACGTGGTAGATTAGAGTTTAAGGGTGAAGAGTATTTTAATATTTCTAAATGTAAAGACGATTTTGTTGATTACGAAAGATACGTTCATGATTATGACGCATATAAAGAATTGTATATTGAAAAGGAAGACAACTATGCAATTGTATTAAACAAATATTTAGAAGATAAAAAGAATAATAGGGAGTTAAAACCAGAAATAAGAGAAAAGAAAAAAGAATTTAACTATGTAAAAAAACATCCCGTTTTAAAAGAAGATTATTTTGACAAAGAGTCTTATAAAGCTGCAATTAAAAAAAATCCAAACGTTATTATTCCTTCTAAAAAAATTAACGAAATTAGAAGTAAGATGGGCATGGTTTTCCAATCGTTTAATTTATTTAATAATTATGATGTTTTATCTAATTGTACATTGGCGCAAACTAAAGTTTTAAAAAGAAAATATAACGAAGCTAAAGAAATTGCTATTCAACATCTTACTCAAGTAAATATGCAAGATAGAATGAATTATAAGATTAGAGAGTTGAGCGGTGGGCAAAAACAAAGAGTAGCGATTGCTAGATCACTATGTATGAATCCAGAAATATTACTTTTTGATGAACCAACTTCAGCGTTAGATCCAGAAATGGTTGGAGAGGTATTGGAAGTCATGAAAAAACTAGCCAACCAAGGAATGACGATGATTGTTGTCACTCACGAAATGAATTTTGCAAGAAATGTTTCAAATAAAGTAGTTTTTATGGAAAACGGATACATTGTTGAAAGTGGAACTCCTGAACAAATATTCGATTTCCCAAAAGAAGAGAGAACCAAAGAATTTTTAAGAATGAAATAATTTAAGAGAGCACTAAATTATTTTGGTAAAATTGATAAACTTTTCTATTGACTTGATGTTTTACTTTAAGTAAAATATTCGAGCAACTGAAAAGTTTATTTTTTTTAGTGTTATTAATGATACACTCGGTATTGTGTATATTGGAGGAAAGAAAAGGATGCCAACTATTAATCAATTAGTTAGACAAGGTAGAAGCAAAACTACTGAAAAATCAAAAGCACCTGCACTCTTAAAAAGATATAATTCTTTAACAAAAAAAGAAACAAATCAAAATAGTGCACAAAAAAGAGGCGTTTGTACCCGTGTTGGTACTATGACACCTAAAAAACCTAACTCAGCTTTAAGAAAATACGCAAGAGTTAAGTTATCAAATGGATATGAAGTTACTGCCTATATCGGTGGTGAAGGACACAATTTACAAGAACACTCAACAGTTATGATTAGAGGAGGAAGAGTTAAAGACCTCCCAGGTGTTAGATATCATATCATTAGAGGTACATTAGATTGTGCTGGTATCGAAACTCGTAGACAAGGAAGATCACTTTACGGTACCAAAAAACCAAAAGGTAACGAATAGGAGGTAATTAAACATGTCAAGAAAAGGATTTAATCAAAAAAGAGACGTTTTACCAGATCCAATTTATAATTCAAAATTAGTTACTCGTTTAATTAATAGAATTATGCTTGATGGTAAAAAAGGTACTGCTCAAACAATTCTTTATAACGCATTTAAAAGAATTGAAGAAAAAACACAAAAACCAGCTATGGATGTTTTCGCAACAGCTATCAATAACATTATGCCTGAAGTCGAATTAAAGGCAAAAAGAATTGGTGGTGCTAACTTCCAAGTTCCAACAGAAGTTTCGGCTGAGAGAAAAGTTACATTAGGCTTAAGATGGTTAGTTTCTTATTCAAGATTAAGAAAAGAAAAATCAATGGAAGAAAAATTATGTAACGAAATTATCGATGCAGCAAATGGAACTGGCGGTTCTGTTAAGAAAAGAGAAGATGTTCATAAAATGGCTGAAGCTAACAAAGCTTATGCTCACTATAAGTGGTAATTTATATTAAAAAGGGAAAAATATTATGGCAAGAGAATACGATTTAGCTCATACTCGTAATATCGGTATCATGGCTCATATTGATGCTGGTAAAACTACAACTACAGAACGTATCTTATATTACACACATAAAATCCATAAAATTGGTGAAGTTCACGAAGGTGCTGCAACAATGGACTGGATGGTTCAAGAACAAGAAAGAGGTATTACAATTACTTCTGCAGCTACAACTTGTTTTTGGAACAACCATAGATTTAACATCATCGATACTCCTGGGCACGTCGACTTTACAGTTGAAGTTGAGCGTTCATTAAGAGTCCTTGATGGTGCTATTACTGTTCTTGATGGTAAGAATGGTGTCGAACCTCAAACTGAAACAGTATGGAGACAAGGCTCAAAATATGGCGTTCCAAGAATTGTTTTCGTCAATAAACTTGATGCTATTGGTGCTGATTTCGAAATGTGTGTTGACTCATTAAAAGAAAAATTAGGTGCTAATGCAAAACCTGTTCAATATCCAATTGGTATTTCATCAACATTAAAAGGTGTTATCGATTTAATTAAAATGGAAGCTTGGGATTTTACAGATAAAGATCATCCAGCAAAAATCGATATTCCTGAAGAATATGTTGAAAAATGCAAAAAATTTAGAGAAGAATTAATTGAAGATATCGCTGGATTTGATGATGATTTAATGATGAAAGTTCTCGAAGGTGAAGAACCAACAGTCGAAGAAATCAAAGCAGTCATTAGAAAAGCAACAATTTCAGGACAATTCCACCCAGTTTTCTGTGGATCAGCATATAAAAATAAAGGTATTCAATTATTACTTGATGGTGTTATCGATTATTTACCATCACCACTTGATATTCCTGAAGCAAAAGGATTTGATGCAAAAGGTAATGAATATCTTTGTAAACCAGATGATAAAGAACCATTTGTTGGTTTAGCATTCAAAATTGCTACTGACCCATTTATTGGTAGATTAGCATATGTTAGAGTTTATTCAGGTGTCTTAAAATCAGGATCATATGTTTTAAATTCAAACAAAGATGTTAAAGAAAGAATCGGTAGATTAGTCTTAATGCACGCTAACCATAGAGAAGAAGTTGAAGCATTACATGCTGGAGAAATTGGCGCTATCATTGGTTTAAAAAATACTACAACAGGTGAAACTTTATGTGATGAAAGCCTCGATGTCGTATTAGAAAAAATGGAATTCCCTGAACCAGTTATTGAAGAAGCTGTTGAACCAAAAACAAAAGCTGATCAAGAAAAGATGTCAATTGCTTTAGCAAAACTCGCTGAAGAAGATCCAACATTTAGAGTTTCTACTTCAGAAGAAAGTGGCCAAACAATTATTGCGGGTGTTGGTGAATTACACTTAGACATTATTGTTGATAGATTAAAGAGAGAATTTGGCGTTCAAGTCAATGTTGGTAAACCACAAGTTGGTTATCGTGAAACAATTAAATCTGTCGGAGATTGTGAAGGTAAATACATTAAACAATCTGGTGGTAGAGGACAATATGGTCACGTTGTTATCAAATTCGAACCAAATCCAGGAAAAGGATTTGAATTCGTCAACGGTATCGTTGGTGGTGTTATTCCAAAAGAATATATCAAACCAACACAAGACGGACTTGAAGATGCATTACAAAGAGGTCTCGTTGCAGGCTATCCTGTAATTGATATTAAAGCTACATTACATGATGGTTCTTACCATGATGTTGACTCTTCAGAAGCTGCTTATAAGATTGCTGCTTCAATGGCATTAAAAGAAGCTGCTAAAAAATGTAACCCAGTTATTCTTGAACCAATCATGAAGGTCGAAGTTACTGTTCCAGAACAATACTATGGTGATGTTATCGGAGATATTTCAAGAAGAAGAGGTCAAATGACTGGAGAATCACAAAGAGGTAATGCAAAAATTATCGATGCTGAAGTCCCACTTGCAGAAATGTTCGGATATGTCACTGACTTACGTTCATTTACACAAGGTAGAGGTTCCTATACAATGGAATTTGATCACTTCGGTGAAACTCCAAAATTCATCCAAGATGAAATTATTAAAAAGTCAGGAATGAGCGGACGTTAATCGCTCTTTCCTAACTAAAAATTAAGAAAATATATAATCGTAAATATCCCTAGATATTTATTGATAATATAAATAAAATGCTATAAAATTTAATCATTGCAAACGCAAGGTATTATTAGGAGGAAATGAATACTTATGGCAAAAGAGAAATTTGATAGAAGTAAGGTTCATATGAATATTGGTACCATTGGACACGTTGACCATGGTAAAACAACCTTAACTGCTGCTATCACACACGTTTTAGCAAAAAAAGGATTATCTGAAGTTAAAGATTACGATCAAATCGATGCTGCTCCAGAAGAAAAAGCAAGAGGTATTACAATTAATACTGCTCACATCGAATATCAAACAGCAAAAAGACACTATGCACACGTTGACTGTCCAGGGCACGCAGACTATGTCAAAAATATGATTACTGGTGCTGCTCAAATGGATGGCGCTATTCTTGTTGTTGCTGCAACTGATGGTGTTATGCCACAAACAAGAGAACACATTCTTTTAGCTAGACAAGTCGGTGTTCCATACATTGTTGTTTTCTTAAATAAATGTGACTTAGTCGATGATCCAGAATTAATCGACTTAGTTGAAATGGATGTTAGAGACTTATTAAATAAATATGGCTATCCAGGTGATACAACTCCAATTATCAGAGGTTCAGCTAGAAAAGCTCTCGATGGCGATCCAGAAGCAGAAAAGTCAATCTTAGAATTAATGGATGCTGTTGATACATATATTCCAGATCCAGTTAGAGATACTGATAAACCATTCTTAATGCCAATCGAAGACGTTTTAACTATTACTGGTAGAGGAACAGTCGTTACTGGTAGAGTTGAAAGAGGTACAGTTAAATTAAACGATGAAGTTGAAATCGTTGGTATCAAACCTACAATTAAATCAGTTGTTACAGGTATCGAAATGTTCAGAAAAACACTCGATTTCGCTGAAGCAGGTGATAATGCAGGTGTCTTATTAAGAGGTGTTAACAGAGATCAAGTCGTTAGAGGACAAGTCCTTGCAAAACCAGGATCAGTTACTCCACATACAAAATTCACATGTCAAGCTTACATCTTAACTAAAGAAGAAGGCGGAAGACATACTGGATTCCTTTCAAACTACAGACCACAATTCTATTTCCACACAACAGATATTACTGGAACTATTACTCTCCCACAAGGAACAGAAATGGTTATGCCAGGTGATAACGTCAACTTCACTGTTGAATTAATTCACCCAGTCGCTGTTGAAAAAGGTACTAAATTCTCAATCCGTGAAGGTGGTAGAACAGTTGGTGCTGGTACAGTTAGCGAAATCTTAAAATAGTTAACTTAAAAGCGAATTTATAAGCAGGCGAATTGCCTGCTTTTTTATATGGATATTGAAAATCCCCTATATTTAGTTAAAGGAAAAAGCGACTGCACCAAATTAAAAGTTTATCTCTCTTATTTAGTAAGTTGAAAGGAGGATAAACAATGAAAATGATGATGAAATGTTTTTTATTCATTCCTATTTTCTTTTTATTATTCTTTCTTTTAATGCCAATAACTTTAATGATTATGATAAGTAAATGTATAAAAAATAATTAATTTAAATTAATAATAAAAAGGTTGATAAAACAAAACTAAAAGCTAAGATTAAAAAAGTATATTTGTTTTTATATTCATAAAATATAGAAGGAAGAAGTTCTATTAATAAAACGTATAATAAACTGCCGCTAGAAATAGCAAAAATAATTGTAGTTATTATATCAGGGAAAGAAATAGAAAAATAATAACCAACAATTGCCAATATAAATGAAACTAAGCCATTAAGAGAAGTAAGTAAAATAGAAAACAATTTTCCTTTTTGACTTTTTTTAAACGATGATGAAATTGAATAACCGATGATTAAATTGTGTATAAATAACGAAATAGTCATCATTAATCCACTTAAAGGGAATGTCTCACCAGTAAAAAATGTCCCTAATACGAATCCTTCAGGAATATTATGAATAAAAATTGCAAATAAATATATTAATGAAGAAGTTAGAGTAATTTTATTTTCTAATATCATTTCATTTGAATGAACGTGGTCATGACAAGGAGTAACATCTTCTTCGTCGTGATTATGATGATGGGTAATCTTGTGCATTAATTCGTGTAGTAAGAAAAATAAAAATCCTGTAATAAAAATTATGCTTAAAGATAATAAAATGCCATAAGTTTCGTTATTAAATATTGTATTGCTATGTTCTAAAGCATGAGGAATTAATTCAATAAATAATAATGATATAATTGCTCCTACAGCAAATGTCATAAAAAAAGAAGTTAATTTAGGATGTAATTTTTTAAAAACAAAAGGGAAAATAGCCCCTAAAAATGTTGGGAATAGTGTTCCTAAAAATGAAAAAATATATAAATAAATTGTGTTCATAATCGTAATTTCTTCCTTTTATATTTTAATTAGTGTTTTTGTAAATACTATATAAATTTATTTTTTATCTTCTTTGAATGGATATTGTCTTTTTTCAACAGAAATTTTTTTATTATCATCAATTAATAAAATAGCATAAGATCCATAAAAGTCGTCACGAGGTTGTGTTAATGAACCTGGATTAATTAAAATCGTCTTATCATTTATTGTACTGACATAAAAACGATGGGTATGACCGAAAATAAAAATATCTGGGTCAATTTTTTTAATATAATTAGTTTTGTTTACTTGAAATTCGAAATTATCACCATGTTCTAAATGTATTTTTATTCCATCGATTACTAAATCTTTCTTTTTTGGGAATTCGGTTGAAAAATCGTTATTTCCTTTAACAGCTAAAAAAGGAGATACTAAATAATCAGGTATACAAAAATCTCCTAAATGAAAATAATAGTCAGCATCATATTCTTTCGTTTGTATATCTAGAAGAGGTTGATATGAACCATGTGTATCACTTATAATAACGATTTTAATCATGAAAATATTATAGTTTTTTAAAAAGTAATTGTCATATTATTTATAAGTGTTTATTATTTTAATGTTATGAAAAAATATGACCTTGAAGAACAAATAAAGACACCTTATTTAGATGCTTATAAAAAATATCTTGATAAACATACCACTGCATTTGATGTCCCTGGGCATCATCAAGGAAAGATTAAAACAGATTTTAACAAGGTGTTTGGACCAAGTATATATAAAAGTGATGTTAATGCACCTCGAGGAATGGATAATTTATCTCATCCAACAGGCGTTATTAAAGAGGCGCAAGAATTATTCGCTAAAGCTTGCGGAGCTACTTATGCAAAGTTTTTAATTAATGGAAGTAGTGAAGGCAATTTGATTATGCTTATGTCTGCATTAAAAGCCAAAGAAAAGATTTTAATGCCAAGAAATGTGCATAAATCTGTAATTAATGGCCTTGTTTTAAGTGGGGCAGTCCCTATTTTCGTAATGCCTGAAATAGATAAAAATACTGAGATAGTTAATCAAATTTCTTATAAAGATTGGAAAAAAGCGATAGATAATAATCCTGATGCAAAAGCTATATTTATAATTAATCCAACATATTTTGGGGCAACATGTAATATTAAAAAAGTAGTTGAATATGCGCATTTAAAAAATATGATTGTTTTAGTTGATGAAGCTCATGGTTCGCATTTTTATTTTTCATCACATTCTCCAATATCAGCGATGGAAGCAGGAGCGGATATGTCAACTCTTTCAATTCATAAAACCGGGGGTAGTTTAACTCAATCTTCTGTTTTGCTTGTTAATGGAAATAGAGTTCCGCGTTATGATGTTATTAAAACTTTTAATCTTTTAACAACAACTTCACCATCATCTTTATTAATTGCTTCTTTAGATTCGGCTAGAAAATATTTAGTTTTTCATGGGTCAAGAACAATAAATAGAATTATTAAATTAGCTCGCGAAGCAAGAAATAGAATTAATGAAATTAAAGGATTTAAAGCTCGTGATAAAGAGTATTTTAAAGAAAATGGTGCTTATGATTATGATGAAACAAAAGTAGTTGTTGAATTAGATAATCTTTCTTTAACTGGTTTTGAATTATATAAAATTTTAAAAGATAAATATAATATTCAAATCGAACTAGGAGAAACGTATGTATTTCTTTTACTTTTTACTGTTGGAACAAAAAAAGAAGATGTCGATATAATTGTTAATGCTTTAAAGAAAATATCTAAGAAATATTATAAAGAAGATATAGTTTATCCTTCACATCATTACTTAAAAGATTCATTCCCTCCTTTAGTTTTAAGACCAAGAGAAGCATATCATGCATCTTTAAAAATAGTTAAACTTGATAAGGCTTTAAATAAAATTTCTAAAGAAATGATTATGACTTATCCACCTGGAATTCCAGTAATTATTCCAGGAGAAAGGTTTACTCAAAATGTCATTGATGAACTTAAATATTTTAAGAAAATAAAAGCAAATATTTTAAGCGATTTCGAAGGCGTTAACGAAGTAAGCGTTGTTGATGAATTAAAATTGGAAAAATAAGGCTAAAAAACCTTATTTTTTTATTAAAAACCCCTTTGTATTAGATTTTATCAAACAAAGGGGGTACATCTTAATCTGGGGCGAAATACCGGGATCGAACCGGTGAATGCTTGGTTCACAGCCAAGTGAGTTAACCGCTTCTCCAATTTCGCCATTTATTTAGTGCTTCGTTATAATATCAAAAATAAGCGATTAATTCAATTAAAAATTTATGTAAATAAGTTTCAACGAATTCTTTCTTTAATAATATCATCTTTTTCAATTTTTCCAATCAATAAAGATGAATTATCATCATGATTTTTATAATTTGTTAAAACTTCATTTTCATTATAATTAGCATAACAATATTTACATAAAGATAAACAAGAATTATAAGATCCTATATCAACCATTTGAACACAGTTACATGTAAATTTATTATCTTTTCTAAATGTTTGCTTTTTTAATTTTATCTCTTTTTCATTCATATTTAATGTTTTTAAAACAAAATCTTTAGATACACATGCCCCTTTATTAAAACCATATTTTATTAAATCCTCTTTTTCACCACATGTGAAGATATATATATTATAAAGATGAGCAATGCTAGAAAAATTTTCTCCAATTATTTTATAATCATTTTCATTAAAATCTATTAAATGAAGAAATTTATTATTTTTAATAGTATTTTTATAATAATCAACAAAAGAAATAACTATATTTTCGGTTGAATCTTTTATTAATGGAAGTAGTTTTTTAAAAGCTTTTATATGAAAAGAAGTTGTGTAACGATTATTTTTTAATATTGGATCATAACGAATAAAGATATTTTCCTTTCCATATTTTTTTGCTATAAGGTTTATATCTTCAATAATCATTTTTTTCTTTTTTGCGATTATTGGTTCAATATCTTCATTATAAGGTGTTAATGTTAAATGAAAAACAAAAGGTATATCGTTTAATTTATTTTTTATTTCATCTAAATATGGAAGAAGAGGGTGAATGTTTTTTGAACAAAAAACTATCATATCCACATTTTTAAAATATATTCTTGAAATAAGTTTAGGATTAAATGGATTTCTTGAATCGATAAAACCTTCTTTTACTCGATTAAAAAACCATTTTGGATAATAACTTGCAATATCGCTTCTCCCGCTGACAAATAGTATCATAAAAAAATAACTTAGTTTCCTAAGTTATTTTATCATTTTTAAGAATTTTTAATTATAATTCTTTAACCCATAAACCATGAAGATTGCAGAATTCGTAAACCTTTAATGGTTTTTCATTGTCAATAAAGAAATCTGCAACAGGTTTAGATGTATGAGCTAAATCAACACGATGTGTGGCTCTATCAGTTACTAAATAAACAAAAGCGATATGATGTTCTTCGCTCATTGGATGTTCAACACTTCCAACTTGAACGTGAACATGATTTCCTTCAACACTTACTACTGGAACATGTTTTTCATTTGCAGCGTCAATTGAATTTGGTACTAATTCGACCATTGGTTCGCCACAACACATAGTTTGGCATCCATGTGTGCCTGGTAAAAGTTCAACGACTTTGCCACATTTATTGCATTTAAATAATTTTAAATCTGACATATAATTCTCCTTTATTTTGAATTTAATTTAATTATAAATAATTAATTAAATAAATAAAGAGATATGCTTTTAAAAGATAAAAATTGTTACAAATTTTCTTAATAATATCATTATTAATAATACTTTATTAATGATATAATTTTTTTGTTCGAATAATTAGGAGAAAATACAATGTATATTAAAAAATTAGTAACTAAAGATACTTATTATGTTGGTGGAAGTGACCGAAGATTGGCACTTTTTGAAAATATTTATCCTTTAACAAATGGTGTAAGTTATAACTCATATCTTATTATGGATGAAAAAACTTGCTTATTAGACACAGTTGATCCATCTGTTGAAAATGTTTTTTTTGAAAAAATAGAAGACGTTTTAAATGGAAAATCGCTTGATTATCTTATTATTAATCATATGGAACCTGACCATTCTAGCGAAATTTGTCGTGTTTTAGATAAATATCCAGAAGTAACAGTTGTAACAAGCGATAAAGCTTATACAATGTTTAAAAATTTTAATAATGGTCGAGAAATTAAAAATCTAATTTTAGTTAAAGAATTTGATACTCTTTCTTTAGGTTCTCATACTTTAACTTTTGTTATGGCTCCAATGGTTCACTGGCCAGAAGTCATGGTTACTTATGATGTAACAACAAAAACACTTTTTTCAGCAGATGCTTTTGGTACTTTTGGTGCATTAAGCGGTAATTTATTTGCACACGAAATGAATTTTGACCATGATTATTTAGATGAAGCAAGAAGATATTATACTAATATTGTTGGTAAATATGGTTCTCAAGTCCAAGCTATTTTAAAAAAGGCTGGAACAATTGAAATTGAAACTATATGTCCATTACACGGTCCAATTTGGAGAGAAAATTTACCTTATTTAATTAATTTTTATGATAAATGGTCAAGATATGAACCTGAAGTTCAAGGTGTTTTAATCGTTTATGGTTCAATTTATGGAAATAGTGAAAAAGTAGCTAATATGATTGCTGATGGTCTTGCAAATGAAGGCATTAGAGATATTCATATGTACGACGCTTCTAAAACAGATAAATCATATCTTGTTGCAGAGACTTTTAAATATTCGCATTTAGTTGTCGTTTCTTCAACATATAATATGGGAATTTTCACTCCAGTTGAAGAATTCTTATTAGATTTAAAATCTCATAATATGCAAAATAGAACTGTTGCATTGGTTGAAAATGGTAGCTGGGCACCTAATTCACTTTCATTAATGAAGTGTATATTCTCTCAAATGAAAAACATGAACGTCTTAAATGATGTTTGTTTCACAATTAAATCAGCAATTAGAGAAGAACAAAAAGATAATGTCAATGCTTTAGTTCGTGAAATTGCTAAAGATTTCCCTAAAGCAACTCTTAATTCTAATCCATTATTCAATATTACTTATGGACTTTATGTTTTAACTTCAAATGATGGAAATCGCGATGATGGAATGATTTTAAATACTATTAATCAAGTCGCTGAAAATCCAAATAAGATTATGTTCTGTGTTAATAAAAGAAATTATTCGGCAGAAGTTATTAAAAACACAAAAAAAGCCACTGTTTCAATTTTATCTACCAATACTCCTTTCTCAATTTTTAAAAATTTCGGTTTCCAATCAGGTAAAGACGTTGATAAATTTGCTAATATCTCATATACAAAACGAGATAAAAATGGGCTTTTGTATTTAACAAAATTTACAAATGCTTATATTTCATTAGATGTAAATGAAGTTATTGATTTAGGTTCACATTATGGATTTATTGCGACAATTGTAGAAACTAAACAATTAAGTAAAGAAAAATCGCTTTCTTATTCATATTATATGGATAATATAAAACCTAAACCTGCAAGAAGTGAAAAAAAGATTAATGGTTGGATTTGCAAAATTTGTGGATATATTTATGAAGGTGAAAATCTTCCTGCAGATTTTATCTGCCCATTATGCAAGCATGGCGCTGAAGATTTTGAAAGAATTAAATAACGTTTTGGTAAAATTTTATGGAAAAGAAAGAATTAGGATTTAACGAATATCAAAAGAATGCATATAATCTCATTTCCCCAGAAGGAAAAAAGGACATGATTACAAACGGTGTTTTAGGTCTTGCTGGGGAAGCTGGTGAATGTTGCGATATTGTTAAAAAATACAAATATCAAGGTCACGAACTAGATAAAGATCATTTAAAAGATGAACTTGGTGATGTTTTATGGTACATCGCTGAAACAGCTAGTGGTCTTGGTATAAGTTTAGAAGAAGTTGCACAATACAATTTAGATAAACTTCACAAAAGATATCATGGTGAAACATTCCATGCAAAAGATTCAATAAATAGGGATGAATAGTTAATGAACAAAAAAATTTATGATGTAATTATTGTTGGCGGCGGCGTTATTGGTTGTTCAATTGCTCGCTATCTTTCACGTTATAAAGTAAATGGCTTATTAATTGAAAAACATTCTGATGTTGGCGAAGAAACTTCATGTGCTAATAGTGCTATTGTTCATAGTGGATATGACCCACTCCCAAATACAAGGAAAGCTTATTTTAATGTTAAAGGAAATAAAATGATGGAAGAAGTTTGCAAAGAACTTCATGTTCCTTTTATTAGAAACGGCTCTTTAACTATCGGCTTTAATGAAGAAGATAGAAAAACTATTGAAAATCTCTTTTCTAGAGCAAAAAGTAATGGCGTTGATGCTAGAATCGTTGAAAAAGAAGAACTTCATGAAATGGAACCTTCATTAAACGATGAATGTTTGTGCGCTCTTTATTGTAAAAATAGTGGAATTGTGTCTCCTTTTGAATTAACTATTGGTTTTATGGAAAACGCCATGGACAATGGTTTTGAATTAAACTTAAATGAAAAGGTTGAGAAAATTATTAAAAATAATGAATTATTTGAAGTTATTACTAATAAAGGAGAATATCTAAGCAAAACATTAGTTAATGCGGCTGGACTATATTCCGATGAAATTTTATCGAATTTAGAAAAACCAAGTTTTAAAATTAATGCTAGAAAAGGTGAATACATTCTTTTAGATCATTTTAATAATGATTGGTGCAAACACACATTGTTTATGTGTCCAACAAAAGTTGGAAAAGGAGTTTTGATTTCTCCAACCACATCTTTTAATTATATTATTGGGCCATCTAACGATTCTTCTTCAAAAGAAGATACATCAACAGATACATCAACAATGTCTATATTAAAAGAAACAGCAGCGAAATTAATAAAAAATATTCCTTATTCAGAAGTTATTAGAACTTTTGCTGGAGTAAGAGCAAATCCAGATAATGATGATTTCATTATTGAAGAAAGCAAGACGAATCCTGGCTTATTTAATGTTGCTGGAATTATGTCGCCTGGTTTAGCTTCATCTCCTGCAATTGGTGAATATGTTTCTGATTTAATTAAAGAAAAATTAAAACTTGAAAAAAATAATAATTATAAATCTAAAAGAAAAGAAGTTTTATCATTAAATTCATTAGGAATAGATAAATATAATGAATTAGTAAAAAAATGCCCTGCTTATGGCCATATGATTTGTCGCTGTGAAAAAGTAAGTGAAGGACAAATTATCGATGCGATTCATCGTAATTGCGGGGCAAAGACTGTTAAAGGTGTTAAAAAAAGACTTCGCGCTGGCTTTGGTAAATGCCAAGGAAGTTTCTGTGAAGAGGAAGTTTGTAAAATTTTAGCACGTGAATTAAATGTTCCATTATCCTCTATTCTATATAAAGATGAAGGAAGCGAAGTTTTCAAATACAAAAGCAAAGGTAATAATTATGATGAATAATAAATTTTACGATATTGTTATAGTTGGGGGCGGAAGTGCTGGATTAAGCGCCGCTAAAAAAGCTTTTGAGGAAGGAATTACTTCGATTTTAATAATTGAAAGAAATAACGAACTTGGCGGTATTTTAAATCAATGTATTCATAATGGATTTGGTCTTCATAAATTTAAAAAAGAATTAACTGGTCCTGAATATGCGTATGAATATATTAAATTTGTAAAAGATCATAAAATCGAATATCTATTGAACACGTTGGTTTTATCTATTGATAAAAATAATAAAACTATTGTTTGTTCATCAAGTGAAAATGGTGTTACTTCCATAAATTATAAAACTTTAATTTTTTCTGCCGGATGTAATGAAAGAACTAGTGGGCAAATTATGACTCCTGGAGAAAGACCTAATGGGGTTTATACTGCTGGATTAGCCCAAAAACTTCTTAATATTGATGGATATTTAGTTGGCAAAAATGTTTATATTTTAGGAAGTGGCGATATTGGCCTAATTATGGCTAGAAGAATGAAACTTGAAGGAGCTAATGTAATAGGGGTTAGTGAACTTATGCCTTATTCCAATGGTTTAAATAGAAATATTGTCCAATGTTTGAATGATTACAATATTCCTTTAAGACTTCACAATACCGTTATTAAAATTCATGGAAAAAATCAACTTGAAGGTATAACTATTTGTGATGTTGATGATTCTTTAAAGCCTATTAAAGGAAGAGAAGAATTTATTAAATGCGATACTCTTTTACTTTCGATTGGTCTTTATCCATTTAATTCAATGCTTAAAAATAGTGGAGCTAAGGTAAATAATGAAACAAAAGGTGCTTGGGTTGATCAAAATTTAGAAACTTCTTTAGATTCGGTATTTTCTTGTGGAAATGTCCTTCATGTTCATGATTTAGTCGATTATGTATCTGATGAAGGTGAGATTGCGGGTAAAAACGCAGCTTCTTTAGTTAAAAATGGAAGGAAAAAATATTCTAAAATAATTTTAACTTTCCATAATGAAAATTTATCTTATTTATTGCCGAACGAAATAAAAGTTTATGATGATTTAAACGAAGTTAACTTTTCTTTTAGAGTGAAAAAACCTATTTCTAAAGGCGAAATATTATTTAAAGATGGTAATAATATTATTAAAAAAGTTATTAAAAATGATTTGATTCCATCAGAAATGGTAAGAATTAAATTAAATGATATAGATTATAAAGTTGTTAATGACCTTAAAGTCGAGGTGAATGAGTTATAATATGGTTCAAGAATTAATTTGTATAGTTTGTCCAAAAGGATGTCATATTAAAGTTGATGGTGAGAATATTAGTGGTTACACCTGTTTAAGAGGGCTTTCTTATGCAAAACAAGAAAGCGTAAATCCTTTAAGAACTATAACTTCAACTGTTCTTATTGAGGGAGAAGATAATCTTGTTTGCCCTGTTAAAACTTCTCACGAAATACCGAAAAAAGAAATATTTAATGTCATGAAAGTAATTAATAAAATAAAAGCAAAAAGACCAATAAAAATGAATGAAGTTTTAATAAAAAATGTTTTGAATTTGGGAGTAGATATAATTTCAACAAAAGAGATTTTATAAAATGGCAACCGCAAAGAATTTTTTAAAAATGACTAAAAATGATTCCTTTAAAAAGACACCTTTTTGTGAGGCAGATTTTTTAGTTCTAACAGCACTTTCATATGCTGATTTTAAAAATTCGTTATATTATGATGAAAAAAGTATCAACGGCCTTGTTCCTTTAAATGTTTTTGCAAAAAGCACAATTATTGACAAACTTAAGAAAAATTATTTAACAATTGGTAAAGACTATAATCAATTTTTAAATTTATTTTTTTCTTCTTCTAGATATAAAGATGTAAAAGTTGGATATTTTTGCGATAAATTTTCTTTAGAACATAATATGCAATTTTTTGCTTTGACTTTTTATGTAGATGATAAATATTTGATTGTTTTTAGAGGTACGGATAATACAATAATTGGCTGGAAAGAAGATTTTAACATGGCTTTAATGGAGAAAATTCCTGGTCAAAAAATGGCTAGGGATTATGTTCGTAATTTATTAAAGAAAATTAAAGGAAAAATTTATATTTCGGGCCATTCTAAAGGTGGAAATTTAGCCTATTATTGTTATTTAAATTTAAATAAACGTGAAAAAAATCGTGTACTATCTGTTTTTAATTATGATGGTCCAGGCTTTAAAAATGATGATTACGATTATAGTGATTTTGGAAGTAAAATGTTTAAATTTGTTCCAGAAGATGATGTTTTTGGAATGATTTTTGATACTTCTAATAAATGGGAGATAGTTGCATCAACCAGAATAAATATGGCTGCCCATGATTTATTAACATGGAAGTTAGATAGAAAAAGCAAATATACAAAATTACAAAGATTAAAATCGCTTACTATTTATTCAAATTGTTTTAATCAAACTTTTAATGACTGGTATTATAAAAGCGATCCTAAAGATGCTGAGGCATTAATAAAATTCGTTTTTAAATTAGTTGAGACGAATAATATTTCAACTTTAGGTGGATTATTTAAAGATATTCTTTTTGCCGGAGATGAATATTATCGAGAGATTGCAAATTATGACGAAAATAGTAAAAAAAGAATTAAATCTATGTTAAGAGACCTTCTGAAATTATATTTAAGTAATTTGTTAAAAGACAAACGTGAACTGAAAAGTAATGAAAGAAAGGAATAATTCTTATGAATAAATATGTTTTAACAATTGATCAAGGAACAACATCAACAAGAGCTTCTTTAATTGATAAAGATGGAAATGTTTTTTATAAAGCTCAACAAGAAATAAAATGTTTTTTTCCATATGATGGATGGGTAGAACAAGATGCTATTGATGTTTGGCTTTCTGTTTTGAATGTAATTAATGATTTACTTGCAAAAACGAATCTTACCTATAAAAATATAGATTCAATTGGATTAACAAATCAAAGGGAAACCACAATAATCTGGGATAAAAAAACTGGAGTGCCTGTATATAATGCTTTAGTTTGGCAATCACGCCAAAGTGCTTACATTTGTGATAATTTGATTGATAAAACCTCTTTTGTAAGAGAAAGGACAGGGTTAATAATTAATCCATATTTCAGCGCTTCAAAAATTAGATTTATTCTAGATCATATTGAAAACGGTCAAAAACGAGCTGAAGATGGTGAATTGATGTTTGGAACAATCGATACGTGGATAATGTATAAATTATCTAATGGTAAAATTTTTAAAACAGATATTACAAATGCTTCTAGAACAATGCTTTTTAATATCAACACGTTAAAATGGGATGATGATTTATTAAAATTATTTAATATTCCAAAATGCATGTTGCCTGAAGTTTGCCCTTCTTCTTATAATTTTGGTTATGCTTCATTGTTAAAAAAGAATTTGAAAATTTGTGGCGTCGCCGGGGATCAACAAGCTGCGTTATTCGGACAAAACTGTATTAAAGAAGGAGATGTTAAATCTACTTATGGCACTGGTTGTTTCGTTTTAATGAACATAGGAGATAAACCTATATTTGATCAAGGAGGATTAATTACAACAATCGCTTGGCAAATTGGAAATGAAGTTACTTATGCAATTGAAGGCTCTGTTTTTGTTGGAGGAGCGGCAATTCAATGGCTTAGAGATCAGATGAGAATGTTTAAAAAAGCTTCAGATAGTGAAAAATATGCTAGAAATTGTGAGAATTCACTTGGCGTTTATGTCGTTCCTGCATTTGTTGGTCTTGGAGCCCCTTATTGGGATGATGATTGTCGAGGAGCTGTGTTCGGTTTAACAAGGGCAACAACAAAAGAGCACTTTATTAGAGCAACACTCAATTCAATTGCTCTCCAAACCAAAGATGTAATCAAAGAAATGGAAAGAATTTCTAATAAAAAGATTGAAAGTTTAAGAGTGGACGGAGGCGCAAGTGAAAATTCATATTTAATGCAATATCAATCTGATATTTTATCTTCAAAAGTAATATTACCAAAAAATTTGGAAACGACATCTTTAGGTGCTGCTTATTTAGCAGGTTTAGCATCTGGATATTGGAAGGATGTCAATGAAATATCTAAAGTTCATAAAATTTCAAAAATTTATAATCCAAAAATGAGTAATGAAGAAATTATTGAAATTGATAATAAATGGAAAAAAGCTGTTGCTGCAACTAGACTTTTTAAATAAAAAATATTTTATGAAAGATTATAATTTATGCTTTCAAAAACTGAAACAACGCATTTAAATAATCATGAAAAATATTTAAGCAATAGAAAGAAAGTCGCTTTAAATGCATTAACATCTGTTTCTTATTGCGAATTCTATTATTTTTTAAATACTTTTAGAGATCAACATGATTTTATTAAGATTAATAATAATATTGATTTCTTGATTAATTTGTTTGATAAATATTCTGTTTCTGAAAATAAAATATTTCATTTTAAATATAAAAATTATAATTTTGTTGTTCCAACAAAATACTTTATTAAAACAAATGAATTAACATTAGTCATATTAAATAAGCACGTTTTATCAGAAAATTATGCTTTTATATGTTTATGTTTATTTATTGAAAATGGAATTTTACCTGATGGAATTTATTATCTTGATAACGACGAGAAATATCATTCTTTGAATGGACTTACTAATTTAGATAAAGATTTTTCAAATATAAACCCAAATATATTATCAACGCTTGTTTATTGTGTAAATAAATTAAAGAAAAATAAGAGAACAAATAAAATAAATACAAAATCTAAAGGCTTTTATTTTAGTCAAATCGAAGCTGGTAAAATACTTGATAGGTTAATTAAAACTATTTTAAAAGGCAAATTTAAGAAAGAAACAAGCCAAAAATGTAAATATTGTAAGATAAGAAATAAATGTAATACTTTTTTAGAAGATGAAACATTTAATTTATATTAATGATAAAAATAGATATATTTTAGAAAATTTAAGTGAAGTGGATTTATTAAATCCATTTTATTTTGACGTTGTTATTAAAAATGAGGACGATTTATTAATTTTTTTTGATCGAATCAATCTTGATTTATTAAAAGATTTTGAAAAAAACAAAGATTACGAAGCCCCTTTATCAATTGCTTTAAATCTTTCAAATTCATTTATTAATGATAATAAAAAAATTTTTATAAAGAAAAAGAATGTAATTATTGAAGAAGAGGAACAATTTTTATTTTCGTTAGTTAGAACTTTAATAAATAATCAAAAGAATTCCTCTAGAATTATTAGTATACGTAATATAAATCGTTTATTAAAAACTCGTGATTATAAAGGTTTAATTGATAATTTATCTTTAATTAATAAGAAAAATTTTCAAAACAAACCTTTTTCATTTGTGATTTTATTTTTAAATCGTTTAGATGTTTTAAAATATTTAAAAATAAATTCGTTACCAGCTTTTAAATATAGTTCTACAAATGTAATTAATACAAAGATTTTAACTTCATTAAATGATAATGAAACTTATTTAGAAATGTTTTTAAAAGCGGTTTCAAATAATAAATTTAGTTTTAATTTTTATAAAACCATTAATAATATTGATATTAAAAATGATAATTATGATAATTTTTTAAATTTAATAATTAAAGGGATACACTTTCAAATTGATTGTTTTATTTTTGAAGATGAAGATGATTTTAATGAATTTATTAATAATATGAATTTAATTAATAAGAAGGTTTTTTATTATTCTCCTTTAAAAAAGAAATTATTAAACTATTTATTAAAAGTTTTAAAAGTAATTTTAAATAAAGATGATAAAGAAGATTTAGATTTTTTAAGATTATTATCAAAAGATAAAATTTTAAAATTTTTAAAAAACTTTCATTCTTTCAATGCCTATGATTTTTTAAATAAGCTTAACGAAGAAGTAAATTTATTTAATTTGTATTCCGATACAGATGATAAAATGTTATTAAATACTTTGTTAACTTTTTTAAAGAAAAAAGCTCTAAATATTGAAAGATTTTATTTTTTTATTACATTTTTACTAGCAATAAGATTTAAAAAAGAAATTAATGAAGTAGCGAATATTAAAGCAATAAAATTAGATGATTTGCATTTACTTAATTTAAATAATTTAATAGTTGGATTTATCAGTACAAAAAAGAAGAAAAATTATAATAATGAAGTTATGTATAAAAGCATCATTTTAAAAAATTATATATTTTTTAACGAAATTTTAAAAAAATCTAAATTAATTTATTTTTATCAATATGATAGTTATTCTAGTATTGAATTATTGGCTTCACATTTAGACGAAGTTTCACTATTTTTCGATTTAGTTAAATATTTATAGTGTTTAAAAAATTAAAAGATATTAAAATAAATAAGGATGGAAGTTAAAAAAGTAAATAAAACTCAATTATCAAATATTTTAAAAGGTCTAAATTCTTCTAAAGACGTTTTTCTTTTTGTTGACCAAATTTATGAAATTTATGATTGTGTTTGCGAAGGGATAGAAGAAGTAATGAAAATTACAGAATTTAAAGAATATACTTACGTAAATCCAGTCGTAATTATTTTATATATTGTTAATGAACTAAATTTTTATTTTAAAAGCCGTGGTTTTGATAATGTTAAAATAGCTGAATTTTTGAATACAGATAGTTTTGTTGAATTTATATCCTCAATAGTTTGCGATAAATATTTAACAAACGAACAATTAAATTATAAATCCCCAGCATTTTTAAATAAATTTAATCCTCAAATTTCGACTTTATCTTTATATTTTAATTTTTGTCTTAATATTTTAAATAAATCATATAAATTGAATAAATATGATGCATTAGTTAAAGACATGCTTAAAAATTCTTTTTCCTTAGGTCAATGCATTGAAAATCTTTTGATTAACGCTTTCGATGTCGAGGCTTTTTCTACCTGGAGAACAATGCATGAAAATGAATGCATACTATATTGTCTTGTATTAAATGGGAAAGATACTTTTGACTCTTATTTTAAACATATTCAATATTCTTTAGCTTATCGTGGCCAAATTAAAAATAAAGAAAAAACCGATAAAGTATTTGAAGAAATTAAATCACAAATGAAGGAATATAACTTGAAAAGTAAAGATATGAAGAAATTTATTGAATATGGATATCTATTTTCAATAAAAAACAAAGAATTTAATGTCGATTTTAAACTTAATTTTAGAGATGGAGTTGAAGCGATGGCGGGATTAAAATCATATTCAAAAATATATGAATTATCTAGCGAAATTGCACATTCTTCACCATTATTAATTTATTCGAATCGTGAATATTATTTTAATATTACTTTATTAAATTTATATGAAACATTTTTTAGATTAGAAAAAGTTTTCTATACTTTTTATAAATCAGTATCAAAAAAAGATGAAGTCGAGCAATATGAAACTTTACAAAAAATTTATATTAATCAACTTCATCAAATTCATAATGGTTTAGCTGCTTTATTTAAAGATAGATTTTTTAAGATTGAACATCTCGATAGCAAGAGCCACCTATAAATTCTTTTAATATAGAATTACATGGAATATATTCTTCATTAATGTCGCTAAAATATTTTAATAATTTTAATAATCTTTCTGCATCAGGACCATATTTACTATCACGATCAATTTTTAATAATAAAGGTGTAGCATATTTTTTCATAACCCCGATTTCATAATTTAAGAAGGAATCAAATACATAATCGGCAAATTCTTGAGTTTTATAGATCCATTTAAATTCACCTCTTCTAACTGATGGCCACATTGAAAGTGTCTCTTCTGCCGAAGAATTACGATATTTTGAATCTCTTACAATTCTTCTAAGTAATCTAATATCAGTAATCGAAATAGGGTTTTCATAATCTAAATTGATTTGAGCTTGTGGCGAAATATAGATTTTATATTTGATGTGTTTAGGAATTAAAGGTGTCATTGCTTCATTTAAAGCGTGGATTCCTTCAATAATAATAGGATCTTTTGGCCCGATTTTTACTAATCTATTAAAAATTCTCGAATTTGTTTTAAAATCGAATGTTGGTAAATTTACTTCTTCACCGCTTAATAAAGAAAGCAAATTTTGATTAAATAGTTCAATATCTAATGCATCGATACTTTCGAAATCATAATTTCCATCTTCATCTAAAGGCACATTTTCCCTAGTTTTATAATAATCATCGATAGAAATTCTAATTGGTTTTATTCCTCTAGAAATAAGTTCGAGAGTTAAACGATCGGCAAAAGTAGTTTTTCCGCTACTTGAAGGGCCGGCTATACAAATTAATTTAATATTGTTTATTTTGTCTTGAATTTTTTGTCCGAGTTCAACAAGCATCCTATTATGTCTATTCTCACAAATATTTATTAAGTTAGTTCCTTGATTTTCTTTTGCTCTATCATTAATTTCTGCAATTGTTGAAAGTTTTACTAAAGATGACCATGCATCGCTTCCTTCAAGAGTATCTTGGAAAATAGGTTCGTCCTTAAAAGGAGGGATTTCTCCATTAAATTCTGAACGTGGATATTGAATTAAAATTCCTGGTGGATAAAAGATTAGTTTAAAATTCTTTAAATAACCAGTTGATGGAACCATTTTTCCATACATATAGTTAAAATAATTATCTGCTTTATATAAATGGACAGTTTTTTCTGGTCGATATTGTAATACAGCTAATTTATCGTATAGTTTAAATTCTTTATATAATTTTGCCGCTTCTTCATTGCTTATAATAAGTCGTTCAAAAATATAATCATTATCAACAATTTTCTTCATTTCTTGATAAATTTCATTTACGACTTGAGTAGTAATACTTTTATTTCCGATTTCAACATGGGCAAAAATTGAGCGAGATATAGAATAAGAGAAACGGAATTTTATATCTGGATATAGTCTTTGAGCGGCCATTGCGAATAAAAATCTTATTCCTCTTTCATAAATTCCAGCTGCAGGTTGATCTTGGGTTGTTAAAAATTTAACGGTTGCATCGTAATGTAAGTCATAATCTAATTCTCTTACTCTTCCATTAACAAGTGCGCAAATTACCGAATAATCGGAATTTGTTAAGTCTTTTAATTTGATTTTTCTATCAAAATATAATTCTTTAGAGTCTAAAAAAACAGTAAATCCCATAGCTATATTATTTCCTTTTTTATTTTTGGCTTTAATATTATATCGAATATTGCCTTATTAATCTAGTTATTTAAAATATAGTTCTTTTTTATAAATTTTAGTATAGAATATTCACATGGCGAAAACTGATAAGAGAGCACAGATTTTATATGCTTTGATATCTATTGCGGCTATTTTAGTTTCATTAATATTTGGATTTATTTTTAATTCCTATGAAGCAAGTGTTGTTTTATTATCATCTTCGCTATTTTGTTATTTTGCATTACTTATAAATTTATATTCGATGAAAAGTAAAGAAACGACTAGTTTATTTACGGTCTTATCTATTTCGTTTTTAAGATTTATACTTATTGCAATCGGCTTAATTCTCGGAGCATTATTTATTTATTTTAATAATATGAATGAGTCTGAAAATTTGAGGTATTTATATTTATTATTGGGTTTAGTTCCTATTTTTTTCTCTAATTTAATTTTCTTTTTAAGGAGTAAAAATGATTAATTTTATTACATTGGCTATTACTCAAGAACAAATTGATAGTATTATAGAATTTCATATATCTAGTGAAGTTTTTTATTCTTTGATAGTCATGATTTGCTTAATTATTTTTTCGATTATTATCGGACTATTATTTAAAAAAGCAATGAAAGATCCTTTAAAAACTCCTAAAGGATTAATTTTTGTAATGTATACTTTTGTTAATAGTTTAGAAAACTTTGTTGTTTCAATAATGGGAGAAAAGGGTCGAAAATTAACTGGTTATTTTTTAGGATTAACCATGTATTTATTTTTAAGTTTTGCTTTTGGATTAACAGGACTTTCTTCTCCATTCACTTATATAGTCATGCCTTTATCTATTTCTTTAGTAACTTTTTTATTAATTCATATTACTGCAGCTAGAGAAAATAAATGGGGCTATTTTAAAAGATATATTGATCCAATACCAATTTTACTTCCAATAAATTTACTTACAATGTGGGCTCCACTTTTATCTTTAACTTTACGTTTATTCGGCAATGCTTTAAGTGGATATTGCATTATGTCGTTAGTTTATGCTGCTTTAGAAGCTTTGTCTTCGGATATATTTAGACCAATTTTTGGTCTTGTTGGAGTTAGTGGAATTCAAGGAAGCGATATTATATTAGCTCCTTTTATAACTCCGATTTTGCATGTTTACTTTGATTTATTCTCTTCTTTTATACAAACTTTAGTTTTCTCAATGCTAACAATGATTTTCATTGCTCAAGAGCAAAACGAAGATGAAGAGGATAATATATTAGAAAATGTTCAATTAGAGGTCAGTAATTAGGAGGTGTCTATGAACTTTTTAGCTAATTTAATGCCTATGTTAACAGTTTTAGCCGAATTCACTGATAAAGGACTTGCATATATTGCAATTGGCATGTGTGGTCTTTCAATGATGGCTTCAGGCTTAGGCGAAGGATATTTATGTTCCCAAGCATTATTAGCAATGGGAAGAAATCCTGAAATGTATTCAAAATTAAGAACAGGTATGATTTTAGGTTGCGCTTTAACAGAAACAACTGCGATTTATTGTTTATTACTTTCAATTTTCTTATTCTTCTTAGTCTAATTAAAATGAAAACTTTTAAAAAATTAACAAAAATTTTTCCTTTATTTTTAATTTTATTAAGTGTTACTAGCTGTAATATTAATGATTACTTAAATATCGGCGATGATATTGCTAGCAAGATTTTTCCTAATGTTTGGGATTTTCTTGTTCAATTTTTAGCATTTGTAATAATGGTAATTTTAATTACTATTTTTGCTTATAAACCAATAAAAAAATATATAAAGAAAAGACAAGATTTATTGGATGAAGAAGTTAATGAGACGAAAAAAAGAAATGAAGAAGCTAAGACCAATCTTTTAATTTCTCAAAAAGAAATTGCTTTAACTCATGAAAAAGCTTCAAAAATAATTGAAAATGCTACAAAAGAAGGCAATGAAAGAAAAGAAGAGATTATTTTGAGAGCTAACAAAGAAGCAGAAAATAAAATTAAAGAAGCCGATGAAATAATTAAGAAAAATAAAATCGAAGCTAAAAATGAACTTAAAAATGAACTTTCTGATATTGCTTTAGATCTTTCAAGCAAGATTTTAGAAAGAGAAGTAAATGAAAATGATAATAAAAAATTGATTGATGATTTTGTTAATAAAATGAAATAAATTTTATGGATTCAAGGGTTTTTAATGTATATGCTAATGCTCTTTTAGAAATTGCGATTTCAAAAAATGAAGTTTTAAAGATTCGTAATGAAATAAAAGAAATTAAAAAAATCATTAAAGAGAATAGTGATTTTCTTTTAATTATGCATTCAAAATCACTTAAATTAAACGAAAAATATAAACTCATTGATAGAATATTCGATTCTTGTTCAATAACGACAAAGTCTTATTTTAAAGTCTTGATTAAAAATGATTTATCTTATTATTTTTATGATGTTTTAAAAGAGACTTTATATCGTTTTGATGATTATTTAAATATAGAAGAAGGAACTTTATATCTTTCTAGCCCTTTAAAAGATGAAGAAATTGAATTAATTAAAAATATAATTTCTAAAAAAATTAATAAAACATTAGATATTGAAGTTTTAATTGATCGAAATTTAATTGGCGGATTTAAGATTATTTTAAGAAACGATGTTTTCGATTCATCTATCATTTCTAGAATAAATGATTTCAAAAAAGCATTGAAAAAGGAGTAAATTATGGCAATTAATGTTGAAGAGATATCTTCTTTAATTAAAGAACAAATTAAAAGTTTCGAAAATGATATCCAAGTAGAAAATGATGTTGGCACTGTCGTAACTGTTGGCGATGGAATTGTTTTAATTTACGGTCTTGAAAAAGGAATGCTTGGTGAATTGCTCATTTTTGATGATGGAAGTTATGGAATGATTATGAATTTAGAAGAAGAATCTGTTTATGCAATTCTTTTAAATAATTCAACCACAATCAAAGAAGGAGACAAAGTAAAAAGAACTAAAAAAGTTGTTGAAGTTCCTGTTGGAGACTCACTTTTAGGTAGAGTCGTAAATTCTCTTGGCTTACCTTTAGATGGGAAAGGGGATATTAAATATAGTGAAACTTTACCAATCGAAAGAATAGCTCCCGGTGTTATAAGTAGAGAAAGTGTTAATGAACCTTTAGAAACTGGAATTTTGGCGATTGATTCATTAATCCCTATTGGAAAAGGACAAAGAGAATTAATTATTGGAGATAGACAAACTGGAAAAACTGCAATTGCGATAGATACAATAATTAATCAAAAAAATAAAAATGTTTATTGTATTTATGTTGCGATAGGTCAAAAAAATTCGACTGTAGCTTCAATTTATGAAAAATTGAAAAATTCAGGCAGTATGGAATATAGCGTTATTGTTAATGCGAGTGCTTCTGAAATAACTCCTTTACAATGGTTAGCTCCTTATAGTGGTGTTACAATGGCTGAAAAATGGTGTGAAGAGGGTAAAAATGTCTTAATTGTTTTTGACGATTTATCAAAACATGCAATTGCTTATAGAACTTTATCATTATTGTTAAAAAGAAATCCTGGAAGAGAGGCTTATCCAGGCGATGTTTTCTATTTGCATTCTCGTTTGTTAGAAAGATGTGTTAAGTTAAATAAAAAAAGAGGGGGCGGTTCAATAACTGCTCTTCCGATTATTGAAACTTTAGCAGGAGATATTTCTGCTTATATTCCAACAAATGTTATTTCTATTACTGATGGTCAAATTTTCTTGCAAACAAGTTTATTTAATAAAGGACAAAGACCTGCAATTGATGTTGGGTTATCTGTATCGCGTGTTGGAAGTAATGCACAATTTAAAATTATTAAAAAGACATCTTCATCTTTAAAAATGGAAATTTCTCAATTCCACGAATTAGAAGCTTTCAATCAATTTGGAAGCGATATAGATTCGGAAACCAAAAAGATTTTAAAACATGGTCAAGTTTTAGAAGAAATTTTAAAACAAAACCAATACCGTTCTTTAACTACTAGTGAGGAAGCTGTTTATCTTTTTGCTGCAAAAACAGGTTTACTTGATGATTTAGAGATTGAAAAAGTGAAAAAATTCCTTTCTTCTCTTTATAGATATATTAAAGATTTTAATAAAGGAATTATTAATGAAATCAACGATAAGCACGATTTAAGCAATGAAAAATTAGAAGAATTAAGAAATATTATTTTGAATTTTAAAAAGGAACAACTTTTAAATAATGGCAACTAGTTTAAACAATTTAAAAAATAGACTAGGTTCAATTAAGTCGACAAAAAAATTAACCAATGCAATGAAATTGGTTTCAAGTGCTAAAGAGAAAAAATTAAGCAACGAATATAACTTAGCACTCGAATTTTATAATCGTTTTATGAAGATTTTTAATAATTCTATTTTTATTAATCCTAATAATCCAGATTGTGATTATTTTAATAATAATCTTTTAAAAACATATGAATCAAATAAAAGACTTTTAATTGTTATAACTTCAAATAATGGCTTGTGTAGTGGATATAATAATGATGTTATTCACTATTTAAAAAATTATTATCAAAAAAATGATGAGATTTTAATTATTGGAGAAAGAGGGAGAAATGAATTATTAAAGGAAAATATCGAACTAAATGAAAAGTTTGTCGATTATTTAAAGGAAAACACGAATAATTTTGATGAATTAAGAAAATATCTTGTTGAAACTTTTAATAAAGGAATATTTAAAGAGGTCGACTTAATTTATACGCATTATCATAATTCTTTAATTTCTAAAGTTGAGTCATTAAAACTTTTACCGATTGATATAAAAGAAAATAGAAAAAGAAATTATTCGCCTACATTTGAGCCTTCGAAGGATGAAATTATAAATTATTTAATTGAAGAATATTTATATTACACATTATTTATAAAAATTTTTGATTCTCGAATTGCTGAAGAATCTGCTAGAAGATTAGCTATGGAAAATGCTACAAAAAATGCTGATGAATTAATTGATGATTTAAATTTAGAATATAACAAAATTAGACAAAGCAATATTACTTCAGAAATTAATGAAGTATCAAGTGCTAGTAAAATTGCAAAGAGGTAGAGATTATGGATGGAAACTATGGTGTTGTTGTTGAAGCAGTTGCTGCAATTATCGATGTAAAATTTAGTGAGAATAAATTGCCTTCTCTTTTAAATGCTTTAAAACTCGAACTTGATAATGGAAAAACATTAATTTTAGAAGTCGCTCAATATATTGGTGATGATACCGTAAGATGTATTTCTTTAGGTCCAACTGAAGGTGTTTATCGTGGAATGAAAGTTTTGGATACTGGGAAAAGTATTGAGGTTCCAGTTGGCAAATCAACATTAGGAAGAGTTTTTAATGTTTTAGGCGATGCAATTGACGAAGAACCTTTAGGCGATTTAGAAAATGCTCCAAAAATGTCTATCCATAGGAACGCTCCAAGTTTTGAAGATCAAAATACTTCTAAAGAAATATTAGAAACCGGTATTAAAGTTATTGATTTACTTTGCCCTTATTTAAAAGGTGGTAAGATTGGTCTTTTTGGTGGAGCTGGTGTTGGGAAAACGGTTTTAATTCAAGAATTAATTAATAATATCGCTTCTTATCAACAAGGAATTTCTGTATTTGCTGGTGTAGGAGAAAGATCTAGAGAGGGAAATGACTTAATTAATGAAATGAAGGCAAGTGGAGTCATTTCAAAAACCGCTTTAGTTTATGGCCAAATGAACGAAGTTCCTGGTGCAAGATTTAGAGTTGCATTATCCGCTTTAACGATGTGCGAATATTTTCGTGATGAAATGCATCAAGACGTCCTCTTTTTTATCGATAATATATTTAGATTTATTCAAGCAGGTAACGAAGTTAGTGCTCTTATTGGAAGAATGCCTTCAGCTGTTGGTTATCAACCTACATTAGCCAATGAGATCGGCCAACTTCAAGAAAGAATTACTTCAACAAAAAATGGTTCAATTACTTCAATACAAGCAGTTTATGTTCCAGCTGATGATTTAACAGATCCTGCCCCAGCAGCAACATTTAGTCATCTTGATGCTAAAACTGTTTTAGATAGAAAAATTGCTTCCTTAGGAATTTATCCTGCTGTTGATCCTCTTGAATCTTCTTCAAATATGCTTGATCCGAATATAGTAGGAGAGGAACATTATAATATTGCTAGAGGTGTTCAAAAAATATTGCAAAGATATAAAGAATTACAAGATATTATTGCAATTTTAGGTGTTGAGGAACTTAGTGAAGATGATAAAAAGATTGTCGTTAGAGCAAGAAGATTAAGAAATTTCCTTTCTCAACCATTTAATGTTGCAGAAACATATAGTGGATATAAGGGTGCCTATGTTCCTTTAAAAGACACTTTGAGATCTTTCAAAGCGATTTTAAGCGGAGATTATGATAAATACCCTGAATCTTATTTTCTTTTCTGCGGAAGTATCGATGATGTTATAAAAAAAGCAAACGAAGGAAATAAATAAAAATGGGGAAAATTAATCTTTATATACATTCAAAAGATGGTAAATCTTTTAATAAAAATAACGTTGATGAAGTATATTTTACTTCAAAAAATGTTGGCGACATTGGATTAATGAGCGGTTCAGATCCTTTTATTGGTCTTCTTGATGTTTCTCATGTTTTTTATAAGATAAATAATGAAAAGATTTTTTTAGCTACTAGCGGTGGATTAATTGATTTTAATAAGAATGAATGCTCGCTTCTTTTAGATACGTTTGAATTCGTTGATGAAATAGATGAAAATAGGGCATTAAACGAAAAAGAAAACGCCTTGAAAATTATTAATAGTGAGGCGATTTATGATGATAAAATTTTAAAAAATGCTCAATTTTCATTAAAAAAAGCCATTAACAGAATTACTTTATTAAAGTAAAATATTTTTGTGATATTTTTTAATTGAGGTTTTCTTATGCGTAATTTTATATTTATTTCACCACATTTTCCTGATTCATATTGGAAATTCTGTATGGCTTTAAAAGAACATGGTTTTAATGTTTTGGGTATTGGAGATGCTCCATATAATGAAATACCTGAGCAATGTAAATATGCCTTAACAGAATATTATTTATGTTCTTTTATGGATGAATTTGAAAATGAAAAAAGGGCAGTTCAATATTTTAGAGATAAGTATGGATCAATTGAATTCATTGAATCAAATAATGAATATTGGTTAAGAAAAGATGCTCGTTTAAGAGATATTTTCCAAGTTAATACATCATTTAGCGAAGAAGAAGTTGCTTATCGAATGAAAAAATCTAACCAAAAGGAATTTTATGAAAAAGCTGGTGTAAGATGTGCTAGATATATTGTTAGTAAGGATCTAGATGAAATTAAAGAATTTGCTCAAAAAGTTAATTATCCAATTTTTGCAAAACCAAATGTTGGTGTTGGCGCACAAGGAACTAAAAAAATAGATAATGAAATAGAATTAGAAGACTTTGTTTTATCAATTCCAAAAGATTCCGAATATATTTTTGAAGAATTTGTAAACGGAGATTTGTGTTCTTTTGATGGAATTACAAACTCAAATGGTGATGTAGTTTTTGAAACTTCGCATATGTTTTATGTTAATACAGCAGATGTCGTTAATAAAAATTTAGACGATATGTATTGCTGCTTACCTCATGTACCAGAAGATTTAAAAGAAATAGGTGAAAAATGCGTTAAATCTTTTGGTTTAAAAAGAAGATTCTTTCATTTTGAATTTTTTAGGCTTAAAGAAGATCACCCATATTTAGGCAAGAAAGGAACAATTGTACCTCTTGAAGCTAATTTAAGAGTTGCTGGAGGTTATACACCTGATTTAATAAACTTTGCTAATTCAATTGATGTTTATAATTTATATGCTGATATTATGGCTTATGATGAGAATAGACAAAAAATGGATTATGAAAAGTTTTATGCTGTTTCATGTTCAAGAAGATATGAATATAATTATGTTCATTCAAAGGATGAAATTTTAACTAAATATCATAATAATGTTTGTTATTTTGGGGATTTCCCAAGAGCTTTAAGAGATGATATGGGAGATAGTTTCTTCGTTGGTAAGTTTAAATCAATAGAAGAAGTATTTGAATTTGATAAATTTGTTAGAGAAAAAGTGGAGCGATAATATGAACCCTACCGATAAAAGATTTTCTAAACTTAAATTTGATGAAGAAAAATTCCCAGTCTTAATTGAAATCTCTAAGGGAATGAAGAATAAATATGAAATTGATAAAAAAACTGGACTTTTAGTTTTGGATCGAATTTTATATACCTCAACTCATTATCCTCAAAATTATGGGTATATACCTTTAACTCTTTGTGATGATGGGGATGCTTTAGATTGCTTAGTTATTTCTAGTGAGGATATCATTCCTTCATCTTTTGTTATGTGTAAAGCTATAGGAATCATTAATATGATTGATAGTGGAAAAGAAGATTATAAAATTTTAGCGGTTCCGTTAAACGATCCTTTTTATAATAAAGTTGAAGATTTAAACGATCTTCCAGAACATTTGGTTGATGAAATTAAACATTTTTTCTCTGTTTATAAATATTTAGAAAATAAAGAAACAGAGGTTAAAGATATTGGTGATAAAAAAATGGCGAAAGAAATTATCCGCCAATCATTTATTGATTTTAAGAAAAAAGAAGGAATTATTTAAAATTCGCTTTTATTCTTTCAAGTTTTAATTTTGCGATATCTAAAAACACTTCTTCCTTTAAGGTGAAGAAATAAGACATCGCCCAATAATAGAAGAGTAAATCTAAAAATGCGATAAATGTATCTACTCTTTTTTTCTTTAAAGCATTGTATTTATAACCGAAATATTTTTTTAAAAAATATTCTTCTTGAGAGGCGGTCAAATTATTTTCGCTAATAAATGAAGCTAAATCAAAAAGAGGATTATTCATTCCGCCAGTTTCCCAATCAATAATAAAAGATGTGTTAAATCTAAATAAAAGATTACCTTTTACTAAATCGTTATGACAAAAAGTCAATTTTTCTTTTGGGAAAATTTTTTGAACATTTTTAATAACGCTATCTTCATAAACATCGCTAATATAATATTTTTTATCGATGGCTTCTTTATAATTTTCTAATCTTTTAAACATTTGATAGCCATAAGGAACTTTGATATTGCTTGTGTGTAGTTTTTTTAACATTTTAGCAACAATATTCATGACTTCTTCATTTATTTGGCTATATGTATGTGCATTATGAATATATTTTGTTATTTTAAAGCCGTTAATTTCATCCATATAAAGGAGTTTTTCGCTAATTTTTAAAGGAGCGATAACTTCATAATTATTCTTTTCGTGGGCATAATTTGTAGCTTTTTCTTTATAATTTTTTGGGACTCTTAAAACGTATGCATCGTTTACTAAATAATTAGAATTAGAAATTCCGCCTTCTAAAAAAGAAAAACTACGAACGTCTTTTTGAGTTATTTCTTTAAATAAGTTTTTTAAATCAATTGCCATACAAAAAACATTATACTAAAAAAGAGGGTTTGTGATAATATCTTAAATATGATTAAAATCGTTTTATATCAACCAGAGAAACCAGGAAATATTGGAAATATTTTAAGAACTGCAAATGCAACCGAAATAAAAGTTATCATTATTGGGCCTTTAAGTTTTACCTTAGATGATAAAGCTTTAAAAAGGGCTGGAATGGATTATATTCAATTATCAAGTTTTGAAATTTACGATAACTATGAGGAGTTTTTAAAAGATTATAAAGATAAAGAAATTTTTTATGTCACTAGATATTCTTCTAAACCATATTCTGCATTCAATTTTAGTGATGTAACTAAAGAATATATTTTTATGTTTGGAAGAGAATCAAGCGGTATACCATATGAAATTTTAAAAAACAATTTATCACATTGCATGAGAATTCCAATGGCTCCTCAAGCAAGAAGTTTAAATTTATCTAATTCAGTTGCAATTATTATTTATGAAGCTTTAAGACAAGTAAATTTTTATAATTTGTCGACAAAAGAAGTAATTAAAGGTGAAGATTTTTTAACTAAATAAATCTTTTTGCATTTTTAATTTCTTCACTTAAATCTTTATCTTTCTTAAAGAAATAAGTTTCGTATTTTAAAAGATTAGCCTCCCCTTGATAGGAGCCTTTTTTTACATCTTTAATATTTGCTAAATAAATTGTAGCATCTTCCTTTTTAGTTAAATTTAATAATAAATTCATTGCCTCTTTTAAAATATCATCACTCAACAATTTATTATTTAAAAATATAACAATGTGAGGGCTATGTTCATTGGCTAAATGAAGATAATAATCATTCTTTTTAGCAAGTTTAAAAGTCAGCTCATTATTTTGTGTGTTGTTTTTACCAAAACCAATTTTAACGCCATTATATTCAATAAAATATGGAGAAATAGCTTTTATTTTAACTTCTTTAATATTTTTATTTTTAATTTTAATAATATTTTTCTTTTTGAGTTCGTCGATTAATTCAAAATAATCGTTTTCATTATAAATATCTTTTAAAGCTAAAATATTATCAATATATTGAATTTCATCATCCGTTTCATCCAAAAATTTTTTTGTTAAAGCAATTGTTTGTTTTGCCTTTTTATAGATTTTATATAAATAATTTAAATTACCTGTTGTATTATATTCTGCTTTTAATGGAATATTTTTATTTTCATAAGTAAAAGATGAAGCGCCTTTAGGTATTTCATTCATAATTGTTAAAAAGTAATCGGCATAGTCTTTATATGCTAAATTTTTGTTTGCTTTAGAAATGTCACTTTCTAAATCTTCTTTTTTTGAAAATAAACTTTTTCTTTTCCTTTTTAATTGAGAAATTAACGAATTATATTTCTCTTTTAAATATTTATTTTCTAGATTTTTAATATATTCATCTTCTTTTTGTATTTCATTATCTACATTAAATTCTTTAATTAATTCAATCTTTTTTGGTGGAATATAAGTTGTTCTTATAATTAAAGGGTGAGAAGTTTCTAAACTATGGTATCTAAAAGCTAGTTCAATTTCGCTTTTATTTAATAAAATCAAGTTTGTATTTCCTTTAAATAATTCAAATAAAAGATGATATTCGATTTTATCGTATGTATCGGTTGTTTTTATAAATTTTAAATTGATAATTGAATCTTCATTATAAACTGATGCCTCAATAAAGCATGAATTCAATAATTTTGTTTTTAAAATTTGAAGAAAAAGTGAAGACAAACTTTCTTTATATTTTTTATCAACTAACTTAATAAATGGTAAGGGAGAGGATAACGAAATAAATAAATTTTTGGCGCTTGATCTAGAAAAAGAAAATAAATAATCAAGCGAAGAAATTTCGTTGATTTTATTTAAATAAGCTCCTCTTAAATTTTCGTTAATTTCGTTAACTCTATCTTTTAAAAATTCGATTTTATTCATATATTCATCTATTATACAACGTTTCTTATTGATATTCTTTTTTTAATTGTAGTAATATTTTAGAAATTAAGAGGCGTATGAAAAAAGGTTTATTGATTATTATAAGTGGCCCAAGCGGTGTTGGAAAAGGAACGGTCCGTCAATTTATCATGAATGACCCATCTTTAAATCTAGCTTTTAGTGTATCATGCACAACTAGAGCTCCACGTGCTGGGGAAGTTAATGGAAGAGAATATTTTTTTATTAGTAAAGAAGAATTTGAAAAATATATAAAAGAAGAAAGATTTTTAGAACATGCTTATTTTTGTGGAAACTATTATGGAACATTGATAGATTTCGTTGATAAATTAAGAAACGAAGGCAAAAATGTTATAGTTGAAATTGAAACAAATGGCGCAAAACAAATTATTTCCAAATTAAATGGTAGTGATGAATTATCTATTTTTATTGTGCCTCCATCTTTAGAAGAACTTGAAAAAAGAATTCGTGGTAGGAAAACTGAAACTGAAGATGTTATTAAACAAAGAATGGATAAGGCAAAAGAAGAGTTAAAACTTCAATCCTTATACGATTTTGTTATTCAAAATATTACTCCTGAACAATGTGGAAAAGAAATTAAACAAATTATTAAAAATAAATTAAAATAAAACAAATGAAATATTTGTTATTCATCGTCACTCAACATAAAGTTTTAAAATTAGACAGAAATTTTGTCTATTTTTCATCAACTAAAGTTAATAAAGGGTCTCGTGTAAATATTAATTTTAATGGGCAAAATATTGTCGGTTTTATTTTAAAGGTTGAAGAGGTTGAATCAATCGAAGAAAAAGAAAAGGAATTAGGCTTTAAAATTAAAGAAATAAGTTCAATTATTGATGATGAACCAATAATTAACGAAAATTTATTAAAATTAGCTTTTCTTTTAAAAGATCGCTATGTTTATCCTCTTATTGGAGTATTAAATACAATGCTTCCACCATCTTTAAAAAGTACTTCGAATTATCTTTCAAAACCAAAAATTTCTTATATAATTTATTATGAACTTTTAGATGATACATACGTTCCAAAAAATAAATTTGAAGAAAATATTTTAAAGCGTTTTAAAAATAGCGGGCTAGTTTTAAAATCAGAAATAAATGACTCAAAAACTTTAAATAATTTGCTTTCTTTAAATATAATTCATGAAAAAATAGAAGAAAAATATCGTTTTAATGCTAAACAGATTTTTAAATATGAAAATAACTTTACTTTAAACGAAGAGCAAAATGACATTTTTATAAAAATAGCTTATTCGCTCGACAAAGTTTATTTATTAAAAGGTGTTACGGGAAGTGGGAAAACTCTAATTTATATTAAATTAATTGAAGATGCATTAAAAAAAGACGGCTCTGCATTAATTCTTGTTCCTGAAGTTGGATTAACTCCGTTGATGATTTCTCATATATTATCTTATTTTAATGAACCGATTGCTGTTTTGCATTCATCTTTAACAGCTGGTGAAAGATACGATGAATATCGTAAAATTGTTACGAATAAAGTAAGAATTGTTGTTGGAACTAGAAGCGCCATTTTTGCTCCTTTAAAAAATTTAAAATATATTATTATCGATGAAGAACACGATGAAAGTTATAAACAAGAAAACGACTTAACTTACAACGCTAAAGATGTTGCTATTTTAAGAAGCAATATTGAAAATTCTAAAGTAATTTTTGGGAGTGCAACACCTTCTATCGACACAATGGCTAAAGCAAAAAGTGGAAGATTTAAACTCTTAGAACTTAATCATATGTATAACGAAGTTGAACCTTTAGAAATTAGTTTAGTAGATTTTAAAAATAGATTAGTTTTTAAAAAAGGATCACCTATTTTTTCGGATGTTTTAATAGAAAAAATAAAAAAACGCATCGAAAATAATGAACAAGTTATATTAATGATAAATAAAAGAGGATTTTCATCTTCATTGATTTGCGACAATTGTGGATATGTTTATAAATGTCTTAATTGTAATTTGCCTTTAATTTATCATAAAGAAAATGGTTATTTGATGTGTCATCATTGTGAATATAAAATAAAATTCACTCATAAATGTCCTATTTGCGGTTCTATTAATATTCGCTTTAATGGATTTGGCATAGAAAGAGTAAAAGAAGAATTTGAAAAAATTTTCCCTTTAACTCCATATTTGACACTAGATTCTGATACATCTCCAACTTTAAATCAAATCGAAGATGTTCTTAATCAATTCAACTTAAAAAAAGCAAATGTTTTAATCGGAACTCAAATTGTTGCGAAAGGACACGATTTTAAAGATGTTTCTTTGGTCGGTATTTTAAATGCTGATTCATTATTAAATATTCAATCTTATAAGGCTAATGAATACACTTATTCATTAATTGTTCAAACAATTGGAAGAAGTGGTCGTTTTAAAAAAGGTGAAGCGGTTATTCAAACATTTAAAAAAGACAATAAGGTTATAAATTTTGCTCTTAGAAATGATTATAATTCCTTTTATAATTATGAAATTAAAAATAGAAAACAATATAATTATCCGCCTTTTTCAAATATTATTTCTTTAAAAGTTGCTGGTCCTATTCCTTACGATACAAAACTTAAAGCTATGCAAATAAAAAAGGAATTAGAGAAAAAATTACCGGATGATGTTATATTGATTTCAAATGCTTTAGAAAGATATAAATCAAACTATTGTGTGCCTATTTTTATTAAAACTAAAAATTTCGCTTTTACGAGAAAATTTTTATCCGCGTTATTATTTAAATATCAAACAATTAAAAATTTACACTTATATTTAAATATTTCGCCATATGATTTATAATTTTTTGATTTTAGATTTATTATCATATATGATAATAAAGTCAGTTATTAAGAGGTAGATGAAATGATTACAATAAAAATTTATGGAATTGACCCATATTTATTAAGAAATATTTCCAAAGATGCAACAAAAAAGATAGCTGATCTTTATGAAACAAGCGTTGACAATATTAATTTTTTAGCTCCTGAATGTTTATATGTTCATAATGGAGTTGAACAAAATACATGGAATGTTTTAATTGAAGTTCATGCTCCTAAAAAAGTAGAAGTTTTAGAAAATGATGCCTTTAAAATTATTGTTCAATATGTAAAAGATGTTGCAATAAATATTGAATGCGTTTTCTATTATTTTTCTAGCGATAATTATCACGAATTATTAAATAGTGATTATCCTCGCTTTATGAGTGAAGAAAATACTGTTAATGTCGATACTTCTTATGAAGAATATGATGAGAAAGTTGAAGAAGAAGATGAACACCATCATCACGAAATAAGTGAAGATGATTTATATTTAGGAAACGCTTTTGAAGGTTTTGAAGAAAAAATCAAAAAAATGAAATAAAATTATATATATTTATGGATACTTATAGTGTTGCCTTTAAAGTTATTAGACATGTTATCGATAACGAATTTGATTTAAAAGATTCAATTCGTAAAGAGACAAAAGAAGCAACCAGAGGAGAAACAATTGAAGTTTCTCAAATATCTGGTATCTTTTTTCGCAACTACTATTTAATTTCCCACCTTTCAGGTATTTTAAATTTTAAAAAAAATAGCGATGAAATGATTGAACTTGGTCTTTTATATGTAAATAATGCATTTAGAAAAAAGATTGATCAAAACAAAATGTTCAATGATTTTTTAATGTTTATCATTCAAAAAAAGCATCAATTAAAAAAAGAAGAGATCTTTTATATTAAAGACGTTATTTCAAAAAAAAGAACTTTTGATTTTTTTGATGTTCGAAAAGGAACTTTAAGATATTATTCTTTAAGATTCAATAAACCAGAACGGTTAATTAAAATGCTTTCAAAACAATATGGAAAAAAAGATGGTTTAGCGATAATTTATGAAATGTCGGCTATGCCTCAACAATTTGTTAGTGTTAATTATGAAAAATCTTTTTCTCCTACAATGGCTTTTAAAAAAATCGGAGATGATTTATTTGAATATACAAATCCAACTTCAATAAGAAAAGAAGATTCTTTTCATGATGGTCAAATTTATTTAACTCAACTTGGTAATTTAGAAGCTTTGAAAAATTTAAATTATCAAAATTCAAATTTAACATGTTTTATAGGTGAATTTAATAGTATTGCTTTGGATTTTTTTAAAAAATTTGTAAATAAAGGAAACATTTTAAATTTTATAAGCGATAATAAAAAACAAGTTTTTAAAATTTTTGATGTAATTAAAGCTAATGATTTGAACGAAACGCATTTTTACGAATCTAATGAAGATTCCTTGGAAGCACATTTATCAATAAAACAAGATTTAATTCTTTATTCGCCAAGATCTTCTAATTTTGAATTATTTAGAAGAAACCCAGAATATGGTGTTTATTTTAAAATAGATTCTTTAGATGAAATAATTATTTCTATTAAAAATGGTTTAAAAAATATATCAAAATTTGTCGATGTAAACGGATTACTCCTTTATGTTGTCCCAACTGTTGATTTAAAAGAAACAAGAGTTTTAGTTTCTGAATTTGTTGACGAAAATAAAGAAAATTTCGTTTTAGAAGAAGAAAAAATGCTCTTACCAAATAAAGAAGGAAATTCTCTTTTATATTATGCAAAAATTAGGAGAATTAAATAAAAATGTACAATTTATACGATTTTAAAATAGAAAAACTTGAAGATTTGTTAGTTAATAAATATTTTCAAAAGAGGTATCGTGCAACACAACTTTTTAAATGGATTTATGAAAAAAGAGTTGGCGACTTTGATAAAATGAGTGATATTTCGCTTTCTTTCAAAGAAGTTTTGAAAAATGATTTTACTTTAGATAAGCCAAAAATTTTTAAAAAACAAGTTAGTAAAGATGGAACTATCAAACTTTTACTTGAGATGAAAGATGGTGATTTAGTCGAAACTGTTTTAATGAGATATAACTATGGCAATGTCGCGTGTGTTTCTTCTCAAGTTGGTTGTAACATGGGCTGTGCTTTCTGTGCATCCGGATTTTTAAAAAAGAAAAGAAATCTAACATGTGGAGAAATGGTTGGAGAAGTTTTAATTTTAGATGAACTTTTAAAAGAAGAAGATGAAAATAAAAGAGTAACGCATGTTGTTGTTATGGGAACTGGCGAGCCATTTGATAATTATGACAATGTTTTAGATTTTATTAGAATTTTAAATCATCCTTATGGTTTTGCAATTGGAGCTAGACATTTAACTGTTTCTACTTGTGGACTTGTTGAAGGAATTAGAAGATATGCAAACGAGCACATTCAAATAAATTTGGCAATTTCCTTACATGCTCCTAACGATGAGATTAGAAATAGATTAATGCCTGTTTCAAAAAAATATCCTTTAAATGAATTAATGGATGCTGTTAAATATTATGAAAAAGAAGCAGGAAGAAGGGTTACTTTTGAATATATTTTATTAAAAGGTGTCAATGATTCTAAAGAAAATGCAAAAGAACTAGCTGCTTTAATTAAAGGAACCTTAGCTTATGTTAACCTTATTCCTTATAATCCAATTAAAGAATTAATTTTTGAAAGAAGTGATGAAAGTAATGTTCATGATTTTTTAGATACATTAACAAAACTTGGCGTTACCGCTACAATTAGAAAAGAATTCGGAACAGATATAGATGCTGCTTGTGGGCAATTAAGAGCAAAAAATGAAAATAAAAAATTATAAAGGTACATATGCCTACCAATGTGATATTGGAATGGTTAGAAAAACAAACGAAGACCGTGTTAAAGGAATGGTAAACTCATTTAATAATGTTTTACTTGTTGTTGCGGATGGAATGGGTGGCCATAAAAAAGGTGAATATGCTTCAAATGAAGTAGTAACTTTTTTAAGCAAAGAATTTAAAAGGAAAGCTCGTTTTACTTCATTTTTTGATGCTCATTTTTGGTTATGTTCAACCGTTAAAAAAATAAATAAAAATATTTTCAATTTGCAAGATAACAACGAAGATTATAGAGGTATGGGTTCTACAATTTGCGTTGCTTTAATTTATAAAAGAAGATTAATGGTTTTAAATGCTGGTGATTCAAGATGTTATGTTTTAAAGAATAATAAGTTAGAACAAATTACCGAAGATCAAACTTATGTTCGTTATTTAATAAATTCTGGTCAAATTAATGAAAAAGAAGCATTGACTCATCCAAAAAGACATTATTTAACAAACGCAATAGGACTTTTTCCTACCTTTTCATATGATTTAAATATTTACGATTATCACGGAGAGAGTTTATTTTTATGTAGTGATGGTCTTTATAATAATGTTTCTTTTTCTGATATCGAAGCTAATTTAAGGTCAAATAATAGTGTCGATGATAAAATTAATTCGCTTGTTAACTTAGCAAATTATAATGGCGGAACTGATAATATTTCATGTATTTTATGGGAGAGTCTAGATGATCAAAGTAAATGATTTAATAGATGATAGATATAAAATAAAAGCTTCGATTGGTCATGGCGGAATGAGTGATGTTTTTGAAGGCTATGATATAGTTATGAAAAGAGCAGTTGCTTTTAAAATTTTAAACGAGGAAAGCGTTTTAAATCCTCAAAATTTAATTCGTTTTGAAAATGAAGCAAGAATTGCTGCTAGTTTATTTCATCCAAATATCGTTAGAATCTATGATTATGGATTTTATGAAGGTGCTCCTTATATAGTTAATGAATTACAAAAAGGTCAAACTTTAAAAGACGCTTTAACTTTTAAAAAGTTTTTTTCTTTACCTGAAGCTTGCCAAATCATGATTCAAGTTTTGGAAGGATTAGCCTATATTCATTCTAAAGGAATAATTCATCGAGATATAAAACCTCAAAACATATTTTATGGGAGTGATGGAATAGCTAAAATTGCTGATTTTGGAATTTCAACGATCAAATATTACAATCTTAACTTGGATGAACCAAAAAAAGTTGTTGGTACTGCTCAATATTTAGCACCTGAAGTTTTAAAGGGATCTAAACCAAACGAACAATCGGATATTTATGCTGCCGGAGTAACTTTTTTCGAGCTCTTAACAGGTTATATTCCTTTTGATGATCAAAATGTAAATGTTGTTGCTAGAGCTCATGTTGATCATGAGATTCCTTCCCCTCTTGATTATATGCCTACTTTACCACAAAAATGCGAAGATATTGTAAAAAAAGCAACATCTAAAAATTTGAATTATCGTTATTTAAAAGCTGAAGACATGTTAAATGATATTAAAGAACTTTATGGTGATAAAAAAACTATAAAAAAGTCAACTCCATTAATTACTCGTTTATTTGGAATAATGAAGAGAAATAAAATATAATTTAGATATGAAAGAAATTTTTATTGCCCCATCAATATTATCAGCTGATTTTTCATCTCTTTATGATGAAATAAAATTTTTAAAAGATGATGGAGCAACATACCTTCATTTCGATGTTATGGATGGACATTTTGTTAACAATATTTCTTTTGGAAGTTATGTTTTAAGTTGCATTTCTAAAAAAGTAGATTTAATCAAAGATGTTCATTTAATGATTACTGATCCAGAAAAATATTATTTAGATTTTGTAAAAGCCGGAGCTGATTTAATAACTTTTCATTATGAAGCGATAAAAGAAAATGAGATTGAAAGATTAATTAAAAAAATAAAAGAAAGCAATGTAAGAGTTGGAATTTCTATAAAACCTAATACCGATGTTAAAAAATTAGACCCATATTTATCAATTTTAGATTTAATTTTGATAATGAGTGTCGAACCTGGATTTGGCGGACAAAAATTTATGGAAAATTCACTAAATAAAATCGAATATTTAGAGAATAAAAGAAAGGAAAATAATTTTTTATATAAAATAGAGGTAGATGGTGGTATAAATGATTTAACTGCACCATTAGTTATAAAAAGTGGTGCTGATATATTAGTTTCAGGATCTTATATTTTTAAAAGTAAGGATAGAAAAAACGCTATAAAATTATTGAAAGGTGAATAGAGTATGCATGCATTTCAAAGTATAGTTTTAGTTTTAGTTATTGCTGGCATTATTGTCTTTGTTTTTTCTTTTTTATCAATGACTTTGAGTTTTAATAAGACCGGAAGTGGAAAATATAATTTTCTTTCCTATTTTCCTTTTGAACTTAATCAATTTAAAAGAAATTCCAAAAAAAGCTGGATTTATGAAACGTTGATTATTTTTTCTTCATTACTTTTAGGTTTTTCTTTAATTTTTTATCTTCTTTATATTCATTTTGATTTTAGAGATATTTATCAACTTTATATTTTAATGGCTGTAATGTTTATCTCTCTTTTATCATTTAATTTATTATTTTTTATTAAATTGAGCGCATATAAATTACATTTAATTTTTGCAATAATTTTCGCATTTTCTACTCTTTTAAGCGTTGTATTAGAACTTTTACTCTTAGGAAGAAATGATGTTTTAGGTCTTAACATGTCAACGCCTTTAATCAATATTATTATTAGCGTTGTTGCAATTATATTTATGATTGTTTTAATTTGCAATCCTTCTTATAAATCATGGGCAAAATTAGTTAAAGTTGATGCTCAAACTTATAATCGTCCAAAATATAATTATTTGGCTATTTTGGAATGGGGTTCATTTATAGTTCATTTAGTTTCTTATATTCCTTTAATTGTATCTTTCTTTTAAAAAATATAATAAAAAATCTCCTTAGAATCGAAGGAGATATTTTTTTACTTTTTAAGTTACAAATTATTTTGCATTAGATTTATTGAGGCTTCTATAAGCTCTTGCACTCATTCTAACTTTAACAATTTGACCATTAATTTCTACTTTATATGTGTGGAGATTAACATCCCATCTTCTACGAGTAGCGATAAGAGAGTGTGAGCGTTTGTTACCACTGATTGGGTGTTTACCTGTAATAGGACATACTCTTGACATTTCTTTTACCTCCTTAACTTCAATGCCTTATGATAATATCATATATAATTTTTATAATCAAATGAATTTTCACTAAATGTTCTCACTTTCAATATTAAATATCTTTCGATAATAATCTATATTTTTATTATTGCTAAGATATTTTATAGCAAGAGATAAAAAAGAAATTAAATATTTTTTCACCCTTTTTAAAGATGAATTATCTATTAATCTTATTAAAAAAAGATATTGTAATTTAAATAGATATTTTTAATAAACTATATTAAAATCTAACAAAACAAAAAGTTTTCACGTATAAACTTTTTAATAATATATAATTTTATTCTTTAAAATTATATTTTAAAGAAAATAACGTCTAAATTTAGCGCTTTTTCTTTTTTAAGAATATAAATAATGATATAATTTTTAAGGTTAAAGTTATGAATTTATTTGATATTGTACCTAATAATTATTTTTCAATATTTACTGGGAAAAATAAAGAAATCTACATAGAAAGTTTAAATATATTATATTCACTTTTGCAAAACGATGAGGCTGTAATTAAAAAGTCTGATTTTTTAAGTGCATTAAAAGAAAGAGAAAAAAATTTAAATAATTTTAGTTTAGAAGAGGAAGATTTAAGCGATGAAGAAAAAAATGATTTAAGTATTGATACACCTACATCTAAAGCATCATTTGTTATTCGTCGACTTGAAGAAACTGGTTGGATAGATATATCGATGGATATTGATAATTATGAAGAAGTTATCGTTTTACCAGCTTATACAATTTCTTTACTTAAAACTTTTAATGATATTGTCAGCGATGAAGAAGCCCCATATTTATCACTTGTTCATTCAACATATTCTGAATTAAAACTTGAAGATGAAGATATGGATGAACTTTTATATACAACTTTACTAAGATGTTATGAAAATACTAAAAAGTTAAAGGTTGAATTAATTACACTTATTCATTCAATTCGAATTTTCCAAAATAAATTGACTAAACTTTTTGATACTAATGAAGTTTTACATTCTTATTTCGATATTTATAAAAAGAAAATATCTGATCGATATTATCACCCTTTAAAAACTTTTGATAGTGTTGCTAAATTTAAAAGACCAATTATTAAAATATTAGATCGCTGGTTAAAAGATAAAAATATTCGTGAAAAACTCATTGTTCAAGCTTCAATTAGTGCAAAAAATAATAATAAAAAAGAAATTGAGAATGATATTATTACAAAGATTAATTATATAACCGATACATATGAAACATTGAATTCTTTAATTTCTTCTATCGATAAAGAAAATAATTCATATACAAAATCTTCAACTCAAAAGATTTTATATCTTAATAATAGCGATAGAACTATTAAGGGACACCTTGAAAATATCTTTAAACATTATGCTGCGTCAATTAATAATGGAAGAGCACTCGCTGATATTTTATCTAAAATGCAAGATTCAACTTCATTTTATGAACAAGGATTTATCGATTCAAAGTCGGTTACTTTACCAATTTTAAAGAAATATCGCGAAAATGGTATTCCTCTTGAAATTGTTTCCTTTGATGAAGCCGATGATTTATTAATGGATAATTTCTTAGAAGAAACAAAAAATATTTATACTGATGAAAGAGTTTATTCCTTCATGGAGCATTCATTTGCTGATAAAAAGGAAATTGATTCAAAAGAATTAAAAATTAAGAATTATGACTCGCTCATTTGCTTAATCTTAGCAACAGTTAAAAGCGAAGATGAGTCATCGTTTTATAGAATTGAAGAATTAATGCCAAAGCAAATTCAAAATAATGACTTTATTATTCCAAACTTTGCTTTCATTAAAAAAGAAGAAAAGGAGGAAAAATAATCCATGTTTGAAGAAAAATTTAACGAATTATCTTATTCCGAAAAAAATCAATTTGGAAGTATAGTAAATAGATTACTTTTAAAAGGTTTTATTGTTAGAGATGTTTTTGATAATAAAGAAAAAATAGTAAAAATTTCTCCAGATTATCGATTTATTGAAAAAAGATATGATTTAATTAATGATTATTTATCTTTTTCAAGTTGGCGTATTGAAATTGATAAGATTTTAGGTGTTGTTACTTTATTTAACGATAATGATGAAAATAGAATTAAACTTGATAGAGAAACATCGTTAGTTTTATTTGTTTTAAGACAAATTTATGAAAACGAGAGAAATCAAACATCAATTAGCGGAGAAAGCATTTATATTACAACTCCAATTTTAATTAGAACAATGCTTGAACATGGTATTTTAATGCCTGGAAAGAAATTAACCGGAAGAAATATTGCTAAAAGCTTAAGATTTTTAGCTAACCATAACATTATTAGTAAAGTTAGCGGAAATTATGATGAAGGAAATGTTGCTTTTTATATCATGCCTTCAATTGTTTATGCTTTAGATAATGAAAAAATTGCTGCTATGTCGCAAGCTTTAGATAACATAAATAAAAAAGATGAGGAGGTTTTAAACGATGAAACTATTAACCAAGATTAAATTAATTAATTGGCACTATTTTTGGAATGAAACCATCGATATTAAACCAATTGTCTTTTTAACCGGATTAAATGGAAGCGGAAAATCGACCTTAGTTGACGCTTTTGAAGTTGTTTTACTTGGTGATACAACTGGTAGAAGTTTTAATAAAGCTGCTTTAGAAAAAAGTTCTCGTACTTTAAAAGGATATTTAAGAGGAGAACTTGGTGATGATTTAGAGGGTGGATTTAAATATTTAAGAAACGGAAGATTTACATCTTATATTGCTTTAGAATTTCACGATGATATTGCTTCAAATGATTTTACTTTAGGAATCGTTTTTGATTCTTTTGAAGACGGAAGCGAAGAACATCGTTTCTTTTGTTTAGAATCAAAAATTCCTGAAAACGAATTTATTGAAAATAATATCCCTCTTGAATATAAAGCTTTAAACGGATTTTTCTCTTTAAATTATAAAGATAAATATCGTTTCTTTGATTCAAATAAGCAATATCAAGAATTTTTAAAAAAGAAATTAGGTGGTTTGAAAGATAAATATTTCTCACTTTTAAAAAAAGCTACATCATTTACTCCAATTACTGATATTACAACTTTCATTACTGAATATGTTTGTGATCCACAACAAAATTTAGATTTATCTGTTTTACAAGACAATATTTCACAATATCAAAAATTACAAATTGAAAGCGAAAATTTAAAGAAAAGAATTGAAAAACTTGACGAAATCAAAGCAAGTTATGATTTATATAAAAATCAAGAAAAAGATTTTACTGTAACTCGTTATTTAATTGAAAAATGCGAACTTTATAACGATGAAGAAAAATTGAAAGCTTTTAAAAATGAAGTTGTTGAAAGCGAAGAAAGAATTAATGAAATCGATAGTGAACTTGAAGAATTTAAGTCAACTTTAGAAGAGTTAGAAAGAAGAAAAGTTCATATTATTCAAGATAAAATGAATAATGATGTTGCAAAAATAACTGAAGATTTATATGAACAAAAGAAAAATGTTACTAGTAAAGTAAATGAAATTAATTTAGAAATTATTGAAGTTAAAAATTCTTTAAATGAATATATCGATAAATTTAGTGCTGAAGCTAATAAATTATTAATAGATTTAAATGAAGTTGATAAAGATATTATTGATGATGATAAAGAAGAAGACATTGTTAAAATATTACTTTCTTCAAATAAAGTAATTGAGGTTTCTTCCCTTTTAAAGGCAAAAATTGAAAAAAATGTTTTATCACTTAATAAAGATGATTTAAATTCTTTTAAAGAAACGTTAAAAGAATTTAAAAATAATGTTTCAACATTAGCTATTTCTTTAGCAAGAACTATTCTTACTTTAGAAAAAAGAATCTCTTCGATTAAAGAAGAAGAAGCATCAATTAAAAAAGGGACAAAACCTTTCAATTCTCGTTTAGTTTATATTAAAGATCGATTAAAAGATGAATTAAAAATTAAATTTAATAAAGATATCGATGTTGAACTTTATTGTGATTTAATTGATATTAAAGATAAATCTTGGTCGAATGCTATTGAAGGATATTTAGCAAGTCAAAAATTCAATATTTTTGTTGCTCCAAAATATTATCTTGAAGCTTATCGTATTTTAAGAAGAATTTTAGAAGAATATGGCTATTATGGAACAGCTTTAGTTGACCAAGAAAAAATTATTGAAAGAAATTATCAAATGGAAGATGATTCTTTAGCAAGTGAAATTGAAACTGACCATGAAGGAGCTAGAGCTTATACTAATTTTTTAATTGGTAGATTACATAAAAGCGAAGATGAAGAAGAAGCTAGAGAAAGTGGGAATGGTATAACAAGAAATTGTGATTTATACCGTAATTTTACCTTCTCTAAAATCAATCCTCGTTTATATCAAGATGCTTATATTGGTAGAAATTTAGATGAAAGATTTTTAGAAGATAAAGCTCGTCAACTTAAATCTCATATGATGAATTTAGCTTCTTATAAAAAACTTTCTGCTTTAATTACGGAATCAAATAATCTTGAACTTATTTCTAATGGAGAAATTGATCTTTTTCTTTCTTCATTAGCTAGAGGAAGTGAATTAAAAGGATATCAAAATACATTAGATTATATTGAAAACGAACTTAAAGAACATGATACCGCTTTATTATCTTCTTTAGATAAGCGTTTAGAAGATGTTAATGATGATATTGCTGATGTTACAAAACAAAGAGAAAATTTAATTTTAGAAAAAGGTAATTTAATTAAACAAGTAGAATCGTTAAGAAATGAAAAAATTAAAGATGCTGAAGTAATTATCACAACTAGAAAAGAAAATTTATCATCAAATTATGATAAAGAAATAGTTGAAAAATATGGTTTACCATTATTTGAAGAAAAGTTAAACGAAGGAAAATCATATTATGAAATTCTTTCTGATGCCAACGCTTCATTAACTAGATTTCAATATTTATACAACAATTCCTTCTCTTCTTTATGCAAATTAAGAAGAGATTATGTCCATGATTATCATCTTTCTTATGATCCAGATACTAAAGATAATAAGACTTTTGATGATGAGCTTGTTGAATTTAGAGATGTGAAACTTCCTGAATATAATGATCAAATTCATGATGCATATTTAAAAGCAACTCAGCAATTTAAGGATGATTTTATCTTTAAATTAAGAGGAGCAATTGAAGATGTTGAAGATCAAATTGAAAATTTAAACGAAGCTTTAGCTCAATCTTCTTTTGGAAGAGACTCTTATAAATTCACTGTAAAACCATCTCAAGTATTTAAAAGATACTATGACATGCTTAAAGATGATATAATATTAGAAGGTGGTGAGGATGAAAGCTTATTCCTCGAAAAATATAAGGATGTAATGGAAGATTTATTTAGACAAATTGTTGATGTAAATGATCCAAATAATTCATCAGAAGAATTGTTAAATAATATTGTCAGATTTACTGACTATCGTTCTTATTTAGATTTCGATCTTATTGTTTATAATAAAGATAATGGTAAGGAAGAAAGATTATCAATCATGATTAAAAAGAAGAGTGGTGGTGAAACTCAAACTCCATTCTATATTGCAGTATTAGCTTCATTTGCTCAACTTTATCATGTTCACGAAGAAGGTGAAATCGCTAATACTTCAAGACTTATTATATTTGACGAAGCATTCTCAAAAATGGATAGAGGTAGAATAAAAGAAGCTGTTAAGTTATTAAGAAAATTCAATTTACAAGTTATTATCTCTTGTCCTACAGATAAAGTTGCTGATATTACCGAACTCGTTGATGAAACATTAGTCGTATTACACAATAAAAATAGTAGTTGTGTACGTGTGTTTTCAAAAATTTCCTAAAATTAAAAATAAAATTTAAATATTTTTACTTAAAATAAAGGAGGAAATTATGGGTAGAAATGTTGTAGCGATGATTTTAGCGGGTGGTAAAGGCACCAGACTCCATGCCCTTACGAAGAAAATCGCTAAACCTGCAGTCTATTTCGGTGGTAAATATCGTATTATCGATTTTTCCCTCTCAAATGTTGCGAACTCATCGATTGATTCGGTTGGCGTTTTAACTCAATACGAATCGGTAGTTTTAAATAACTATATCGGTAATGGATCAAAATGGGGATTTGATGGAGTCGAATCAACCTGTGTTGCACTTGCCCCTCGTCAAACGGAAAGTGGTGCAAATTGGTATAAAGGAACAGCTGATGCTATTTATCAAAATATCGATTTTTTAGATAGCGAAGAGCCTCAATATGTTCTTATTCTTTCAGGTGATCATATTTATAAAACAAGTTATGATCAAATGCTTGCTTTACATGTTAAATCAAAAGCTGATTGTACAATTTCTGTTTTAGAAGTTGATATTAAAGAAGCTTCAAGATTTGGTATTTTGGAAGTTGATAGTACTGATACAATTACTAAATTCGTTGAAAAACCTAAAGAACCAAAATCAAATTTAGCATCAATGGGTGTTTATGTTTTTACTTATAAAGTATTAAGACAAGCTCTTGTTGAAGATGCAAAAGATGAAAAGAGTGAACATGACTTTGGTAAAAATATTATTCCAAAGATGTTAGCTCAAAAGAAAAAACTAGTTGCTTATAGGTTTAAAGGTTATTGGAGAGATGTTGGAACACTTGATTCATTACATCAAGCTAATATGGAACTTTTACCTTCCCAAAGAAGTGAAGAAACAATTAATTTTGATGAATCTCCAAAAATTTATAGCGAAGATACAAACTCATATCCACAATATATTGATTCAAAAGCCACTGTAAAAGATTGCCTTATCAATCAAGGAGCAAGTATTTTCGGTACTTGTATTAAATCAGTTATTTCAAATGAAGTTGTTATTGAAGAAGGCGCAACTGTTACTAACTCAGTTTTAATGCCAGGAGTTGTTATTAAAAAAGGTGCTTATGTTGAAAATGCAATTTTAGGACCTGACACAGTTATTAAAGAAAAAGAAGTAATTAATAAAGATAGTGGGAAAATAGTCTTACTTGACTATGAAAGGAATTTACAATAATGAAAAACGTTGTCGCATTAGTTAATCTTCATAATTCTCCTGAATGTGGTCTTTTAACTGAAAAAAGACCATTAGCCTCAACGACTGTTTTAGGAAGATATGCTTTTATTGATTTTGCTTTATCAAATTTAACAAATAGTGGTATTGATGATATTGGAATCATGATTAAAAATCATTCAAGAAGTATTATCAAACATATGAGAAGTGATAATACTTATCTTAAAAATTCCAAAACAGGTTATTTAAACTATATGATCAACGAAGAAGGTATTCATAATCCCTTTTATAATACTGATTTAAATAACATTGCTCAAAACGACTATTTCTTATATGAGCCAGATTGTAAATATGTTTTAATCGTTCCAGTTGGCATTGTTTATAAAGTAAATTATGCTGAAATAATTAGAGAACATATCAAATCTGGTAAATTATTCTCTGTTGTTTATTCTAAAGTTGAAAATGCTGGAAAAGACTTCTTTGGTTTAAATAAAATCACCGTTAATGCTTTAGGAAATGTTCAAAAAATTGATCAAGTTGATCCTAAAGATAAAGAAGCATTAATTGGATTAAAAACTTATGTTTGTAATTCTTCAGCATTAAAAGGAGCTTTCCCTAAATTAAAAAATATTTCAAATGTTTTCACTTTAGATGATTTAATGCTTTATATTCAAAAATATGGTGATATTGATATTCATGCGATCGAATTTAAAGGCGATGTTTATTATGTCAACACATTGAATAAATATTATGATATTTCAATGAAGTTTAAAAATAACTTAAAGAATAAAGAAACTGCTAAAATATTTACTGAAGATTGGAAAATTTTCACTCGCACCCATGATACAAGACCTGTTTATTATGGAGAAAAAAGCAATGTTAAAGATAGTGTAGTTGCTAATGGTTGTACAATTAATGGAACTGTTAAAAATTCTATCTTAGCTCGTAATGTAACAGTTGAAGAAGGGGCAGTTGTTGAAGATTCAATTATTTTCTCAGATAGCGTAGTTAAAGCTGGTGTTCATTTAAAAGGAGTAGTTGCAGATAAATTAACAAAATTTATTTCTAAAAAAGAAGTAATTTCTAATAAAGATGAGCACATTTATATTCCACAAGGAGAAACTATTTAATTTATGAATATTGTGATGGTATCTAGCGAATGCCTACCATTTTCTAAAACTGGTGGTTTAGGCGATGTCGCTTATTCTTTATCTAAAGAATTTGTTAAAAAAGGCCACAACGTTTCAATCGTTTGTCCTTATTATAAAAAGATAAATTTCGAAAAATTTAAAGCTGAACCTAAAAAATTATATGAATTCGATGTTCAGATGAATTGGAGAAAACCAACTTGTGAAGTTTATCATCTTTTATATGAAGGAATGGACTATTTCTTTATTAAAAACGATTATTATTTTGGAAGAGATGGTGGACTTTACGGCTTTTATGATGATGGCGAAAGATTTGCCTATTTTGCTAATGCCTCCACATTATTACTTAAAGAATTACCATTTAAAGTGGATATTGTCCACGTTCATGATTGGCAAGGCGGCATGATTCCATGTATTTTAAAAGTTAAATATTGGGATGATAAAGTTTTAAATAAAATTAAAACTGTTTTAACTATTCATAACCCTCTTTTTAAAGGATATTTAAATAAAGATAGTTTATATGATTTATTTAATCTTCCAACTTCACTTTTTGATGATGGTTCGGTTAGACTTGAAAATCAAGTATCAACTTTAAAAGCTGGTATAAAATTTGCTGATAAAATTACAACCGTCTCCCCAACTCATGCCTTTGAACTTACTACGGTTGAAGGTAGTAAAGGTTTATGGTATGACCTTGTTTTAAGACAAAATGATTTTAGCGGGATCTTAAATGGAATGGATCAAGTTGAGTTTGATCCAAGTAAAGATAAAAGTATTTATCAAACCTTTAATGTTAAAAACTTTAAAGAGAATAAAAAGAAAAATAAGATTGAATTTTGTAAAGAAAATAATCTAGATCCAGAGCTTCCTTTATTTGCTGTAGTTTCTAGACTTACAGATCAAAAAGGTCTCGATTTAATCTATGGAATGGCTGATTTTTTAACTCATGAAGGCGGAAATTTTGCTGTTTTAGGAAGTGGAGAAAGATATGCTGAAGATATGTTTAATGGTTTATATGCAAGAAATAGTAAACATACCTATGTATATATAGGATATAGTGATGATATTGCTCATAAACTTTATGCTTCAAGTGATTTCTTTATTATGCCAAGCGCTTTTGAACCTTGTGGACTTGGGCAAATGATTGCTCAAAGATATGGTTCTTTACCACTTGTTAGAAGAACGGGCGGATTAAAAGATAGCGTTATTTGTTATGATGGTGAAAGAAATAACGATGATATCGCTAATGGATTTGGATTCGATGAATATTCAATTGTCGAAGCAATCAAATGTACAGCTCAAGCAATGAATGTTTACAATCTAAAAAAAGATATTTTTGAAAGATTAGTTAAGAATGCTTTATTAACTGATCATTCTTGGAATGATAGCGCTGATAAATATTTAACTCTTTATAGTTCAATTGTTAAATAAATTATTAATCTTAAAAACACTAAAGACCGATATAATAGAAAAATCGGTCTTTTTATAATGATTTTTTATTCAATTATTAAGAAAAATATGCTATATTTTTAAGTACGATTAATTTATTAAATTTATTTTTAGAGAGTTGCTAAAGTGGTGAAAAGCAATAATAAATTAATAAAGTCTCACGTATTTATTTATAAATTACATAAAATTAAGTGCATTATTTTCTTTTTATATAAAGGAAAAATAATGAAATAAGGTGGTACCGCGTAAAATTACGTCCTTATATTATTAAGGGCGTTTTTATATTTAAAAAAGGAGAAAAATATGGGTTACGATCATATTAATATTGAAAATAAATGGAAAGAATATTGGTTAAAAAATAAAGAATATAAAACAGATGTTTACGATTTTTCTAAACCAAAATATTATGTTTTAGACATGTTTCCATTTCCATCAGGACAAGGTTTACATGTTGGACATCCAGAAGGTTATACGGCAACTGATATCATTGCAAGAATGAAAAGAATGCAAGGTTTTAATGTTTTACATCCAATTGGATGGGATGCTTTTGGTTTACCTGCTGAACAATATGCAATGAAAATGAATCGCCCACCACTTGAATTTACTTTAAAAAACATCGCTAATTTTAGAAGACAAATTCAAATGTTAGGTTTTTCTTATGATTATGATAGAGAAGTTACAACTTGTGACCCTTCATATTATAAATGGACTCAATATATTTTCTCTTTAATGTATGAAGATAAACTCGCTTTTGTTGATTATAAACCTGTTAATTTTTGCCCTGAACTTGGAACAGTTTTGGCAAACGAAGAAGTTATTGATGGGAAAAGTGAAAGAGGTGGATATCCAGTAATTAGAAAACCAATGAGACAATGGAATTTAAAAATTACTGCTTATGCCGATAGATTAAATGATGATTTAACAATGCTTGATTGGCCTCAATCAACTATTGAAATGCAAAGAAACTGGATTGGAAAATCAGAAGGAACAGAAATTATATTTAAAATTAAAGGTTTTGATGAGACTTTTAAAGTTTATACAACAAGAGCTGATACTCTTTTTGGTGCAACATTTGTTTCTTTAGCTCCTGAACATCCATTTGTTAAAAAAATTACAAAAAAAGAATGTGAAGAGCAAGTTGAAAAATATATTAAAGAATGTGAATCAAAATCTGATTTAGAAAGAACTGGATTAAATAAAGAAAAAACCGGTGTATTTACAGGTGCTTATGCAATTAATCCTATTAATAATAAAGAAATCCCTATTTATATTGCTGATTATGTTTTAGCTTCATATGGAAGTGGAGCTGTTATGGGTTGTCCTGCTCATGATGCTAGAGATTATGTCTTTGCAAAAAAACATAATATTGAAATTATTCCAGTATTAGAAGGAGATATTTCTAAAGAAGCTTTTGAAGGTGATGCAAAACATATTAATAGTGATTTCATAAACGGAATGTATATAAAAGATGCTAAAAAAGCTGTTACTGATAAACTTATTTCTATTAATGCTGGAAATTACAAAGTTAACTATAAATTAAGAGATTGGTTATTTTCTAGACAAAGATATTGGGGCGAACCAATTCCAATTATCAATTTTGAAGATGGAACACAGACATTAGAAAGAAATTTGCCATTGGTTTTACCAGAATTAAAAGAATATAAACCATCTGGAACTGGCGAATCACCACTTGTCCATGCTAGTGAATGGCTTAATGTAATTGTTGATGGTAAAAAAGGAATTAGAGAAACAAACACAATGCCTCAATGGGCTGGAAGTTGTTGGTATTATATTCGTTATATCGACCCACACAATGATAAAGAAATTGGTGATAAAAAATTACTTAACCATTGGCTTCCCGTCGACCTTTATGTTGGTGGCCAAGAACATGCTGTTTTACATCTACTTTATGCTCGCTTCTGGCATAAATTCTTATATGACAAAGGAATAGTTTCGTGTAAAGAACCATTTAAAAAATTATTCCATCAAGGAATGATTTTAGGGGAAAATGGTGAAAAAATGTCAAAAAGTAGAGGAAATGTTGTAAATCCTGACGATGTTGTTAATAAATATGGTGCTGATACTTTAAGATTATATGAAATGTTTATGGGGCCACTTGAAGCTTCACTGCCATGGTCTTCTTCAGGTTTAGAAGGTGCAAGAAAATTTATCGATAGAGTTTATCGTCTTTATACTGAAAAAGAATATTTAGACAAATTTAATGATGAAAATAGCGGAGAACTTGATTATTCTTATAACTTATTAGTTAAAAAAGTAACATCCGATTTTGAAAACTTACAATTTAATACAGCAATTTCTCAAATGATGATTTTTATTAATGATGTTTATAAGGCAAAATCAATTTATAAACCTTACATGGAAGGATTCATCAAGATGTTTGATTGTATCTGCCCATTTATTGGTGAAGAAATTTATCATTTATTAGGACATAATGAGACAATTACTTATACTTCATGGCCAACTTGTGATGAATCAAAACTAGTTAAAAATACTATTAAAATCGCTGTTCAAGTTAATGGAAAATTAAGAGACACAATTGAAATTAACCTTAATGAAGATGATGAAGTTGTAAAAAATATCGCTTTAAATAGTGAAAATGTAAAACGATTCACTGATGGAAAAGAAATTAAGAAAATCATCGTCGTTAAAAATAAAATTGTAAATATAGTTGTTGTCTGTTAATTAACATACTATAAGGGTGAAATAATAAAAAATCACCCTTTTATTTTGCTTTTTTGACGATAAAAGTTTAATATAGAGACGTTAAATTTCACGGCACTATTATTAATAGGCTGTAGAAAGGAGAATTTATGATTTTATGTGTTGACTGTGGCAATACCGAAATTAAGTTTGCTTTTTTTGATAGCGATGAAATGGTATCGCGTTTTTCGATAAACACTTCGGAAAGTTTAAGCAGTGATGATTATTCTATAAGAATTAAGTTTTTATCCGAAAATTTAGCAAATAATGTTAAAGGAGCAATTGTTTCTTCGGTTGTCCCTTCTTTAACTAAAGTTTTAGTTTTAGCGATTAAAAAAGCTTTTGGATGCGATGTAAAAATTTTAAATAATTCACTTAGAACTAAACTTCCAATTAAAATTGACAATCCAAAAGAACTTGGTTCAGACTTTTTATGTACAGCAGTAGGAGCTTTGGCAAAATATAAGCCACCATTTGTTATTGCTGATTTAGGTACTGCAACAAAAATGTCAGTTGTTGATAAAAATGGAAATTTTATTGGCGGAATTATTACGACTGGGATGAAAGTCTCTTTAGAAGGGCTTGTTAAAAGCGCTGCTCAATTATATTCTGTTGAAATTGCTGCACCTAAAAAAATTATTGGAAGAAACTCAATTGAGTCTATTCAATCTGGAATTGTTTTTGGTCAAGCATTTATGGTCAGCGAATTTGCTAGAAGAATGGAGAGTGAACTTGGATATAAATTAACCAGAATTTTGACTGGTGGTTTTTCTTCAATTATTAAAGATCAAATTAGTTGTTTTTGTTATGAAAAAGATCTTTCTTTATACGGTTTAAACATTATTTATGGTATTAATGAGGGAGTAAAAAAATATGAATAGATTAAAAATTTTTCGTTCAATTGCAATAGATGCTTTATTTTTAGCATTGTTTATTCTTTTTACATTTGTTCCATGGCTTGGTTATTATCAAGTTGGACCAATTTCTTTTCAAGTTGTTCATGTTTTCGTTTTGATCGGAGCTGCAATATTTGGATGGAAAAAAGGATTACTTTATGGTTTTATTTTTGGATTATTATCTTTATTAAAAGCAATTTCTTATCCTGGAACTCTTGATTTTGCTTTTATTAATCCATTTGTTTCTATTTTGCCAAGAGCTTTGTTTGGTTTTTTAGCTGGATTCATATTTGATATTATAAAAAAACATGCTAGTTTAAAACAATTTATGATTTCTTTACCAGTTCTATGTTTTGTTTTAACGTGTTTTCACACATTTGCTACTTTATCTTGCTTATATATTTTTGGGGTATTAGACCCATTTTCAATTTCAAGTGCTCTTGGATTAAGCGAAATCATGTCTAATGTTACATTTGTTGCATTATTTACAACAATCGGTTTGATTGGTATGTGTATTGAAGGAGCTGTAGCAGCTATAATTGTTTTACCTTTATATGTTGCTTTAAGAAGAATTAATTTTGTAAAAGAGGAAGATGATTTAAAATTTAAGACAATCAAGGCATAAATTTGTATAATATATATTTTGGAAAGGGGTTAGTTAAAATGAAAGATATTAATTTTAAAGAATTAGTTAAACCTTATTACGATATTGCATTAGAAACATTAAAAAAAGATGTCTCTATAAATAGTATATATGATGAAAAAACTATCTCTAAGGGCGCTCCATATGGTGCTGGAGTTAAAGCATGTTTTGACTTTTTAAAGGAATTAGCATTAAAAGATGGTTTTGAAGTTGATACTTGTGATGGCCATGCTTTAGAAATTTCTTTTGGTGAAGGTAAAAATTTAATTTATATTTTAGCTCATCAAGATGTTGTTCCTGTTTCTGGAAATTGGAAATTTGGACCATTTAATCCTACTATTGAAGATGGAAAATTATATGGAAGAGGAACAAGTGATGATAAAGGTCCTGGAATTAGTGCTTATTATGCTTTAAAAGCTTTAAAAGATAATGGATTAATTAATAATTTTAGAGTTAGACTTGTTTTTGGTGGTGATGAAGAAAGAGGTTCATCATGTTTAATGTATTATTTCGAAACATTAAAAAAAGAACAACCAACATATGGATTTACTCCTGATGGTGACTTCCCTTTAATTTATGGAGAAAAGGGAATCACAAATTATACTTATGTTGGAGATGTCGATTTAAAAAATATTGTTTATATTAAAGCTGGTGTAGTTAGTAATAGCGTTATTGATAGAGCTGAAATTAAGGTTAAAAATCCTTCACTTTTAGATGAATATTTGAAAAAACACGATTTAATAAAATATGAAAAAATAAATGATGATACTTTTGTTTTCTTAGGAAAGGCTGCTCATGGTTCAACTCCTGAACTTGGAATTAATGCAGGTATTATCGCACTCTCTACATTAGGTGATTGTTATAATGAAGGATTACTTTCTTTACTTGCTAATGAATATGCTGATCCAAATGGAAAAAATTTATATTGTTTCTATGAAACTAAAAATATGGGAAAAACAACATATAATGTTGGTTTAATTAACTATGAAAATGGACATTTTTCAATGACTGTTAATTTTAGATATCCTGAAAATGTTAATGTTATTGAAACAATTGAAAAAATTAAAAAAGCATCTCCTTTAAATATTGAGTATGAAAAAGGAAGTGATGTTTTATATTTTGATCCAGAAAAAACAAAATTTATTCAAGAGCTTGCTAAAGTTTATGAAGAAGAAACAGGTGATAAAGTCAATAAAATGAAGACGATTGGCGGAGGAACTTATGCAAAAGAAGCAAAAAATACAGTTGCTTTTGGTAGTAATTTCCCTGGAAAAGTCGACCATATTCATGAAGAAAATGAAAAGATTGATTTAGAAGATTTCTTCAATTCTATGTCAATTTATGCTCACGCAATTTATTGTTTAGGTAATTTAAATGAGAACTAAATTTAAACAGTGGGCAGTTGACTATTTAAACGAAGGGAAAAATATTCTTTATTTAAAAAATGAAGAAGAAATAAAAAATTTTGTTAATAATAAAGAATGTTTTTTAGAGATTGGGCCAGGTAAAGGACAATTTATTTTAAGTATTGCTAAAAAATACCCTCAATATAATTTTTTGGTTGTTGAAATAAATAAAACTGTTGCTGGCATTGCTTTAAAAAAGATTGATGAAGAAAATTTAACAAATGTTAAACTTATAGCCGAAGATTTTTATAAATTAGTTAATATTATTAATGAAAATTCAATTTCAGGGATATTTTTAAACTTTTCTGATCCATGGCCTAAAAAAAGACATGAAAAACGAAGATTAACTTCATCTCCATTCATTGAAAGTTATATAAAAATATTAAAAAATAATCACAATATTTATTATAAAAGTGATAATTATGATTTTTATCTTTATAGTTTAGATAAATTTAAAGAATATGGATTTGATATATTAAAAAACGAAACAAATTATAATGACGATGAAGAATTTGACGCTTTAACTGAATTTGAAACTCGTTATAAAAATGAGGGAATCAAGATTAATCGACTAATTTTAAAGAAAGGGAGCAATATAAAAATGAATAAACTTAATGAATTAGAAAGAAAATATTTTGAAGAATTAACACAAAAAGATGCAATTAGCGGAAATGAAAAAGAAGTTGCTCATTATTTAGCTTTAGAATATAAAAAATTAGGCTTAGAACTTTATAAAGATTATGCCGGAAATATTTATGGCATAAAAAAAGGTGGCGATTCAAGTGTAAAAGTAATGATTGATGCTCATATGGATGAAGTTGGTTTTATCGTTAAAGATATTAAAGACAATGGTTTAATCATTCCTTATCCACTTGGCGGATTTAATTTTCAAACTTTATTATCTAATAGAGTTAAATTAACTACAAAAAATGGTGAAAAATTTATTGGTGCTATCGATTCAACACCCCCACATTTATTAAAAGGACAAACTCAAGAAGTAAATGCTTCTAATCTTTTATTTGATTTTGGATTTACTTCCAAAGAAGAAGCCATTGCAAACCATGTTGGAATTGGTGATATGATTACTTTAATTGGTGGATTTGAATATTTAAATCATGAAACCAGAATTTTATCTAAAGCTTTAGATGATAGATATGGAATTATTTTGGGTTTAAGTATTTTGAATGAATTAAAAGATGTTGCTTTACCTTTTGATCTTTATGTTGGCGGTTCAACTCAAGAAGAAGTTGGTTTAAGAGGTTTGCCAAGTGCAATTAAAAATATTAATCCAGATTTTTGTTTCGTTTTAGATTGTTCAACCGCAAAGGATTCTATCTCTTCTAGCGAATATGGAAGAATTGGCGATGGGGTTTTACTTAGATTTATTGATAGAACAATGATTGCTAATCCTGCTCTTTTAGAATTCCAAAAAGAAGCTGTTATTAATACAAATGGAAAGTATCAATATTTTGAAACTTTAGGTGGAACAAATGCTTCAGTAGCTTTTTCTTCAAATTGTTTAACTTTAACACATTGTATTGTTGCTCGTAGTATTCATACCGCTTCCTCAATTATGGATATTAATGATTTTATTTATGCTAAAAATTCTTTATTATATATGTTGAAAAATTTATCTAAAGAGAAGATTTTAGAATTGAAGGAAAGCAAATATTAATATGAAATACGGATGTTATTATAACCATAAAACTATTGGAGATATTTTACTTATCGAAATTAAACCATCAATTTTTCCATCTAGAGCAGTTAAAAAAGATGATGTTGTCGCTTTATATAAAGATGATGAATTAGTTGGAATTAATATTTTTAATATTTCCGATATTGTAAAAATTAAAGCAGAAGGATTTATTCATTATTTAAACGAAGAAGTTTTAGCCGTTATTAATTCAAAATTAAAAAATGCTGGTTTAGAAGAATTACCTTATCAAGAAGGAAGTGGTTTTAAAGTCGCTAAAATTATTGATATTGAAGAGCATCCAGATAGTGATCATCTTCATATTTGTAAGGTTGATGTTGGAGAAAAAGAACCACTTCAAATTGTCTGTGGAGCATATAATGCAAAATTGGATTTAAAATGTGTTTGTGCTCTTCCTTATACCTTTATGCCTGATGGAAAACAAATTGTTCCAGGAAAATTATTAAAAATTGATAGTTATGGAATGCTTTGTTCAGGAAGAGAATTAGGTTTAGCTGGATATGAAAAAATCCATGGTTTATTAGAGCTTGATGATTCTTACAGAGTTGGAAACGATTTTTTCTTAGATTAATTATTATTAAAAAATTCAATTAATGCTTTTGCTGCTTCTTTTGGTCCTTCATTTTTGTCAAAAGAAAGCGAAGTTAATATTTTTCCTAAAGGAATATTATTATCTTTTAAAAGTTTAAAGTAGGAACTAATAAAAGTTTCTACTTTTTCTTTTTCTTGTAATGGTCCAAATGGATTAGCAAAATAAGTAGAAACTTTTCCTTTTTCGTTAGTCGTATTTAAGGCGACTCTTTCTCCTTTTTTAAAATCAATTAAAGCAACATCTAAATCATTGTAAAAATGTATTTTTTCTTTATCAATAGAAAAATTATCAGCTAAAAAGAAAGCATCAACTTGATATAGTTTTATACTATCTAAATATGATAAAAGTGGAATAACAACACGCGAATTTGGTTTTTCAATATTAAAAAATATTGCTCTATCCATACTATTTAAAGAATAAGATTGCTCTAAATCATCAAGTCTTACAAAAGCACCAATTTCTGTTCCGCTTGTATAAACTTTATTATCTTTAATAAAGAAAGTTCCCATATCATCAAAAATAGGAGAAATATGGTATTTACCGTTATATTCATTTTTTATCGCTTCTAAAGTTTCACTTTTTCCAGCACCACTATCTCCTAAAATAACGATATTTTTTTCTTTTTTTCCATCAGAAATAGTAAATCCTGCTCCATGGATAGGTAAATTATTTTCATTAATCATTAAAAGGTTATATAAAGTAAGAATCATTTTTTTCATATAACCAAAATAATCAATTTTATATTCTTTTCCTAAAACACCAACTAAAGTATTATCATGATAATAATAATAGCAATCATTTATATTTTTAATCCCATAAAATACAATAAAATCTACTTTATTTATTTTTTCATCAAAAGAAGTAACTTCAAATAAATTACCTATAGAAGCTAAAAAAGATAAATATTCTTTATTAACAACAATTAATCCACATTTTTTATTTATTTTAATTAAAATAGAGTAAAAATCATCGATATTTAAGTCTTTTTTATTTATTTTTTCATTTTTAAAATGAAAAAATCCTACTCTTTTATTTTCTTTTGTTGAAACAATAAAGGGTGGTTGATTAACGATACTTTCTAAGAGTGGAATATTATTTAAATAAGAAAAAGAAGAAGAAAGAGGTAAATTTTCTTTAGAAAAAATAATTCCAACATTTCCTCCTGAAGGTAATATACGATAAACTGTTTGTTCTTTAGATAAAATTCCTTCATAAATATCGCGATAAAAAGAAACGACTTTATCAGAAAATTTCATGAATTCTTTAACAAATTCACGATGAGTTAATTTAACATTTGTTTCATCTTTAACATAAATTAAATATCTTTCTTTTGAACGATAAAAATCATAAATATCGTTAATTAAAAGAAGAAGTTTTTCTTTTCTTTCACCATCTAAAGATTTTAAAAGAATTTTTAAATCTTCGTTTTTATTTATAGTTATCGCAATTTTTAATAAAAGATCTTTTAAAATTTCATCTTCTAATTTATTTTCTTTAAAATAAGATTCAACAATTCTTTTTAATAAAGATGAATTTAAAATATCACTTTTAGTGATATTATAAAATTCATTAAAATTTAAAACATTTTTTTCACTCATCTTATAAATTTTCCCTTAAATAATCTAAATCACTTTCTTTTAAAGAACATATTGCAATACGAATAGTATTTTCATTTATTAAAGTAAAGAAAATGTTTTTACTTTCTAAATATGATAAATATGAAGGAGCATCTTCTTTAATAAAAGTAATATAAAAACCTGAAGAATATGGGTAAAACTTAATATTTTTTTCTTTTAAAATTTCTTTTACTCCTTCCCCTATTTTTAATAATCTTTCAGTTTGAGAAAAGATTTCTTCTTTTACTTTTTTTACACCATTTTCATCTTTAAAAAATAAACCTAATCCTCCATTAGCTAAATGATTTGAAGAAGAGATTGTCCCTCTTACTATTTTTTTATAATTTTCTAAATAAATATCTTCTTCATTTTTTGAATAAAGAATGATTAAAGCACCCATTCTTAAACCATAATATCCAAAAGATTTAGAAGCAGAAATAGCTAAATATAAAGGAGTTTTAATAGGTGCATTAACTATTTTTTTAACAATCATTTTTCTAGAAGAAGAATAATCTAAGTATGCTAAATCTAAAAAAAGAGTAATTTTATCGTTATATTTATTAATTAAAGCAAATAATTCATCGTAATCTTCACTAGTAAAATTAAATCCGGTAGGGTTATTACATGGATCATTAATCATTAAAAGTATTTTATTATTTATCTTTTTAATCTTATTTTCCAAATCTAAAAAATCAAATTTGAAATCTTTAGTAAAAAAATTAAAGATTTCAAATTTTATATTTGCTTCTTCACAAATAGTATCATAATTAGGCCATCTAATAGAAGGAAGTAAAACTGTGTGTGTTTTAGCTAAACTTTTAAAAGCCATAAATAAAGCTTCAGTGCCGCCAGAAGAAGCAACAAAAGCAATATTTTTATTTTCTTTTATTTTTAATAAGTCTTCTTCAAATATCCGTGATAAAAAACCATCTTTATATTCTTTAGGACCAAGCTGAGGACCATAAGATAAAAATTTATTAAAGTTAGAAATTAAATAATTATCAGCTTCTTTATATGAAACAATTTCCCCATTTTCATAATATAGTGTTCCACTTGAGCCATTAACTACATATTTTCCTTCATTTTTTCTTTTTAACGCTCTTTCACTAACTGAAAGAATATCAAATTTTTCAAACTCATTCATAACCTTAATAATTATATCAAGAAATGAATGTATTTTTTAGATTAAAATATAGAAAAACTTTTTCATTACATAAAGATTTTTAAATGTTAATAAATAAAGAAAATTAAGCATTATAAAAATTATTATTTTCATAAATTGAATATTTAAAAATGCCATATTTATGCTTTTTTAAATATGTTAATGAAAAATTTTCATAAATCCTAAAATTTGTGATAGAATAATTTTGTATGGGCAACGATTTTAAAGATAGAGTTACTATTTATGAAGTTGCTAAAGCTGCTGGAGTTTCTCTTGCTACTGTTTCAAGAGTCATAAACAATACTTCGACAGTTAAAGACGAAACAAAAAATAAAGTTTTAGCAATAATTAAAAAATTAGGTTATAAACCATCAGGTTTAGCTCAAGCTTTAGCAACCAATAAAACAACAACTATTGGTGTTATTATTCCTTCAGCAAATTATGTTTATATTGCTAACATGTTAAACGGAATTATTGAAATCTGTAAAAGTAAAAATTTTACAGTTTCTTTATATACAACTTCACATTCTAGAAGCGATGCTATTGAATCAATTGAAAAAATCATTAAATCACATGTTGATGGTGTAATTGTTTTCGATGATGAGCTAAATGAAGAAGATATTGAACTATTTAATAATTATGCTGTCCCTGTTGTAGCTGTAAATAATAGAATTATCGCTTCAAAAATTGCATGTATTCCTTTTGGATATGAACATTTAATTAAAAAAGTTATTACTGATTATTTTACAAAAGGTGATAAAAAGATGAATTTCCTTCATGTTCATAATGCTGGTCGTCTTTTATCACGTGTTGAAAATGCATTTATTCAAACTCATTTAGAAAATGATAGAGAATATGATATTACAAATTGCGATGATTCTTATCAAAGAACTTATCAAGATTTTAAAGAAAGATTTAAACGTGTAAAAAAAGAATATGTTATTGCATATCGTGATTCGATTGCAGCAGCAGTTATGAATGCAGCTCAAGATATGGGACTTTCTATTCCTGAAGATATCGAAGTTTTATCGATTATTGGAACAAAATATTCATCAATTATTCGTCCAACTATTACAAACCTTTATATTGACATGCAAGAGGTCGGTAAAAGATCAATGTATATGCTAGTTGATTTAATTAACGGGCAATTACAAGACAAAGAGTATAAATTTGAATCAATATATGTTAAAAAAGATTCAACTAAGTTTTAAATTTTTATATTTTTTATTATAATAACAAAGTTGTCTTTAAAGGAGAGTAAATATTATGGATATTTATGAAGAATATATAAGAACTATTAACGATTTTCCTATTGAAGGAATTAAATTTAGAGATATCACCCCTCTTTTAGCAAACGGTGACGCTTTCCATCAAGTTATCATGGATTTAAATAAGGAATTACCTTCATATGATAATTGGGACAAAATTATTGCTGCCGAAAGTAGAGGTTTTATTTTTGCTGCTCCTTTATGTTCAATGAATAACAAAGGGTTAATCTTAGCTAGAAAAGCTGGAAAATTACCTTTAGTTGGTTATCGTAAATCTTATGATTTAGAGTATGGTAAAAATACAATTGAAATTCCTAAAGACGCTATTAAACCTGGCGATAAAGTTATTATTATGGATGATTTAATTGCTACAGGCGGAAGCGCTAAAGCAATGGTTGATTTAGTTTTAGATGCCGGAGGAATTCCAATCATGGGATTATTCTTAATCGAACTTCGTTCATTGGAAGGTTATAAAAAACTCGGTATCCCTGTAGTTTCTATTGTTAATTATGGATTACATGCTAATGATTTATTAATGATTAATAATAAAAAACATAAAATGTGTAAATACAAAGAAAAAGTTAATGAAAATGAAATTAAAGTTTTCTTCGAAGATGGTAGCGAAGAAGTTATTCATAAAAACGATATTATTTCAATTGTTCAAGTTGAAAAGAGTGGAAGACAAACTTATATCAAATATCGTGATTAATTAATTATTTGAAAGGAAATTTATGGCAAATATTATTGATGAATTAAACTGGAGAGGATTAATTAAGGATTACTCAAATGAAGAACATTTAAAAGAAATGTTTAATAAAAAACAAACAATTTATTGTGGATTTGATCCTTCTGCATCCTCAATGCATATTGGTAATTTCGTTATGATTTCTATTTTAATGAGATTGCAAAAAGCCGGTCATAGAATTATTGCAATTGCTGGAGGAGCAACTGGAATGATCGGTGATCCATCCGGAAAAAGTAAAGAAAGAAGTTTCTTAACTCCTGAAAAAGTAAAAGAAAATACTGAAGGAATTAAAGCACAATTATCTCGTTTTTTAGATTTAGATGATCCTGAAAAAGGAGTTATGCTTAATAACTATGATTGGATTTCTAAAATTTCACTTTTAGAATATTTAAGAGATTATGCAAAATTCTTTAATATTAACTATATGTTATCTAAAGATATTATTTCTTCTAGATTAGATGCAGGAATTTCTTTAACAGAATTTTCATATATGACTCTTCAATCTATTGATTTTTATAAATTATGGAAAGAATACAATTGTCACATCCAAATTGGCGGAAGTGATCAATGGGGAAATTTAACTGCTGGATTAGAACTAATTAGAAAACTTGAAGGTGTTGATGCTGAAGCTGAATGTATGACAGCTCATTTAATCACAAGAAGTGATGGCAAAAAATTTGGTAAGAGTGAAGATGGTGCACTTTTCTTAGATAGAAAACTTACTTCACCATATAAACTTTATCAATTCTTCATCAACCAAAGTGATGAAGATGCAATTCGCTATTTAAAAGTTTTCACTTTCTTAAGCAAAGAAGAAATTGAAAATATTGAAAGAGAACATTTAGCAAATCTTGGTCAAAGAATTGGTCAAAAAGCATTGGCTTATGAAGTTGTTAAAACTATTCATTCAAAAGAAGATGCTGATGAAGCTAAAAAAATGAGTGAAGTTTTATTCTCTGGAAATGTTAATGAATTAAGTGAAAATGCTATTGAAGAATTATTTGGAGCAATGAAAGTTAAAGTTGAGCCAATGGCTTTGGAAGATTTACTTATTACTTTAAAAGCTGCATCTTCAAAAAGAGAAGCTCGTGAATTTATTAAAAATAATGCAGTCTCTCTTAATGGTACAAAAATTAATGATGCAACAAAAGTTATCGATTCATCTTTTGCTCTTCATGGAAAATATTTAATTTTAAGAAGAGGCAAAAAGAATTATTATCTTGGCGAATTAAAATAGCACTTTCTTTAAAAAAGTTGTTGTTTTAAATACTGTTCTATGATATATTATTAAAGCACGTCAAGTGCTTTATGCGGATCAGTGGTGTAGCGGTTAACATGCCACTCTGTCACAGTGGAGATCGCGAGTTCGATTCTCGTCTGATCCGCCATTTTTTAAAGAAAAGTATAAATTTTGGCCCGATAGCTCAGCAGGTAGAGCAAAGGACTGAAAATCCTTGTGTCCCCAGTTCGACCCTGGGTTGGGCCACCATTCCGGAATTATCCGAACTATAGTACATATCAAGATTTGATGGTTATTACCGACAATATCTATGATTTCTTAGCTCGTAACAAATATAAATATTTAGAAGATTTACTTTAAATGGTAAATCTTTTTTTATTTTGTTTTTAAAAAAAATTCAAAGTAAGCATAAAATTCGAACCGTTCGAACATATCTTTACTAATTTACATAATTTTTATAATTCCGAAGTATTATGTTTTAGCTTTTAAACATTATGATGAATCAAGGAATCATAATTTTAAAATAATTAAGGTCATTAAGAAAGTTTTAAAAAACTCTTTTATTAATTTTTAAAGTTAATAACTCTTTTTGATATAACCTGACTTTGGAGTTTTACCCCTAAAATAAGGTGCTCTAAAATTCAATATTGAGAAAATTTTGTATATCTTTGTT
>CALVYH010000003.1 GCA_944372115.1 uncultured Bacilli bacterium
AGTTGGTTTAATAGTTGGAATTTATCAAAAAGGACTTCAATATGTTTTTTCTTTTGCGTCCATAATGTTTAATAATAAAAATTGGTATTTAATTTTAGTAAACTTAATAATTTTTATAACATTATCACTAATTAACTATTTTTTAATTTTAAAATTTAAAAGTATTGATGGAAGCTCGATTCCATTGGTAGAAAAGGTTATTGAAAGAAAAGAAGATAAAGAAAAATTAAAATTAATTGATGTTCCTTTAACAATCATTAATAGTTATATATCAACCTATTCTTTATTTACTTTAGGAAGTGAAGGTCCTTCTATTTCAATAGGTGCTAGAATTGGAAAAAGTGTTAATAAACTTTTTAAAGAGAACGATGATTTAGTTAATATTGGTTTAAGTAGTGGAGCGGGATTTGGTTGTGCTTTTCTTTCTCCTTTTTCAGGATTAGTTTATTCTTATGAAGAAGGATTACATAAATTTTCTTTTAAATCATTAATATTTGCATTAATTATTTCTTTTTCTTCTTTTTTTACGTGTTTTTTAATAAATAATGTTCATTTAATTAGCGTTTCATCTTTCTCATTTATAAACATAAACCAAATATTAGTAATCTTTATTATTGCATTATTAACATTATTAATTAGTTATTGTTTTAAAAAGTTTATGTTATTTATAAGAATGAAATTTAATAAATATAGTAATAACTTATTTATTAAATTTCGTTCATTTATATTTTTTATAATATTTTTTATTTTAGGTTATTTTATTTTCAATTTATTAGGTAATGGTAAAAATATTATAACGTCTTTATCTTTTATTAATTATTTAAGTAGTATAAAAAATGAATCCTTTCTTATTTTTAATAATATTTATATTTTAATAATAATTCTTTTATTTAGAAGCTTATTATTAGCTATTTTAGGAAATGGAAAGGTAAGTGGAGGGATAGTTATTCCACTTATGAGTATAGGCGCAATAATAGGTAAAATAAGTATTCTTCTTTTTAATAATAATATTAATAATAATTTATTATTAATTAATAATGAAAATGAAGAAATATTAATTCTTTTTGCTATGATATTATTCTTTTCTCTTATTAATAACGCTCCTTTTACATCACTTACTTTATTTATAGAAACATTATTTATATCTTCTTCTTTCAAAATAACAAATTTAACTATAATCTTTTCTTCTTTTTCATTTTATTTAATGATTATAGTTATATTAATAATGAATTTAATAAATAAATATTTATTAAATTCTAAAAATATATATGAAGAATTTATTAATGTAGATAATATAAAATTTAATTAAAAAATATATTCGTTAAATTAAGTTTTTTTATATTTTAACGTTAAAAAACTATATTTATTTAAGATTAACAAACTCTCTATTTGTTAAATAGTATTTAGTATTACCATTTTTTTGGGTTAATAAAAGATAGTTATCAACGAGTTTTTTAATGATTTCGTTTCAAAAATAGGTGGAGTTAGAAATATTTAAATGATTTGTTATTTCATTCACTGAATTTGCTTTATCATAACAAAATGTAAGAATAGATAAATCATATTTAGATTTATTTATTAATTCCTTAGTTAATTGGTGCGGGCTAGGGAAGTCGAATCCCTACGCTTATAAGGCACAAGATTCTAAGTCTTGCATGTCTACCAATTCCATCAAGCCCGCAAGTGATTAATATTATAACTTAAAAATAATAAGATAAAAAGTTTATAAAATTTATAAATCTACTATTTTTAGTATGATATTTATTAGATATCTAGTTTAATTCATTTTATAATATTAAACATGGTTAAAAGTATTGAAAACACTAAAAAAATAGCAATTAAAATAGACGAAAAAATTAATGTTAATGAACTTATTTCAGCTTTAAGAATATTTACAATTGCAAATTTAGATTTATATTTTTATTTATATAATTTACCAACAAAATATATTCCTTTAATAGACAAAAACAACAAAAATATCATTATTAATAATACTAACCAATTAAATACATACTCTTTATATAAAGATTTAATTAAAGAAGGAATGGATTTTGTTATTTCATTTGATGATATTTCTTTTATTAGTAACTTAATAAAAGAAAATAATAAAATGAATAACAAAGATGAAACTATAAAAAGAGGCTTATTTTTTAAAAATAAAAATGATTATTTATTAATTTCTGACTTTAATAGAGATTATAAAGAAATCGATGAAATTGAAGATACATTTATTTCATCTTTTAACATTTTAAAACGAATGAAAACACTAACTAACAACAATAAAAAAGAAAATAAAAAAATAGAAATTAATTATTTAAAAATAGGGGATTATAAAGATCAAAATATTATAGATATATTATCTAAAAGTAATGAATATAAAGGTGAAATATCTTTTAAAGATTTATTTTTAACAACTTCTTCTTTTTGTTTGACTGATTCATTGTCGCTTTCAATTTTTATTGAAATTATGGAAGGAATTAATGAACTCGACCGAGTTAATAAAGAAAATAGAAGTAATAAATCTTTGATAGGAGAATATTTTTCTAAACTTGTTTTTTCTTATCAAAAAATGAATGTAGAAGATATTAATTATTTATTGTTAAAAATAAAATTAGTTTTTAATTTCACATATCTTTTATTTATTTTACCTACTAATTTAAAAACTAATGAATATACTAAAATATTTAGACTTATAAAAGATTTATTTTAAATTAAAAAGGAGAGAATAATATTTATGAAAAATGTTTTTATTGATGCAACAAATTTTAAATATACACAAGAAATTTCACAGGCTTTAAGAATTTATCTTCTTAATAGACACGATCTTACATTTAATATTTTAGGAAGAAAAAACGATTTTATCACAATAATGGATGATAAAAACATCAACTTAATCGAAGATTTAACACCAGTTAATCTTCAAAATTTAAGTGATGAACAAAAAGAAATGATGAAAGATGAAGAAAAAATCGATTATAACAAAGAATTAAAAGAAAAATTAATAAATGAAAATGATTTAACTATTACTTCAAAAGATTTTTCGTCCTTTTTTATCCATGATGAAGATATTATTATTCGTCCTTATAACAAAGATAAAAAAGACCATTCTTATGTTGTTGAACTTAATAAAAATGTTAATTATGAAAAATTAATTGATGATTTAAAAGATATTATAAAGTTATATAATTTAAAGCTTAAAAACGAACGTCGTTTAAAGATTTATCTTTCTTCTTCTTACAACAACGATGAAACTCTAAATCAAAAATTAAAATTTTTTAGTGAATATGAAGGAATTTTGGCAATAAACGAGGTTTTATCTACTTCATTTGATATTTTAATTTTAGATAACACTTCTTCTTTCTATTTTTATTCATTATTAAATTCTTTATCTGATGATAACAAAAAAGATCAAGATGAAAACAGCAAAAAAAAGAAGAAAAAAAGTGTTTTAGATTTTTTAAAAAGAGAAAAATCTCCGATTGAAGAGATTAATACTGATTCATTATTTTCTTTTTATATAATTAAAATTGATAAAAATAATAAATACACTTTTTATTTAAGGGATTTTTGTAATGCTAATTCCTTTTTTACAATCTTTGACAAAGTGTCTTCTATTTTATAAATGATGTTAATAAATTTATTAAATTTTCTATTTCTTCACCGCTAACTTCACCACTATCTAATTTAATTACACCAAAATAAAATAGTAAAACAATAGCGGTTATTTGAATAATAGTTAAAATTATTGAAGAAATTAACATTCGATATTTATGTGCACCATCTTCATATCTAATCTCATAAAAAGCTAATTCCATAACTAATAAAACTGGCGCACCAAAAAGAATCGAAGTTAATATACAATCAATATCTCTAACTTCTCTTTTTCTTTCTTTTCTTAAATATCTTAAATATTGAATACTTAATAAATATGTTCCTAATAAACATATAACTAAAAGAGAAAAAAATGTATAAATACTCATAATTTAAAACCTAACATAAATAAAAGAGCTATTTTCATAGCTCTTTTATTATAACTTAAACAATACTTAAATATTATTTTTTCTTTAAATATTTAGCACAGTCAAGTGCAACAGCGGCTAAGACGATAACACCTTTAATTGCAAGTTGATAGTTAGCGTCATTGATACCTAAAAAGAGGAGAATGACTGTAATCATTTGGAAGAGTAAAGCACCAATGACAACACCTCTAATTTTACCAACACCACCAGTAAATGAAACGCCGCCGACAACACAAGCTGCGATAGCATCTGTTTCCATACCTTGACCAGTTTGAGCTCTAACATTACCTGTATAAATACCATACATAGAACCACCGATACCATAATAAATACCAGCAAGAGCAAAAACACCGATTGTTACCCAGAAAACGGAAATACCTGATACGCTAGCTGCTTCTGGATTTCCACCAACTGCAAACATATTTTTACCAAATTTAGTTTTATTCCAGATAAACCACATTATAATAATTCCGATTATTGCATAGAATATCATATATGAGAACGAAGTTCCTGGAATATTTCCACTAACATAAGTTTTAACGGCACTATCTGGTGAACCAGTAAAGTTGTTTCCTGTAATACCAGCTAAGAAACCGAAGACAAATAATTGAGTAGCAAGAGTTGAAATGAATGGGTGCATTTTAAATTTTGCTGAGAAATAACCTGCAAGTGAAGTAACGGCAACACAAGCAACTATTGAAAGCAAGAATGCAAAAACAACTCTTAATCCTAAAGGAAGTGCTGAGAAGTCAGGTTTATAACCAAAGAAACTCATATCTGTCTTACCACTAGTAGTGACAAGCATACCTGTTAAAACAGAAGCTAAACCGACTAATCTACCAACAGAAAGGTCAGTACCTGCAAGAACAATCAATCCTGCAACACCTAATGCAAGGAACATCTTTGGAGATGTTTGAGTTAAGATAAGAAGAATTGTATCTAAACTTAAAAGGAATTTACCATTATTTTGTACTGCATAGAGAATAATAGCAAATATAAGTAAGAGAATAATAGCTAAATATAATCCATTATTAAGAATAAATTTACTTAATTTGAAGTTATATTTATAATTTTCAGCTTTTTGAGAAACGCTATCAACTATAGGCATTTTCTTATTATTAGCATTTTCAATGGCATTAAATCTACTTAAATAGATTTCATGTAATTCATCTTTTAATTTAGTTACGCCATCTTCATAATTAACTTTTAAATCAGCTAAAATTTGCTTATGAGCGACTTTTAAGTCTTTCAAATCATGAACATAATTTTCATCTCTATTTTGTTTTAATTCATCTAAAGCTTGAGAATAACGTTCATTTTCATTAGCAACATCTGCTTTATATTTAGCTTTTAATTCAGCAATAGAAGCTTTATTAGATTCTTTCTTTTCTTTTATGACATCGTTTGTTGTAACTTTAATATAGTTAATAAAATCAATTAATTTTTCTTTTATTGTATCTTTATTATCTTTATTATCTTGTTTTGCAATAGCGATGTCTTCTTTACATTTAGCGATAATTTGTTTTTTGGTCTCTTTATCTAATTGCTTATTTTTCTTAACGTTTGTAATTTCATTACGTAAATTCTCAATTTTTGTAACACCATTTAAACGTAATTCATCTAATTCGCTTTGTCTTTTAGCGACTTCTTGATCAAATAAGTTCATAGTAGAAACATTTACATTATTTTCCATAATTTAAATCCTCTATCTTATTTTATAAGTATTTTGCACTGAGACGTAATAACTCTTCTTGGTTAGTTTCTTTTGTGTTAACTATACCAGCAAGATGATAGTTACTCATAACTGCAATTCTATTGGTAATACCTAAAATTTCAGGCATTTCACTTGAAACAACTATACAAGTTTTGCCTTGTTTAGCCATTTTAATAATTAATTCATAAATTTCATATTTAGCACCAACGTCAATTCCTCTTGTTGGTTCATCAAGTAAGAATAACTCAGGATCTCTTTCAAGCCATTTGCCGATAATAACTTTTTGTTGGTTGCCACCTGAAAGTGATGAAATCGAATCAGTTGGTCCCATACATTTTGTATGCATTGTATGAATTTCTCTAATCGCAGCTTCCTTCATTTTTCTATTGTCAAGAGCTGGACCAGTCATATATTTATCTAATGCTGTAATAGTAGTATTAAAAATTAAATCACCTTTAGCAAACATACCATTTGCTTTTCTCTCTTCAGTAACAAAAGCAAAGTTATAATCCATTGCTTCTTTAGCATTTTTAAATCTAACATCTTTACCTTTATAGTAAATTTTGCCTTGTTTAATAGTTCTTAACCCAAAAAGTGTTTCTAAAAGTTCACTTCGACCTGCACCAACAAGTCCATAAATGCCAAATATTTCGCCTTTTTTTACAGAAAAACTTATATCTTTTAAATATGGAGCATATTGAGTCGATAAGTTTTCGATTTTTAAAACATCATCACCAGGAACATTATCAACAAGAGGGAATCTTTGATCAAGAGAACGACCAACCATCGCAGAGATAATTTCATTCATATTTGTTTCACTAGTTGGCTTGGTCATAATCATTTCGCCATCTCTTAAAACAGATACTTCGTCACAAATTTCAAAAACTTCATCCATTTTATGAGAAATATAAACGAAACTAATACCTTGTTTTCTTAAATCATCGACAATTGAAAATAACTTTTTTACTTCCCTTTCAGTTAAAGAGGATGTAGGTTCATCTAATACGATTATTCTTGCGTCATAAGAAACTGCTTTTGCAATTTCACACATTTGTCTTTGAGAAACCGACATTGTACGAATTAATTGTTTTGGATTAACTTGCATCTTTAATTTTGCAAAAAGATTTTTTGTTTCGTTGAACATATATCTTTCATCAACAACGCCGAATTTTGTTGGATATCTTCCCAACCACATATTGTCCAAAACGGTTCTATCAAGACATTGATTTAATTCTTGGTGAACCATCGCAACTCCGTTTTCTAAAGCTTCTTTTGGGCCGCTAAAATTTACAGGTCTTCCATCAACAATAATTGACCCGTCATCACGATTATAAATACCAAATAAACATTTCATCATGGTTGACTTACCAGCACCATTTTCGCCCATAAGTCCCATAACTGTTCCTCTTTTAACTTTGAGGTTAATATCTTTTAAAACATGGTTCTTACCAAAAGATTTTGAAAGTCCTTCAATTTCGAGGATATTTTCATTTTCCATATTTATTACCTCACTATAATTTACTTATTTTAATATATCTTTTAAAAAAGAAAACATATACTAAAATAAAGCACCCCAAAGGTAGTCAATGGGGCGCTAGTTTTTTCTAAAAATTGATTAAGCTAATGCGTGATACCAATCTTTAATAATTTGTCCTTGAGCAACACCTTGACCTTCTGAACCAGAACCAACGAAGTAAACATTGTCTAATCCTGAGAGATCAGCAACACTTGAGTTGTCAGAAGTTTTTGGTTGTCTGTTGAAGAATACAACTGGTTTATCACCGACAATATTAAGATAATCTTCATAGTTAGCATGAGTAATAATATTTAATGCGAAACAATCATATGTATCTTCAGCAACTGCTGTTCTAATTAAATCTTGTAAAGCAGCATCGTCTGAACCATTACCTTCGACGACTTCAACTTCGAAACCTAATGCTCCAGCATAGTGTGGTAATGCTTGTCTATATGTTTCTTTAATGAAGTTATCATTATTTGAATATGTAGCAACTAACATCTTTTTGCCACTTAATGCAGAATCAGCAGCAACATCAACATATGCACCAGGTTTTAATGATTCAGCATTTGAAGCTGTAACAGCTGCGAATTCTGTTTGAATAATATGTTTATCTAATTGATCAAGATTTAAAGCAGCTTTTCCACCATATGTATCATCGATAACAGGTGTTTCACCTTTAAGAAGGTTACCTAATGTAACTGCAGTAGCTAAAGCTTGATCGTCACCGTTTTGTGAAACAGAACCAGCTAATGTGCCTTCGATAATCATATCACATGCGGAAGATAAAGCATCAAAACCAACGATTGGAGTTCCTTTTAATAAGTTTGAACAACCAGCAGCAGCAACAGCCATACCATCGTTGTTAGAAACGATAAAGTCTAAACTTGAACCATATTGAGTAATACATGTTTCAACGAATTCTTTAGCAGCTTGGTCTGACCAAGAGTTACCATTTGTATCGATACAAGTTTTTCTTGTAAGTTCTTTAGCAGTAAATCCGCCTTCTTTAGCGATTTCATTTAATGCGTCGATACAACCTTGAGTTCTATCTTCAGCTTCTGGGTTTCCATCTTCACCAACTAAGATGATGTAGCCTAATTCACCATCAGAAAGAGCATTTTCTAATGTCCATTCTGTAGCAGCTGAATCACCACAAGATGCTAAACCAGCAGCCATTAAAGCGACAGCAGCAATTCCAGGAATTAATCTTCTTTTCATATTATTTAATTTTTCCTCCTAATAATTCCGTTTAAATTAACCAAGATAAAGTAATTTCGATAAGAATTTATTTATCTTTTAGTCCCCTCTATTATAATTTGAAAGCGCTTTCATATCAACTTTTTTTCACTTTACATTAATATTAATGTTGATTAATGTGCATTTTACCGAAATTTTTATTTAAAATTTTTTTCAATTTTAGATTGACAAAAGTATCTAATTAATATAATTAATAATGAAAAGTGTGAAATTAATTAAAAAGTGAGAAAAGTCAAGAAGAAAAACATTATATATATCGTTTGCTGAATTTAGTTCGTATTTCATTTGAAGAACTAGCTTCAAAGTATGAATAATAAATGTAATCAACAAATCTATAATATTCATTTTGTAAACCGCATAAAAAGTATGAATATTTATAATCAAGTAGAATTGTCTCTAAATCCGAAGCAAAAAAAGGAGTTTTTACATCCTTTTCACTTTTAAAGAAAAAATTTTTAAGATTATCTTCATATTGGATCGGCAAATATACATTTAAATTTATTTCTAAGTAAGAATGTTCTTCTATTTTATAATATAAGGAAATTTTATTCATATAATTTAAGGTAACTAATAAACCATCGTTTAAGTTCCCTTTATTAGCTGATTTAACATTAAATTTAATTGATTTTAAGCAACAAAAAGATAAAGGATAGCTTTTTTCAAAATTTATAAAAGATGTAACTAATTTTGTCTTATCTAAATTTATATAATTAGATAAAAAAGATTTAAAATCATTTAATTTATAAAAATAAAAATCTTCTTTTTCATAATTTTTAGAGCAGGAAACGTTACTTAGTAATGAAAAATAATTAAATTGCATTCCAAAAATTTTTAAATCTTTTATTCATATTATATTTAAAATTATTATATTTTTAATTTTCATTTAAATAAACATCATATTTTATCTTTATAGCGTTTTGTTTTTTCTTATATACTAAACGATCTTTAAGTAATTCAATTGATTTTGATGAGATTTTATCATAATCAAAATCAATTGAAGGAAATTTATAATAAAATCCTAATCTTTTGATATCATTATCAAATCCTATAATATGTATTTTTTTAAGTAATTCATAGTATTCTTTTTTATATATTAAAGCATCTAATAATATACGGTCATTGTAAAAAAATATTCCATTATAATTTTCATTTTTTATTAAATTAGGAAACGTTTTTAATCCTTCTTCTATTGTTACTAACTTATATTCTTTATTATATTTTTTTACGATATTTAAAAATCCAATCAATCTTCTTTTAGAAGCTTCACTAGCTTTTTCATAAACATAAATTAGTTTTTTGGCGTTTTTATTTATTAAATAAGATGTAGCAATTTCTCCACCCTTAATATCATCAGTATATAATGAATCAACATATTGATTTCCACTAACTCTACCAATAAGTTGAAGATAAATATTATTAATTTTTGCAAGTTCAATTGCTTTTTCTTCAAGTTCATTAAAAGAAATAATCGCATCAACTTTTCGATATAAACATTTTTTAATAATTTCTTCATCAATCTTTTTAAATTCATTAGTGTTTATAACTAAAAGATCAAACTTTTCGTCTTCAATTTTATCAACTATAAGTTGACCCATTAAAGCAAAATAAGGATTATGAAAAGAATCAAAAACTAAAGCAACAGTATAAATTTTAGAAAATTTAAAAGTATAGCCTTTAGCTTGATAGTCAACTCTTAAAGCTTCTTTTCTAACTATTTCTTTAGTTTCTTCACTGATATCACTTAAATCTCTTAAAGCATGTGAAACAGTATTTATAGATAAATTTAAATTTTTAGCAATATCTTTTAATCCAACTTTTTTTGTTTTTAACATAACAAAAACTATTATAACAATGTTAAAAACAAAATTTAATTAAACTTTAGTTAATACGTATTTAATATTTGAATGACCTTTAATCAAAAATTTAGTATTAGCTTTTATAAAATAAGATTTATATTTACTTACTTTTTTATTATTAATATATCCTTCTCCTTCTATAACTGTTAAACACGAAAAAGAATCATTAAATAAATATTCTTTTTCTTCATTTTTATTTAAATTTTCTAAAAAACAAGTAAAATATTTTCTTTTTATTTCTTTTTCGTTTGTTAAAGTAATTGTAGAAAGATCTAATTTCCTTAAATTTATAACATCTATTGCTTTTTTTATATGTAATTCTCTTTTTTTACCACTTTTTTTATCAATACGATTATAATCATATAATCGATACGTTAAAAAAGAAGATTCTTGTATTTCTAAAAGAGTTATTCCTTTTCCTATAGCGTGTATTGTACCCGGTTTAATTAAAAAGATGTCTCCTTTTTTTACCATCACCTTATTTAATAATGATAATAAATTATTATCATTAATAGATTTAACAAAATCTTCTTTTGTTAAATCTTTATTTAATCCTAAATATAAATAAGATGATCGTAAAGAATCTAAGATAATCCGCATTTCTTCTTTACCTAAACTATTTTCATATTTTAAAGCGTATTCATCGCTAGGATGAACTTGAATAGATAATGAATCATTAGAATCAATTAATTTAATTAAGGTAGGAAAAAATAATTTATTATTATAAACAAAAGAAGATATATTACTTCCTAAATCTTTTTTATAATTAACTTCTTTTCTTACTTCTTTTAACTTTTTATTATCATTTTCATCAATAAATAAAGAAGGTCCTTCATCTAAAAAAGATAATTCCCAAGATTCACTTATTTTTTCATATTTATTATTTATATCTTTATAGCTTTTTAATTTTGTTCCACCCCAAAGATATTCTTTTAAAGATGGAATAAGTTCAACAATATCTTCCATACTAAATATTTATTACCTTTATTTATATTTTTATTTATCTTTAATTTTATTTTTATAAATTCATTAAAAGATTAAATAAATCTTGATATTTATTAATTAATTCTTCACTCTCTTCTTTATTTAAAGAATTAACTTCGATATAACATTTTAATTTTGGTTCAGTTCCACTAGGGCGAATCATAAAACGAGTTTCGTTTTTAAAAATAAGAATTAAAACATCGCTTGAAGGTAAATTTATTTTCTTTTTATTATTATTTATATCAATACTTTCTTTATTTAAATAATCTTCTTTTATAATTACTTCTTCTTTTAATATATTAGATAATTCATTTAATGAAAGATTTCTTATTTTTTCCATAATTTCTTTCATTTTTTTCATTCCGTTTTCACCATCAAAATTATGTGTTAATAAAATGTTTTTATAATAACCATATTCTTTATAAATAGAATCTAGTTTATCAATTAGTGAAATGTTCTTTATTTTATAAAAATAACACATTTCACTAATCAATAGGGAAGCATTAATACTATCTTTATCTCTTATATCAGTATTTGTTAAATATCCATAGCTTTCTTCAAATCCTAATAAATAATTATCTAATTTATTTTCTTTTTCTAAAGAATTAATAATTTCTCCTATAAATTTAAAACCAGTTAAAACTGTTTTTAAATTTATATTATATTTTTTAGTTATTTTATCTACTAATGAAGTAGATACAATACTTCTAACTACTACTTTATTATTAAAATAAGATTTATCTATTTTATTAATGTTTAAATTATAGTTAATAATAAAATCAAGTAATAAAATAGCAATTTCATTTCCTGAAGGATAATAAATTTCATCTTTTATTTTATCATTAATTACTAATCCTACTCTATCAGCATCAGGATCAGTAGCAAGTAAAATATCACTAGAAGTATTTTTTAAATATTTAACTCCTAAAAAGAGTGTTTCTTTTAATTCTGGATTAGGTTTAGGACATGTTAAAAATAAAGGATCTGGTTTTTCTTGTTCTTTAACAATTATTAAATCATTAAACCCACTTTTAACTAAAACTTCTTTTACATATCTTAATCCTGTTCCGTTTAAAGAAGTATAAACTATTTTAAAATTTTCTTTTTTATTTCTACTTTTTAATAAAGATGAAGATAGAGTAGAGTTTATATATTCATTAAAAATATCATCATTTATATAAGATATATATGATTTATCGATATTTTTTTCATCGCTATTTAATTTAAAATCTTTAAAAGTATCAACGCTATTTATTTTAGCTAATATTTCATTAGCTTCATTTAAAGTAATTTGATAAGCATTTTCATTATAAACTTTATATCCATTATATTCTTTTGGATTATGAGAAGCAGTAATTATAATTCCTCCATTAGCTTTAAGTTTTCTTATTGCAAAAGAAACTACTGGAGTAGGGGTAAGTTCTTTAAATAAATATACTCTTATTTTATTAGATGCTAAAACAAGAGAAGAAAGATAAGCAAACTCCTTAGAATTATAGCGGGAGTCATAACCGATAACTACGCTTATTTCTTCATTATTATTAATTTTTTCTTTATATTTTTCTTTTAAATATAAGGCAAAACCTTCAGTTGCTTTATATATATTATATTTATTAAGTTTAGAAGAACCTAAAGACATTATTCCTCTAAGTCCTCCGGTACCAAAACTTAAATCTTTATAAAATAAATCATTAATTATTTCTTCATTTTGTATACTTTTTAGCTCATTATAATCATTTTCATCAATATTTTTTAAAGAATCTAACCAATATTTATATCTAGACAATGTTTCTTTTTCCATAAACTACTACTTATCCTTATATATTTAAATTATTATTTAATTTATTATTCTTTTTTTAAAATAAGGGCATCAAGATTGATGCCCTTATATTTTTTATTCATTATTTAAATATTTTAAACTACCTTGAGAAAGAAGTTTTCCACTCTTTCTATCAAAAAGTAATATTTCTTTACCAATGAAATTAAGTTTACAATTTGATCCAACCTTATAATCGACTCCACCAAATATGACACCAGTAAGAATAAATTCACCTAATCTAATTTTAACAGTTGTTTCCATTCCACTAGGAAGAGCATTATAAATTTCTCCATTGATTAATCCATCATCATTAAGAGAAATAAATTCTGGACGAATACCAATAACATATTCATTTTCATCGATAACTCTTTCTTCAGTTGAATCAACTGTTTCAGTAACTTTTTGAATAGAGAATTTAAATTCTTGATCTTTATTACCTTTCTCAACGAATTTTTTATCTTTTTTCAAAGATTCAACTTCTTTTTCTTTTTCTTTAACTTCATTATCTCTTTCTTCTTTTTCTTTAGTTAAATTTAAAGATGTTGTAGGAACATATTCAAACTTTAACCCATCAAACATCGAAAGAGTAATTTTTTCATTTTCATCTTGAGAAGCAATTGCTTCAACAAAGTTAATGGCTGGAGAACCAACGAAATCAGCAACAAAAATATTATTTGGTTTTTTATAAACATCTAATGGGGCATCATATTGTTGTAAAACACCATTATTAATTAAACAAATTTTTGTAGCTAATGTCATAGCTTCTAATTGATCATGAGTGACATAAACGAATGTTGACCCAGTTTCAAGATGTAAACGTTTAAGTTCACCTCTCATTTCAAGTCTTAACTTAGCATCAAGATTAGAAAGAGGTTCATCCATAAACAATACTTTTGGTCCAGGAGCTAAAGTTCTAGCAATAGCAACTCTTTGTTGTTGACCTCCAGAAAGTTCACTAGGATATCTTTCCATGAATTCACCAATCTTAACAACTCTAGAAACATGTCTTACTTTTAAATCGATTTCTTCAGCGCTTAATTTTCTATATTTCATTAAGTGAACTTTCTTTCCATCCCAAGATTTATTATCAAAATCAATTGAAGGAATTTTTTCACCCTTATTATTAAGATGGAAATTATTATTTAAATAATCACTTCTTATTCTAGCTAATAATGTTTCATAATCTTTAAGTTCATTTTCTACTAAACTCTTTTGTTCTTCTTCACTCTTATCTTTAATTGATAAAGCAAATTCATATAATTTTTTAGCAGTTTTTAATGAAACATTGGTTTTTCTCATAATAACTTTTAAAGGTTTTTCATTTTCATTAGCTGCATAATCGAAATAAGAAAGAAGCGTTTTATAATCTTTGATTGCTTCATAACTCAAATTTAAAGCAATATAATCTTCAGCAAGTTCAGGTTCACTTAGAACATAACCTTCACTATTTAAATCAATACCTTTTTCTTCATATTTATGAGTAATTGATTCTAATTCTTTTTCCTTATTTTCAATTTCTTTAGTACAAATAGAAGATAAATCGTCCTTTTCTTCCAAATGTAAATCAAAAATATATTTTGCAGTAAAATTAGAAACTTTAAATTGATCAATAATTGCAATTAAAGTTCTTCTTTTATCGACTTTTCCGTTTTTATCAATATTTTGTTTTATGAGTTCAACTACTTTTTGAGGATTTTTTAAAACTAAAATATCATTTTTAATTTTTGTATAGTTTGAATCAACAACTGGTAAATATTCTTTTAAATTTTGTAAGCCAAACTCGATATTTTTTTGTACTGTCATATGTGGCCAAAGAGCATAGTTTTGGAAAAGGAAGCCAACATGTCTTTTACTTGCTGGAACGTTAATTCCTAAATCACTATCAAAAACTGGGATACCATTAATTAAAATTTTTCCACTAGTTGGAGTTTCAAGGCCTGCAATCATACGAAGTGTAGTAGTTTTACCACATCCTGATGGGCCAAGTAATGTAATGAATGAATAATCATCTATATGGAGATTTAAATTATCAACGGCATAGAAATCTCCCCATCTTTTTGTAACATTAATTAAATCAATTGTAGGCATAATTAACCTCCTATACCTTTATCTAAACTTGCTCCAGTAACCTTATTAATAAGCCAGTTAAAGAGTAAGATAACAATAACAAGAATTAAGTTAGCACCATTTTCTAATGCTGGAAGACCAGTTTCTTCAAGTTGGAACATTAATGTTGTAAGAATCATTCCAGTAGGAGCAATAAATACGAACAATGAAAGTTCCCTCATACAGCTAATAAATGGTAATAAATATCCACTTAAGAAACTTGATTTTTGAATTGGGAAAACAATTCTAACCATACGTTTCCACCAAGGAATGTTTTGAATCATTGCAGCTTCTTCAATTTCTCCACTAAGTTGAAGCATTGCATTTAAACTACTTCTACTTGCAAATGGAATATATTTATAAGCACCAACAATAACACAAAGTAAGAACGGAGCTGCATATAACCATGAAATATTTAAAGAAACCATAAAGAAGATAGCTGAAATTGAAATTGATGGTAATAAGTAAGGTAAGAAAGCTAGAGCATTAACACCTTGAGCCATCTTTGATTTCCTTTTTTTAGAAACTGCATAACCGATCAATAATCCAAATGTACCAGCTAATAATGAACAAACTAAAGAAAGAACAATCGATCCTCCTAAAGCTTCCCAAATTTGAGGTGTATAGAAAATACCCTTATATCCGTTCCTTAAAACTTCCTTAGAAGTCCACCATTTAGTAGTAAATCCAATAGAATAATCGCCACTATTTGGTAATAATGATTCAAAAATAAATGAAACCATTGGACCAATACAGAAAAATAAAACTAAGATTGAAAGAATTATAGCAACAACCCATTTTCCAATCTTTCCAAGATTATTTTTTGTAACTTGTCCAGATTTTCCACTAACGGTTGTATATTGTTTTCTACTTCCTGTTGAGAATTGGTTAATCATTAAAATAAGAACACCAATTGCAATAAGAATTATTGAAATAATTGCACCCATACCAGCTTGAGAAGAGAATTTTCCAGCTTGTAACATGACTTGTAATTCAGTAGCTAAAACTTCAAAATTAATTGGTTTTCCTAATGTAACAGCAACTGGATAAGAAGACATTGCTGAAGAGAAAACTAATAAAATAGTTGATAAAATAGCTGGTTTTACAATTGGAACTGTAATTCTAGTAAAAATTTTATAACGAGGAATATTTAATATTGTTGCGGCTTCTTCTAAGTTTGCATCCATATTTCTTAAAATTCCACCAATTAAAATGTAAGCGAATGGAGCGTAATGTAATCCTAAAACTAATGAGATAGAAAAAGGACCATAAACTAACCATTCAGGTGAGGCAAATCCAGTTAATGCTTGAAGTTCCCCAACATATCCAGCAGTACAATTTGTAGAAATAAAGAAGTTTTTCCAGAAAAGTGCTAAAGTCCATTGTGGCATGATGTATGGGAAAATAAAAACATTAGATATGAATTTTTTAAAAGGCATATTAGTTCTTGTAACTAAAAATGCAACTACTCCACCAAAAATAACAGCGAACACACATGCTAAAACTGAAACAAGTAACGAATTTCCTAATGGTTTATAAAAATATCCTAAACTTGTTTCAGATGCAAAAAGTTCTTTCCAATGATAAAAAGTAAAACTTCCTAATGGAAGGCCACTAGCCCCTACTTCCATTAAATGAATTGTAAAAGCATCTATTAAAACATAAATCATTGGAATTAGGTTAAGAATAAGTAACATAATTCCAAAGATTACTAATATAGAATTAGCTGGTACACCAAAAAAAGTTAATCCTTTATTAACATCTTTTTTAACTTTTAATTTGAAGGAGTTTAAATTAAGTGTATTTTCCATTTTGTTGCTCCTTAATAAATATATCTAGTTAGGCCAAATTTTGACCTAACTAGATATTAAATAAACGAAATTATTAATTATTTGTTAGCAATAACGTTTTTAATGAAATTGTTAACATCATTATATTCAGTAACAATAAATGCTGGATCTTCAATAACAACATTTGCTTCATCTTCCCACCAACTTGATGCTGGGTCATTTAAACATGAGAAGACATTTTCACCATTATCATCTTGTGTCCAAGTATAATCATCAGCAAGTGTTCCATGTCCATATTTAGTTCTATCAACATTAATTGAAGGCATTGATGGATAATCACCAATATCAACTGCCCAAGCACTATAACCTTCTTTTGTTGTACTTAAGAAGTTAATAAATGCACATGCTGTCCAAGGATGAGCTGCATAAGGCATAATTTGGAGATAGTGTTTATACATAAATCCACCAAATCCTTTAACAAGTGAAGCGCCTTGAGTTGCTCCATCACTAGCATCTTTACCTAAAGCTGCAATAGTAATATCTTTCTTTGTAATCGCAGCTGTTTCTTGAATTGATGCGATTTTTGAATAAACAATCCAACCAAATCCACCTTGATCTTTCATAAATGCGTCTCTAGCAGCACCATCATCAGCATAGAAGATTGCATTTTTAAGGAATCCTTCGATAAATGCATAAGCATATTTTTGATCGCCATATTTTTCATATGGAGTTAAATCTAAATCTTTATTATCGTTAGTTGGATCATTGAAGGCTTCTTCTAAAACTGAACACCATTCTTCACCAGTTAACATAATTAACCAGTCTCTATTGACGTTTTCATTATCTGGAGACATTGTATGGATTCTTGCTCCATCAACAGTAACATCCCATACGTTATCTAAAACAACATCTGCACCACTTCCACCATTATTAACCATCCAAGTTTTCATATTATATTGTAATGAGAATGGGTTAGCATTTAATGATTTATTGGTATCTGGGTCATCATTCCATTCTTTTGGAACATAATTTAAGAAATAACCAGTATTAATACCTAAATTTTGTAATTGATAACCATCTTGGACTAATGCTGCATCATATCCATCTGTAACACCTGCTTCGATTTCTCCACAAAGTGTTAAATAAATTTCGCCATCAACTGCTGTATCAGTTGTAATTGTCATATTTGAACAAGCGGAATTATATTTTGATAATTCAGCTTTGAAAGCATCAATAGCATTTTTAAATCTTGATGATGTACCAATGAATTTTAATGTTCCGCCACCGATTTCATCAGCAGCTTTTTTCATTAACTCATCTCTACTCATACTTTGAGCTTCTTTAATAACGTTTTGATTTGTTTCTTTAATTTCAGATGTTCCTGTATTACCACAGCCTGTCATAGCACATGCACAGAGCAAAGCAGCACTAACAGTAAACAAATTTCTAACTTTTTTCATTATAAATTATTCCTCCTGATAGAAATTTTTTTGATACTTTAATTATAAATGGAAGCGCTTACATTTCAAGAGAAAAATTTTACATTTTATTATAAATAAATGTTTATAATTAAAATTTTAACGATATTTGTCGAATATTTTCTAATTTATTAATTGTAAAGAAATTTTTAAAAATTAATTATAAATTCTGAACCTTTTCCTAACTCAGAATCAACTTTAATTTCAAAATCATAATATGAGCAAATATATTTAACAATAGATAAACCTAAACCCGTACCGCCATTTTGTCTACTTCTAGCTTTATCAACTCTAAAAAATCTTTCAAATATTCTTTGTTGGTTCTCTTTTGATATACCAATTCCGGTATCTTTAATAGAAATATAATGATTTTTATTATTGATAGTAATAAAAATCTTTCCACGTGGTAAATTATAACGAATACTATTTTCAATTAAATTCTTAAAAAGATTATAAAAATCATCTGGATTCATTTTTATAATACATTTTTCATAGTGTTTAACGATGACAATTTCTTTTTCTTTAATTTGATTATCAAGCATAGAAAGGATTTTATTGATTTCTTCACTTACATCAATTTTTTCAATAGGTCTCAAGTTGTTATTCTCTAAAGAAGAAAGTTCAAGCATTTCAACAATAAGTTTATTCATTCTTTCACCTTCTTTTATCGTTCTTTCATTAGCATTAGCAATTTCTTCTTTGCTAGATAAAAGTCCATCTTTAATTAATTCTTGGAAACCTAAAATTGATGTTAAAGGTGATTTTAATTCATGAGCAGCATTAGCAAAGAAATCTCTTTTCATTTTTTCTGAATTATATTTATCAGTAATATCAATAATTAAAATAGAGACTGATTTATTATTTTGATTTTCTTCAAAAGAAGAATTAATTGAATTTGTGTTAAATTCATAAACTCTTCCGTTAATTTCTTTATTAAAAACCATTTTTCTATTCGTTGATAAAGTAATTTTTATATTTAAAGATAATTCTTTTGGTAAATCATTTTCATTAAATCTATGTAAATTCTTATCAAAATTTAAAATATAACGAGCTTTTTGATTAGATAAAATAATCTCGTTAAAAGTATTTAAAACTAAAATTCCTTGATCAATTGAATCGAGTAAAAAATCTAACTTTTTTTCACTTAAATAGTTATTTTGAAGTTCAATATCGAGTTTTCGCCTTGTATCTTTTAAAATATTCGCTAAATTTTCAACATCATCATCATATTCAACCATCGTCTCAATTTTAGCAATTTGTCTAAGTTTTCTTACTTGATGTTTTAAATATAAAGTTTCTTTTTTATATTTTTTATAAATTAATATCCATGAAGTTAAAGTTATACTTAAAATTAATATAGGAATAATTATAAGTAAAGATTTTAAAATTAAATATGTAGTAGAAATACTAACGATTGTTATTAAATAAAGATTTGTATTTTTATTTAAAGAAATATAAGCAAAACCTTCATAATTTAATATATTTGAATCATAAATAGTAATTATTTTATTTTCTTTAAATGAAAATGATAATAAATCTTCTTTGCTATAATCATTTTTTAATGAAGTAGAAAAAGTATTATCATTTAAAGAAAATACCATTAATTCATAGTTTTTAAAATTATTAGTTATAAAAGAAATATAAGAAGTATAATTCTCTTCATTTATATTTAAAGATATATTTTCATTTAGATTAAAAACATTCTCTTTTAATCTATTTTCTTCATAGTAAAAAGGTATTAATAAACTAACTAATGAGATAATAGTTATTAATAATCCGATTAAAAGAGGTAAGACAATTCTTTTAAATTTAACCATTATTCTATTTTATATCCATTCCCATATATAGAAACAATAAAATTTTTATCATTATCATTTATTTTTTCTCTTATAGATTTAATATGCATATCAATAGTTCTAGAAGAATTGTTTTTATCTTCTTTTTTCCAAATAACTTTAAAAAGTTCATCTCTAGATACTACTTTACCTCTATTTTTAAATAAGTATTCAATTATTTTATATTCGTTTTTAGTTAAATCTACTTTGTCATCAAAATTATATAAAGTTTCATTTTTTTTATCTAATGAGTAATGACTAATTTTAATAATAAATTTAGTTTCTAAATATTTACGATAATTAACATTTACTCTTGAGATTAATTCTTTAATATTAAATGGCTTAACAATATAATCATCCGCTCCATCATTTAATCCATTAACTTTATCTTCAATTAACGATTTAGCGCTAATTATAATTACAGGAATTGAAGAAGAAAATTTTCTGATTTCTTTTAAGACTTCATCACCTTGAATATGAGGAAGCATTAAATCAAGTAAAACTAAATTAGGTTTAGCTTTATTAAATTCTTCTAAGAAAAGTTCTCCAGTTTCAAAAGATTTAACATTAAAACCAGATTTAGTTAACGCAATATTAATTAAATCTGAAATTTCTTTATCATCTTCTACTGAATAAATTAAATATTCATCCATATACTTTTACCTTGTATTTAATTTTACATATTTTTAAACAAAAATTGTAATTATTTGAAATTTTAATCTTATAATTTATAAATTTTAATTCCATCTTTTAATATTTCATTTAATAATTCAACATTTTAATTTATATAATAAGCACTCAAAAAATCTATCTTTTTAGTAAGCGATTCTCTTAATTCCTCTACCAAAGCAAAAATTCTCCTCCTTTGATATTTCCTCCAACTAATAAATCTATATTGCTATTTTCTCTAGCTTTATTTTTAGCATATGAACCAAATAAATAACAAAAAGTTGTGTTATATTTTTTTAAATTAGCCTAGATATATGAGTTATTTCTTCAAGTGATAAAATACCATGTTCATCATCAATTTTTGTTTTTTCTAATAATATTTTATAAATACTCGCATATTTAAAACTGCCTATTTTTGAAGAATCATTTTCATAATTTTGATAAGGTCTTAAAAGAATAGAAACTAATTTTGCTGCTTCTTTTGAGTTAACTTTTTTCTTTTTCTTAACTCTTTTAACAAATTATTTTTCCATTAATAAAAGTTTAATCTTTTATTGCGTATTTTTAAAATGTAAATATGCAAAAATTAAGTTTTTATAATTTAAAAATACGCAATAAATTTTCCTTCTTATCTATTTTATAAATAGATATAATTTTCTTGTCTATGGAAGAAAATTTATCTTTAAAAAATAAAGTAATTGCTGTAATTGATATGAAGTCTTTTTATTCTTCTGTTGAATGTGTTGAAAGAGGATTAGATCCATTTTTCACTCCGCTTGCAGTAACAGATTTATCTAGAAAAGAAGCTAGTATCGTTCTTTCAGTAACTCCATATTTAAAAAGTTTAGGTGTCCCAAGTGTTTGTCGAAGAAGAGATTTACCTAAAGATATAAAAAATATGATATACGCTACACCTCGAATGGAATTATACGTTAAAAAAAGTGCCGAAATAGTCTCAATATTTTTAGATTTTGTTGGTTTAGATGATGTTCATACTTATTCCATAGATGAATCTTTTTTAGATTTAACACCATATTTAAAATTATATAAATGTTCTCCTTATGAACTCGCTAGAAGAATTTTGAAAAGGATAAAAGATCAAACTGGCTTAACTGCAACTTGTGGACTTGGTTCAAATATGTTTTTAGCCAAAGTAGCTGATGATATTTATGGGAAAAAAGATCCAAATTTTATTGGAGAAATATATTGCAACGAAATAAAAGAAAAATTATGGCCAATAAAACCTTTAAATAAAATTTGGGGTATTTCAACTGGTTATTTAACTAGATTAAACCGAATTGGAATTTATTCTGTCAAAGATTTAGCAACATACCCAAAAGAAAAATTAATAAAACTTTTTGGTGTTTTAGGTGAAGAATTACATAATCACGCTAATGGAATTGATGAAACTAATATAAGAGAAAAATATATTCCAGTTAATAAAGCTATATCAAATGGCCAAGTTTTAATGAAAGATTATACTAAAAAAGGAGCATTACTTGTTTTAAAAGAGATGAATGATGACTTATGTTTTCGCCTTAGAGAAATAGGTAAAAAAACTAGTGTAATTCATTTAGCAGTTGGATATTCTTTAACTAGTGAAGATCTTGGTTATTCTCATGAATTATCACTTTCTTATCCAACTAATAACAATAAAGAAATATATGAAGGAATTAAATATTTATTTAATAAATATACTTTAGATAAACAAATTAGAAGACTCGGAATATCTTTTTCTCATCTTTCTTCTCCTTCTTTTGATCAACTAGACCTATTTAAAGATTTTAATGAATTAGATAAAGACGAAAGACTTTATGATTATATCGATTTAATTCAAGAAAAATATGGCAAAAATAAATTATTAAAACTAGATAGTAAGAAAGAAGACTCTACTATTAAAGAAAGACATAATCAAATAGGCGGACATAGAAGATAATTAAAATAAATCACTAAATTAATTTAATTTATTTACTCTCATTGCAAAAATAGGAATATCATTTTTTAAGGTTATAAATAAATAAAATGGTTTATCTAAATAAATATCAGGTAAATCTATAGCTCCTGAAGTAGGAGCTCCACCAGTTGAAACGCTCACTCCTTCAAAACCATCTTCATTTATTTCAAAATAATTATCTTGGAAAAATCCTTCAAGAGGATAAGAAATTGATCCTTCAGTTACTTTATTTCCTACATATCTTCCATATATTTCTCTTGACTTTGCGACTTCTTCATAATTAGAAATTGAATTTGATGAAGTATAGGTGAAAAACGGAAAAGCAACATTAATATTTTTAGAATTTCCGTTTTCATCCCTATATTGAGAATATGTTCTTCGGTTATTTGAAAAATATTCTTTTAAAGAAAGATTATCAATTGTTTTATCTTCATTTGAATTTATAACAAAAATCATATCAAAATTAGTTGTTTCACCTTTAAAACTTAAAACTTCATTTGTTTTATCAATATGATATTTTGTAGGAATAACACCAAATCTTGTTTCTTTTTCATTTCCATTTATATCTTTAAAAATATGACTTGTTGTAGAAAACTCTCTCTTTTCTTTAATTTTTAATCCTGAAACATAATTTAAAGAAGAATCATAATTAAACTTATATTCATAATTTATTTTAGTTTCTAAATCAGCACTTAATTTATCACTTATAGCCGCTTCTAAACTTTCTTTATCTTTAGCAAAATATGAAGAAAAAGCATATTCATTACAATATTTTTTTAAAGATTCTTTATCAAAATTTATATTTAATCCTGCAATTAGGTTTGTAAATTTAAAAACGTTATTTTCATTATTTGAAAAATTAACGTTTTTAAATTTATTAAAATGTTTTAACGTCTCTTCACTATTTTCTTTATTAATATTATAAGAATTTAAAATTTCATTAGTTGAAGTAATTTCTATAGTTAAAAAATTTAAAAATGAAGAAAAAGGGGAAAACAAGATGTTTTTTTCTTTACTTTCATTACCATTTAAAGCAATAGAAGAATCTTCGTAAAGTAAAGAAGAAATATTAATTGAAGAAAAAGAAATAAACTCATCATAATTTATTACACTACTTTTATAACTTTTCATTTTTGTTTCATAAATTACTTCATATGGCTTAAAAAGATTACAAGAAGAAATTAAAGCAGTTAATAAAGTTAAACTCATTAATTTAAAAAGTTTTTTCATCTTAGTTTTCTCCTTTCTTTGTTAAAAAGTTTTTTATTTATATTAAATTAGATTATGTTTAATTATTTTTTGGTACAAATATATTAATTATTTGCACGTGGAAATAAAAATAGTATGCATTAATCGTTATTTTTTAAATTAAAGAAATATTCTTTTAATTCTTCTTTAAAAGAAAACAATGATTCATTATTTATTAAAGAAGAATCATATATAAACGTATATTTCTTATTATTGTTTTCTTTATCAATTAAACTAGAATATAAAAGATTGTTGTGTTCATTACTAAATAAATTACTTACATCATAAAAATAATTATTTTCAATATTTTCATATATTAAATTAGATAAACTACTACTTTTTATAGAATTTTCTTCAAAAAGTAACATAAATTCTGAATTATTATTATCTATATTAAATTTAATAAAGATCATTCCTTCGTTTATTCTATCATTAGAAATAATATAATAATTTTTAATATTTAAATTGTTTTTATCTAATAATGAATAAGGTATATCAAAAACATAATAATTCGATAAAAAATCATATTTTTCTTTTTCTATATCTAATTCTTTTTTAAATGTTTCTTCATTATTAGAAATTTTAATACTTTCATTTACTTCTTCATCACTTCCCTGAGATCCGTCTTCTCCACTAGGATATTTATCTCCTGGAGTATTTCCTACATCTCGAATATTTAAAACAAAAGGTAAAGAAATAACACCAACAAGAATTAAAGAAACTAAGGAAGTAACACTAATTTGCAAAAATAATTTCTTATTAAACATAAAGACATGTTTTTTCTTTTTTGATTTTTCTTTCTTTTCAAGAATAGAAAAATCAAGTGAAGAAAAAACATTACTTTTCATTTCGTTTAATTTTTCTTCGTTAAAAAAGTTACTATTATTAGAAATAGTTTTGTTTATACTTGTTTCTAATTCTTTTTCAATTCTTTTATTTATCATTTTCATGACCTTCCTTTTTATTTTCTTTTTTTAATAAATTCTTTTTTAACTTTTCTAAGCTTCTTCGATAAATACTTTTAACTGTATTTATCGAAGAAAATTTATTGTTAGAATTTATTACTATTTCTTTAAATGTTTGATCTAAATAAATGTGCTTAATAATAATATCTAGTTCAGTTTCATTTAAAATAGATAAATATTCATCCATTTTATATTCGTTTTTAGAATAATCATCTTTTTCATTTATATTGATTTCTTTTAATGAAATAACATCTTCAATATCAACTCTTTTATTTTCTTCTTTTTTAAATTCGATAATTTTATTTTTAACAATCGTTAATAAATAGTATTTAAGATTGTTAATTTTCTTATGTTCTTTTAAAAGTTCATTAAAAAGAATAATAAAACTATCTTGAGTAATATCGAATATATCATCTTTACTTTTTAATTCATTCGAAACAATAAATAAAACTAATCGATAATATTTCTCATAAATTTCATTAAATAAAGAAGATATCAAAGTTTCATTTTTAGAAACGAGTGCTAGCTCAACTCTTTTTTCTAATTCCATAAAAATATTTTTACACTTATTAAGAGAAGAAAAAAGAAATTTTGGTGCAATTATTTTATTTAATTTATTTGATTTATGGAAAATAAAATGAACTATGAGATTTATGATTATTAATTTGATTAATATCATTTTATTACTTTATTACTTTTATAAATATCACAAAAGTGTCTAAAAAAAGCGCAAAAGTGTTTAATAAATTACCACAAAAGTATCTAGAAAAACAGCGCAAAAGTGTCTAAAAATAATTGACAAAGAAATCTAAAAACCTTATTCTTTTAGTAGAATGAAGTATTTAAAAAGAATTAGTGATGAATTATTAAAAAGAAAGCTTAAAACTTTTGGCGGCGTTTTAATTGTAGGCCCTAAAGGATGTGGCAAAACAACAAGCGCCAAAAGATTTGCTAAAAGTTTTATTGAATTTCAAGATGAAGATAGAAGAGAAGGTTATTTAGAAGTAGCAAATACAATGCCTTCACGACTTTTAATTGGTGATAAACCACGTCTTTTTGATGAATGGCAAGATGCTAGTAAAATATGGGGAGCTATAAGAAAAGATTTAGATGATACTCAAAAAAAAGGACAATATATTTTAACCGGCTCATCTAGCAAAGATATAAAAACTCCTCATAGTGGAACTACGAGAATATCTACTTTAAAAATGTATCCTCTTTCATTATATGAAAGTAAAGAAAGTAATGGGAAAGTTTCTTTAAGTAAATTATTTAATGATAAAAAAATAGATGATAATGTTTCTTCTTCTTTGAATTTTGAACAACTTATTTTTGCTATTTGTCGAGGTGGTTGGCCCTCTTCTTTAAGTAGTTTTGAAAAAGATGAATACCGTTTAGATATTGCTAAAGATTTAGTTTATCAATTAATAAATAATGATATCTCATCAATAATGGAAAAAAAGATACCTGCATATATTTCAGAATCTTTTTTAAAATCTTATTCCCGTAATCTCGCTTCATTAGCTAGTTCAAAAACCATTATTGAAGACATATCTTCTAATAATGACTTGACCAAAAATAATTTTTACGATTGTTTTGAAGCTTTAAATAGATTAGTAATAATTGATGAAGTAAGTGCTTGGTCGCCATCTATTAGATCGGCTTCAGCAATAAGATCTAAAAATAAGCGAAATTTTATAGATCCTTCAATAGCTGTTGCCGCATTAAATTTATCTCCATCTTATTTTAATGAAGATTTTAAAACATTGGGATTTTTATTTGAATGTTTATGTATTCGTGATTTGAGAATTTATTCTTCTTCTTTTAATGGTAAAATCTCTTATTACCATGATCGATATGATTTGGAAATCGATGCAGTTTTAACAATGGAAGATAATCGCTATGCATTAATTGAATTTAAGCTTGGAATTAATCAAGTAGAAAAAGCTTGTCAACATTTAAATGAAGTAGAAATGTTAATAAAGAAGAATAATGAAGAGAGCAAAAAAAATGTAATTCCTCTTCCAACTTTAAAAATAGTTATTACTGGTTTTGGGGATGCTTATAAAAGAAATGATGATATTTTTGTAATACCTATTACTTGTTTAAAAGATTAATATTAATTGAGTTTAATTGGTTTAAGTTAAATTTTTAAATTAAAATCAAATAGAAAAAGTTTAATATTGATAATTAATTAATAATGATTTTAAAAGATAAGTAAATATCTAAAAGAAAATTTTTATAAATATTAATTTCCAAAATGTATGGTAAAAATGAAATTCATATGGTTAAAAATCAAAAAAGTAAACGGTTAAAAATTAAAAATATCTATGATTGAAAAAAGAGAATACTTTTAGTAATTTCTGGTTTAAGTAATGCCGCATATCAAAGAGATGATGGGGTATTTGTTGTACCTATTACATCATTAAAAAATTAAAATATAAAAATATATTTTTAAAAATAATAGTCATCGCCTTTATAAGCTTTATGAACTCTACGATATTTATAAGTAAATTCTTTATTTTCTTTATCTATATCAATTTCATTATCAAAATCTTTAAAATCATTAATATCATTATCAAGCCCAAAATTAATTGGTAACCATTGTTTAACTTCTCTTCTAATTGAAGTTATACTTCTTCCTTCAAGATAATCTAATAACAAAGATTTAGAATCTTCAAAAATTGCTCCTCCTTTTGCTTTTAAAAGGTAAGCAATTTTTGAACATTCTTTTTTAACTATTGGATCTTCATATTCAATATATCCAACAAACATATAATCCACACCAAAATCATAATTATATAAAAATAAAGATTCTTCAATATTTAAATCTTTATTTTTATAACGATATTTAAATAAATGATTCATCTTATAATCTTTTTGATAAACTTGTTTACGTTTATTATTAAAATCATAAAGTTCAGTAAATCTATTTTCATAGACATATTTATTATTTTCTATTGAAAAAAGATGATATGCTGCAGTATTTAAAAATGTAGTTATTACACATCCTAATTCTTCAATGTTTACATCACTTCTTATTAAAAATTTACGATAAAATCTTGTTGGTTCTTCTAAGAAAAATAAATTTACTTCATAATATGTAGCCATTTTTAAACCTCTTTATTAATTTTTAAAGTTATTAAAATTATATGGTATTTTTGATATTTAAAAAATGAATTATTTATTATCTTTATAAAAAAGAATAAAACATTCAAAGTTTGAGTGAATTTTAATTTAATAAAAATTCATTGTTTTCATAAATAACATATAGAGAAAAAATTATTCACTTAATTGAGTAGATTTTAAAGTTAGGGTTAAGTCACCTTAAGTTAAAATTTAAATCATTATCTAATAAATTTCATTTTTGTTTATTATTTATTTTCTTTTTGAATAACATTTGTTATACTAGAATAAGACAAGGAGATATTTATGAAATTTTACGGAATGAGGGAACTAAGCAATAACACAAAAAAAGTAATTGAATCATTATCTTTTGGAAATCCAACAATCATCACTGATAAAGGTAAACCTAAAGCAATTTTATTAAAAATAGATGAAGATAATTTCGAACTGATATTAGATTCTATAAATCGCTACATTGCCTTACAAACTTTAGAAGCGATACAGAATGAATCTTTGAAGAAATATCCAAACGGTGTTAGTCAAGAAGAAATTAACGAAGAAGTTGATAGGATTAGAAAGGAAATAAATAGTGATAAACATAGTAATTGATACAAATGTAATAGTGTCATCGTTTCTTAATAAATTTGGCGTCCCATCTCAAATTGTAAAATTGGTTTATGATAAAAAGGTCCAGCTTTTCTTAAGCGAAGAAATATTTTATGAATATAAAACCGTTTTAAGAAGAACAAAGTTTAATATTGATGAGATAAAAATAAATGATTTTCTAACTTCGATTTTGAAATTTTCGATGCTATTAAAACCTAACAAAATAGAAGAAATCAAATTTTCCGATAACTCAGATTTGAAGTTTTATAAACTAGCTATTTTTGCTAAAGCAATATTAATAACAAGAAATAAACATTTTCCTAATGAAAGTTTAGTTCAATCTCCAAGAGAGTTTATAAATTTATTGATGGATAGTTAATTTTTTAAAAGATAAAACAATATTTGAGATTATAAAAAAGTGAAATATACTCACTATTATCGAGTTTATTTCACTTTTTTATTTTTAAAATTATAAATATTTAATAAAACACTATTTATTATTTAATTTATTAATTAATAAAGAAATATTTTCTTTATTAATTTTATAGTTAATTATATAAATAATTAAATATATAATCCCTAAAATAAATAATATACTTCCTATTCCTATTCCTAAATATGCTATAAAAGCTTCTAAAGATAAATAAGAAAAATATGTTTCTCTAATTGTATTAATTATTGCCATTGGAATAAATATTATTCCAATAATTAATAAAATAATACCAATGATTATAAAAGAAAGAGAATAATTCTTCTTTTCTTTTAATAAAGAAGAATTATTATATTCTTTCTTTAAAATCATTTTTATTTCTTCTTCATTATTAAAAGAAGATATTCTATTAATATCTATTTTATTAAATAATATCTTCTTTTTTTCTTTCATAATAATTTAAAAACTAAATATTTTCGTAAGCTTTATTAAGTTCTTCTTTAATGAAGTTAGTTAATTCTTCTCCACTTAATGTTGATCTTAAAACTTCAACTAAAACTGTTCCAACAGCATCTCTAACTGAACTAGAGAATTGAGAAACAGGAGCGATAAATGCTTGGTTATTAGCAGTATAATCAGCATAAATATCATAAATTTGTGCTGTCATATAAGAAGTTGAATCTTCAGTTTCTCCATCTCCAGTAGTAGAAACAGGAGCATTCATAACTTCTTTAACATTATCTTCTTCATAAGAAGATGCTCTAATAGGGGCAGCACCATAAAGTAAGCTTAATTCAGCATTATTTTCAGTGTTAGTTAAGAATTTATAAAGTAACCATGCGCCTTTATTTTCTTCATCGCCCTTATCAAACATGCAAACAGATGGACCTTGAGACATAACTTTTGCTTCTGAAGCACTAACATTTCCACCAGTTAACATATTTTTATCAATTGCAGGCATTGATGCAACTCCAGGAACAAAATCATCAGTAGCACACCATGAAGCACCGGTTGTTGAATTTAAAACCATGAATGAAGTTTGTGATGTGAATGGTTCATTAATCCAGTGATCATATGGTTCATCAAAAACTAAAGTTGGTGAAACAGTAATTAAACCTTCATCATACCATCCTTTAATTAATGAAAACATAGAAATCATCTCATCATTATTAAATAAAACAGCTTCATCTTTAGTTAAAGTGCCATCTTTATTAGCATCAACATTGCTTGAAAGTGGGACACCCATCATTTCAGCAAATGTAATCATCATATTATCATATGAATCATATCCGATAGGAGCAACTGCACCACTTCCTGCATTTCCTTTGTTTTCATCGGTAAAAACTTCTGGATAATCTGCTCTCATTTGACGAGCTAAAGTGATCATCTCGCTCCAATTTGTAGGAACTTCATAACCTTTTTCAGTGAAAACATCGCTATTATAATACATAACTTCACTTGTTCTAGCGAAAGGCATTGAATATGTACCTTCAACTTGGAATCCTTGTCCATCAGAAATATATGCTGAAGACATATCGTCTTTAACTGTATTTGTTTCATCAACAACTTCACCGTTTTCATTAGTTGTATGTCCGAAACCATATTCTTGATTATTCATAAAATCATCAAAGTTCATGACTGCACCTTGATCTAACCATGAATAAACATAATCAGGATAGCAAACTGCTAACGAAGGAAGTCTTGTTGGAGTATTAATAACTTGATTGACTGCTTCTTGAATATTTGGATAATCTCCTGATTCTTCCCAAACTACTTCATATTGAGGATATAAATCTTCAAATTCAGCAGCTTTTTTATCCATCCATTCTACTTGTTGATCTTGATAGAAGTTAGTCCAAAATGTAATAGTTGTTTTTTCTTCTTCAACAGGTGTTTTAGGATTACAACTAGCTAAAGCCATGATAGATGCGCTTGCTACGACTAAAGGCATAACTCTTTTAAATAATTTGTTCATAAAATACTTTTTCTCCTTTTATTTTTTATAAACACACGAATATTATATCACTAACAATTCATGCTTTTATATTAGGAATTTATTAACAATTTATTAACAATTTTTGCAATTTTAATGTTTTTTTATTTGGATATTATTAATAAAATGCTTAATTATTTCTATCCCTTAATTCCAGCTCTTCCAACTCCTCTCATAATATATTTTCTAAAGAAAATAAAAATAAGCAATAAAGGAATTGTTACAATTACAGTTGCGGCCATTTGCAAAGTTACAAGTTCTCTTCTTTCTGAACCATTTCCAACAAAGAAGTTAGCAAAATCTCTTAAAGCAACTGTAATTTGAGCATATGTTGGATCATTTAATACAACTGCTTTTGGCCAAGCATAAGCATTCCATCCACTAATAACTTTTAAAATAATTATTGTAATTAATGTTGGAGAAGCAATTGGAACCATAACTTTCCATAAATATTGCCAATCATTTTTACCATCTACCTTTGCCGCTAAATATAATTCGTTAGGTATTTGTTTAAAATTTTCATTTAATAAATAAATATAGAAAACATTTACTAAAAACGGAGCCATTGTTGCAAAATAAATTTGCCACCTTCCATCTAATAAATTTAATCTATACATCGTAATAAAATTAGACGTAACAAATAATTCAGAAGGAATCATCATTGTTGCTAAAAAGATAAAAAACACAGCATCTCTTCCTTTAAATTGAAGTCTAGTAAAAGCAAAAGAAGCAAAAACAGTTATAAAAAATGTTCCTACAGTTGAAATAATAACAACTGTTAAAGTGTTGATTAATAAATTTGGAATATCAAATCCATCTACTTGAAACACTTTAACATAATTACTCCAAGCAATTTCATCAAAAGGAATAAAAAAACTATTCCCGATTTGATAATGTTCGGCATCTTGATATTTTAAAGATGTTAAAATCATCCAATAAAATGGAAGAAGACAAAAAAGCGCAAAAGCAATAAGAAGAGCGTAAACAAAAATTAAGCCAATAATTTTTAAGACTTTGTCTAATTTTTTTCCTTCGTTTAGATTTTTACTTTTACTAACAATAACTAAACGAGTATTTTGATCTAAACTTGATACTTTCATAGTTAATAAATGACTCTCTTTTTAGAAATAATAAATTGTAAACCAGTAAATAAAAGAATAATTAAAAATAAAATAACAGCAGCTGCGCAAGCATAATTTATATTTCTTCCACCAGTTTGAATTTGGTCATAAATAAAATAAACAGCAGTATAAAGATTGTATTCTAAAGGGGAAGTTCCTCTAGCGTTGAATAATCCAGCTATCGCTTGATATTCTTTAAATCCATCAATAAATGAAGTAATTGATATATATAAAATTTGAGGTGAAAGTAAAGGAACGGTTATTTTACTAAACTTTTTTATTGCAGGAGTTGAATCAATTCTTGCTGCTTCATAATATTGCTTATCTATATTTTGTAATCCGCCAATAAAAACTAAAATTTTAAAAGGCATTTCATACCAAACAAGTTCAATACATAAAACTATCATTGCATTTAAATAAGTTGTTTGTCCTCCTGCTCCTGGCATCCATGAAATATCTAAATCAAATATTTCATTAATTAAGCCATTTTGAGCAAATAAAACACCAAAAACCATACCGATTGCAATAATATTAGTTACGTATGGAGTAAAAAATATTGTTTGGAAGAATTTTTGTAAAACTTTAATCGAATTTAAACTAACTGCAATAATTAAAGACAAGATAATTGAAATAGGAACAGTTATAAATGTAATTAAAAGAGTATTAGGTAGGGCATATTTTAAAAATGCTTCTACTTGTCCTTTTCCTGTCATATTAGAAGGAAAATCACTTAAACCTAAAATAACTCCATAATTATCGAAAGTAAAACCAGTATTTGCTCCGGTTGCATAAGTATAATCTTTTAAAAATGAAATATAAAAAGTATTAATAATTGGGTATAAAGTAAAAACAACTATCAAAATGATAGCAGGCATTAAATATAACCATCCTTTATAATTGTTTTTACTTTCCATAATTAATTACTTTTATTTATTTAATTTCTATTCTTTCTTCACTGTCTATATCAAAAACAAACATCTTGTTTGTTTTTATTTTAAATTGATATGTATCAATATTTATATTTAAATCACTATCTACTACTATTTTAATATTTTCTCCAATAAAAGAATCATGTTCTAAAGTTAATGTTGTATCTTTCCCGTTTAATGTAATTTCTTTTACTCTTAAAGATATAGTATCTAAATTATCTTCATCTTTTTTTGATGAAACAAAAATAAATCCTTCAGGTCTAATTCCTACGTAAACTTCTTTGTTTATATAATTTTCATTTTTTAAAGAAGATATTTTTTCATTATCAACATAAATTCCATCTTCTTTAATTATTCCTTTAAATACATTAATTGGAGGTGTTCCTAAAAATTTAGCAACAAATAAGTTAGAAGGATTTTTATATATTTCAATAGGTTTTCCTTCTTGCATTACTTTTCCATTATTCATAACAACAATCTCATCACAAATTGACATTGCTTCTTCTTGATCATGCGTTACAAATACAGTAGTAATTCCTGTTTCTTTTTGAATTCTTTTAATTTCTTCTCTAGTTTTTATTCTTAAACGAGCATCTAAATTTGACAATGGTTCATCTAAAAGTAAAACACGAGGTTTTTTTACTAATGCTCTAGCAATAGCGACTCTTTGTTGTTGACCTCCAGATAATTCTTTAGGTTTTTTATCTAGTTGTTCTTCAATTTGAACAAGTCTAGCTACTTCTCTAACCATTAAATCTATTTCATCATATACTAATTTTCTTCTTTGAATTATCTTTTCATCATTTAAATTAGTAATATAAAAAGAATCATCTATTTTTAAGTTTCTTTTTAAATATTTATCTTTTATTTCTTTAATTTTTATATTATTTTCATTAATAATATTATCAACTTTATTTTTTAATTCTTCTTTAGAAGAAATAGTAAAAAGCTTATGATTAAAAAGTCTTTTTGCAAAAGAAGGCGAAATAATATATTTATCGATTATAAAAACAATTGCTCTTTCTTTACTTATCTTATTATTTAAAGAAGAATCTTTGATAATATTAACTAATTCTTCATAATTAGATAATATTTCGTTTTCTTTAGTTAACATTTCGATTTTATATTCTTTTTTATAAGCATCTATTTTTAAATTAGTTAAAGGAAACGCAATATTTTTATAAACATTCATATGAGGATATAAAGCATAATTTTGAAAAACAAAACCAATTCCTCTTTTTTCACTAGCTAAATTAGTTACTTCTTCATTATCAAACCAAATTTCTCCTGAGGAAGGTTCTTTTAATCCAGCAATCATATAAAGCGTAGTTGATTTACCACATCCCGAAGGACCTAAAAGACCTACTAATTCATTATTTTTAATATTGATTGATACATTATTAACAGCAATAGTATCATCAATTCCTTTTTTCTCATCACCTTTAAATATTTTAGATAAGTTTTTAATTACTATTTCCATCTTAAAAAGCCTTTTTTTAATACCTCTATATTTTATTTAAAAAATAAAATATTTAAAACAATTAATTTATTTTTAAAAAGGGAAATTAAACTTCAACATAGCCAACTGTTTTTAAAGTTTCTTTAACTACATCTCTAGCTAAAATATTAGTTTCAATTATTTCTTCTGCTAATGAGGAAGTCGTTTTATAAGCTATATAGTCTATTGTAGCTAAATAGAATTTACCATTATAAGAAGTTGGTGGATTACTTCTAACAACATTTTCTTGTCCATTTAAAAACATGTTATACATCGAAGCATCAAATTTCATTAAACATAAAGTATTTTCAAATGGATAAATTTTAAGTAAATCACCATAAGTAAATTCACCCTTCATTACATCACTTCTTATTCCACCACTATTTATACTTCCACTATCGCAAGGAATCGCTATGTTTTCATTATTAGAAGCATAAGTCATTAAAGAATAAGAAATAAATCTAGCAAATTTAGCCTTTGAAACATTATTTTCAAAAGTATATAAAACTTCATCTCTAATACTTTCAATATTATCTTTATATTTATTATAAACTTCATCTACTTTTAAAGATGATTCATTAAATAAACTATCCTTATTATCCCAAGTAGAAATATTATTGAAAGACGAGGAAATTATTTCATATTCATTATTAGAATTAAGTTTTAAATCTAAAGAAATATTTGAAAGATAACTTCCATAATTTTTTCCTTCAATATATGGAACTAATTTATTTTCTTCGTCTAAATACCCGTTTTTTAAATTATGATCATGCCCTAAAAATAGAGCATCAATATAATCAACTAATTCTAAATATCTTTCATATTCACCATCATGAGTAGATAAAACTACAACTTCACATTTTTCTTTTTCTCTTAAATTTTTAGCTTCTTCTTTTATTAATTCTATATTTTCATCATAAATAAAATCATCGGCAATAGTCGCTAAAATATCATCTTCAATTCCAGGCATAATAGCACCAATAATTCCAACATTAATCCCTTCTTTATTAATAACAGTTGAAGAAGATAAATAATAAGGTCTTTTATTAGTAGAAGCATGAAAAACATTAATTCCTAAAAGAGGAAAATCCATTTTAGAAGCCATTTCTTCTAATTTTTCTTCTCCCCAGTCAAATTCATGATTACCTATTGTCATTGAATCAAAACCAATTGCATTCATTGATTCAATGACTACTTCTCCATAAGTAATATTGCTTTCTGCTCCACCCTGAAACATATCTCCACTAGAAATAATAAAAGTATTATCAAAATTATTATTTTTTTCATTTATTAAATAATTACCAATTCTTGATAAACCTACTTGTTTATAATCTTCATCATAAAGATATGCCCCATGAAAATCATTTAAAGCATAAAAATTTAAAGTTCTTTCTTCTATCCTTTCACCTAGCTCATCATAAGATACTTTATTTTGACAAGATGCAATTGTAATTAATGATAAAAATGTTACAAAAATATAAGATAATCCTTTTTTTAATTTCATAAGTTTTTCCTTTTTTTTATTTCTTCTTAAATTTATATATTTCAATATATAAATTTTATTATATTTACTTTATAAGTGTCAAAAAGGATATGGCTAAGCCATACCCTTTTATCTAGTTTCTATAGATTAATTAAATTATTCAGCTAATCTAACATTGTCACAAACGATTTGGATATTTCCGTTGTAATCACTTCTAACACATGTGAAGGTAATCTTATCACCAACTTTTAAGTCTTTAGTAACTTCATTTGTTAACCAATCTTTTGGATTTCCAATTGAATATTTACCACTACCATTATAGTTATATGAAATTTTACCATCTTGTGCTGTTGCACCATAAACTGCTACTTCAAGACCACTTTCATCAGTAACAACCATATCACCATATTCAGTAGCGCCAGGTTTATTAGTTGCCCATGATTTAATTGTAGCTGTGACCTCATAGATATATTGACCAGAAGCAGTTGCACTTGTTGCAGATAATGGAGCACCTTCAACAACTTCTTTTAATGTTGCTTTTGTTGGAGCAATTCTTGTATCGTTTGTAGCTGCTAAAACACCAACGATTTCTTTTGTATCTTTATAATCTGATCTAATTGCGACCATTGAAATTGTATCGCCGACTTTTAAATCTTTAGTATTTGCGTGAGTATTAGCATCTTTTGGATTACTGAATTTATATTCACCAGTTGCTTCATCATAACTTAAAGCTGTATAAGTAGCACTGATTCCATATACAAGAATTTCTTTAGTTGCATCTTCTTCGTCAACTAAAATGATATTTCCGAATTGATCGATTGCTGTTTGATCACCTTTACTACCAAATCCTTTAATCTTACCTCTAACGACATAAGCTTGTTCTTTAGTATTTTGAGCTTCTAAAACTTCAGCTACTGAAGCATGGAGATAATCTGGTTCACCTTGTCTAACTGAAGCAGTTAAAGTAACAACACCAATAGCACCTGATTCTGTTGAAGCACTAATTGTAACAGTTCCTTCACTAACACCAGTAACTAAACCATTTTCATCAACTGTAGCGACTGAAGAATCTGAAGTTGCCCATGTAATTGTTTCACCTTCTAAAGAAGCGGTGAGTTGTAAACTACTTCCAACAAATAAGTTACCTGTATAAGTAATATCAATACTTGTTGCTTCTTGATATGGTTCATCAACAACTTCGATTAAGCTTGAATCAACTAACATTAAAGCTGCACCATCAGTAGTTTGCATGTCATTATTGTCACCTTCCCAAACTACTTCTTTATTCATAGCTTGCATACCAGTGATATTAACAGTTTTTTCACCATTTGAATCTAAGGCTTCTTTTAAAACATCGTAAGCAGCTTTTTTAGCTTCCATATTGCTATTGTATCTATCAGCATAGAAGAACATTTCAGCACCTTTATATTCTAAAGTTGCAACTACATAATCACCTTCAGTAACTTTACCATCAAAATGATTATCAACTAATTCAACACTTGTAACTTTAGCGCCTTCAACTCTAGACATAGTTCCATATGTTGCTTGGGAAATAAATCCTGGGTGACCTAAAACACTGAATTCAGCTGGAGCAACGCTACTTGCATCTTCTCCACTTAAAATAGTAATTTGTGCATCACTACCTTTAATTTGTTTTGTTCCATTGTATGGTGAAGAAGTACCACTAACTTCAACGATATCACCAACTTTTAATCCACTTGGAACTTTATTCTTTTTAATATTATAAATCATGAATCCATGATTACCTGATTGAACAAGAATTCCATACCATTGATCATCATCGCCATCGATAAATCCAACAACTTCACCTCTAACAGCAACTAATCCGCTATTTGGAATATCTTCGATTGCAATAAGATTTTTATTATTATCGATTGTTAATGTATATGTTAATGAGGCACTTGCGTCATTTAATGTAGCTGTAGCTGTTAATTTTACAGTACTAGTTGTTCCAAAATCTCCCCAAACAGGTCTTAATTCTAAGTGTGTTGAGCCATTAGAAGAAACTGTTTCTTCTTCTAAAGTGCCTTGAGCATAGTCCCAATCAATTGCAACATCATAAGTATTACCGCTATCTGATAAATAACTATAAGATGTTTGAGCAATAAGGTAACTTGCAGCCTTTTGTTCGAGTTTGTTGGTGACTCCGTATGAATCATCTCTAATTGGAGCAGCTTTATTATCTGTAATAACTGCGGAAGAATTTAAAACAGCTTTAACGATATCTTCATCTGTCATTGTTTCGCTAGCTGGTTTATCTCCACATGAAGCAAGAACTGCACCTGCACTTAAAACTAAAGCGAGTAATAATTTAGTTTTTTTCATAATTTTAATTTCCTCCTAATTAATATGTTCGCTTATATAATTTTTATATTCACTTGCTTTGAAAAATGGGAATTCAATTTGATATGAAACATCATCGGTATCGTTATATTGGAAAATTCCTAATAAAACATTAACATCATAAGATTTCCCTCTTTTAAATACAGTTCTAATTGTAGATTCTGAAGAGAAGAAATTATGATTTTCACAGCGAATATTAAGGTCAATTCCATTGCATTTTGCATGAATTGTAAAGGTAGAAGCATCAGTTTGTGATTGATAAACGAAATCATCGCTATCTTCAATAGTAATTGTTGTCTTAACAAGGTTTCCAGCATAAGGATCAAAAGAATCAACATTTGTAATTAAACTTGGATCCATATAAACAGGGTCTGTATTATAAACATAACCTAATTCTTCAGCTTCTTCTTTTGTTGTTGCTAAAATTTCGAATGGATAATGGTCGTTATTAAGCTTTACGTCGGTTAATTGCATATTTCCATAATATTTCGTAATTTTCGCATAAAAACGAATAATGTCTCCAACCTTTACACCGGCACTCTTATATTGAGTGAATGCAAAAATTGATGCAGGAACAACATCGTCATCCGCAGGATTAACATCTCTTACATAGAAATCACTTCCGCTTAAAGCAATAACTTGGCCAATAATTCTTAATTGTTTTCCACTACTTGCAGTTGCATCGTCAACTCCAAGAGTATCAAAATTTTCTTTAGCATTTGAAATAGTTGTTTCAACTACTTCACCACTAGAGTCAAAATCACAGTCTTTTTCTCCATTAACTCTTCTTCCCTTAGCAACTTCTTGTGCTTCTTGGAAAGCTTCATAATATCCATCTAAGATACGAGAATTTTGATTTAATAAATTAATTGAATATCCTTGTTCAACAATTTCTAAATTTAATAATCTAAAATCTTCACCTTCGCTTGGTTGATACCAAACAAATCCCATATATCTTCCGCCACTAGAATCGAATTTTTCAAACATATCTAAATCATTGACGACAACGATTCTAGAAGCGTTAGTTAATTTTGATTTTGTGAAATGGGAAGCTTTAATTCCCCATTCTTGGATTGCACCAGTAGATTCAGGTGTATCTATACCTTCATATCTAAAACGGAATCTTGCTGTTGCTGATTCATCATTTAAAGGATAAAAGTTAGTAGTATCTCCATCAGTATTAGATGCTAAACTAACTTCCATAATCGCTAATCCACTAGTTGCAGTTAAAAAATTATTATTTGGAATACTACCCTCATTTGCAAACTTAAAAGAATCAGTTACAGGAGTATCATACTCAGTATTTGCCCCACAAACATCATCTTTTTGCTTCTCGCCACAAGAGGCGAGAGCAAAAGATACAAATAGAACAGAAATAATATTTTTAAATAATTTTTTCATTTTCATATTTTTAATTTAAATAAATAATAAACACTTAATTAAGCAGGAATATTATTTGGGTTTAATTGATAATATGTATCAAGTAAATCGTACCAGTAATCATCGCTTGCCGCTTCTTCTTCACTAGCTCCTTCACAAGCTGCCATAATACCAGAAACGTTACTTCTAATTGATGATGAACCAACAAAACCTGGATCAACATATTGAGTCCAACCTTCTCCACCTTGATAAACATCAAAGTTTAATTTAACAGCATCTCTCATTGTTTTTGAAGTGCCAGTTAATGATTCATCAGTTAAATAATCTTGATAAACAGTTGATTCATAAGCATCTGTTGTAACAGGGATATAGCCAGTATTTTTAGCAAATGTTGCGTTAACTTCTGGATCATAAGTTAATGTTTTTAAAAGATCAAATGTTTGAGCTCTGTTTTCAGCATCTACATTTTTAAACATAACTAAGTTAGTTCCTTGAGAAATAACATATTTACAATCTGGTTTATCAGCATTATATGGTAATGGGTTAATTTCAACTTCAATACCATCTTGGACACAGTTACTAACACCAGCGGATGAGCCAATTGTGAAAATTGTTTTATAAGCCTTAAATGGTGTAGATGTATAACTTGATTCACCAAATGTTGATGGAATACCGATTAATCCTTCTCTGAATAATCTATTAAAGAATTTAAGCATTTCAACAGTTTCTGAACTCTTATATTGCATATAGCCTTGAGTTTTACCATTAGGTAATGTTTCAACTGTTGTATATGTGCCACCCCATTGTCTAACCATAGTAATAAAGAAGTTTGCTTGAGAGTCATAAGAACAAACTCTAAAGTCATTCTCACCGACATTAGTTAAATCAATAGCAACATCTTGTCCTGCTTCACCAGCAGCAACAGCATTTTCATAAACTACACCGTCAGCGCCAATAACTTTATTGAAAGCACCTGTTTCTTTTAAAACTTTAAGAGTGGCTAAACCGAAAGTTTCCATTTCTTGCCATGTTGTAGGGACAGTTGTAATTTTATCAGCACCTGTTTTGTTTGCTGTCATTTTAACTAAAACATCAATAAATGTTCTATTTGTTGTTAAAACTTCAGTTGATTTATTAAATGGTAAACCCATTACATGTTCTGGAACGATTTCTAAATTTTCTTGTAAATAGTTTGAATAGAATTTATCTAAATCCATATCTTGCTCTTCGATTGTTGAAGTTAAATCAAATAAAATACCTGATTCTTGATATTGAGCCATATGATCTGGATAAGCAACGGCTAATTGTGGATAAGTTCTAGTAGAAACAGAACCAACAATAGCAGCAAGTAAGTTATCATAACCACCTTGTCCAGTATGAACGACTTCCCAACCTTCGTGATCAGCTTCGTAATCATTTAAAATATTGACTAATTGAGTTGTCATTGATTCACCGAAACCAGTCCAAATGTTAATTGTCTTGCTTCCGCCAGTAGTTGAACCTTGATTACAACTTGTTAATGCAAATAAACCAATTACTGGAACTGCAGCTAACAATTTAATTTTTTTGTTCATTTATAATTTTCCTCCTTGAACAACACTTTTAAATATATCTAATATGCGATATGCATTATTAGCCTTTAATACCACTTCTAGAAACACCTCTCATAATATACTTATGGAAGAATATAAAGAGGATAAATAGTGGCAAAGTAACAACAACGGAACCAGCCATTTTACCTGGTTGGTTATCGCTAAATTCTGAAGAGAATGAAGCCATTAATCCGTTTGAAACTAATCTAATATCATAATCATCGCCGAAAATAACTGAATGTTGAATTCTTCCATTAGCAACAAGTTGAGGCCAAACGTAAGCATTCCATCCACCCATCAGCGAAAGAATAATAATTGTAACAATAGTTGGCATACCGATTGGAATCATAACTTTTAAAAGATATTTCCAGTCTGTATAACCATCAACTTTAGCAGCTAAATATAATTCGTTAGGAATTTGTTGGAACGTTTGTCTTAAATAGAAAATATAGAAAACAGAAACACCATGTACCAAAATAAGTGCATAGAATGTATTTTCCCAATTAAATTCCTTGACCAATGCATAATTAGTAATAACCATCATTTCACCAGGAATCATCATAGTTGCTAAAATAACTAAGAAAAGTGCATTTTTGCCTTTAAAATTTAATCTTGCAAAAGCAAAAGCGGCTAAAACAGAAGTAATAACTGTAACCAACATTCCGCCTGCTGCACTAATAAATGTATTCAAAAAATAAATCCAGAATGATGTTTTTTCTTGAACAATTCCTAAATTATCAACATATGTTGGAGCAAAAACCGAAACATAATTTTCAAAAGTAAAAGGAATTGGCAAAAGTGTAATTGTATTATTGCTCTTATTCATTTCAAATGTTGTTTGAGAAATGAATGATGTTGAAATCATAAAAAGGAATGGTAAAAGAATAAAAATTGCAAAGACAATTAAGAAAATATACATTAAAGTTTGCGAAAAAATTAATTTTGGTAAATAACTTTTACCAATTGTATATTCACCTTGTTTCTTATTACCTCTATGTTCGAGACGATATCTCTCACTTTCAGCTAACTTTTTATTACCAGTTTCTAAGTAAGCTTGTAATTCTTGTTCACTCTTAATAGCGTTTCTCATTATAAAACCTCCTTAATAGTGGACTCTTTTCTTACTAACAGCAAATTGAATGGCTGTAATTAAAAGAATAATAATTAAAAGTACAATACTTCCTGCGGCAGCATACCCTGGATTTAATGGATTTATTTGTTTCATATCGCGATATAAATAACCGACAACCGTAATCCATTCAACACCTTGATATCCACCAAAGAAATAGTTGTTTTGTGAAATATAAATCGATCTAACATCAGTATACATTTTGAATGCACCAATGAATGATGTTATTGTAATATAAAGAATTTGTGGAGAAAGTAATGGAACAGTGATTTTTCTAAAAATTTTTGCTCCGCTTGCTCCATCAATTCTGGCAGCATCATAATATTGCTTGTCAATTGTAGATAATCCTGAAAGGAAAACTAAAATTTTGAAAGCCATTTGATTCCAAACTGAATAAGTTACAATAACAACTCCTTGAGCCCATCTTGGAGCACCTTCTGTAACCCATTGTTGATTCAAACCAAAAAGAGTATTAAATAAGCCACCACCAACAGCTCCATTGGTATAGCTTGTAAAAATAAGGTTAAAAACCATACCTAATGCAATTGTATTTGTAACATATGGTAAAAAGAAAACAGTTTGAAAAAATCCCTTTAAAAACTTAATTCTATGAATAAAATAAGCAATTAAAAGGGAAACCAAAATGGTTAATGGAACTTCTAAAATAACAAGTTCAAAAGTATTCCATAAACTCTTAATGAATAATGAGGTAGGAATATTTTGACCAAATAAATTAATTGAATAACTAGTATTACTAAAAAGATATGTAAAATTTCCAAAACCAAAAGTTGTTGGATAAGGAGCTTCAGTACAAACAATTCCACTTCCTCCAACAGCACTCATATCTTCGCAAATTGTTGAATTTCCTTTAATGATATTAGCAATTGAGAAAGAACCTGCTCCGTCTACCCATGTAAAATCTTCGGTAAAAGCGATAATGAAGCTATTAAAGATTGGATAAATCATGAATAAACAGATTAAAATGAAAGCAGGAATTAAAACCAAGAAAGCTAAAAGGTTTTGATTCATGTGGAATAATCTTTTTTTTGCTTCTAATGGTCTATTAATATTAAATTTGCATGTTCCGTCAGCATTATAATAATAAGATTCTTCGTGCCCTCTATGTCTTAATCTTAAATATAAGTTATAGAAGGATTCTTTTACTTTGTTGAAGAAACTATTTTTCTTACTCGCATTATTTTCCATAACAATTACCAAAAATTAATAAATTCTTTCTCCAGTTTCTTCAAAAACATAAATACGTTTAGCAGAGAAATTTAAGATTTCTTTACCAACACATTCTTTTGCAAGTTCTGAAGAAATAATGATTTTGACATGTCCTTCTTCAAGTCCAACAACATCACCAATAACAGATATATCTCTACCGATATGTTCGATATTAAAAACTTTAACTGCAATTGGTCCGTTTGGATCTAAAACGAAGGATTCAGCTCTAATACCAATTTTGCATTCTCTAATAGGATTTAAACGTCCTTCTAAGGAAGCAATAATCTTTTCTATTCTCTCTTTTGATTCCTCTGAATCAATTCCATTTGAATTTCTTAAAATTTCAATTTGATAATCTTTAATTTTCTTTGTGCCTTCCCAATCGCTATCTTTATATAAATCTTCGATTTGATGTGCAAAAGGAATAACATCAATTGCAACCTTAGCTTTTTGAACGAGTTTTTTAATTTTTTTAAGTCCGTTTGGAGAAGATGCCGCTTCAACTTCTTCTATTTCTTTTAAAACTGCATTAACAAGGACTTTTTCTTCATCGTTATTAGTTTTAACTCTACTAACTTCCATTTTTCCTCTAGCAATTGCAATTTTATCTTTAATATTTAAAAGTATTTTTTCGACTTCATCCTCACTTGCAGAAGAAATGTTTTGAACTTCGCTGTTATAAACATCAATAACGCTTTGATCATCATATTTGCAAAGAGATTTTTTAATCTTTTTAAGACCTTTTAAAAGTTGTTTGTTCTCAATTGATGGTAATGTAGCGTTTAAATAACAATCAAATTCAGGTAAAGATTGGTTATTTTCTTCATTGTTTGCTTTTTTATCTTTTTTAGTTTCGAATTCGTTTATACCAGAAATAATATTTGTGCCGCAAACATTACAATATTTACCATTATGAGAAACAACATTACCACAATTAGGGCAGATAACCTCTTCAATGTGTACTTTGTCTAATTCTGGGGAAGATAAAACTTCTTTTTCCGCCATATAAAGTTTTCCGTTTTCAATTCTTCCATCAAAAACATTGATTGCAGGTGTACCTAAGAATTTAGCAACGAATAAATTAGCAGGTTCATCATAAACTTTTTGTGGCTCATCTTTTTGTTGAACAATTCCATCTTTCATAACAACAATAAAATCAGAAATTGACATTGCTTCTTCTTGGTCGTGTGTAACGAAAACTGTTGTAATTCCAGTTTCTTTTTGGATTCTCTTAATTTCTTCTCTTGTTTGAAGTCTTAATCTAGCATCAAGATTTGATAAAGGTTCATCAAGTAAAAGGACTCTTGGTCTTTTTGCTAAAGCTCTGGCAATAGCGACTCTTTGTTGTTGACCACCAGATAATTCTTTTGGTTTTCTATCTAATAATTTTTCAATATTAACAATTTTTGCATTTTCAAGTGCAATAGCACATTTTTCATCAAATGTAAGTTTAGGGACGACATTATCTAAAGGGAACATAATGTTTTGTCTAACATTAAAGTGTGGGTAAAGAGCATAGTTTTGGAAAACTAAACCAATACCACGATTTTCTGGAGGTACGTTGGTAACATCTTCATTACCGAAATATATTTTTCCTTCGGTAGGATTATGAATTCCAGCAATCATATAGAGAGTGGTTGATTTACCACATCCAGAAGGTCCTAAAAGTCCACACAATTTTCCATCAGGAATATCGAAAGTCATATTATTAACAGCAACTGTTTTAGCGCCTTTCTTTCCTTCAAATGTTTTAACGAGGTTTTGAATCTTAACTTCCATAAAATAAGCATCCTTTTAAATTATTGAATTACATTTTAACATTTTAGAATACTAAAAAAAATGTAAAACTTTATAATCTTAAAAAACTAATATAAAAAAAGAAAATTTTCGATAATTATCATAAATTTTTATCATTTTTCTGAATTAATTTTACCCTTTCATTTACTTGATTAGATAGTTTGTCTTCCGTTTCCTTATTTAAAAACCAAACACTATTTTTTGTGTCAATAACTCTAGTAACAGAAATTAAATCTCCTATTGAAGTATGATGTTTAGTAAAAATAATTATTAAATAATCAATTAAATAAAATAATCCTAAAGTAAAATATCCAACAAATGCTTCAGCTGAAATAAACAAATATTTAACAAAAATTTGAATCTTTTTTACTTGATACTCTTCTTTTCTAATTAAACCAAGCTTCATCATTCTCATTGATAAAGTTTCGCCGTTTTTTGATAACAGTGGAATTAAAATAAAATAAATTAATAAAGCTATAGTTAAAGAAATATAAAAAACATAACGCCCAATTCTTTCTAAATCTATATAAATTTCATAGTATTTATCAGTTTCTCTTAAATAAAAACAAGCTTGATGATAACTTCCAGGATAAGCATCTGTATCTGCAAAAATTCTTAAATAAGCTCTAATATAAGATTGGTTTTCATTAGCAGAAAAAGATTTAGATTCATCTTTAGTATAAGTTACTCCATTATAAATTACTTGATTATAAATACCTATATTTGAAGAAGCCACTTCTCCATCTTCATCAAAAGTTAATGGATCAGAGCTTTTATCGCCATTAATAATATAAAAAGCTTTAAAATTTGGATACTCTTCATTATCGATATTGCAAACATTTTTATAAAACCATTCATTTAATTCCTCATGATTAGGAACTTCATCAAAAATAATGTTATATCCATTTATTTTATCTAAATAATTAAAATAAAAGTTATAAAGCATTTTTAAAAATATCATATGTGAATCATATGTAAAATAACCATTTTCATCAGTTAATTTATCTGCGGAAATATAATTTACTTCAGTTAATGGTTCTTCATCGATACCAGAATCATCAAAAAATAATCCGCTATCAACCTGTATTTCTTTTACTTCTTTTAACTTTTGAGGAATATGAAAACCGTAATCAATATACCCCTCAACAGTAGGTAAATAGGTTGGGATAATAAGAATAATAATAAATAATAAATCTAAAATATATCCGAAAGTTCTCTTTCCTAAAGAACCATAATGAATCGATCTAATCTTCTCCATTTATTTTGTCTGCCTCTAATTCTTCAAAATTATTATAAATGATAGATTCTTTTTTATTTGCAACCCTAGAAAAAGATAAAAGATCAAGAAGCGAAGCGTTTTCTCTATTCATTAAAGTCGCTAACCAATTAAATAAAAAATACCCTCCATAAATTGGTGCTAAAATAAAAACATTATCTTCAAAAAGAATAACAATTAATAAAATAACCATCGGAACATTTCTAATCAAAAAGAAATATCTTTTTTGATATAGACCATCTTTAGAAACCAAAGCTATTTTTGTTAAAAACCTCCCTAAAGTGAATCCATATTTATTTGTAACTGGAGGAATAACAAAAATTAAGAAATAAGGTATGAAAGCTGAAAAGAATATACGATAAACCCCTTTTTGAACGATTGAATTTCTAGCTATTTCATAAAAACTATCATTATAAAGATCACTGAAAATTTCACGATAATGTCGAGAATAAAATGTTAAAAGGTCAGCTTTAGCATCATCAGTTAAATCCTTCGTCTTATCTTCATCTTCATAATATTTAGCTTTTATTACTCCGATTTTAGAAGTATCTATTTTTCCATTTTCATCATATTGATATTCAAAATAAGTATAATCGGTTCCAAGTTGAAGGATTTTCTCGTTATATTCTTCAACTTTATAACAACTTCTTTCTCCACCATTTTCCTTATAAAATGAAGAGCCAAAATATTTATCAGTTAAATAATAATTTTCAACAACTTCTTGATACTTAATATAATCTGAAGAATTTAATTGATTATAATACCCATTTTTATCTTTTATTAATAAACCCGAATAAACTTGGGCTTTAGCAACTATTTGATCTTCATCGTAAGAATTAAATATATATTTAAAAATAAATGTTGATGCGATGAAAAATAAAACACCAAAAATAATGAAATCTATACAAATTCCAAGGAATCTTAACGACATTTTTGGATAAACAATTCTTTTATTTTCCATTTAAAACATCCCTTCAAAATTTAAGTATATTAACTTTATCAAAAAATGAACTTAAATAATATAAAAATTAACTTAATATATCTTCTTTAATTAAGTAAGTTTTACTTATAACCTCGAATAAATTCTTATTTCTTTTATTAACTAAAATAAAGATAAGATTAAATAATATAAATAAGAATCCTATAAATGGAAGAGTATATAAAGTTAAATAAGAAGAATAATTTTTAATACCTATTTTAAAGATAGGTATTAAAAATAATATTGGAAAACATTCAACACTTTTAATTAAAAAAAGGAATAAACATTCTAAATTATTAATATATGACTTATCTTTTTCTTTAATTCTTTCTACTTTAACTAAATTTTCGCCAATACTTTCTTTTTTCTTTGAAAAAGCAGGATAAATGAAAAACAAAATAAAAGAAACTAGAAAAAACGTTATTAATGCACAATAAAAATAATTATCATTAATAATTTTATCATTTTCATTTATTTTGTTTCGTAAAAGTAAATAAGAAGTTGAATTATCTAACGAAACTAAATCATTAACTTTAATATCATTTAATAAATATTCATAAAATTTTGTAAATAAAACGCTTAAATTTGCATAATCTTCATACCCCTTAACACTCATTTCTTCATCTTCGTTAAAAAGTAAAATAAACTCATCTTGATATTCTTGTTTTAAAGAAACACTGTTATTGATTAAATAAACATCTTTTTCAAAAAAAGGTGATAAAAATTCTAACTTTAAATTATTTAAAGAAGAAACATCTTCTTTTTTTATACCAACAAAATAATTATAAAAAACATCGTATTTTGAAGTTTCTTCATTATTTTTAACTAAAAATTTGCAAAAATAATAAAATGTTTTACTTAAAGAATCACTTAAAGAATATTTATCGCTACTTTCACTATCATCAAAAAATAAAAGTTCATGTTCATATAAAAGATTGAAAATTTCTTTTTCACCCTTCTCATTCTCTTTAATTAAATTATCATAAGAAATTATTGGTCTTGATATTTGAAATATAACAAGATTAAAAATAACTAATGAAAGTATTAAAGAAGTAATAATATCAATAAAAAAAGAAAACATTCTATCTTTTAAAGTGACTTTCTCATTAAAACTACTTACTTCTTTTTTAATATCTTTATTTTCCATACTTAGAAAAAATAACACAATTTTGATAAATATATATAATTAATTTTTCTTTAAAATCTTAACAAACTATTTTTACCTTCCTTCATTTTTCTTCTTACTATATAAATACTCTTCATAATTTAAATAAAATTTCTTATTTTCATTACTTAAACTATAGGATTGAGATAAATATTCGTTTAAATTTTGGTGAGAAATAGAAAAAATCATCATCCCTATACTTATTAATAAGGGAATAAAAAATGTAAAAAGAGATAATAAAAATTCAAGGAAGAAAAAGTATAAAAACTTAATTAAGAAATCTTTTTTAGATAATGAAAATCCATTTACTTTTAAATTTCCAAATCTAAAAATTAATTTTCCGATTGTTTTATTTCCTCTTTTTATAATTAAAGGAATAAAAAGATAAAATATTAAAACACTAATAATAATTGATGAAACTAATAAAATAATTTGAAAAATAAATATTTTATTAGTTTCATTTTTATAAATATCGTTTTGAAGTAAATATCCTATCGCATTTTCATTAATTATATAAATATAAAATTCAACAAAATCTTTATCTAAAGCATCTACTTTTTCTTTTATTTCGTTACTTATTTCATCTTTATAAAATAAATTATTCCCATATTCTAACTTTAATTCGTTTAATAAATTATTGCCAAAAGAAGAAATACCACTATAACAATTTAAATTAATATAAAAGTAATTAACTCTTTTTTCTAAATCTTTTCTTTTTTCATTATTAGAAATAGTTTTATTATTTTCATAATAATCACTAATTAAAATATATTCTTCATTACTTTTTATATATAAAGAAGAATCTTCTATAACCGTGTTTATAGAAGATATACTTTCTTTATATATAGAAGTATTTGTATAAATAAAAAGTGAAGATAAAGTTAAAATTAACGCTAAAAAGATAGTAATAAATATATCGATTATCGCACTAAAAAACCTTTTATATAAAGGAACATAATCATATTCTATTTCTATTACATTTTCTTTTTTTTCTTTTTCCATCGTTTAATTATTTTATTAAATTTAAAAAATAATATAAAACTTATTTATTTCATTCTTTATTTCATTTCATTTATAAATTCATCACTTTTTTTAATAATTTCATTACTGCCTAAATTTATTAAAGAATAGTGTTTTTTATTTAAAAGAGGTAAAAACATATTAATTAATAAAAGTAGAAAAGAGAATATTGATATATTAAAAATATTTATAAAACCTATAAAAATCATATTTAAATATGAAAAATAAAATAAAAATATAAAAATAAGCAATGAAAATAAGAATATTAAATAAAGAAGTATAAATTTTGTTAAATAATTTATAAATTTTAAATTTAAGTTAGTTTTTTTATTTGCCCCAACAAGTTTAAACATCTTCATCATTAAAGTTTGATCTTTTTTGAAAATTAAAAGCGGAATTAAAAAATAAATAATAAAAGCTAATGTATAAGAAATAAATAGTTCATAAATTAAGTAAATATAATATTCATCATTTAATTTTTTAAAATCAGAAAATGATAAATTATAATTACTATCATTACTTTCAAAATCTTTAATTAATTCATTATAAAAAAGTGAGTAATTATCTAAATATTCATTATAAAACGAACTATATTCATTAGAATAATCTTCTTCAAAAATATATTTTGTTAATTTTAAAGCAACTTCTTCTTTAAAAAGAAAATAGTTAGTTTCTAAAAAGTTATTTTCATAATAATTAATAAAATATTTATTAAAAAGCTCTAAAATAAACTCATCATTTTTACTTTTATCTTTTGTTATATTATTTAAACGATAATTAAATAAATAAAAATTTATATTTTCTTCACTATAATCATCAAAAATTTCATAATCTTTATATAAATTTCCTTTAAATTCATAGTTAATACCAACTAAATAAGTTTTTAAGCTCCTTCTTATTTCTTTATAAATAGTATCTTCAAAAGAAATTAAGTTATTATCTTCTATTTCTAAAAGCGAAGAAGATTCGGAAATTTTATATAAATTTCCTCTACTTTCATTAATTTCACTAATTTTATTACTTACACTAGGAATTAAAAAACCAATTTGATTAGTAAAAATACCTTGAATTAATGAAAAAAGAATAAAAAATAAAGCAAAATCTAATAAAAATACTAAAAATCTCTTTTTTGAAGGAGCATTTTCATTTAAAGAATAATTAAAATTCTTATTAATATTTTTATCTTTTATTAAAAATATATTTTTCATTTAAAAATTAATCAATTTTTCTAAGCCAATCACCGATTTCACTATAATCATCAATCCAAATAGTAATCAAATCATATGAGAAAAAATAATTTGTAACATCTCTAAATGTTTTTTCACCATATCTTTCTTCTTTTTTCATAAATATAAAATTAAATTTTAAAAAGTTAGAAGCTAATTCTAATAATCTTTTCATATTTGGATCAGTTAAAGATATTCCAATAAAAATTGATGTTTTAAACATAAAATCATGTAATTGCTTAGCAATATTCCATGAATATGGGTTGTTATAAAGATAAAAATATTCAGATTCATTAAAAATTAATGAATCTGTAAATTTTTCTTCATTGTATTTATCAAAAGGAAGTAATCCATGCACATGATAAATATCCACCTTTGCATCTTTAGTTAAAAAGGCGTTATCATCATAAACCGTGTTATATAAAATACCCCTTCTTTTAAGAATGTACTCTAAGTTTGTGTCGTAATTATATGTGATAACTGTTGTTTTATTCTGTCTTTCAATAAAATTGGTTAATTCATATAAAGTAGAATTAGGATCATCAAAATCAATATTGTCCTTAAAAAGATATAATTCTTTATTTAATTCTTTATAAGTATCAAATCCGTTAGTTTTTAAAATTTTTGAAGAAACGAAAAGTTCATTTCCAACATAATGAGAAATTTCTTCCATTCTTTCCTCATTTCCTTCATAAAAAGTTGAATTTAAGGCTGAAATTAAATGTTTCCAATCTTTTGCACCATAATTTACATTCATTCCCGCTCCTAAAATAAGGTCAGTATCAAGTTGATAAGTAAAAAGTTTTAAAAGATAAAGAATGAAAGAATCTTCATTTTCTTCTTGTCTATCTAAGTTTAAACGATATAAAAGTTCATCTTTAAATAAAGATTCATCTTTTTTCTTTAAAGTGTAGTTAATTTTCTTTCCTTCAATATATCCAACAGCTAAAAAATTATCTTCATCGAAGTAAATATTTAAACTCGATAACGGAATATAAGGATCTAAATTTTTTAAAGATTTTACTTTAAAGAAATTTACGTTACCCATAATATCTACCTCCTCTAAATTAACTTTAAAAATAGAAGAGTAAATATGAACAACATATTTATGAATATGGTCATGAGATGAATAAACAACAACTTTAAAATTACATTTTGGATCGAAATGAAATCCGAAAGATCTAAAAATTATTTTTTTATAACTAACTCCATTTAAATAATATAAATAAAGTAAGATAAGTAAGCATTTTTTGCTAAATATGTAATTTTCTCTTTCTTTTTTTCTCATAAACACAAATTTCCTAACGTTTAAAATTTTAGCATGTTTTAGGTTCAAATAATAAACTTATTCTCAAAATTTTCTACTTCATTTTGTTTTAAAAATATAGAAAAAATAAGTCAATATAATTAGAATAATTACATGCGTTATTTTATTTTTAAAAAATTATACGATTATATATGGAAAAACGCTGATATAGGCGATAAAAAGATAAAAAGTAAAGAAATTAAACCTGAAGGAATTATAAAAAAAGAATATTCCATCTTTTTCCCTAAGAATAAAACAATCAAATATAAATCTAACGAATTAAAATTTAATATTTATTATGATAAAAATATTAAAACTCGTCCTGTCATTATTGATATTCATGGTGGTGGATGGAAATACGGCGATAAAGATTTAAATGATAATTTTTGTTATCATCTTGCAAAAAATGGATTTAACATTGTTTCTTTATCATATTCATTAGGTTATAAAGCAAAATTAATTAACCAACTCCAAGAGATCCACTTTTTAATTAATCATTTAATTTCAAATAGTGAAAATTTTTTTCTTGATATGTCTTCATTATTTTTAACTGGTGATAGTGCTGGTGGAGAACTTGCTTTTCTTTACACTGCTATTATAGTAAATAATTTTAAATACGGAGAAATTTATAAAATTTTCAATAAAAACAATATAAATGTCAAAGGAATTGCTCTAAATCATGCAACTTGTTATTTGAAAGATTTAGGTGATTTCCCAGGACATAAATTTTTAACTTGGATATGTAAAAACGGTATTAAAAGGATGCTTTATGGCCCTTTCTTTAAACAAAGAAAAATATATACAAAAACTGACCCAAACGATATTTTCCCCACATCAAATCCATTCCCTCCAATTTTAATTCTTACTTCAAGAGGCGATAAACTATATTCATTCCAATCAATTTTATTAAATGATGATTGTAACTTATATGCAATTCCTCATAAATTTATTAATTTGGATAATGAAAAAGCTATTCATGTTTTTAACGTTCTATATCCAAATTTAGACGATTCAATCTATTTTAATAATGAAATTACAAATTTTTTCAAAACTGAATTAAATAAAAAGGAAGAAGAAACTAATAAATAGTTATAGATAATTGTTTTCTTTCAATATATTAATTACAAAATCATAAGTTAGTTTTTCTAAATCTTTTTCATCTTTTTTATACAAATATTCTCTAATTTTTGTAGACGAAATTCCTGTTAAATCAAAAGATGGATCAATAAAAATAAATGATTTTTCATGGCCTTTTAAGAATGAATTTTCATTAATAATTCTATTTAAAACACCATTATTTCTTTTAACTACGATAAATTTAAAATCTTTTAAAATATCATCAATTCTATACCATTTATCTAAATTTTGAAGTTTTTCACTACCTATTACGAATAAAATTTCATCATCTTTATATTTTTCTTTTAAGTAATTTAATGATTTATAAGTAGTAGAATTTTCATCATCTATTTCATGTAAATCTAATTCAATATTTTTATTTTGTTTTATAAATTCGTTTAATATTTTAATTCTTAATTCAATAGGTAAAATTTCCTTATTATTAAAATTATTTATTGAATGATTATGAATTTTATTTGTTATTAAAAGAATGCCTTTTTCGGCATCAAAGAAATTAACTAAATATTTAATTATTTTTCCATGAGCTTTCGTTAAAGGATTAAAACTTCCTCCTAAAACAATAATTTTATTAGATCGCATAATTTATTTATCCAATTTTTCTATAATCTCATCTTCACCTATATAACAAGCCGAATAATGATTATCACTTATTTCAAATAAAGAAGGTACATATCTAAAATATGTTTCACTAACTTTATTAACTTTATTTTCAATATTTTCTTTTACATATCTATTTTTAAAATCATCAACACTAGAAACATCATTAGGAACTTTAAATTTATTTCTAATTTCTTTTCCTTCTTCACTTGAAGAAGGAAATACATTAAATGTAAAAATAGGTACTTCTTTATTTTTAGGTGAACTTAAATAATTTAAAAGAGTGGGTTTAACCTTAAAACAATGAGGACACGTATCAAAATATAAATAAATATAATATCTTTTATAATTTAATGTATAAAATTCTTCTATTTCTTTTAATATAGCATTATTAAAATCACTATAACTTCTACTATCTAAAGTCGTAGATATTAAATATTTAGCAGGTTCAACTCCTCCAGCAATATAATCATAAATAACTCCATTATTAACAATATATAAAGATGGAACTAGATTAATAATTGTATCTTTTAAAGTAGAAACTTTATTATTTACCATTATATTTTTACATTCTTCAATAGTTAATGAAGAATCAGAAATATAATTAGCACCTTCTTCTTTTAATCTAATAGTATTATAAATATAAACTTTAAAATGCTTATTTCCTTTTTTATATTCATTTAAATGATTTAAGATAACATTTTTATTTTTATTACAACTTTCGCAATCAACTCGATATAAATAAACTCCATATGTTTCTTCTTTTTGAAGATAAAAATTATTGATATTATCTAAATAATATTCTTTAAAAGAAGAATAATCTAAAGAAGGATCTATCTCAAAAGTAGGTAAAGAATTACAAGAAGTTAAAAATAATAAAATAAATAATATAAAACTTTTAAAAATTTTTTTCATAACTAAATATTTTTTTATAAACTTATTAAAAATAAATAAGTCTTAATAATTATACTAAACTAATCATAAACATATAAAACAAAATTCATTATTTTGGTATACTTTATACATGCAAAACGAATTTAAAAAAGCAAAAATAGCAATTGTAATTCCTCTTTTATTCTTTTTACTTATTTTAGTTTTTTTCTTATTAAATTTATATGCTTTAACTGGTGAATACTCTTTATTAAATTTAATTATTGAAATAATTTTAGGTTTATTTTTATTATTTTTCTTTTACAAAATATTGATTTTTTTATTTACACCTAAAAAATTATTAAAAATCAATGATGATGAAATAATAGTTTATAAATTTAATAAAAGAACTGAGATAAGTTATAAAGATATTTTTACTCTTTATAACGTCCCTAGTTCATTTTTAACTACTTCTATTTTTATTATTTATCTTAAAAATGGTAAAAAAATAAAAATAAAATATTTAAAAGAAGATAAGCTTGCTTCTTTAATGATTTTTTCTAAATTAGATCATAACTTTTTTATTGATAAAGAAAATTTATTTTTCAAATTTTTTATCAGAATTTTTAATTTCTTTGAAAGTTTTTTCTTACATTTTATTAAATATAAAATTCCTAAAGAAATTAAAAATATCGAAGATATCACTTTAAAATTTAAAGAAATGGGCGCAAAAAAAGTATTTATTGTTAAATACAATCATTTAAATCTTACTTTTATTGATAATATTTTTGAAAATTCTGATATATCTTATTTTGTTTTTGATAAATCAATTCCTAATCCAAGTGAAGAAATAGTTTTGGAAGCTAAAAAAGCATATATAAATAATAAATGTGATTCAATTTTAGCGATTGGAGGAGGATCAGTGATTGATCTAGCTAAAGCTTTAGGAGTAGTAATTAAAAATAACTCTAAAGATTTAGAAAAATATAGTGGTTTATTTAAAGTTAGACATCATCTTCCTCCTTTTATAGTTATTCCTTCTACTCCTGCTAGTGGAAGTGAGATGTCTTATGCTTCAGTCATTACTTTTAAAGATAAAAAATATTCAATTATTTCTGCTAAAATTATTCCTAAATATATCTATTATAGCGATGAATTAATTTCTTCTTTATCAAAAGAAATATTAGTTAATAGTATTATGGATGCTTTAACTCATGCTTTAGAAAGTTATTTAAATGTTTTTAAATATAAAAAGTATGATAATTATGCTTTAAAAGCGATAAAACTTACCTATGAAAATTTAGATGGTGCTTTTAATAATAATGATTTAGTTTCAAAAAAGAATTTATTTAAAGCTTCTTCTTTAGCAGGTATAGCTTTTTCGCTTAAAGGAGTAGGAAATGTTCATGCCTTATCTCATGCTTTATCTTATAAATATAATCTAGCACACGCTAAAACTAACGCTATTATCTTACCTTTAGTTATAAAAACTTATCTTTATAATAAAACTGCTAGAAAAAAGATGAATTATATATCTAAAAATATATTAAATAATACTTCATTAATCACTTATTTAGACGAATTAACCAATAAATATCATTATAATGTTAATATAAAAGAAATTAAAAAAGATGATATCTCTTTTTTAGCAAAACATGCTAAAAAAGAAGCTATTCCTTTATATGGAACACCGATTATATATTCAAAAATTATGTATTCTTATATGTATTTAAATCTATATAGTTATTATAAAAAGGAGATAAAAAATAAATAAACTTATGGAACAAAAAGAATTAAAAGAAGGTCGTTTACTCGATTATGAAGGTAATTTATATGAAGCTGGATATTCAACTTCATTAATTAAAAAATATAAAAGAAAAGATATTATTGGTTTAAAATCTAGAATTAAAGAATGGGATTATTACGCTATATTTATTAAAGATTACGCAATATGTTTTACTATTTCAGATTGTTCAATCTTTTCTCTTGTTTCAATTTCTATAATTGATCTTGCTAAAAAAGGATTTAAAACTAAATCAAAAATAAAATTTTTCACTTTTGGAAAATTAAATTTACCTTCTTCTAGTGAAATAGGAGATACCGTATATTCTTCAAAAGATTTTTCGCTTACCTTTTTAAATAATGGAAATAGTAGGGAAATAAAAGCCAATATTAAAAACTTTTCTAATGATAAAGATTTAGATGTTGATATTATTCTTTCTTCTACTTCATCTAAATCAATGGTTATTGCTACCCCATTTAAAAAGAAAAAACACTTCTACTATAATCAAAAAATCAATAATTTAGTTGCAAATGGCTATTTTAAACTTGGTGATAAATTAACTTCGATTAAAGATGGATTAGCTGTTTTAGATTGGGGAAGAGGTGTTTGGACTTATAAAAATACTTGGTATTGGGCTTCTTTATCTATTAAAGATAATGATGGTTATAAAGGATTTAATCTAGGTTATGGATTTGGTGATACATCTAATGCTAGTGAAAATATGTTATTTATTAATAAAGAAGCTTATAAACTCGATGATGTTAAATTTTATTTTACTAAGAAAAATGGAAAAGAAGATTTTTTAGGACCTATTAAAATAGAATCTTCTGCTAAAGATATTCTTTTAACCTTTACACCAATAGTTGATCGTCATGAAGATACTAACGCTTTATTTATCGCTTCTTTTCAACATCAAATATTTGGTAAATTTAATGGAAAAATTAAAACTAAAGATAATAAAGAAGTTATATTTAAAGATGCTGTTGGGTTTTTAGAAAAAGTAAAAAATAGATGGTGAATCCATCTATTTTTTATTTAATAGATATTATTAAAAGGTTAAAAATCTCTCTTTTTAAACATTAAAAGTGCTAAAAAGAAGAATAATATATACATTAATAATCCGAAAACAAAAAAGTTAATTATTCCAAATATCCATAAAGAAGAAATCATTCCTTCCATAACTGTTGGAATTAAAATAACACCCATAGGAATAAGGGTAGTTAAAAATGAAAATATAGAACTTAAAACAAGTGCTTTACTACTTCCAATAGCCGAACACATAAATAGAGACATCGAACCTGAAAATAAGCATGATGCTAAAAATGTTAAAATTAATCCTACATAAATACTTATATCAAATGGTGCATCCATAACAAATAAAGCTACTAAAAATGGGATTAATAAAATAAATGTAGCAATAAGATGAAGTAAAACTTTTGATAATAAAACTTTACTTTTTTTAACACCAACCGAAAGAATAAATGGAGTCCAATGTGATTTTTCATCAAAACTATATGAAGAAATTAGCATATTTCCTGGATAAAATCCTCCGATAAACATTAAAGGCATAAGTAAATAAATTCCATTTCTACACATTTCTTCAACACTAGGTAAACTTCCATCTTGAGTTGGTTCATTTATTACATTTCCATCGCTAAAAGCTATAAAACAAAGAAAAATAACTACCAAAAGATAGATAACAAATACCATTCTTAAATTGTAAAATTCTTTTAATAATAAACCTTTCATAGTTTCTTACCTCTAATAATTAGAATCATAATCTCTGAAAGATTAGCTCTTCTTTTATTTTCTAAATCATATTTATCTGATAGAGTAATAAATTCAATATAATCATCATTAAATCTTTTATATTTAATAACAAATTCTTTATTTAAATTTTCCCATGTTAAATTATCTACTTTAAAATAATCATACATATTTAAAAGTTCGTTTTTAGAAGAATTTAATATGATTTTACCTTCATGAATAAAAACTATTTGATCACAAATTCTTTCTAAATCTTCAACAATATGAGAAGAAATTAATACGCTTCCACCGTTATTTTTAATTTCATGAAGTATATCTAAAATTTCATCTCTAGCAATTGGATCAAGTCCATTAGTTGGTTCATCTAAAATAAATAATTTAGCGTGATGAGAAAAAGCGATGGATAAATTTAGTTTAACTTTCATTCCTTTAGAAAGTTCACGACATTTTTTATTTTTATCTACCCCAAATTTAGTTAAATATTTATAAAATGTATCGCTTTCCCACCCTTTAAAGATATTTTTTAAAACTTTTTCAAGTTGAAAAAGTTTAATATTTTCTGGGAAATTTAATTCATCAAGAATAAAAGAAATCTTTTCTCTTTCTTCATTAGTTAATTTATTAATTTCTTTATCAAAAATATGAACAACTCCTTCTTTAAATGAAGTTATCCCGGCTAAAATTTTCATAGTAGTAGATTTACCAGCACCATTTTCACCGATAAACCCACATATTTCTCCTTCATTTAATGATAAAGAAACGTTATCTAAACTAAAATTTTTATAGTGTTTATTTAAATTTGATATTTCGACTACTTTCATATTTTTATTCCATATAATTTGATGAATCTAAATAGGTTAAAGCTTCTAAAACGATATTTTTAACTATTTTTTCATTTTCTCCTTTTGTTTTTTCTTCAATTTCTAATCGATGAGAGCCACCATTTATTACGTTTAAATTAATAAAACGATATTTAAGTTTATTCCTTGCTTCTTCACTTAAATATTTATCATTGGTGCCATAAGCAATATAATCAGTTTGTTCTAAATAGCAAATTGATTGATCTAAAGGAGTTAAACAAATATATTTAATTTTACTTATTAAATTTGGATATTTTTCTTTAATTAATTGTCTCAATTTTCCAGCAAAAATAGTTCCAATACTTTTAGAAATTAAAATAATTTCGCTATATTCATTTAAAGAATTAAAATTTATTTTCGATAAAACGAATTCATAGGCTTTCTCTTTATTAAAAAAATCATTTTTTTCATCATAAAAATAGGAATAATCTAAATAAAGAGTATCTCCCTTTATAGCTTCATCAAGTTCTTTTAAAAGTGGTTTATTTAAACCATATCGAATTCCTGGAAAAATAATTTTAATTGTTTTTAGTATATTCATATTTATTGATTTCTTTAATTTTGGAAGTTAGTTCATCAACTTCTCTATTATTATATATTTGCGTTGTGTTTTTTAAAATCTTTTTGAAAGTTTTTAAAGTAAAAATTTTATCATCCTCTTTTACTTTTTTAAGATTGTTAAAAAGAGGTATTAAATAACAAACAATGTTTAAATTTTCTTTAATATTTCTTTTCAAATAATCTTCTACTTCTTTTAAATCTAAATATGGATTTTTTAAAGTAATTAAGCCTTTATAATTATCATCAATTTTTAAAATTTCATCATTTTGATTAAAAAATGAAGCTATTTCGCCTTCACAATTTTCAATTAAAAATATAAAAATCCCTGAAGAAGCAACAATTATTGTATATTCATTTAAATCATCTTTAGAAATTTTAAAATTATAAATTAAATTTTCTTTTTCAAAGAAACATTCGTAAAGTTTGTTAGCAATTTTTTCTTTATAAGGTTTAAAAAAGAAAAGACCCATTTTATAAATTTCCTTCTTCTTTTTTTAATAGATAAAGTAAAAAAGCGTGAACAGTTTTTGCATCACGAATTTCACCATTTAAAATCATCTTTTTGATTTCATCTTCGCTTTTATAAATGACATCAACAAATTCATTTTCATCTAAATGAGTTTCTTTTAAAGTCAAATCTTCACAATAATATAAATAAATTTTTTCATTTGTATAAGCAACACTTGGATATGTTTCGCCTAAATAAACACACTTTTTTGCTTCATATCCAGTTTCTTCTTTTAATTCTCTTAAAGTTGTAATTTTTGTATCTTCGTTTTTATCTGTTTTTCCTGCTGGAAATTCAATCATTACATCATCGTAAGGATAACGAAATTGTCTTTCTAAAATAAATTTATCATCTTTTGTTTTAGCGATTACACAAGCAGCAGGTCCTTTATTAATGTATTCACGATAAGATTCGTGATTGTTTGGACATAAAACTTTATCTTTATGAACCTCTAGTAAATGTCCATTAAATACTATTTCACCACTTAATTTCTTTTCTTTTAAATCCATAAATATACCTCAGCATGTAAATTATACTAATTTTTGCCAAATTTATCTCATAAAGTTAATTTTTAACACTAAATTTAATTTTTCTTCAAAAAAGTGAATATTTTTCTTAACTCGTGGCATTCTTGTATATATAAGGGTATGGGAAATTCCTTTATACCCTTAATATATTATATAGGTATATATTTAATATAAATTAGAGCAAAATCATTTATTTTTATTAATCAATAAACTAATATTTATACGTGAGGAAACATTATGGAAAGATTTGACACAATTATTATTGGAGCTGGACCAGCAGGAGTTACTGCTGCTATTTATGCACATAGAAGCGGATTATCATATTTACTTTTAGAAAAAGGAGCAATCGGTGGTAAAGTTGTCACTGCTTTTGAAATTGAAAATTATCCTGGTATTAGTAAAATTGGCGGAAGCGAATTAGCTTTAGACTTTAGAAAACAGGTTAAAGATATGGGTATTAATTTTAGACGTGAAGAAGTTTTAAGTGTTGAAAAATTTGATGACCATTTATTTTTTATAACTACTAATAAAGATAAATATCAATGTGAATCAATTATTATTGCAACAGGAACTAAAGAAAATGAATTAAATTTACCAAAAGAAGATCAATTTAGGGGTAGAGGTGTTTCATTCTGTGCAACTTGTGATGGTGCTTTTTATAAAGATAAAGATGTTGTTGTTTATGGAGGAGGAGATAGTGCTATAACTGAAGCTACTTTTTTAGCACCAATCGTTCATTCAATTACAATGATTTCTCGTCATAACTTAAGAGGAGAAAAAAACAATATTGAAAAATTAAATGCTCATTCAAATATTACTTATTTACCAAATACAATTATTACTGAATTGATTGGTGATGATCATCTTGAAGGAATAAAAGTTTTAAGTGAAGGAAATAAAATATCTACTATTAAAACAGATGGTATATTTGTTTATATTGGTTCAAAACCAGAATTAAAATTTTTAAATCACTTAGATGTTTTAAATTCAAAAGGTTATATTGAAGTAGATAATGAATTTAGAACAAAAGTTAAGGGTGTCTATGCAATTGGTGATGTAATTGAAAAAGAGTTAAGACAAATTGTTACCGCTACTAATGATGGCGCAATAGCAATTCATACATTACATAAAGATTTAAATAAATAATGAAAAATGGTTTCCACGTGGAAACCATTTTATTTTACTTTTGATCTTTCATTGTTGGGAAGAGAATTACTTCTCTAATAGATGGTTGATTAAGTAATAACATTACTAATCTATCAATACCAATTCCAATACCACCAGTAGGAGGCATACCATAATCCATAGCCTCTAAGAAATCATAATCCATTTCATTTGCTTCATCATCACCAAGTTCTTTAGCTTTAAGTTGAGCAACGAATCTTTCTTTTTGATCAATAGGATCATTTAATTCGCTATATGCATTAGCAAATTCCCATCCATTGATATAAAGTTCAAATCTTTCAGTAAATCTTGGGTCTGGGCTCTTTTTAGTTAATGGCGAAACTTCGATTGGATGATGACAAACAAATGTTGGTTGAATAAGTTCATTTTCGCAAAGTTCTTCAAATAAAGCATTTAAATAATAACCTGTTGAAGTCCAATGTTTTTCTATTTTTATATTGTATTTTTTACATAATTCTTGAGCTTCTTCTAAAGAAATATCTCCTTTAAAATCAACTCCAGTCTTTTCTTTAACAAGATCAGACATATCAACCCATCTAAATTCAGGTCTAAAATCGATTTCTTTACCTTGATAGTTTAAAACATCTGTTTTAATAACATTTTTTAAAACATATCTAATGACATCTTCGCTTAATTGTCTCATTGAAGATAAATCACCATATGCTTGATATAACTCGACAGTTGTAAATTCAGGATTATGTCTTGTATCCATTCCTTCATTTCTAAATAATCTACCAAATTCATATACCTTTTCTAAACCACCAACAATTAATTTCTTTAATGGTAATTCGGTAGCGATTCTTAAATAAAAATCTTTATTTAGTGCATTATGATGAGTAATAAATGGTCGAGCATTTGCTCCTCCTAAAATTGGAGAAAGAACACTAGTTTCAACTTCTGTAAATCCTAATGAATCAAAATAATGTTGCATACATCTAATAATTTTTGGTCTTAAAAGAGCAACTTGTTTTGCTTCATCATTCATAATCAAATCAACATATCTGTGCCTATATCTTTCTTCAACATCAGTTAAGCCATGGAATTTTTCAGGTAATGGTCTTAATGATTTTGTTAAGAAAGTAAAATCTGTTACTTTTAAAGTTAATTCGCCGGTTCTTGTTTTCATTAAATGACCGCCTAAACCAACAATATCACCGACATCACATAATTTAAAAATAGCATAATTATCAGCATTTACAGTTTCAACTGAAATATATGCTTGTATTCTTCCTTCTTTGTCTTGAATTGTTAAAAAGGAAGCTTTTCCCATTTTTCTAAGAAGCATGATTCTTCCAGCAACTTTTACTTCTATTGGATTTGCTTCTAATTCTTCATTAGTTTTTTCACCAGCTTTTTCTTTACAAGTTAAGGTTGAATCTGTTCTATCATATTTTTGACCCCATGGATTGACGCCAAGTTCGACTAATTTATTTAACTTTTCTCTTCTTGCTAATTCTTGATCTGTTAACTTGTTTTCCATAATCTAATCCTTTCTTCTTTTAAAACTCTAATATTTTAATAAATTAAAAAAGAAAAATAAAATAATATTCATTTAAATGCAATAAATTATAAAACTATAATTAACTAGAACTAGATGAAAAAATCTATTTAATTATTTATGTATTAAACTTGTCTATGAACCAGTTAATAAACAAGTTTCTAAAAAATATGTAATAGCTCTTAATTTTGCAATTAATATTTCTTTTAGAAAATTTAAATATTATAAAGAAATATTTCTTAATAAATTTCATTATTCATTAAATAATCGTTAACAATATTAAACAATGAGTCAATTGAAGTAATTGTTGTTGATATTTCGTTTTTTAATTTTTTTGTATTTGAAAACATATTAAAAAATTTAGGTGCTATACCTCTTAAAATAGAAACTGCTCTTTGTTCACCAAATTCCTCATTTAAAAGGGTTGTAAATTCTTTTAAATATTCAATTTGTCCTTCAATTGTTGGTTCTTCAATTTTATCTAACTCATTATTTAAATAATGATTAATATTTTTTATTAATAATGGATTTCCAATTCCACCCCTAGCAACCGCAATAGAGTCTGCTTTTGAAATTTCTAATGCTTTAATTGCATCGTTAAGTGTAAAAATATTTCCACTTACAGCATATGGTATTTTAATATATTTTTTTAAATCTTTTAAAGCTTCATAATGTGCTTCGCCAATATAAAGTTCTTTTTTAGTTCGACAATGAATTGTTAAAAAAGATACTCCAGCCTCTTCTAATGCTTTAGCTATTTCTATAATATTATTTTTTTCCCAACCTAAACGAATTTTAGCACTCACTGGTTTTTTAGATTTCTCTACAATACTTTTCATCATATCTTTCATTAAAGGAACATCTTTTAACCAACTACTTCCACCATTTGATTTAGTTACTTTTGGTACAGGACAGGCTAAATTTATATCTAAAACATCATAATTTGTATTACTTTTTTCTAATATATCAAGAGCTTCTAATAAAGTCTCTTTTTTCCCACCAAAAAGTTGAATAGCTAATGGTTTATCGTTTCCATCAGTTTTAATCATTTCAAAAGTTCTTTTATTATTATAAATAAGTCCACAATCAGAAATCATTTCGCTATAAGTAATAGCGCAGCCAAACTTATTCATAAACTTTCTATAAGAAAAAGAAGTTATTCCAGCCATAGGGGCTAGAATAACTTTTCCTTTTAATTCAAGATTTTTAATTATTAAATTTTCCATTTATTTAATTAATCTTTTTTATCTTCAGTAGAATTAAGTCCTTCTTTTTCTTCTTCTTTATCGATAGTATCGATATTTTTTTCATCTTCTTTAACTAATTCTTCGCTCTTTTTTTCATCAAAGTGAGGTTTATCTTCTTCTTTTAAGGAAGAGTTTTCATAATTATCTTTAGCAGCTCCTTCTAAATGATCTTTATCACTTGGAAGAGAACGATGTTCTAAAAGATAAGTAATTTGTTCTTCGGTAATAGTTTCATTTTCAAGAAGTGTTTTAGCAATTAATTCCATATCATCTTTTCTTTCAGTGATAATTTTAACTGCTAAAGCGTGAGAATCATCAACAATTTTTCTAACTTCTCTATCAATTTCATTTGCAACATCAGCGGAGAAATTCTTTTGAGTATTATAATAATCTCTCCCTAAGAAGACATTTCCGCTTGGTTTTTCATATTGAATAGGTCCTAATGAAGACATTCCATATTCAACAACCATGCTTCTAGCAATTTGAGTAGCTCTTTCAATGTCATTACTTGCACCTGTAGAAACATCATTAAAGAAAATTTCTTCAGCTACACGTCCGCCTAATAAACCGCAAATCTCTGCCTCTAATTCTTTTTTAGTTAATAAGAATCTATCTTCATCTGGTCCCATTAAAACATGTCCGCCAGTTCTTCCACGAGGAATAATAGTAATTTTTCTAACTTTATCAGCATCTGGAAGAGTTAATCCTATAATTGCGTGGCCGCTTTCATGATAAGCGACTCTAAGTCTTTCTTTATCACTTAAACCTTTTGTACTTCTTGCAGGACCAGCAATTCTTCTATCAATTGCTTCATCAATATCAGAAAGAGTAATGAATTCTTTCTTTTCTCTAATAGCTAATATAGCAGCATCATTTAATATTGAAGCAATATCAGCGCCAGAGAATCCAACAGTTCTTTTTGCTAAGAAAGAGAAATCAATTTTAGGATCTAACTTCTTATTTTTAGCATGAACTTTGAAGATTGCTTCTCTTCCAGCTCTATCAGGAAGGGAAACGGTAATTTGTCTATCAAATCTACCTGCTCTTAAAAGTGCAGGATCAAGAACATCGTCACGGTTAGTAGCAGCAATAACGATAATTCCACTATTTTCTTCGAAACCATCAAGCTCAACTAATAATTGGTTAAGAGTCTGTTCTCTTTCATCGTTTCCACCACCAAGTCCAGCACCTCTTTGTCTACCAACAGCATCGATTTCATCGATAAAAATAACACAAGGAGCATTTTGTTTTGCTGTTTTAAATAAATCTCTAACTCTACCAGCGCCAACACCAACAAACATTTCAACGAAGTCGGAACCTGAAATAGAATAGAATGGAACGCCAGCTTCACCAGCAACAGCTTTTGCTAATAAAGTTTTACCAGTTCCTGGAGGACCAACAAGTAAAATACCTTTTGGTAATTTAGCACCATATTTTGTATATTTTTTAGGTTCTTTTAAATAATCAACAACTTCAACCAATTCTGCTTTTTCACTATCACATCCAGCGACGTCATCAAATCTAACCTTTGAATCATCAACCTTTCTTGCTCTTGATTTATTAAAATCCAAAGCTTTTTGGTTTCCACCAGCTGAAGACATGAGTAAACGGAAGAAGAATATTGCAATTGCAATCATTACAACTGTTGAAATAATTGTTGGTAACCATGAAATAAACCAATTTTCAGTATAAATTGATCCATAAATACCAGGATGAGCACCACATTCAATAATTTGTGAAGATAATGCTTCAGCAAATGTAACCATATTTGGTTTTCCGTCTGCATCAACTCCATATTCATATGGATAAACATTGAATGCATCTTTACTCATTGTAAATGTAAAGTATTCTTGATTGTTATATGGTTTATCAAGTTGAATATAAACTTGAACTTCTTCGCCACTTTCAACAGCTGCACCATATTGAACTTTATATTGATCTTCATCATTTAATACTAAACGAATACCTTGATCAGTTGAAATACTTGCATATTGTTGATTGTTAACACCAATTAGGAAATAAATCATTAATCCTAAAAAAGCGAAAAGTATTATATATATAAGGATATTAAACCAACTAAATCTTCTTTTCTCCATGTTTTCTCCTTTTTTACACGCCTAAATAATTTTAATATAAATTGATATTTTTTTATAGAGAATTACTCTATTTTTATTAAACTTTCAATATCAAAAACTAAAAATGATTTTTTTGTATATCTAACCTTTTCCATATAACGAGGAAGATAAATTAATTCACCATTCTTTGAATAAACACCCGGCCAAATCTTTCGATATGAAGTAGGTAATTTCATATCTATAAATATTTTAGAAACTCTTTTTTTCTGCCCCTTATAAGAATAAAAATCGTCTCTCGATACCGGATGAATTATTATACTATCATAATTTGAAAATATTTCATTATATTTTGTATCTACTAAAAAGCGAAAGTATTTATTACCTTTTTTTGAAAGTTCGAAATAGTAATTTGATTCATAAATTTTATCTATTTTTAAATAACCGTATTCAATAAAAATATAATATAAAGTATTTCCAATTTTTTCTTTAATATTTTTATTTAAAAATAACTTTAAATAAATATCATTTATCTTGTCTTTACTGAAATTTTTTAAAAAAGGAAAATAAGAAAGATAATAGTAAAATAGATTAATAAAATCATTTATATCCATTTTTTTACATTTTTTTACATTTAAGCGATTATTTTTAATCATTTTTTTAAAAATGTTATTTTCTTCTCTTTTCTTTTTGTTTTTATATTTAATCTCTAATAAGATAGTTTTTATTTCTTCATCGCTTAAATTTTTAATATATTCATTTCTAATTTTATTGCGTTTATATTTATTATCAAAATTTGATTTATCAATATTAAAAGGAATATTATTTTTTAAACAATAAATTTCTAAATCTTTTTTACGATAAGAAAGTAAAGGGCGAATATAAGGGATATCATCTTTATAAATTAATGTTTTAAGTCCATAAAATGTTACGTAGGAATTTCTTTCTTTTTGCAATAAGTAAGTTTCAATTAAATCATCTAAATTATGAGCGATTAAAACAGCTTCATAATTTTCTTTATGGTTTTTATTATCTAAATTATAAATTTCTTTAAAAAAATCGTAACGGACATTTCTTGCCCAAGATTCAACATTTTTATCTTCTTTTTTATAATAAACTTCTTTTTTATATACTTTTATATTGTTTAATTTAGAAAATTTTAATAATTCTTTTTCTTCATAATTGCTTTCATCTCTTAAATGATAATTAATGAATGCAATATCAAAAGAAATATTATTTTTTAACAATAATGAAACTAAAGCCATTGAATCTGGCCCAAAAGAACATCCAACTAAATATTTTTTATTCGTCTTTATTATCTTCTTTAATTTCATCTTTAATTACTTCATACATTTTAAAAGCGTCTTCTTTTAAAATGTGGTCTTTTATAAATAATATTTTAACGATTAAATGATGTCTTCCTAAAGTTAAATCTAAAATATCTCCTTCTTTCACTTCGCTTGATGGTTTACAAGGGTGATTATTAAGTAAAAAGATGTCTCTAGAAACGAGTTCTTTAGCTACACTTCTTCTTTTTATTAGTCTACTTACTTTTAAAAATTTATCTAATCTCATTTTTTAAAGCCTCTTCATGGATAATTTTTAATACTTCTAATAATAACTTATCATAATCATTCTTTTTTGAAATAATTATTTCAATACATTTATTATGATAAGTTAATTTTAATCTATCTATATAATTAATTAACTTCATAAATATTGTTGTACCTATCGCATTAATTGAGGAAAATTCATTTGATAATATTAAATTTATTGAATTTTGAGTATTTTTTAATTCATTAAATTCTTTAAATGATAAATAAATATCAATTTCTCTTTGTTTCAAGATGTTATTAAAAGAAGGGGGGATTTCTCCACCAAAAATATCTTTAATATGTTTTGATAAATTTTTAAGTTTATCAAAAGTATCAGCTTCACTTATTTTTTGATAAAGCTCAATTTTTTCATTATCTGAAGCAAAAGAAGAAGGAATATAAGCATTTTCAATAACTGTTGATGTTGTTTTTACTTCATTTTCTTTAATAATTTGACCATCTTTTTTCTCTTTTAAAGCTTCATTTAATAATTTTAAATATAGATCAATTCCGACATCATCAATAAATCCGGCTTGTTCTCTACCTAAAATTTCTCCAGCTCCTCTAATAAGAAGATCTCTTTGAGCAATTTTAAAACCGCTTCCAAGTTCAGTAAAATCTTGTAATGCTTTAAGTCTTTTTCTAGCTTCATCATTTAACTTTTTATTTTTATCAATTAAAAGATAACAATAGGCCATTCTATCGCCTCTTCCTACTCTACCTTTTATTTGATAAAGTTGAGAAAGTCCAAATCTATCAGCGTCATCAACAATAATTAAATTTGCATTTCGAACATCAATTCCATTTTCAATAATTGAAGTTGCCAATAATAAATCTATATCATTTAAATAAAAATCTGCCATTACAGTATTAACATCGTTTTTATCCATTTTTCCATGAACAACTCCTACTCTAATTTCAGGGATCATTTTTTGTATTTTATTAGCAAGTTCATAGATATCTGAAATGTTGTTATGAACAAAATAAACTTGTCCACCTCTTGCGAGTTCTCTTTCAATAATTTCCTTTAAAACTTTTTCATCTTTTTGAATAACATAAAGTTGAATTGGAAGTCTTTCTTTAGGTGGGGTTTGAATAGTTGAAACACTTTTTAACCCTACTAAGGAAGATTGTAAAGTTCTAGGGATTGGGGTAGCAGATAATGTTAAAACATCGATATTTTCTGTATTTAATTTAATTTTTTCTTTCTGTTCAACACCAAATCTTTGCTCTTCATCAATAATTAAAAGACCTAAATCTTTAAATTTTATCTTGTTAGATAAGGCTTTATGAGTTCCAATTAAAAAATTTATTTTTCCATTTTCTAAATCTTCTAAAATCAATTTTGTTTCTTTTGGAGTCTGATTTCTCGTTAAAAGTTTAATATTAACATCAAATTTTCTAAATCTATCAAGAGCAACTTCATGATGTTGCTTTGCTAAAAGTGTTGTTGGAGCTAAAAGTAAAACCTGTTTGTTACTTAAAATTGCTTTAAAAGCTGCACAAAATGCAATTTCAGTTTTGCCAAAACCAACATCACCGCATAAAAGACGGTCCATTGGTTGTTCTTTTTCCATATCTTCTTTAATTTCTTTTAAAGATTTCTTTTGGTCATCAGTTAGTTCATGCTTAAATTCAGCTTCAAATTCAGCTTGAAGTTCATCATCGTTTTCAAATCTAATACCCTTTATTAATGCTCTATTTTTATATAAAACTAAAAGCTTATCAGCTAAATCATTAACCTTATCTTTGATTCTTTTCTTAGTTTTTTTCCACGTGTCACTATGTAAAGACGATAATTTTGGGATTCTTCCTTCTTGCCCAGCATATTTTCTAATTAAATTAAAAGAATATAAAGGAACAAATAATTCATCATTTCCTGCAAATTTAATTTCTAGATAATCTTCTTTCTTCCCTTGAAGTTCCATTTGGCTTAAGCCGATATATTGGCCTATCCCATAAGTTTCATGAACTACATAATCTCCTTGTTCTAACTCTTGATAACTGCCTAAAATTTCCCCCTCTTTAAATTTAGAAGAGTAAGTTAAATTAGTATGTCTAGAATTAAAGAGTAATTTAGAAGTAACTAAAGCAAAACTATCATTTTTATCTTCAATTGCAATATTAAAATCAGAAATAATTATATTAATTGATCCACTAAATTTATCTTCGATTTTATCCAAAATATTAAAATCTCTATGTAAAAACTCTAAATAATCGACTAATGATGAAAATTCCTCTTTATTTTTAACAACGAATAATATCTTATTAAATTCATTTAAATATAAATCGACTATTTTTTGATATTCAATTCCTTTTTTTGCTTCAAAAATTGGAGCAGACAAAGGAACATCAATCATATTTTTATGCGTTAAATCAAAAGATGAAATATAAGAAATTTCTATGGCACCTTCATTGCATAAACCTAAATTGTTATTAAAATATTCAAGATGAGTTAAACTTTTCCCACTGTCAAAAAGATCCATTAATAATTCATGAGATTCTAAATAAAGTTGTTTTTTTGATTCTAAAATATCATTTTCTTCTAAAATTATTTCAATATATTCATCTAAATAAGAAAGGATAGAATCATGACTACTTTTTAAAAATCCATAATATTTATATAAAGTTGGTTGATAATTATTATTAATTAAATTCTCTATATCTTCATTGATTTGAGCATTGAAAATATCTTTTAAATCACTTCTAATTCTTTTCAAATCTTCTTCTTTTCTAAAATTCATCTTTTTTTCGATATTTCTTTTTTCTTCATCATTAAAAATTAAAGTAGTAGCAGGTAAAATGTCGATTTTATCAATTGTTGAAATTGAGGATTGAGTTGCAATATCAAAAAAACGAATTGATTCAATAGTATCATCAAAAAATTCGATTCTTATCGGATTATCATAATTCATTGTAAAAATATCTATGATATCTCCTCTTGATGCAAATTGAAGAGATTGATCAATTTTTGGAACTTTATAATAACCAAGTTCACTTAATTTTTTAATTAATTTATCAAAATCGTAACTTTCATTAACTTTTAAAGAAATTATTGAGTTCAAAAATTCTTCTTTTTTTGGATAAAATCTAAAAAATGAAGAAGGGGTAAAAATAAATATTTTATGATTAGAATTAACCATTTTATATAAAGCATAAATTTTATTAGCTAAAATATCTTTACTCTCAGAAATATATTCAACTCTTATCATTTCATTTTCTAAAAATAAAATAATATCGTCTTTATTAACTAAATTTGCAATTGAAGAATATAATTTATTAGCTTTATAAGTGGATGAACAAATTAAAACAATGTTTTTATTATAATTTTCAAGATATTTTTTATAAATTAAAAAAGTTCCTCCAATTATTTCATCAACACCAAAAAAGGCCTCCTTAGCATTTTTGGAGGGGGTAAAATAATTGAGTAAATTTTTTAAATAATTAATCAATTTCTATAATATCTCCTTTATTTATTATATAAACTCATTGCTTTATTAAAACTTTCTTTTATAGCAATTTTTAAAGCCTCTACAGCATTATTTTGAGCTTCTTCGATTAATTCTTTTTCTTCTTTTGATGGTTTTGATAATACAAAATCAATATTATTGTAGGTTGGAGCACCTATCCCAACACGAATTCTTTTAAATTCTTGAGTTCCAATATTATTGATAATTGATTTTATTCCATTATGTCCGCCACTACTTCCTTCAAATTTAAGTTTTAAATGACCAACTTTAATATCCATATCATCATAAACAATGATTAAATCATCTACATCGATATCAAAATAATCCATAATTTCTTTTATAGCAATGCCACTATTATTCATATAAGTTTGTGGTTTTAATAAAATAATGTCTTCTCCCATATATTTTGTTTTTAAATATAAAGAATGAAAACCAGATTTTGTAATATCTTCGCCTAAAGATTCAGCAAATTTGTCTACAACATCAAAACCCATGTTGTGACGAGTATGTTCATATTCTTTTCCAAAATTTCCTAATCCGACAATAAGTTTCATAACGTTAATATATTACATTTTTTTATTAAAAAATAAAGTTAAAAGAAAAATTATTATTTTTGCAAATAAATTAGTTTTCACGTAAAAACACTATAAATAAAATCTTTTATGTAAAACGCCAAAAATTAATATTTTTTTCTTTGAAAAAATAACTACTAATTTTAGAATAAAATTAAATTGACTAAATGGTCAATGCCTATTATTATTTTAACTTACCTGGAGGAAAACTATGCCAAGAACACCTGAAGCAAATCAATATGTTAAAGACAAAAGAAAAAAAGAAATACTTTTAACCGCTTTAAAACTTTTCTGCCTTCAAGGGTATGAAAATGTCACAATGGATCGCATTTCCAAAGAAGCAAAAGTATCTCACGGTCTTATTTATCATTACTTCAATAAAAAGACCGATATTCTTTCTGAATTAATAAATGAAAGTCGTCAAAAATTTAATCAAATTTTTGATCTTGATCATATTAAAACTTTAAAAGGTGCTGATTTTTTTCAAAATTTCACTGAATTTATTATTTCAGCTGTTAGTTTAGGTGGTGAATATTCTTACTACATAGCTCTATATTTGAATTTTAAAATTTCGCCTACTCTTTATGAAGATTTTGGATCCACTTCTTATTTTAAAGAGTTAGAAAATAATTTTAAAATTGCTCAAAGCGAAGGCAAATATGAAAAAGGTAGCCCAAAAGAATACTTAATTTGTTACTTTTTCTTATTAAAATCAATAACTATGTCAGCAATTTATTCAAATAATAAAAACACGATTCCTTCATCTGAAGTAGTATTAAATCTATTTAAAAGGAGTATCTAATAATGGTTAAACTTTTTAAAATTGTTGGGAAAAGATGGTATTTCTTACTTCTTGCTGTAGTTGCCATTATATGTCAATGTTGGTTTCAATTAAATTTACCTGAATTTATGGGTAATATTCAAACTATTATTACATATAAACCAAATCTACCAGAGTTAATTGGCGTTACTTTACCAATTCCAGTTACTTTAACTAACCCTTTAAGTAACCAAATTATTGAAATTACTCATTATCTTTCTCAAGATGAATTAATATCATTAATTTTAGGACAAGGTGGCTGGATGATATTATGCTGTGTAATTATTTTATTTTGCGCATTTTGCCAATTTTATGGAGCTTCAACTGTCGGAGCTTACGTTGGTAAAGAATTAAGAAGAGAAATTTATGCAAAAGTAAACACCCTTTCTTTAGCAGAATATAATAAATTTGGAACAGCAACTTTAATTACAAGAACAACCAATGATATTGAACAAATTAAAAACTATGTAATTATGTTTATTAGAATGATTGTTATGTCTCCTACCTATATGATAATTGCATTAATTAAAACATTATCATTACAAGACCCAGGACCAAAATTATCAATTGTTCTTGCAATTACAATCCCAATTATTCTTGCAATAATGATAATTATTTTCGTTTTTGCAATGCCTTTATTCAAACAAATGCAATCGCGTATTGATGATGTTACAGTTGTTTTAAGAGAAAATTTAACTGGTATAAGAGTAATAAGAGCTTATAATCAACAAGAAACTGAAACAGAAAAATTCGATAAAGTTAATACAAATTTAAAAAATATTATTGTTAAATCTGGCAGAATCATGTCTGTTGCAAATCCATTTATTCAAATTATTTTTAATTTCGCATTTATCTGTATTTACGCTTTTGGCTTCTTTTTATTAACTGAAATTCAAGGCACAAATATTAATGATTTTACTTTAGCTATTAGCACACAAGTTTCAATTATTGCCGTTGTTGCTCAATACTCAATGCAAATTATGAATTCTTTCTTAATGCTTGCAATGATTATTGCTATGATTCCTCAAGCTGCCGCTTCATATAAGAGGGTTTATGAAGTAATTAATACAAAAACTTCAATTAATGATAAAGAGGCTAGAGAATACGCTGTTGAACAATATGAACTTCATCTTCAACGTTTAGAATTTAGATTTAAAGAAAAATATAAAGAAACACATGATGGAAATGTATTTTCTTATTCTTTATTAAAAGATAAATATGAAAAAATGAGTGAAGAAGAAAAAGAGAAAGATCCTCAATATAAAAACTTCGTTGAATATACAAACATTAGAAAAGATAGAGAAAACATTATCAGTTCATTAAAAGATGAGACTTCTGAAGAATATATTAATATTATTAATAGAGATTTCCATAAATTAGAACAACACGGTGTTATTGAATTTAAAAATGTTACTTTCCAATATCCTGATGCAAACACACCAACAGTTATGAATATTTCTTTTAAAACAAAACCTGGCTCAACTACTGCAATTATTGGTTCAACAGGAAGTGGAAAATCAACTTTAATTAATTTAATTCCTCGTTTCTATGATGCTACTTCTGGTCAAATTTTATTTGATGGAATTGATATTAAAAAAATACCTCAAAAAATATTAAGAGATCATGTTGGTTTTGTTCCCCAAAGTGCAGTTCTTTTTACTGGAACAATAAAAGAAAATATTTGTTATGGAAAAAAAGATGCAACTGATGAGGAAGTAAAAGAAGCATTAAGCGTTGCTCAAGCATCAAACTTTGTTTCAAAACTTCCAGATCAATTAGATACATTTGTCTCTCAAGGTGGTAAAAACTTCTCTGGAGGGCAAAAACAAAGATTAGCTATTGCAAGATGTTTAGTTAGAAAGCCAGAAATTTATGTTTTTGATGATTCTTTTTCAGCTTTAGACTTTAAAACCGATGCTCAACTTAGAGCTGCTTTAAAAAATTATACTAAAAACGCTTCCATTATAGTAGTTGCTCAAAGAGTTTCATCAATTCTAGATGCAGACAATATTATTGTTTTAAATGAAGGCAAATGTGTTGGTCAAGGTAGTCACACCGAATTATTAAGAACTTGTCCAGTTTATCAAGATATAGTTAGATCTCAACTTGATCCTGAAGAAGTTGAAAAAACTATTAAATTAAATAAGCAAGCCGCAATGGAAGGAGGTAATAACTAATGCCACCAAGAGGAAGAATGGGTCATAATGAAAAACCAAAAGAATTTAAAAAGACCTTTAGAAAAATGCTCAAAGATTTTGCAAATCAATGGCATTTAATACTTTTTATTGTTATTCTCGCAATTGGAAGCGCAATTTTGACTGTAGTTACTCCTAGCCTTTTAAGGAAAATATTAGATAATGCTCAAAACATGTTTACTGTAAATGAAGTTGAACTAACAGTTACAATTAAATGGGATATTTTCTTATCTAATTTTGGACTCTTGCTAGGATTATATGCAATTGCTGCTTTATTATCATGGTTAAGTGAATTTACTGCAGTTTCAGTAAGCGCTCGTTATTCCTATGATATGAGAGTAAAAATTCAAAATAAATTAGATAAATTACCACTTTCATATTTTGATAGAGTTCCTTATGGAGACACTTTATCAGTTGGAACTAATGATGTTGATAACATTTCAAGAAACTTGCAATCAATTATTACTCAAATTTTCTCTGGAATTACACTTTTCTTTGGTTCCTTAATCGCAATGTTAATAATTGATTGGAGAATCGCTTTAGTTGCCTTTATTTCTCTTCCTTTATCTTTTGTATTTATTATCTTTATATCTGTATTCTCTGGAAAATTATTTACTAAATATAGAAAAGATTTAGGTGAATTAAACGGAAAAATTGAAGAAACTTATGCTGGATATAAAATCATAAAATTATTTAATAAAGAAAAAGATGTTGAAGAATCATTTGAAAAAACTAACGTTTCAATGGAAAAAAGTGATCGTTATTCTCAATTTTTATCTGGTTTAATTTTTCCAACTACCTTCTTTGTTAATAATCTTTGTTATGTAGGAATCGCTGTTGTTGCTGGAATTGTTTCTACAGCTGGAACAATGATTTCTTTCTTCCTTTATTTAAATCTTTTCACTAGACCACTCCAACAAATTGGACAAATTGCAAATATTATTCAATCAGTTGTCGCTAGTGGAGAAAGAATTTATTCTCTTTTAGAAGAAAATGAAGAAGTAAAAGATAATGAAAACGCTATAACTAGCGAAGAAAATATTAAAGGTATGTTTGATTTTGAACATGTTGATTTCTCTTATTCAAAAGATAAACCATTAATTGAAGATATGAATTTACATGTTAATGCTGGTGATATGATTGCTATTGTTGGTCCTACTGGTGCTGGAAAAACAACTTTAGTTAATTTAATTATGAGATTCTATGAAATTAATTCTGGAACTATTAAACTTGATAATATTTCAACTAAAGAGTATACCAAAAACTGCTTAAGAGGATCTATTGGTATGGTTTTACAAGATACATGGTTATTTAAAGGAACAATAAAAGAAAATTTACTTTATGGTAATCAAGATGCAACAAATGAAGAAATTATAGAAGCTTGTAAAGATGCTCATATTCATCACTTTATTGAAACTTTGCCTGGTGGATATAATTATATGTTAAATGAAGACGGAAATAATATTTCTCAAGGTCAAAGACAACTTTTAACTATCGCTAGAGCAATTCTTTCTAAACCTAAAATCTTGATTTTAGATGAAGCTACTTCTTCTGTTGATACTCGTACCGAACAATTGATTCAAGATGCCTTAGATAATATTATGAAAGGAAGAACATCCTTTGTTATTGCGCACCGTTTATCAACAATTAAAAATGCTAAAACTATAATTGTTATGAAAAAAGGTCATATTGTTGAAACTGGAAACCATCAAGAATTACTTGCTAAAAATGGTTTCTATGCTGAACTTTATAATTCTCAATTCTCCGGAATTAATCCAATGGCTAAAGAAGAAAATAGTGTATTAGAAAGTTAATTCTATTTATTTAAAATTAAAAAGCGCTGAAATAAATAAAATCAGCGCTTTTTTAATATATAAATTAATAAACTATTCCTTGTTTATTACTTCTTTTAGCGATAAAAGAAACGCTATCCACTTCTCCTCTTTTATCAAAAATTACATTAATATTATTTTTTTCTAAATTGATGTAATTTATTTTTTCTTCTCTTAATGAAAAATTAAAATCTAACATTGTGTTTTTAAATTCATTAATTGATGAATTAACTGTTAAATTATAAAAACTAACATTTTCATCGCTTATATATAAACTTATAACATGTTTATCTTTTGATGATAAATCTGGATAATTATCAATCGTATAAATAACTGTTTTTAAAGGAGTAATAACATATCCATTTTCATCATAATAAAATTCACCATATTTTTTTAAATAATAATTTGGACTACATCCAAAACAAAAAGAATCTATATAAGAAAAATACTTATTCAAATCTATATTGTCATCAATTTTATCAAGAAACCAAAATTCCTCGTTCCAATCTTTTGGTCTTTTTAAAGGATTTTTTATATTACAACTCGTTAAAGATATAAAAATTGAAGAAAATAAAAACAGTAATTTAAATAAATATTTTTTCATATTTTAACCTCTTATTTATTAAGATAATTAAAAATGGAAAATGGTGCATTTATTTTATACTTCCTTCGTTATTTTTTTCTAAATAATCAGATAAGGAAGAATATGTTTTTTTAAGTTGAGGATAAATAGTTGAATAAACTTTTTTATAAAGATAAGAATATTTATCACTATCAATCTTGTTTGGTTTAAAAATTTTATCGTATTTTATCATTGATTTTTTAGCATCATTAACGCCTTCAAAAACTTTTAATGAAATAAATTGTGACATCGCACAGCCTAAAGATGATGCTTCATAATTACGAGGTTTATAAACAGGGATATTTAAAATATCTGCTGTAATCTGACATATGGCATCAGATTTTGAACCTCCGCCACTAATTGTTACATATTTACATTTTTGATGGCTTCTTTTTTGAATTGAAATGAGCCCTTCTTTTAAAGCATACCCAAGACCTTCGATAATTGCCCTATAAATATGGTATTTTGTATGAACATCGTCATAAAAACCTATCATTGAGCCTTTTCCTAAAGGTTTATCAAGTTGAGGTCCCCAGTATGGTTGAACAACAAGACCATTGCTTCCTGGAGGTACATCTAAAATTTTTTGATTTAATAATTCTTCAGGGGCAATTTTTTCAATCTCAGCTTCATTAACTTCTTCTTTTGCAAATTCTTTAGAAAACCATGTTAACATCCATGCTCCTCTATATATTTGGACTTCACCATTATAATAACCAGGATAAGCACTAATATATGAAGGTAAAAAATGAATTGGTTCAAAATATTTTTTACTAGTCATTGCAATTGAACAGCTTGTTCCAAAACTTGCATGAGCACTAAATGGTTCAATAGCTCCAGCTCCAAGCGCCTCACAACTTTTATCATTTCCAGTTCCAATATATGCTAATCCTTCAGGAAAACCAGTTTCCACGTGGCAATTTTCTGTTATTTTTCCTATCTCTTGACCTACAGAAAAAATCTTTGGAAGCATTTTTGGATCAATTCCATAAATAATTCCTTTTAAATTATTTTTTCCATAAGGTTTTCCAGTTTTAAAACAAATAGGAGCGTGACCAATCATATTAGATGCACTATCACCCAAAACGCCCAACATACGATAATTTAAATATGAATTTAAAGGTGCATAATATCTTGTTTTTGCCCAATTATCTTTTTCATTTTCTTGGATCCATAAAGCAGGGGTTCTTTTTCGATTTAAAATTACTGTTTCACTCATTCCAACAATCCAAAAAGCGAGTGAATAAATTAAAGGAATTTTCTTTTCAAGTTTGGCTTTTCTTTGATCTAACCAGATAATTGTAGGTCTTATTGGTTTAAAATCTTTGTCTAAAAGAACATAAGTATCTCTAAAACAAGTTGAGGAAATTGAAGAACATTGATTAACTAAATTTTTATTTTTTCTAACTAATCTTTTAGCTGCTTTACACATCATATCATAGTAATAATCAGCATTTTGTTCGCAATATCCTGGCTTAATTGAAAAGTATGAAGGGTTATATTTTTCTTGTTCAAAAGCGAGAAATTCACCCTTATCATTTATAACAGAAACCCTTACAGATTGAGTTCCGTAATCAATACATAAAACACAACTCATAATGAATTATTATATTCTTTTTGATATTTATATCAAATTGGTTTTAAAAATGTTATAATCTCGGCGTAAGGTTTTGAACCAAACATTTTTTTAGGAGGAAATATAGAAAAATGGCAAAACAATATGTTTACCTTTTTAAAGATGCACATGGCTTAGGTAAAGAACTCTTAGGTGGAAAAGGTGCAGGTCTTGCTGAAATGACCTACATTGGAGTACCAATCCCACAAGGTTTCACAATTACAACTGAAGCTTGTACTCTTTATTATCAAAGTAATAAAACAATGCCTGATTATTTAATCGCTCAAATCGATGAAGGAATTAGAGATGTTGAAAAAGAATCAGGAAAATCATTTGGTGGTATCGATCCAACAAAAATGCCTTTACTTGTCTCAGTCCGTTCCGGTGCTAGAGTTTCAATGCCAGGTATGATGGATACAATCTTAAACTTAGGTTTAAATGATACTTCTGTCGAATTATTAGCAAAAGCTAGTGGAAATGAAAGATTTGCTTACGATTCATATCGTAGATTTATCTTAATGTTCACAAACATTGCTAAAGGTCATCCAAGAACTAACATGGACAAAATGTTAGAAGAATTAAAAACATCAAAAGGATACAAACTCGATAGTGATGTCCCAGCAGAAGATTTAAAAGAATTAGTTAAAAAATATAAACAATACTACCATGATACATTCGGTGAAGATTTCCCAAGTGATCCATATGTTCAATTACACGAAGCAGTTACAGCTGTCTTTAGATCATGGGATAACGATAGAGCAAACGTTTATCGTAAGATGAATGGTATTCCTTATGAATGGGGTACTGCAGTCAACGTTCAATCAATGGTCTTCGGTAACTTAAATGAAAATTCCGGTACAGGTGTTGCTTTCTCAAGAGACCCATCTACTGGTAAAAAAGAAATCTATGCTGAATATTTACCATGCGCTCAAGGTGAAGACGTTGTTGCTGGTATTAGAACACCAATGCATATCGATGAATTAAAGAAGAGAATGCCAGATGTTTATGAACAATTCGCAAAAACAATTAAACAAATGGAAGCTCACTATAAAGATATGCAAGATATGGAATATACCGTTGAAAACGGAAAACTCTATTTCTTACAAACAAGAAATGGTAAGAGAACCGCTCAAGCTTCATTACAAATCGCATTCGACTTATTAGATGAAGGCGTTATTGATGAAGAAACAGCAGTTTGCAGAATCGAACCACAATTATTAGATTCTCTCTTACACCCAACATTCGATAAGGATGATTTAAAAGCTCATTCTCCAGTTGCTGCAGGTAACCCAGCATCTCCAGGTGCAGGTGTTGGTAAAATTGCTTTCGATGCTAAAGAGGCTGAAGAAAGACACGCAAATGGTGAAAAAGTTGTCTTAGTTAGAGCAGAAACATCTCCAGAAGATATTGAAGGTATGGTCGCAGCTGAAGGTATTTTAACTATGAGAGGCGGTATGACTTCTCACGCAGCTGTTGTCGCTAGAGGTATGGGTAAATGCTGTATCACTGGTTGTAGTGCTGCTATCGTTGATGAAGAAAATAGAACTCTTACAATCAATGGTAAAGTTTATACAGATAAAGATACAATCTCTCTCAATGGTTCAACAGGTGATGTTTATGAAGGTGCACTTAAACTCGTCGAAGCAGATACATCATCAGGTAACTTCGGTAGATTAATGACCTTAGCTAACAAATATAAGAGATTATCAATTAGAACAAATGCTGATACTCCACGTGATGCTCTCCAAGCAGCTAAATTCGGTGCAGAAGGTATTGGTCTTTGTAGAACAGAACATATGTTCTTCGATAAAGATAGAATCTTCCATATGAGAAAAATGATTCTTTCTGACACAGTCGAAGAAAGAGAAGCAGCTTTAGCAGAACTTCTCCCATATCAAAGAGATGACTTCTATGGATTATATATGTCCATGAAAGATTTAAAAGAAATCAATGTTAACATTAGATTACTTGACCCACCTCTCCACGAATTCTTACCACAAGAAGAAGATAAGATTGAAGAATTAGCAAAAGCATTAAATAAAACTGTCCAAGAAATTAAAGATAGAATTGCTTACTTACACGAATTCAACCCAATGATGGGTCATAGAGGATGTAGATTAGACGTCTCTTATCCAGAAATTGGTAGAATGCAAGCAAGAGCTATTATGGAAGCAGCTATTAAAGCTAGTGAAGAATTAAAACGTGATATCCAACCAGAAATCATGATTCCATTAACTCTCGATCTTAAAGAATTCAAATTCGTTAAGAAAGTTATTTGTGATGAAGCTGATAAAGTTTTAGCAGAACATAATTCTCACTTACATTACCATGTCGGTACAATGATTGAAATTCCACGTGCTGCATTACTTTCAGGAGAAATCGCAAGTGAAGCTGAATTCTATTCATTTGGTACTAACGACTTAACACAAATGACATTTGGTTTCTCAAGAGATGATGCTTCTAAATTCTTACCAGATTACTATAGTAATAAGATCTTAGAATTTGATCCATTCCAAACTGTCGACCAAAAAGGTGTTGGTAAATTAATTAAAATGGCTGTAAAAGATGGTAAAGAAACACGTCCTAACCTCTTAACTGGTGTTTGTGGCGAACACGGTGGTGATCCAAGAAGTATTGAATTCTTCAATAGAGTTGGATTAGACTATGTCTCATGTTCTCCATTTAGAGTCCCAATTGCAAGACTCGCAGCAGCTCAAGCTGAAATCTTACTTAAAAAAGAAGGTAAATAATTAGGTTTATCTTTAAATAAATAAGATACATATTAAAGAGACTAACAAATATGGTTAGTCTCTTTTAATTTATATATTTTATCTTTATAATTTATTAATAAAGGTAAGGTAAAATCATATGAAATATTGCGTTGAATGCGGAAGAAAACTTGAAGATGATGCTAAATTTTGTCCTAGTTGTGGAAAAAAACAACCTTCTTTAGATGAATCAATTAATAATAATGAAGATAATAACAATAATAATAGTTATAGTGAGGTAATTGATGTTAAAGAAGATAATGTAGCTATTTTAAATAATAATATTCAAGAAAACGAATATGGAAAAACTAGTTTAGTTTTAGGTATTTTATCAATCGTTTTCTCTTTACTTCTTATTTCTTCACCTATTGGATTAATTTTAGGTATTATTGGTTTATTAACATCTAAAAATGGTAAATATAAATCACTTAACGCGATAGGTATAATTATTTTCCTTGTTATTGCAATTATTTTATTAATTGTTCTTATAATAGGATATATTGTTAGTATTTAATAAAAAATGTCGAATTTAATCGACATTTTTTTATTTTATGAGTTTAGTTAATTCAGTATGATATCCTTTAAAATATAATTCTTTTTCAGCTTTTCTTAAAAGTTTTACATTAGTAGAAAGTGCAAAAATTGTTGAACCACTTCCACTCATAGATATGACTTCAAAACCATATTTTTTTACATCGTTATAAGTATTTATAATCTTTTCTTGTAATGATGAAGCTGGTTTATATAAAGAATTAAACACATTTTGACCTAAAGTAATTAAGTTTTCTTCTAAAAATAATTTTAAAACTTCATTTAAATTACCTTTAATTAAATCGTGTTTATCGGCTTCTTCAAATACTTGTTGAGTTGATGAGCCATAAATTGATTTAACAAGTAAAACATAATAATTTTTAGGAATTTCTATAAAGGTGAGTTTATCTCCTCTTCCTTTTACAATTGCTGGTTTATTATAAAATTGAACAAGAACATCACTTCCAATTGAATTACATATTTCTTTAATCTCTTCTTCAGTAGGTTTAAGTTTAAAAAGACGAATTATACCTCTAAAAGCAGCGGCAGCATCAGCACTTCCTCCACCAAGTCCAGCCTGAAGAAAAATATTTTTATGTATTTCTATACTTAAATGTTCATTAAATTTCCATTTATTTCTACAAACATCAATCATTTTATGAACAAGGTTATATTTTGAAATTTTAAGTGAAAAATCATCACATACAACAAAATCATCTGGAGTAGTTTTAGGTAATAAAGAGATAACTAAAGTATCATGAAGTTCAATTGGAAGAACAATCGATTCAATATCATGGTATCCATCTTCTCTTAATCCTAAACAATTAAGAGAAAGATTAATTTTGGCGTTTGCTTTTTCTATCATATCGAAATAATTATAATGAAATTATATTAAGTTTCAACAATTCTTTAGTTAAATTTGTAAAATCATTTACACTTAATTCTTCTGCTCTCATATTTTCTTTTAAAGATACACTATTTAAGACATTTTTAATTATATTTTCATCGTTTATAATTGTTTTTAAATTGTTATAAATTGTTTTTCTTCTTAATTTAAAAAGTGTTTTTGAAACCTTTAATAAAGATAAATTAAACTTTTGATCATTATTTTCTTTTCTAACAATTTTAAAAACAATCGAATCAACATTTGGCATTGGAAAAAATGAATTTTTACTTACTAAAAATAATTTTTTAACATCATATCCATAATTAATCATTATATTTAAAGCATTATAATCTTTTCCTTTTAAAGAGAGTAATCTATTCAAGGCTTCGTTTTGAACCATAAATACTCCTTCTTTAAAATTATAAAAATCTTTTAAAATATGTTCGATTATTTCAGTCGTTATATAATAAGGTAAATTACCAATCAATTTAGAAAACGAATAGTCTTTATAGGTTAAAAAATTACCTTTAATAACGGTTAAATTCGTATTTTTTGAATAACAATTATTTAGAAAATTAACAAATTTTTGATCATATTCAACTACAGTTAAATTAATATTTTTTGCTAATAATTCACTTGTTAAAGCTCCTAAACCTGGGCCAATTTCTAAAATATTTTCGTTATCATTTATAGATAAAGAATTAACAATTTCAGTAATAATTTTTTGATCAATTAAGAAATTTTGACCTAATTCTTTTTTTGCATGAGAAAATTCAAGTTCAAAAAAATCTTTTATTTCTTCTTTATTCAACATTTTTAATTACCTCCAAAATTTCTTCCTTACTTATATTAAGCATATTTAATCGTTTTAAAAATGTTTTTGAATTAGTAAATCCTAAATGAAAATATTCAGAAATATATTTTCTTTTTTTAAAAGCATCATCATTCCCACTTAACCCTAATTCAAATAAATCATAACTAGTTACATTTCCTTTGTTAAGTTCATCAAATTTTTGAGCATTTTTTAAAGCAGATAATATTTCTTCTTTTGTTGATTCAGCTACTCCTACTTTATTATGTTTAATTGAAACTTCTTTTCTAACAAAAGAGTTTAAAACACCTTTACAATGTTCGTTTATTTTATTTCTAATTTGAATCCCAGGAAAATCAGGGTCAGTTAAAACAATTACATTTCCACGTGAAAGATAATTGTTGATGAAATTATAGTCTTTTTTACATACTGATGACCCATTCACTGAATAAAAATCACTGTCAATAAAAGACGATAAAAAATCTATATCGGTTTTTCCTTCTACCACTATTAATGCATTAATTTTTGTCTTCATTTCTTTCCACGTGAAAAATTCTTAATGAATTTTTATATATTTTGTTTTCGAAAACGTTTAAATCCATATTTAATAAATGACTAGCAAAAATTGCTATATTTTTTATATATTTAGGCTCATTTAACTTGCCTCTATAAGGCATAGGAGCTAAATATGGGGCATCAGTTTCTAAAACTACATCATCTATAGATATAGAAGTTAAAACTTGTTTGGTAGTTATACTATTTTTAAAAGTTAAAACCCCTCCAAAAGCAATTTTATATCCTAATTTTATAAACTCTTTAGCCATTTCTAAACTTCCAGAATAACAATGCATTACTCCTTTTTCTTTTACAGGGTGAGTTTTTAAAATGTTAAAGGTATCTTGTATTGAATCTCTACAATGAATTGAAACAGGTAAATCATACTTATTTGCTAACTCAATATGTCTTATAAACATATCTTTTTGTTTTTCTTTAATCTCTGTTTCTTTTTCCCGATAATAATCAAGTCCCGTTTCACCGATTGCTATGATTTTATTAGATATTTTTAACAAATCCTCAAGTTTATTAAAATTTTTATCATTAAATGATTTATGTTCGGTTGGCATAATGGCAATAGCAGCATAAATTTCATCATATTTATCAGCTAATTCGAAAGCTTTTTTTGAAGATTCATAGTCCCAACCAACACATAAAAATTTATCAATTCCGTTTTCTTTAGCTTCTTTTAAATAAAAATCTATTTTTTCTAATAATCTTGGTTCATTTAAATGGATGTGAGTATCAAAAATCATATTATTTACCTACACAAAAACGAGAAAAAATTTCTTTCGCAATATCAAAATCATGATCTTCACCAATTAAAGATAAAATAGAAAGATACATATCTTTAATATCAGCACTTAATAAATCAATTGATAAGTTATTTTCATTATCGTTTTTAACTTTTTTCATCATTTCTAAAACATTTTTTAAAATTCCAAGTTCTCTAACATTAGAAATTGATGGATTTATATAATTCTCTTTCGATAAATTTAATTCTTTTAAGATAGCTTTTTTAAGATTATCAATTTCGTTATTTAAAGCCGAAATATATAGATGATTATCATCCTTTTCACTAATTAAATCAGCTTTATTATTAACAATGATGTATTTTTTATCTTTAATTAAAGATAAAATTTCTTTGTCTTCATCATCAAATGTTGAATTGTCGAAAACAGCGATAACTAGATCGGCATCATTGAGCTTTTTAATACTTTTATTAATACCAATTCCTTCGATTAAATCATCGCTTTCTCTAATTCCAGCAGTATCAAAAAGATTAATAACTACTCCGTTAAGAATAAATTTACCTTCAACAACATCTCGAGTCGTTCCTTTGATATCGCTAACAATAGCTTTATCTTCATTTAATAAAGCATTTAAAATAGAAGATTTCCCAACATTAGGTTTGCCAACAATTGCAACATTAATTCCGTCTCTAATAATGTTACCTTTATTACCATTTTTAATTAATTCTTCGATATATTTAATATTTTTAGACATTATTTCAGTAATTTTTTCTTTATTAACTTCTTCAATGTCTTCATATTCAGGATAATCAATATTAACCTCGATTAAACTTAATAAATCCCCTAAATCTTTTTTAATAGGTTCAATTAATTTTGAGGTTGATCCATCTAAAGACATTAATGCAATTTTTTTAGCTTCTTTTGATTCAGCATTTATTAAATCGTTTATAGATTCTGCTTGAATTAAATCCATTTTTCCATTCATATATGCTCTAGAAGTAAATTCACCACCACTAGCTAGTCTAGCTCCATTTTTTAAAGCTAATTCAATAATATGATTAAAAATAATAGGCGATCCATGTGAAATAATTTCGACACTATCTTCTCCAGTAAAAGATTTAGGCTCTTTATAAGCTAAAAGGACGACTTCATCAACTTTTTCTTCATTATCTAATATATATCCATGCATAATTGTAGATTTATCTACATTTATTCTTTTAGAAAAGAATGATGAACAAATTTTAAAACAATCTTCACCACTTAAACGAATAATAGCTAAAGCACTTCTCATTGGAGGTGTAGCGAGTGCAACAATAGTTTCTAACATATATTGATTATATTAAAAAAGGAGAATTAATTCTCCTTATTTTCTTCTCCTTGGTCAACTTCTTCAATATGGATGTTTGTTGTAGGAGCATTACCGCCAATATATTTGACTACGATAGCTCTATCTTTTCCATCACCAATTGATTCAGTTTTAATATTTTTCCATGTTGTCAAAGCGTTATGAACTTTCTTTCTTTCATCTGGAGTCATTGGTTCAAGTTTAATATCAACGTGAGTTCTTGAAACTTCTTTTGCAGCTCTTTTTGCAATTGAAACAACACGTGCATATTTTTTATCTTTATAATCACCAATATCTAATAAAATTCTGAATTTTCTTTTAAATTTAGAAGAAACAGCAAGTTTAGTTAATTCATTTAACGATTGTAATGTTTGGCCATTTTTACCAATTAATAATGAATTTCTATCAGTTTCAATTAAAATTTTGATTAATCCATTTCTAAAAAATGCTTTTAACGAGACTTCAATTCCTAAACCATCTTTAATAACAGCTTTGATGTAATTTTGAGCATATTCAATAACATCAGCAGTATCATAAACAGCAATAACAGCTTTTTTTGTAAATAATCCTTTTTTCTCTTCCTCTACTTCATAAAGTAATTCTTCAATAGGAAGATTTAATTCTGTACTAGCGCTTTTTAAAGCATCTTCGACAGTTTTTGCACTAAATCTTTTCATTTTTTATTTAACTCCTCTTTTAACAAATGCGAAATGTAAAATTAAACTTTGTAAAATTGAGAATATTGCACCAGCAAACCAATAAACACCCATTGCTGCAGGAAGATTAAAGCCCATAATAATTATGAAAATTGTCATAACCCATTGGGTAATTTTCATAGTTCTTTGGCTCTTATTCATTGCATCAGAATTAACTGTTTTAGCAACATTCTTATTTCTCTTTTTATTTAACCATTGTGGTAAAAGCATAGAAACAATTTGTGAAGCACTCATTAAAATAATTAAGACTAAAGCAGTCCACCATCCACCTTGAGATGGCCAATTTGCAAAATTAGTCAAAGCACTCCAAATTGAATCAGAAAGATTTAATCCTAAAACAGCATCGGTAGCTAAAGATGCACTTCCTTGTAATGCATTCCAAACACAAATAAATAATGGGAATTGAATAATAATTACGAGCATAGACATAAATGGATGTACTTTATGCTTTTTATAAAGAGCTGCTTGAGCTTGAGCAAATCTTTGTTTATCGTAATCATTTGTATTAGAATTTGGATATTTTTGTTGTAATTTAGCAATTTCTGGTTGTAAATATGACATTTTTTGTTGTGATAAAGTAGATGGGAAAGTAACTGCCATAAATAAGAATCTAACAATAAGAGTCATTAATAAGACAGCACCAACTTGACCCCAACCATTCATTCCAAAAGCATGGGATAAATTTTCGACGCCAACACCAATTGGATAGACAAGTAATCCTTCTAAGAAACCATGTTTAGAAAAAGCTTCTCCCCATCCTTGCCAGAAATCAACAGCTTTTCCTTCAATTTTAACAGTATTATTGAGTGGATCGTTTGTTAAATTACCATAGAATCCTTCTTCAACAGTAATACACGTTCTAACATTCATTACTTTTTGATCAAGTAAAGTTTTATAAGCTTTTATAAAGTTAGTGGTCATAACACCATTAACACCAACTTCACCATTAGCAATTTCATCGTTCCAATTATTTAAATTTTTATAATAATCAATTGTTTCGTTGCCATTTTCATCAGTTGATAATCCATAATGTTTTAAATATCCATAATTAGCTAAAATAGATTTTTCTTCTCTTTCTTGGCGCATTGTATCTAATAATTCATTTTTTTCTGCACCATTTTCTAATCCCTTATATCTTTCTAATTCTGCTTCACTATATCCATATAAAGCACTATAAGTTAAATTAGAAAAATCGCTATAAATCATAGTATCAATAACGCTCATTTGTGAATTAGCTTCATTAACAATTAAAGTTAAAGTTTTTTGATCTAATTCATTATAAAAACCATAAGAAGGAACGATATATCCTTGTGTAGTTGCATTATTAAATAATTCAATAGTTAAATCATTTAAACCAACATACATTGTATAAGTTGTTTCGTTTTCATCTTCTTCATTAGTTTTTAAACTAACTCTAAGTTCACCAGCATTAACTGAAATAAGATTTTCATTGTAAGATTTAAATAATCTATTTTTAAACTCCTCACTATCTTCTAAATAAGTAACTTTTCCTTTATCATCAACAAATTCAAGCTCATCGATAGTTAATAATTTACTACTTAAACCTGTTGAAGATTGGAAATCTACTAATAATTCGTCAATAGCAAAATTTTCTACATCATTTGATGCAGAATAAAAAGTTGTATTAATAGGGTCATATGCATATCTAAAATTTGAAGTATCAGCTACACTACAGAAAGAGTTACAGGAAGCTAAAATTAAAGCGACTCCTACTCCTCCTGAAATTGCAAGTGTATTTCTTAAACTTTTTTTCATTTAAATTCCCCTTAAATATCTCTAAATATATTTTTAAACATTTCGAAATTTTCGTTGTATTTAGAAATATCGTAATTTTTTGATATTAAAATAATTAAATCTATATTTTTTGTATAATCAGTCAATTGATCAATCATACTTCTTATTTGCCTTTTGATTTTGTTTCTAATTACAGCATTTCCATTTTTTTTACTAACTAATAAACCAATTCTGGTATATCCATATTCATTTTTACGAAAATATATAATGAAAAGTGCGTTTCGTTTAAATTTTCTAAGATTTAATATTTCTTTATATTCGAGATATTTTTTAATAGTATTTTTTTTCTTCATTAAAACAGCAAAAAAATTAGTTATATAAAGAAACGACTAATTGTTTTCTTCCTTTTCTTCTTCTAGCTGCTAAAACTTTTCTTCCATTAGCGGTAGACATTCTTGCTCTAAAGCCATGTGTTCTCATTTTGTGTAATTTACTAGGTTGATAAGTTCTTTTCATATCGTTTACGTCTCCTTTTCAAGCATTAAGAATTATATATGTATATATACATATATGTCAAATTCATTTAATATTTTATTGCATATTTAAATTGCTTTCTAAAAAGAAATTTAAAATAAAAAATAATCAACATTAGTGTGTATAACTATACATTTAAAAATGTTAAAAATGTAAAGATATGCGATATTTATCTTTAAAATTTATGTTGAAAACTTTTTTTGTGTTGAAAACTTTCCACATTTTTAAATGTTGAAAAGCAATTTAAATAAGTTTTCCACACTCTTTCCACATTTTATTTTGTTGAAAACAACAAATAAACGATGTTATTCGTATATATTTTTAAATTTTAATGTTGAAAACTTTTTCTTCACACTTATTCTTATTTAAAAATAATTTTAAAGTGATAAAATTTATCAAAATAAGAAATTTTATGGATATTAGTAATTTAAACACACAAAGAGAAATTTGGGATAAAGTTTTAAAAACGATTGATAAAAATGGAAAAACTCCTCGTGGTGCTTCCACTTTTTTTAAGAAAACTTTTATTCATACAGTGCAAGGAAATAAGATAATTGTTGGTTGTGAAAATGAAACCACTGCTAATGTTTTAAAAAATAATTTTAAAGATCTTTTCCTAGCAAATGTGTCAACAGTTACTGGGACTAATTTTGATATAGTTTTTGTCCCGTTAACTGAATTGAGCGTTAAATCAAAAGATGACATTATTAAAGAAAATGAGCCAAAGTTTTTTAAAGGTTGTTATTTAAATCCAGATTTTACTTTTGAAAGATTCGTTGAAGGCCCATGTAATACCCAAGCTAGACAAGGTGCATTGTTAGTAGCTTCTAATTTAGGCAAAATGTATAACCCTTTCTATATACAAGGAGATTCAGGACTTGGTAAAACTCATTTATTGCATGCTATTGCCCATTTCATTAGGGAAAATTTTCCCGAAAAGAAAGTTTTATGCATTTCTTCTCAAAATTTCTTTGATGAGTATATTAATTTTGCAAAAAATGCCACAAATGATTTGAATTTAACAGATTATTTAAAATCGTTTGATGTTCTTTTGATTGACGATATTCAACAATTAAAAGGAAAAGAAAAAACATTAGATTATTTCTTTGATATTTATCAATATTTTATTAATAATAATCGTCAAATAGTTTTGACAAGTGATAGACCACAAAATGAATTAGCTGGTATTCCAAATAGATTAATCACTCGTTTTTTACAAGGCTTAACTGTTTCGATTTCTAAACCTGATTTTTCCACGTGTAAACAAATTTTATTGAAAAAAATCGAATTTTCTCAATTAGAAAAAGATTTTATTATCGAAGATGCAATTGATTATATTGCTGAAAATTATTCTTCTTCTATTAGACAATTAGAAGGTATTTTAACACGTCTAACATTCTTTACAACGATTAATAATATTCAAAAAATCGATTTAAGTGTTGTTTTTGATGCATTAAATATTAAAGACGTTAAAATTGACAAAAAAAGAAAAGCTGATTCTTCTAAAATTATTAACACTGTAGCAGACTATTATTCAATTTCTACCGAACAATTAACTGGTACTGCTAGAAAATATCAAGTTTCGTTAGCTAGACAAGTAGCTATTTATCTTATTAGAATAATTTTAGATCTTCCTTATACTGAAATCGGTAAATTATTCTCGAATAGAGATCATTCAACAATTATCCATTCAATTTCAAAAGTTGATGAAATGTTGAAAACTGACAGCCAAATTAAGACAGTAATTGATAATTTAAAAGCAAAATTAACATAAGATTATTAAAATTTATTAACTTTCCACACTTTCAACACTTTCCACACATATTATTATTAATATATAAATAAATAAAGTTTATAATTATTTAAGTTATATTCTTAGGAGAATAAATATGAAATTTACAATTATTAGAGAAGAATTTTTAAAAGCGTTATTAAACACATCAAAAATAATTTTAGGAAAAAATTCCGATCCAATTTTAAACAATGTGAAAATTGATCTTTTTGAAGACCATCTTGAAATAATTGGTTCGAATGGTGAAATTTCAATTAAAAGTATTGTTTATAAATATAAAAATGACAAAACATTAATTAGAGATTTAACTCCAGGTTGTATTTTAATTAATGCAAAAATGATAACTGAAATTGTTAGAAAAATTGATGCTGATGAAATTAATTTTGTAATAGAAGATAATTCAACAGCAAAAATTCAAACTTTAAAATCAAATTTCAATTTAAATGTAATTAGACCTGAAGAATATCGTGAATTAGATTTCGATGAAAATGGTGAACAAGTCACATTATCAAGAGATGAATTCGTTAATTGTATTAATCAAACGTCATTTTCTGCTTCAACAAAAGATAATCGACCAATTTTACAATGTGTAAATATTGAATCAGATGGTCAATCAGTTCATTTTACAGCAACCGATGGTGCTAGATTAGCAAGAAGAGAAGTTGAATTATCTTTAGAAAATAGATTTTCCGTTAATATTCCTGCCAAATCTTTAAACGAAGTAGTTAAATCTTTACTTGAAGAAAAACAAGTATCTTTATTTATTTCAGAAAAGAAAGTTTTATTTAAGCTTGATGATTGTGTAATTACCTCGACGATAGTAGTTGGTGATTATCCAAATACTAAGAATATTATTCCTCATAATTATTATTATAAACTTGAGGTTAATTCTAGTGAATTTTTAAAAACTCTTGATAGAATCGTTCTTTTTTCAATTGATAGAGAAAATATTGTTAAATTAACTATGAATGAAGAAGAAATAACTGTTTCATCTCGTTCCCAACAAGTTGGTGATGCTAAAGAAAGTTTACAATTATTTAAATATAGTGGAGAAAGATTACAAATTTCTTTTAATGTTGAATATGTTTCAGCAGCTATAAGAGCATTAAAAAGCGATGATGTAGTTTTATCTTTTTTAGGTGAAATGAAACCATTTACAGTTACAAGAAAAGATGACGATAAAGTCATTCAATTAATTACTCCAGTTAGAACTTATTAATTTTCACGTGAAAACTTTCTTTATAAAAAGATTTGTTTAAAAATCTATTTTTCCTATACACTTTTAAACAGTGGATTTTTAACTTCCTTTAATATATAATATTAAAGGAGTTTTTTATATGAGCGAATTAAAACGTGAAAAAATTAAAATTGATACTGATTATATTACTCTTGGTCAATTTTTAAAATTTGCTAACGTTATTGAAAGTGGTTCTTTAGCAAAATCCTTTTTATTAGAACACAAAATTTTAGTTAATAATGAAAATGAAAATAGAAGGGGAAGAAAACTTAGAGAAAATGATTTAATTGATATAGATAACTCTATGTTCTTTGAAATTACAAAATGATAATCGAAAAAATTAAATTAACTAATTTTAGGAATTATAAATCGCTTGCATTATCTTTCGAAAAAGGAATTAACATTTTTTACGGAAGTAATGGAAGTGGTAAAACTAATTTAGCTGAAGCTATTTATTTTCTTTCGCTTACTAAGTCGTTTCGAACTAGTAATGATTTAGATTTAATTAATAAGGAATCAAATGAATTTGCGATTATTAATTCATATATCGAAAAAGGAAGAAATTTTAAAAAAATAGATATTTACGTTTCAAAAAATGGTAAGAAAATTTCTGTTGATGATAAAAATATCAATAAAATTTCACTTTTATCTCAAGAAGTTAATGTAATTTATTTTTTACCAAGAGATGTAAATCTTTTTAAAGAATCACCAAAAGTTAGAAGAAATTTCTTTAACATCGCTTTATCAAAACAATATAGTGAATATTTAAATCTTTTAAATGATTACGAAAAAGTTTTAAAAATGCGCAACGATGTTTTAAAAGAAGAAAAACCTAATTTAACTTTACTTGATGTCTATGTTGATCAATTAATTTCTTATTCGATTAAAATTTATCAATATCGAAAAGAATATTTTGATAAATTAAATATTTTTTTACCTGAAATATATAAAAAAATATCATTAAAAAAATCTTCAATTAAATTAGTTTATTTACCTTTTATTGATGATTTTAAGAATTTTAAAGATATCGCTAAAAAGAAATATAAAGAAGCTTTAGAAAATGATTTAAAAATGAAAAGAACAACTATTGGAGTTCATTTAGAAGATTTTTTTATTCTTTTAGATGGTAAAAACATTACTTTATATGGTTCTCAAGGCGAAAATAGAATGGCAGTTTTATCTTTAAAACTTGTTCCATATTTCTTAATTAACGAAAAAGAAAATAAACCGATTGTCATTTTAGATGATGTATTAAGTGAACTTGATGAAAATAACAAAATGAATTTATTAAATTTTTTAAAAGCATTTGAGCAAGTGTTTATTACATCAACAAACAAAATATTTAAAGAAAACATAACTAATTATCTAGTTTTAAATAACAATGTCTCAAAGGAGGAAAGTTATGAAGGAAGATAAAATCGAAAAAGAAACAGTAAATGAAGAAAATTTTTCAAATAATGAGGAAGAAGTTTTCACAATTGATGAAGATGCTGGATTTACTGATACTGAAAAGAATTTAGATAAACGTATTTCTAAAGACATTATCGTTAATGTTGATGAAAAAGCATTAGAAAAAGGTAGCGAAACCTATACTAGTGAAAATTTAACAGTTTTAGATGGACTTGAAGCTGTAAGAATTAGACCTGGTATGTATATTGGCTCAACTTCATCAACAGGTCTTCATCATCTCGTTTGGGAAATTGTTGATAATGGTATTGATGAAGCTTTAGCTGGCTATTGTGATACTATTAATGTTTCTATTAATCGCGATGGAACAGTTACTGTTTCTGATAATGGTAGAGGTATTCCTGTTGATAAAGTCGCTAAAACTGGTTTAAGTGGTGTTGAAACTGTTTTTACAGTCTTACATGCTGGTGGTAAATTTGGTGATAATGAAGGATATAAAGTTTCTGGTGGATTACATGGTGTTGGTGCTTCCGTTGTTAACGCTCTTTCTTCATGGCTTGAAGTAGTTGTTGATAAGGATGGTGGAGAATATTTTATCCGTTTTGAAAATGGTGGACATATTGTTAAACACCTTGAAAGAGTTGGAAATACAACTAAACATGGGACAAAAGTTACTTTTAAACCTGATCCATTAATTTTTAATGAAACAACAGAATTTAATTTTGATACTATTAAAAATCGTTTAAGACAAATGGCTTTTTTAAACAAAAAAGTTAGAATTAATTTAACTGATTTTAGAGTTGATCCTGCAAAAGAAGAATCATTCTATTATGAAGGTGGTTTAAAAGAATATGTTCAATTTTTAAACAAAACTTCAATTCCTTTAATTGATGACATTTTTTATTGTGAAGGTATTCAAAAATTTAAAGATATTAACGAAAAAGAAGAAACAATTGTTGTTGAAGTAGCAATGCAATATATTGACGGTGATAATACCAATAATATTTATTCTTTCTGTAATAATGTTTCAACAGGAAATGGTGGTACTCACGTTGAAGGTTTTGGTTTAGCGATGACAAGAGTTTTAAATAATTATGCTCGTGATAATAATATTTTAAAGAAAAACGATAAAGAAAACTTTAATTCAGAAGATTGGAAGAAAGGTTTAACCGCAATTATTTCAATTAAACATCCAAATCCTCAATATGAAGGACAAACTAAAGGAAAATTAGGTAATCCTGAAGTTAAAAAGATTGTTTCTAATATTTTAGGCCAAGCTTTGGGTAGATATTTAGAAGAAAATAAAAATAAAGCTTTATTAATCATGAAAAAGATTTATGAAGCTTATGAAAGAAGATTAAAAATTGAATCTTACAAAAAGAATCTTGAAAAGAAAAATGGTCTTGATTTAGCTACACTTCCTGGAAAATTAGCAGATTGTAGTTCAAATAACCCAGAAGAATGCGAATTATTTATTGTTGAGGGTAATTCAGCAGGAGGTAGTGCTAAATTAGGAAGAGATCCAAGAATTCAAGCTATTTTGCCTTTAAGAGGTAAAATTTTAAATGTCCAAAAAGCTCAAGAACATAAAATTATGGATAATGCTGAAATTGGTAATATGATTACCGCAATTGGCGGAGGATATGGTGAAAAATTTGATGTCAGTAAAATTAGATATCACAAAATCGTTATTATGACTGATGCTGATGTTGATGGCTCACATATTCGTATTTTACTTTTAACATTCTTTAATAGATTTATGAGACCTTTAATTGAAAAAGGTTATGTTTATATTGCTCAACCACCTTTATATAAAGTCGAATATAAAGGTAAAGCATATTATGCTTATTCAGATGAACAATTAAATGTTATTAGAAAACAATTAAATTTTAAGAGTGGTTATCCTTTCCAAAGATATAAAGGTTTAGGTGAAATGGATCCTGACCAACTTGAAGAAACAACAATGAATCCAGAAGTTAGAAAAATGCTTAGAGTAACTGTTGATGATGCTATTACTGCTGATCAAATCTTTAATGATTTAATGGGTGAAGATGTTGCTCCAAGAACTGAATTTATTAGAGATAATGCTCAATTTGTTAAAAATCTTGATATTTAATCAAAGAAGCGAGGTAAAAATATATGGCAGATGAAAATAAAGTTGAAATTGAAAGTGGTATAGTTCCATCTTTAAAAGACGCTGAAATTGTCGATGAAGTTAAATCCTCATTTCTTGATTATGCAATGAGTGTTATTATTTCTCGTGCTTTACCAGATGTAAGAGATGGTTTAAAACCGGTTACAAGAAGAATTATTTATTGTATGGATGAAAGTGGATACACTCCAGATAAACCTTTCGTTAAATGTGCTAAAGTTGTTGGTGACGTCATGGGTAAATATCATCCACATGGAGACTCATCAATTTATATGGCAATGGTTCGATTAGCACAAGATTTCTCGATGCGTTACCCACTTGTTGATGGACATGGTAATTTTGGTACTATGGATGGTGATGATCCTGCAGCCTACCGTTACACTGAAGCTAGAATGGAAAAATTAGCTTTAGAAATGGTTAGAGATATTAATTTGAATACAGTTGATTTTTCACCAAATTATGATGGTAATTTAGAAGAACCTAATGTTTTACCTGCACATTTTCCAAATCTTTTAGTAAATGGAAGTGATGGTATTGCTGTTGGTATGGCTACAAAAATGCCTCCACATAACTTAAAAGAAGTAATTTTAGCTCTTCAAGCTTATGCTAAAAATCCAGATATAACTGTTGAAGAATTAATGGGAATTATGAAAGGTCCAGATTTTCCTACTGGTGGAATTGTTTACGGACTTAATGGTATTAGAGATTATTATGCAACAGGTAGAGGAACATTCGTTTTAAGATCGAAAACTCAAATTGTTGAAGAAAATAATGGTAAAAGCAAAATAATCATTACTGAAATCCCTTATCAAACAAATAAAGCAAGCATTGTTGCTAAAGTTGGTGAATTATATAGAGATAAAAAAATTGAAGGAATTACATCAATCAAAGATTTTTCAAAAGCTAATGTTCATATAGAAATTGAGTGTAAAAAAGATGCAGTTCCATCGGTAGTTTTGAATCAATTATTTAAAAATACTCAACTCGAAACTTCATATGGTGTTATTAATTTAGCTATTGTTGATGGAGTTCCAAGAGTTTTATCTTTAAAAGAATTACTTCAAAATTATTTAGATTTCCAAATTGAAGTTGTTAGAAGAAGAACTGTTTTCTTACTTGATAAAGATGAAAAAAGAAAACATATTATCGAAGGTTTATTAATTTGTAGAGATAATATTGATGAAATTGTTCAAATGGTTAAAGATAGTGAAAATAACCAAGATTTCGTTCAAAGAGCAATGGTTTCCAGATTCAAATTTAGTGAAGTACAAGCTAACGCAATTATCACTTTACAACTTGGTAGATTAACACATCTTGAAAACACAAAATTACTTAATGAAAAGGCTCAATTAGAACAAAACATTGAAAAATATCACTTTATTTTATCTTCACGTGAAAATATGAGAGATGTTGTTTTAAATGAATTGGAAGAAATTAAAACAAAATTTGGTGATGATAGAAGAACTGTTATTTCTAATGAATTTATTTCAATAGAAGATGAAGATTTAATTCCTGAAGAAGAGGTTGTTATTACTCTTACTGAAAAAGGATATATTAAAAGGATGGCTGCTAATGAATTTAAGGCTCAAAATAGAGGTGGAAAAGGAATTAAAGGTATGACAACTTATGAAGATGATGAAGTTGATAAATTGGTTTATAGTAAAACCCATACTGATATCTTATTTTTCTCAAATTTTGGACGAGTTTATAGAAAAAGAGGTTATGAAATCTCTGAAGGCAGTCGTATTGCGAAAGGAACACATATTGGAAATCTTTTAAATTTAGATAAAGATGAAAAAATTGTTTCTATTATTGCTTCTGATGATTATGAGAATAAATATCTTTTCTTCGCAACAAGAAAAGGTTTAGTAAAACGTGTTAAACTTGAAGAATTTGTAAGAATTAATACAAATGGTAAATATGCAATTAAATTTAATGATGATGATAATTTACTTGATGTAAAAGTAACAAATGGTAATGCAAAAGTTCTTTTAGCTAGTGATGAAGGTCAACTTGCTTTATTTGATGAAACTCAAGTTAGAGCAATGGGTAGAACTGCTAAAGGTGTTGGTGGTATGAAACTTGGTAATGCTCATCTTGTTTCATTAGCAACATCAAACGAAGGCAATTTAGTATTTGTTATTAGTGAAAATGGTTTAGGTAAATTATCAGAAATGGAAGATTATAGAGAAACACATCGTAATTCAAAAGGTGTTAAAACTATAAAAATTACTGAAAAAACTGGTAAATTATGTGCTATGAAAGTAGTTAAAGGTGATGAAGATTATCTTGCAATTACTAATAGTGGAATAATTATTCGTTCACCACTTTCCCAAGTTAGAAGATGTGGTAGAAATTCTCAAGGTGTGATTTTAATGAATATGAAAAATGAAAATGATCACATTTCTTCAATAACAATTCTTCCTCATGAAGAAGAGGTTATAGAAAATAATACTGAAAATAATGAAACTATTGTAAATAATGAAGTAGAAGCAAAATAATTTAATAATGAATCCATTAATTTTTTATAAACAAACATCAAAAAACGATAATTTTGAAGCTTCTAAATTAAAAAAAGCATTGGTGAATTCTTTAGAAATTAGAAATGCATCATATGTTAATTCCATTTTAGATGAAACATATGATGTCATTCATTTCTTAAATTTAGAAGATGTAGCTTATTATTCAAATTCTATTAAAAAGAGTGTAAAAAAGGTAATAAGTCTATTTTATTGTGAAGAGGATAATCGTGGAAGGATATTAGAAGAGAGTAAAAAAGAAAATTTATATATTATTAAACCTAATGATGTAGAAATTTTAAATAAACTTGATTGTATTTTTGTTCCTACAGAAGAAGCAAAAAATTATTTGCTATCATTTAATGTCACTTCAAGAATAGAAACTTTATATTATCCATTAAGAAATGTTAAATTTAATTTAGAAAATAATGTTTTAAAAAACGTAGTTTATCGTTATTTTCAACTTGATGAATCATCAATTATTGCTACTGTTTCATTATATTTTAAAGATTATGAAGCGTTTAAAAAAATTAAAGAATTAGCTTTAGCATTTCCAAAAGTTAAATTTATAGTTTTAACTGAAGCTGACCCATTCAAATATTTTGCTTTAAAAACAAAAAAACTATTTAAAGAAAAAATAAGTAATATTATTTTTGCTTCTAACTTAAACGATGATATTTATTGTTCATTATTTTTCAACTCAAAAATGTATTTAAATATTTCTTCTTCATATGGTAATGTTATCGAACTTTTTGATGCTATGGCTTCTAAAACTCAAATTTTTACATTAAATTACTCATCTTTTTGTGATATCACAATTGATAAAGAAACATCATATAACTATAATAGTCTTGATTTATTAAAATCAGGTATAAATGAATATTTATCTGGTTTAATTGAGTCAACTACTAAAAAAGCTTATGAATTTTCAAAAGAAGCAAACGTTAATAAAGTAGGGGAAAAATTAATTGATGTATATAAAAGTATTTTGGAGGAATAAAGATGCTAGATATTAATTACATTATTGAAAATAAAGAAAAGGTTAAAGAACTTTTAAAAAGAAAGAATTATGAAGTTGATATTGATACTTTATGCGATCAAATATTAGAAAAAAGAAAAATTCAAAGAGAAGTTGAACAAAATAAAGCTGAACAAAATAAATTATCAAAAAGTGTTCCACAAGTTAAAAAAGAAGGTGGAGATGTTACAAAAATCTTTGAAGAAGTTAAACATTTAGCTGCTTTAAATAAAGAAAAAGAAGAAAAATTAGAAGTGTTAGAAAAAGAAATTAATACAGTTTTAGTTGCTTTACCTAATCTTCCTGATGAAGATTTACTTCCTGGTGAAAAAGAAAATAATAAACCTATTTATTTTTATAAAGATAAGCCTTCATTTTCATTTAAAATTAAAGATCATGTTGAACTTGCTGAATCTTTAGGTTTAATTGATTATGAAAGAGGAGCAAAAGTTAGTGGAGCTGGAACTTGGTTTTATACTGGTTTAGGTGCTCAACTCGAATGGGCTTTAATTAATTTCTTTATTAGTGAACATCTTAAAGATGGATTTACTTTTATGCTTCCTCCTCATATTTTAAATTATGATAGTGGATTTACTGCTGGACAATTCCCTAAATTTGAAAACGATATTTTTAAACTTGAGTTACCAGATCAATTTAAATTTATGCTTCCAACTGCAGAAACAGCTTTAGTTAATTATTATCGTAATGAAATTTTAAGTGAAAAAGATTTACCTAAAAAATTCTTTGCATATACCCCTTGCTATAGAAAAGAAGCTGGTACAAATAGAGCTGAAGAAAGAGGCATGATTAGAGGATATCAATTCAATAAAGTTGAAATGGTTGAATATACTGCTGATAATGACTCTGATAGAGCATTTGAAGAATTAGTTAATAAAGCAAAAAATTTAGTTGAAAAATTAGGTTTACACTTTAGAATTTCAAAACTTGCTGCTGGAGATTGTTCTCATTCAATGGCAAGAACTTATGATATTGAAATTTATTTCCCTTCATTAGATATTTATAAAGAAGTTTCATCAGTTTCTAATGCAAGAAGTTATCAAGCAAGAAGAGGAATGATGAGATATAAAGATGAAGAAGGAAAAATGCATTATATGCACACATTAAATGGTAGTGGACTTGCAACTTCAAGAGTTTTCCCAGCATTACTTGAACAATATCAAAATGAAGATGGATCAGTTACAATTCCAGAGGTCTTACGTCCATTTATGGGTGGATTAACAGTTTTAAAACCTATAAAAAAATAGTATAATTATTGAGCCGTTACAAATTAATCTTTCGAACCAGGTCAGGATGGGAACATAGCAGCCTTAAGAAAACCTTTAATTGTGTAACGGTTTTTTTAATGATTTAATTTAAGTATGAATAAAGAATCTTATTATGAAAAATATATGGAAGTTGCTTTAAAAGAAGCAAAAAAAGCTTATAAAAATGATGATGTTCCTGTTGGAGCAATTTTAATTGATGATAATGGAAAAATTATTTCAAAAGGTTTTAATAAAAAAGAAAAAGATAATGATGTTAGTAAACACGCTGAAATAATTGCTATAAGAAAAGCCAATAAAATTTTAAACAATTGGAGATTAGATAATTTAATTTTAGTTGTTACTTTATCACCTTGCTTAATGTGTTTAGGAGCAATTATTGCTTCAAGAATTAAAAAAGTTGTTATAGGGTGTATGGATAATAAATTAAGCGATAAAGAAAATATAATTTTAAACGATTTATATTTTGATAATAACATCGAAATTTTAAAAGGTGTTAAAGAAAATGAATGTAAAGAGATATTAAATGATTTTTTTAATAAAAAACGATAATTTTTTAACTTGATAAACGCGACAATTATCGTTAATATTTGTATTTTTATTAACAATGTAAAAAATGTAAAGATTATAATATTAAAATTATTATTTTTAAATAAATTTAATTTGTGTAATAATAAAGCATGCTTAAAATAAGAAATATCACAAAATATTACTCAAAAAACGGTAATAAATTTGTGATTTTAAAAGGAATAAATTTAGATTTTTCTAATCAAGGATTATATGTTATTTTAGGTCCTTCAGGTAGTGGAAAATCTACTTTTTTGAATTTAATTGGGAAAATAGATAAACCTAGTGAAGGTGCTATATTTTATAATGATTTAAATATCAATGAATTTAATGAAAAAGACACTAATAATTATCGATTAAATGATATCGGATTTATTTTTCAACAATATAATTTAATTTCCAATTTAACAGTTGAAGATAATATTTTATTAGGGTTAGAAAATCATAAAATTAAAAAGAAAGATAAAGATAGATTAGTCGAAGAAATATTAAAAAAACTCGATTTATTAGGTTATAAAAAGAAAAAGGTTAATCTTTTAAGTGGTGGAGAACAACAAAGAGTCTCTATTGCTAGAGCATTAATAAAAAATCCTTCTACTATTTTAGCTGATGAACCTACTGGTGCTTTAGATCATAAAAATAGTGAAATAATAATGAATCTTTTAAAAGAAATTTCTACTACAAAATTAGTCATTTTAATTACTCATAACGAAGAATTAGCTAGACTATATGCAGATGAAATTATTTATTTAAAAGATGGAAAAGTTTCTAATAAGGAAATAATAAATTCAGAAATTTTAAATAATTTTGATATAAAAAGTGATAGAAAAGAATTTAAAAAAAGCAATTTTTCTTTTTTAAATAGTTTAAAAATTACAACTAAGAATATTTTTTCAAAAAAAGTTAGAAGTTTTTTAACACTTTTAGGTTCTTCTTTTGGATTGATTGGATTATCTTTAGTTTTGGCTTTATCTAGTGGTGTAAATAATTATGTAAAAAGAGTAGAAAAAGAAGCTTCTATGATGCTTCCTATAACTATTCCAATTATTACTGAGGTTGATAATTCCTCAATAGATTCTTCTTTAATTGAGTTTCCTAGCGGTGATTTTATTTATGCTAATGATAATGTTTTAAGCAAAAATGAAGTAAAAATTAATTATTTAAGTGAAAAATATATTAATTATCTAAATTATATTAAAAATAATACTCCTTATATGGAAGATTTTATTATCAATAGAAGTGAAGATTATTCATTAAAAATAATAGGTAAAAATATAAGCGATGAAATATATTTAATAGATAACACAAAAGAATTTTCAACAAATAGAAATAATGCGATTTCTAAGTTTTTTTATTCATCTAACACAACTTTTCATCCTATGAATGGAAGTGAAGATTATATAAAAGAAAATTATGATTTATTGTGTGGTAATTATCCAAATTTTAATAATAGAAACGAGGCAATACTTGTATTAGATGAATATAATTCGCTTCCACGTGAAATGTTTTCAATACTAGGTTTTGAAGGATTTATGAGTATTAATTTTGAAGACATGGTAAATAAAACATACAAATTATTAAATAATGACGAATATTATAATTTAAATAAAAATTTAGATGTTTATGGTCCAAATGGATTTCCACGTGAAATATATACTATAAATGTTAAAAAAATGAACATGATATTTAATGATGAAAATATAGGTCAAGAAATAAAGATTGTTGGAATAGTAAGACCAAAAGAAGGATTAACCCTTTCTTCCTTAGGAAGTGGAGTTTGCTATCAAAAAAGTTTAATTGAGGGTATATTAAACAAGAATTTAAATAGTGATGTAAATAAAAAAATCACTCAAAATTTTGTTTTTAAAAGTTATCAAGAGCCTAGTTATTTTAAAAATGCAATTTTAAATCTTTATAGAGAATTTGATATGTATGATGATGTATATGGAGCAGACGGAATAAGTGTTTTAGCCTCTAGAATAAACTCTTTAATAAATAATTATTTTGATTTTTATTCTCCAACAAACGGGAATTTATTGGTTAATGGAATTGAAGATTTTATGAAAGAATTATCCTCTTCAGGAATAAATTTAAATTCAAATTATGTTTTTGAAGTTGGAATAAAAGAATCTATGATGAAAATTTTAGGTTATTTAGAAAATCAAAATTATTCTGAATTTTATGATTCTTTCATTAATTTTATTTCATTTTTAAACAACTATTCACAAATTGAATCTATTATGATTTATCCAAAAGATTTAGATTCAAAAGATCAAATTTTAAAATTATTAGATGAATATAACGTTATTTCTAATAATTTAGGAGATGAATATCATGCTTCAAAAAAAGAAGAACAAGTCTATTACACTGATTTAGTTTCTCTTTTAGGCAATCAAGTTTTTGAATTAACTGAGATAATGAATATTGTACTTATTATTTTTAGTTCTATTTCTTTAATAGTTTCATCAATTTTAATGGGAATTATAACTTATTCTTCTGTTTTAGAGAGAAGTAAAGAAATTGGAATTTTAAGAAGTTTAGGTATAAAAAAAGGAGAAGTTGGACAAATATTTATAAATGAAAGCATTTTAATTTCTCTAGTTTCTTCTATATTAGGATTTATTGTTGCTTTTTTAATAACAATCCCATTAAACAATTTATTAAATTATTTATATTCAGATTATTATTTAGGTTCGATATTTTTTATTACATCCTATAATCTACCGATATTAATTATAATTTCAATAATAATTGGATTTATATCAGGTTTAGCTCCATCTATTATTGCAAGTAGAAAAAATATAATTGAAACTTTGAGGAATTATTGATTATGTTAGAGAAGTTGAAAAAAATTAAAGATTTAAGAAACAAAAAGAAAGACAAAAATGAAAAGAAAAACACGATCAAAAGATATTCTCCAAAATATTCTAAAGGATTATCTTCTTATCAAGTTGAAAAAAGAATCCAGGATCATTTAATTAATAAAACTAAAATTAAAATTTCTGGAACTTATCTTCGAATTATTTGTAAAAATGTTTTTACATTCTTTAATATTCTTCTTATTGCTATAGGTGTTGTTTTAATTATCTTTAATCTTTGGACTTCAGCAATTTTCTTATTGATATTAATTCTTAATTTAGGAATTGGATTATTTCAAGATATCAGAGCAAAAAGAGCAGTTGATAAACTTTCTTTAATTGAAAAAGACTATATAACTGTTATTCGTGGTGGTAAAAAGATGGAAATTTCAAGTGATGATATTGTCTTGGATGATATTATTTTTTGTAAAAAAGATACAAAAATTCCTTGTGATTCAATATTAATAAATGGTGAAGGTAATGTTAATGAATCACTTTTAACTGGCGAATCAATTCCTGCTAAAAAGGTTTTAAATAGTAAATTATATAGTGGAACATATGTTACAAGCGGTTCTTTTTATGCTCGAGTTGATAAAGTTGGAGAAGAAAATTATATTTCTAAACTTCAACTTAAGAGTAAAGAATTTAAAGAACCACATTCTAAAATGTTTATTCAACTCAATAGATTATTTAGAGTTATTGGTATTTTTGTTATTTGTATTGGGATTTTAGATTTAATTGAATTTGGAGTTATTTCTATTATTAATATTGATCCTGATATAAGCAGTATTTATGAATGGTTAGTTAAAAATAATCGTATTATTTTAACTTTAGCTGGTTCATTAGTTTCAATGATTCCTTCAGGAATGTATCTTTTAACAAGCGTTGCTTTAGCAGTAGGCGTTATTAAGTTAACAGCTCAAAAAGTACTTGTAAAAGATATGTATTCCCAAGAAACTTTAGCAAGAGTTGATACATTATGTATCGATAAAACTGGTACCATTACTGATGGTTCGTTATCTGTTTTTAACTATAAATTATTTACAAAAAATATGTCTCATGATCGTTTTGAAGCTTTAATTGCTTCTTATTGTCATAAATTAGGCGAAGATAATGAGACTTCAATTGCTTTATTGAATTATTTTAAAAGTAAAAAAATATTTAAAGTTGAAAATTATATTCCTTTCTCAAGTGTTTATAAATATAGTGCTGCCGAACTCGAAGATAATGGGACTTTAGTTATTGGAGCTTATAATTTCTTTCCTTTAAAAAATAGCGATTTAATTAAAGATTATATAGAAGAAAATTCACTTGCAGGTTTTAGAACATTAGTTGTTGGCTTAACAAAAGGAAAAATTATTAATAATAAATTACCTGAAGATATCGAGGCAATTGCAGTTATTCTTTTGCAAGATCATATTAGAGAAGAAGCAAAAAAATCTATAAAGTGGTTTAATGATAATGATGTTGATATTAAAGTAATTAGTGGTGATAATCCTTTAACTGTTTTAAAAATTGCTGAAGCTAGTGGAGTTAAAAATTCTGATAAATATATTTCTTTAGAAAATTTAACGGAAGAAGAAGTTAAAGATGCAGCATTAAAATATACAATTTTTGGGAGAGTATCTCCTGAACAAAAAGAATTGATTATTAAAACTTTAAGAGAAAATGATCATACTGTTGCAATGGTTGGAGATGGAATCAACGATATTTTGTCTTTAAAAAGTGCCGATGTATCAATTGCTTTAGAAAGTGGAAGTAAAGCAAGTAGAGATATAGCAAATTTAGTTCTTTTAAATAATGATTTCACTAAATTACCTGATGTAGTTTTCCAAGGAAGAAGAGTCATAAATAACTTACAAAGAACTTGTTCTTTATTTTTAACAAAAACAATTTTTGCAGTTTTATTAAATGTTTTTTTCCTTATTTATGCTTTAATTACACAATTTGGAAGTTCAAATGCTCAACTTTGGCCATTCGCACCAAATAATTTTTATTGTTGGGAATTATGTACAATTGGTGTTTCAGCCTTCCTTTTAGCTTTAGAGCCAAATAAAAATATTATTAAAGGTGACTTCTTATCTAATATTATTAAAAATGCTCTCCCTCATGGTGTTTTACTTGGTTTAGCTATCATTCTTTTATATTTAACTTTCTTTTTAGGATTACAATCTTTCTTTAATCGATTCCAGATTTTAAATATCGCTACATTATTTATATCCTTAGGTTCATTTATACCATTAATCGAAATTTCTCGTCCATTAAATAAATATAGAACTTCGATATTAATTCTAGCGGCAGTTTTAGTATTTTCATTATATTTATGGTCAACTTTTGGTGTTAACTGGTTATTAATTAATGGAAATTCATCCGCTCCTAGATACATGAGCTGGGAAGAATATGTTTCAACTTTATTCCTTTTATTAATTTATTTAGTTTTATATGTTAGTTATCGTCTTATTTTAAAATTAAAGGAGAAATATCATGGCAAGTTCATCTTTAGAAAATAGAATTCAAGAAACATTTTTAAAACTTGCTAAAAAAATTCCTTTAGAGGAAATTGATGTTTCTAAACTTTGTAGCGTTTTAAAAATTACTCGCCAAACCTTTTATTATCACTATAAAAATATATATGACTTAGTTCTTTCTATTTATATAAATAAAAGACTTGTCACTACAAATTTAGCATCGATAAAAGAGATAATTAAAGAATTTGTTAATTTTTTATATAAGGATGAAATGTTTAATAAAGAAGTAGCCGATTCTAATGCTTTCTTAGCTTTAAAGGACTTTTCTTTTTCTTATTTTTTTCAATCATTTTCATTATATTTAAATAAATATGATTTAATTGATTCTTTTAAAAAAAGAAAGATTTCTAAATATTTATCATATAGTATTTCAGACCTAATATTAGATTTATTTATTGATTCATCTTATGATGAGAATAAAATTATTGATGAATGTTTACTTTTCATTGATGATAAAATAATTGAAAATATTGTAATTAATTTTAAAAATAATGTTTAATTGTGCTATTATTATAAAGTCTTATCTCTTTTTAAAAAAGAATTTTTAAATTTTATTAAATATTTTAGATACACGTTGGATGATCTTTATTTAATAAAAATAAAAAAGAAAAGATTATCTTAATAAAAAAGTTATAAAAAAGGAGAGAAGCAAAAGATGAAAAAAGAAGATGTTATATCAACATTAGTCTACTTAGTAATGTTAGTAATAGTAGTTATTGTTGGTTATTTTATAATTTCTGCTAATAGCGAAGCTATTTTATCTAGTTTAGGTAATAATTCTTCAGCAATTTATGGTTTTGTGATTATTTCTTTAATTATTGGAGTTTTAATAAATGTTATATTTGTTGAAGTTGGCCATGCTTTAGGAGCTAAAATTGGTGGATATAATATTTTATCATTTAATGTTTTTGGTCTATGTTTTTATAAAGTTTTAGTAAATGATAAACTAAAAACTAAATTTGGTTTTAAAAGTTTTGATGGTTTAGCTGGTGAAACAAAAATTTTACCTTCTAGTAAAAAAGAAAAACATAATCCAGTTGCTTATATTATTTTCCCATTTGTTTTAATTTTATTAGAATTTTTAGCACTTTATCTTTCATTTATGTTTATAAGTGATGATTCAAACATTGCATTTATTAAATATGCTATCGTTTTAATTGCAACAGTTGGTGGATTATTTATTCTTTATGATTACATTCCTTTTAAATTAGACGCTGCTACTGATGGATATCGTTATACTTTACTTGTTAAAAAGATAAATGTTGAAGCGTATAATACCCGTTTAGAGATTGAAGGAAATATTTTACTAAATAAAGATAATAAAAATTATAAAGTTTTTGATGAAATCACTGATTATACCGCTGATGTAAATTTCCTTTCAATTTATAATTATTTAGAAAATTATGATTATGAATCTTCATTTGAATTAATTAATAAAATTATTAATACAACTTCAAAAGTAAGTAATGAAACAATTTTAAAAGCTAAAATGTGGTATTTATATTTACTTTTAAAAGAAGATAAATTAGATGAAGCTAAAAAATATTTTGAAGAATTTGATGATAGTGCTACAAACTATTTGAAAAAGAATAATTCTCTTTTAACGTTAAGAACATATAATCTTTATTTAATTAAAGTTGAAAAAGCCGAATCTTTAATTGAAGAAACATCTATTAAATATTTAAAAACATATAAAAATGAAGTTTCCACATTTAAAGAAAAAGATAAAAAATTATTTGAAAGTGATGTAGTTAATAATAATAGTGAAAATAAAAAGTCCGAATAGATCGGGCTTTTTATTTTATAGATTTTAAAATAACTTATTCAGGTTTATTACCTTCTTCATTAGATGGAGGTAATGGTTTATCTTCTACTTTAACAGAATTTTGTTTTCTTAATTCATCTCTAATTTGAACGAGTAAATCAACATCCTTTAAAGCAGGAGCACCTGGAGCAGGAGGTACTGGTCTTTCTTCTGGATGAGCAAGATAATATTGTTCTTGAAGTTTTGCTTCAAATTCTTTGCTCTTGTTAGAAAGATAAGTGAATACTTTAATAATAATGAATAATGTTAAAGCAATAATTAAGAATGAAATAATTGCGTTAATAAATGCTCCCCAGTTAATAACTGCAGCTTGGTTATAAGCATATGTTTGACCATATAAAGTATAATTAGAAGTAATAGAAGCTTTAACTGTTTCAATAATAGATGGAGTAACTTCTTCAGCAGAATATGTAGCATTTGCTAATTTTTCTGCTAATTCTTGTAACATACCTTTATCAAATGTTTGACCTAAACCAAGAGCACTATTCATGCCTTGTTGAGCACTTGTAACAGCTGGAAGAACAGTAATTAAACCGCTTAATCCACCTGGAACAGCCCAAGTACAAACTGAGAGTAAAATATTAACTAATGCTGTAACGATTGCATTAAAAGCACCACCAATAACAACACCAGTAGCCATATCAAGGACATTTCCTCTAGCTACGAAAGCTTTAAAATCTTTCCATAAAGATTTAGCTTTGTTCTTTTTCATAAATACTCCTCGATGCATATAATAAACTAACAAAACAATAAAAACTACATGAATTTTATATAAATTGATAAATTTCATATTTTAAATATAAATATCCTAAATTATAATATTTAATATATTTGCTTTTTAGGAGTGATAAAAAATGAATAAAATAATAGTTATGTGTGACTCCACATGCGATTTAGGAGAAGAACTGATAAAGAAAAACGATATTAAAGTTGTTTCTTTACATGTTTCTATTCCTGGAGATGATAGGGATTATCTTGATGGAGTTAACCTTTTTCCTGATGAAATTTATAAACGTGTTGAAGAAAGTGGTAAAACACCAAAAACTGGAGCAAGAAATATTGGGGAATTCATCGAAGATTTTAAAAAATATATCGATGATGGATACGATATTATTTATACAGGAATTGGTTCGAGTTTATCTTCTTCATATAATAATGCTTTACTTGCAACAAAAGAATTTCCTGAAGGAAGAATTGAAGTAATTGACGGAAAGAATTTATCAACAGGAACTGGTTTACTTGTATTAAAAATGTGTAAATTTAGAGATGAAGGTGATGATATTCATGAAATTGCTAGAAAGGTAAGAGAATTAGTTCCTCATGTAAGTGCTAAATTTTGTATTGATCAACTTGATTATTTATATAAAGGTGGAAGATGTTCAGGCATGACTAAATTATTCGCAAACCTTTTATCAATCCACCCAATTGCGAAAGTAATTGACGGTAATTTAACTGTTTATAAGGTTCCACGTGGAAAGTATGTTAAAGCAGTTGATTTACAAATAGAAGAATTTATGAAAGATTTACCTAACATTGATACTTCTAATATCTTCATTACTCATAGTGGAAGAATGGATGGAATGGAAGAATATGTTTATGAAAAAATTAAAAACTATGTAGATCCTTCAAATATTCATATTACAAGAGCAGGAAGTGTTATTTCTTCTCATTGCGGTCCTAAAACTATTGGAATTTTATATATTTTACGTAAATAATTTATATTTAAAAATAATAAAAACCTCTTATTCAAAACTAAGAATAAGAGGTTTTTATAATTAAAATATATAAATTTATTTAAAAATTAACTATTAACTGCAATATTTTTAACTGCTAATGAAGGAACATCGTTTGAAGAAAGTGTAAGTTTATGATCGTTTCCTATAGCAATAACATCATTAAATACTTTAAATAAGTTTCCAGCAATAGTAATTAATGTTAATGGTCCAGCTTTTTTACCATCTACAACATGATATCCTTCGCTTTGAAGTGAGAAATCACCACTTTGAGGATTAAGTCCAGCATGTAAACCACTAATATCAGTGATATAAACGCCATTTTTAATTTTAGCAAATAATTCATCTTGAGTTAGCTTTCCAGGTTTTAAAACGATATTTGAGAAAGAGATTCCAATTTTTGAACCACTTCTTGAACCATTTCCTGTTGATTCAACACCATCTTTAGCAGCAGTTTCAAGATTATAGAAATATGTTTTTAAAACACCTTTATCAAAAACGCGTTTATTTTCACAAGCAACACCCTCATCATCAAAATATGTGAAGAAACAATTTTTTGTTAATGGTTTTTCATCAATTGTAATTTTTTTAGATAAAACTTGAGTATTAAGTTTACCTTCTAATAATGAAGAATGTTTTTGAACAGCTTCCGCACTACATGAACTTAAAAGTGCATTTAATAAAGATGAAACTACATCCGGAGATAAAACTGCTTTATATTTTTTATTTTTAATAGGTGTTCCATGTAAAAGTGAAACAGCATCACTAACAATTTTTGTAGCAAATTTATCTAAATCGAATTTATATGGATCTGAATCTAAGAAAATATCTCCGCCAGATTTAATTTCATCACCATCTTTAACAACAACACTTCCATAAATATAGAAATAGTTGCCTTTGTTTTTAAGATTTAATCCATAAGAATTTGAAAAACTTTCTTCACTAGAATTTTCGCTATATTCAACTTGAACTTCACTAACTCTAGGATCTAAACTCTTTAATTTTTCTTCTAATTTATGTAAAAGAGCGAGTTTATCTTCAGCTTTCCATTCTTCTAATGTTTTAGAATAAACATTTTTCTTATGATATTTTTTACTTCCTTTAAAAATAATAGGTTTTTCTTCTTTTTCATTTAAAGAAGCTGCTGTTTTAATTGTATCAATTAAAAAAGAAGAAGTTGTTGCATCATCTTTTTCAGTTGTTGCTGTACCAATCTTGCCATTAAAAATACCGCGAGCTAAAATCTTGGAAGTTGTTGAAACTGAGTATGAATCAATTTCTGAATGGAATAACGAGAATGAAAAATTAGTATTTTTCGTAATAGTAATTTCGCTTGCTTCTAAACCAGATTCGCTAGCAAGTTTAATAAATTTTTTAGAATTCATTGATTGATCCTCCTCTTCCACCAACAACAATTTCATCAACTCTTATAGTAGGCTGACCAACATTTACTGGGATAGATCCAGAAGCAGAACCACACATTCCTTGTCCAAATCCACCATCGTTAGCAACCATATCAATATGTTTTAAAATATCTCTAGCATTACCAACTAAAGTTGCCCCTCTAACTGGACAAAGAATTTTTCCATCTTTAATAATATATGCTTCATTACATCCAAAGTTGAAATCACCTGTAGAAGGATTAACACTACCTCCTCCAAAGCTTACAGCATAAAGACCAAGTTTTGTAGCTTTAATAATTCCATCAGGAGTGCTAGAACCTGGAGCAATATATGTATTTGACATTCTTGAAGTAGGTTCAAATTTATATGATTGTCTACGGCATGCGCCATTTCCTTTTTCACCCATTCTTCTACCATTGAAATTATCAACTAAATATCCAGTTAAAACGCCATCTTTAATTAATTCGTTCTTTTGAGGAATATTACCTTCATCATCGAGTGAGTTTGAGCCCCATTCATTTGGTAAAGAACCATCATCATATGCGCTGACTATTGGGTTAGCAATTACTTGACCTTTCATTCCAGAAAAGACAGATAATCCTTTAGCAACAGAGGTTGCTTCTAATTGGTGCCCACATGCTTCATGGAAGATAACTCCTCCCCATCCATTACCAATAACGACTGGGAATTTTCCTGCTGGGCATTCTTTTGCACCTAACATTAAAATTAATTTTTCAGCGTGTTCTTTAGCTAATTTTTCAATATTGAGTGTTTTTGTGAAGAATTCCCATCCAGCTTGAGTACCTGGACCATCAAATCTAGTTTCGATTTTACCATTTTCACTAGCAACACTTGATAAAGCTAAACGGCCATAAATACGTGTAGTATCCCAACATTTTCCTTCACTATTAAAAATAGAAACATCATTATGTGTAATTGCAAAGCCAGCATTTACTCTTGTAATTCTTTTATCATATGAAGATATGATTGTTGAAGCTTTTTTTAAATAATCAATAATTACTTGATTATCAACACTTTCAAGTGGAATTTCTACCTCGTGAATATTTTTTACTCTTAATTTTTTAAGTTTAGTTAAAGGTTCTAAAATTCTTGTTCCGGAAAAGGATGCTTTTAAGGAAGCAACGAGATTTAATAATCCTTTTTTTGTAAGGTCATTTGTATAACCGTAAACACTTCTATTTTCTTTTAATAATCTGATTCCAACGCCATTAATAACATTGCTACCTACGCCCTCGACTTTTCCGTTTTCTAAAGAAATATTTTTAACGAGAGTATCTTCATAATAGATTTCAGCAAAGTCTGCGCCAGTAGAAGTAGCTTCATTTAAAATTTCGACAGCTAATTTCTTACTTATCATCTATTTTTCCTCCATCAATACTTAAAATCATAAAATGAAATTATTTTTTGTAAAGAAAAAAGATACTAAAATATGTAAACTTTTCTTTACATTTAACTATTTTTATTGAATTTATTAAATAATTTTTATTTAATTTTAGTTTTTAAATAGATTTAGTCTTTTCCAAGGATATATAAAATATCTTCTTTTTTAAGATTTGTAATTGAGGAATCATCATTAGAAATAATTGAATTTGCAACTTCTTTTTTTATTTTTTGAAGTTCTAAAACACGTTGCTCAATCGAATTATTTACTATTAATTTTAAAACTTTTACATTTCTTGTTTGGCCAATTCGATAAGCTCTATCGCTAGCTTGTTCTTCAATAGCATAATTCCGCCATGGATCTAAATGAATAACAACATTTGCTCCGATTAAATTTAAGCCTGTTCCGCCAGCTTTTAAAGAGACTAAAAGTACATCGTAAACATCATTAAAGTTAAAATCTTGAGCAATCTTAACTCTTTCTTGTGATTTTGTGTCGCCCTTTATTATTCCATAAGTTATTTTTTCTTTATTTAATCTATCTTTAATTATATTTAAAGCGCCTACAAATTGGGAAAATACTAAAATTTTGTTATTTGATGCGATTTCTTCTTTTATGCAATTTATTAAAGTATTAATTTTTTCACTTCCACCTTCATATTTATCTATATATAAAGAAGGATCAATACAAATTTGTCTTAATCTAGTGAGTGTTGGAAGGATATCAAACGTATTGGTTGATTCATTCATTTTTTCTCTAGCTTTATAAATCTCAGCATCATAAATTTTTTGTTGCTCTTTGTTCATTTCACAAGTTAATAAAATTTCATATTTATCAGGTAAATCTTTTAAAACATCATTTTTATTTCTTCTTAAAATGAATGGTGCAATCTTTCTTTTTATTTCGTTTTTATAATTTTCATCACTTTCATAACGAGATTTAAATTCCGCTAATGGAAGAAGGAAATTTGGCATTAAAAAATCAAATATTGACCATAAATCAATAATACTATTTTCAATAGGAGTGCCTGTTAAAACAAATTTATTTTTAGCTTTTATTTTTTTAACAGATTTTGTTTTTAAAGCAGCAACATTTTTAATAAATTGAGCTTCATCTAAAATTGCAACTTCGAATTCTTTATTTTCATATTTTTCAATGTCATTTCTTAAACTTTCATAACTTGTTAAATAAACACATTTTTTATTTGGTTTTATCTTTTTAATAATATTTTCTCTTTCACTAGCCATTCCATAAATTGGAATAATATCAATTTTTTCGTTATCAAAATTAGAAAATTCATTAATCCAGTTATAGATTAAAGATGTAGGTGTGATGATTAAAATAGGAGATTTAATAGTTAAAGAAGCAATAAAAGTAATAATTTCTAAGGTTTTTCCTAATCCCATGTCATCAGCTAAAATACCGCCTAAATTATATTTATATAAAATTTTTAACCAGTAATATCCTTCTTTTTGATAATCTCTTAAGGAAGCATTTATTGAAGGAGGAATATCATAATTTTTAGATTTAAAATTTTTGATATCTTCATAAAGTTCATCAATCACATTATTATTTTTATCTTCTAAAAGCTCTAAATTTTTAAAAGCATAATAAAGTGGTAATTCTTTCTTTTTTTCTATTTTTTTAGAAGAAATAAGATTAAAATCTTCAACCTCATTTTTAAAATTAGTTGCATCGCTATTTTCTAAACCGATAATTTCATTATTTATTAAAACAAATGACTTTTTCTTTTTTATAGAAGAAATAATTTCTAATAATTCTTCATCACTATATTGACTTTCTTCCATTAAAATATCTAATAAATTAGATTGATATTTAATTTTTAATCTAGGTTTTTTAAAACTATAGATTTTTTTAGATAAGATAGAATCACTAAAATAGATTTGAGAGATTTCTTTTAAATCAGTTAATTCACTATTTAAAAAATTCCAAATTAAATGAGAATCTTCAATTATTCCATCATTAAATCCATATTTTTGAATTAGTTTTTTATAAAAAGAAAGTAAATATTTATCGTTTTCATTTAATAAACTTAAATCATTTAATTCAATATTATTTTTAATATATTTAGATGATAATTTTAAAAGATTATCATCTAAATCGATATAACTCTCAATTAATAAATTATGTTTTTTAAATTTAGGAGCAACCTTTTTATCTATCCGAAAATATTTTTCATTTGAAAGATAAAATTTATATTTAAATTCATCAAAATTATTAGAAATATTAGTATAAGGATTTTCACTAATTAAAGAGATTAAAGAATTGATTAATTGATTATCAGTATAAATATCAATTGTTTTATTTATTTCATCGATTAAAAATGGATAACCTTCTTTAAATAATTTATATTTTGTCGGTAATTCATCTACCTTTAATTCACCCTTATTATTTACAATAATTTTAAAATTTAAAGACTCTAATCTTAAATTATAAATAACATTATCAATAATTATTGATGAGCCTTTAATTTTATAAAAATAATCAAGATCATTTAAATCGATAAAAGAAGAATCATAAATTACATCTTGTTTTAAAAATAAACAATTAATTAGTTTTTGAGCATTTTCATCAAAATTATTAATCGAATGTATAAATTCTAAATTTTTGCCATATTTATGTTCGCTTTCATTTATGACGTATTTTAAAAATCTTGCTACATTTTTAATTGAATAAAAGTTGTTTATACCAATCTTTAATTGATAAAAATTATGATTTTTATTAAATTCCGGAATTAATTTTACTTTATTTTTTAAACCATGTTTTAAGGAATATTGATCATAAAGAATATTTAAGCTAAAGATAAATTTTTCATTTTCTTGTTCGATAATTTTAAAAGAATTAATTTTATTAAATTTTTCTATGATTGAAGGTAAATCGTTTTCATACTTTCTTTTAAAAAAGGAGATTATTTGGTTTGTGATTTGGTGAGAGGCAAATTCTGATTGATAATAAGCTTGTAAACCTTCAATTTTAAAATCAAAAACTTTTATATCACTAGTTTTTATTTTTACATAAAAATTAAATATTGAATTAATTGTTTCAAAATTAATTTCAAAATAATCATCAAATTCTTTAGGTATTTCAAGTGGGGTTATATTATTAAAATATCTTTTTAAACTTCTAATTTCAAAATCATCGCCATCTTTAGTATAAGTATCAAATAAAGAAGCTAAATATTTGTTCTTGTTAATTAAAAGAAAATATAACTGACTTTTTATTTGAATAGAATCAAATTTATTAACAGAAGAAGAACTTTCAAAGAATTTTTTAATTAAAAATAATGTTTCGTCTTGTTCAATTAAAATTCTAGCAAATGAAGAAATTAATTTAAGAGTTGTTTCGTTATATAAACTTAAATCAAATAATTTTTTTATTGTTTTTAAATCAAAATATTTTAAATAATCTAAATAATTAAAATCTTCTTCTTTAATTAATTTAGCTAAAACTTTATTTTTATAAATTTCATCTTTTGAAGAATTATAAAGAATTAATAATAAACCTGATTTTGAAATATCTAATAAATAATCAAAATTTTTATCATTTATATTAATAAATTGTAATGAATAATATAAAAATGGAGCATAAAAACTTTTTAATTCAAACTTAAAATTACTCATTTCATCGATAACTAATTGAAGTTTTTTATAATACTTATTAAAAAGAGAATATAAAAGCGAATTATTTAAATTATGTATTTTTGAAGTAATATCAACATCGTTTAAAGGATATAATTTTTCTTTAAGTGAGAATAATTCTTTGTCGTTAGTTTTTTTAATGTTTTGATCAATGATTTCTAAAGCATCTTTATTATACGAAATAAAATATTTTATAGTTAAAACTGAGCCATTATTCTTAAAATAAAAAGCATTATTTTCATCGAATATAAATTGTATTAAATCAATAATTTCTAAATCATTATTAAGTTCGATAAATTCTTCTATCTTTTTATAAATGGTAATTTTGTCACTCAATTGATTTATACTTTTTATAAAATCGTTAGTTGTTTTAAGATATTTTCTTTTGTTTTCTAAATTTTTATTATTTTTTGATGATTTATTAATAGAATTTAATTCATTTAAAGTATCGTGAAGACTAAGATAACCTTGATTTAAAAATTTAACATAATTAGACATCTTATGTTTTTGTTTTATAAATAAAATAAGTGCGTATAAATGTTTACAATCTTTTTCGTAAGGACATGAACAAGAAAAAGAAATAACGTTATCAAAAAAAGATATTGATGTATAGTAAGAATCATTTCCTAAAACCATCGCTTCAACTTCATGTTCATCATCATTTAATAAATCAATTGTTTCTTCATTAGCATAACTTTTAGCGCGATAAATAATTTTACTTTCAAAAAAATAATCTAATAAAGAAAGATGAAAAACATCATAAATCGTTAATTTATTAACAGCCTCTTTATTATTTAAAGAGTCAATATTTTTAAGTGGAAAATTATATGGTCTTTTTTCTAAAGGAAAATAAATTATAGCGTAAGAAGAAAATATTGATATTACAATACCAAATTTAAAATTATAAAAATAAACTATTTCACCTTTTTTAATATCCATAATAGTTTATTTTAACATCTTTATTCTTTAATTAGTAAATTAAATTAATATATAGATATATAGAGAAATTGATAAATATATCCACTTAACAAACGTTAAATTTATATTAAAATAGTAGTTGATATGAATAAAAATGAATTATTAAATGTATTAAAAGAATTTGTAAAAAGTAAAGATAACGTTATTTTAATTGATGGTAAATGGGGAAGCGGTAAAACTTATTTGCTTAATGAATTCATTAAAGATTATAAAAAAACTCCTATCTACTATGTTTCTCTTTTAGGAAAGAGAAACATAGATGATATTAATACTTCTTTATATATGGAAGTACATAAAGATGAAGTAATTCATAGTGTAGTTCCTACTTCAGTATCACCTTTTAAAGATGAATCATCTTTAGATTATATTTTAAAAATAAATAATAAATGTCGATATTTAGTTATATTAGATGATTTAGAAAGATATGGTTCAACACATTATGATGAATTTCTTTCTTATGTATCTTCACTAGTTTTAAAAGGAGTAAAAGTAATAGTAGTTTCTAATCTTTCTTATTTAGGAAGCGGTGAAAAATATAATTTTGAAATGTATAAAGAAAAGATATTTGATCATGTTTATAAAGCTGATTTATTTTCTTCTTCTTTACTCGAAAGAAAATTAAATAAATATTATAAATATTTTGATGAATCTTTAATTTCTTTATTTAATAATAATATTCGTATAGTAGATAAATGTGAAGAATTTTTAGAAATAATTGATAATCATCTTAAAGATAAGTTTCCACGTGATAATGAAAGTATGATTAAATCTATAATTTTCTATTCTTTAATCTTTTTAACTACTTTTTATAATGAAATTCCTTTATCGTATCCAAAACTTCAAATCAAAGGAAAAGAAGAAGAAAGAAAATATATCTTTTCTAAATGTCAAAATGAAGAAGATGGTTGGGAAATCTTTAAAGTATATGAATTCTCTTTAAATATAGTTTCATCATATAAATTAGATAATCCATTAGATTTAATAATTGCTCTTTATTTACTATATATTTATGGAAAAGAAGACTATCTATTATCTATTTTTTAAAAAACTAAATAGTTATTTATCAACAAATTAGTCAACTAATAGTTGACTAATTTTCTTAAAAGTCAACTAAAAGTTGATTTATTGTTTTTAAGTCTTTGTTATAAAATAAATTTGTTATATACATCTTTTAAATTTACTTAAATTTAAAATAAGGAAGAAAAATTATGAAAAAGCGTTTTTTATTATTGGTTTCTATATTTAACTTAGCATTATTAAATTCTTGTTCTTTGTTTTATCCATATTTAAATGTTAAATCTTATGTTAAAAATAATTCTGCTTCTTTAGTTGGAGTTTTATTAAGAGATAAATCAGATTTAATAAAAATTAAAAATGACAAAAACGAGGAAGATTTTTTAAACGATTTTTCATCTATTAAAAGATCTAATAAAGATAAAGGAGATAAATGCGGATTTGATGAATTTTATGTAATTTTCCATTCTTCTAAAAATGATGAATATTTTGGATATGGAAGAAGAATATTTCTTGTTTATGAAAATTTTTCTTTGTCTAATTTAGAAGAAATAAGTATAAAACAAAGTAGTGAATGTTATACGAGTTCAATAGATAGATATTTTGAAGTTTGTAATAACTACTTTGATTTACCAAATGATTTAATTACGTGTGGCTAAAAAAAGATGATGTTAATTCGAAATTAACTCGATAAAATTCTAAAAAAATTATTATATAGATATTTTGTAAATATCTTGATGTCAAATATTTTATAGATTTATTGTATTTAGGAATATGATTAATAACGAAGAAATTGGATTAAGAATTAAAAATTTAAGAAAAGAGAAAAATATTTCACAAGAAGAGTTAGGTGAAAAAATAGGGATTAGTAAACAAGCTGTTTCTTATTTAGAAAGTGGAAGAAATCAAGTCTCCTTAGATATTTTGGATAAACTCCATACATTTTTTAATATCTCGATTGATGAGCTTTTTTATGGAGAAATAAAAGAAAAGGATGTAAATAATAAAGAAGATAATGAAAACATAGAAAAAATGACTAAAGAAGTAAATATTAAGAAAGAAACTAAAAGAACAATAAAAAAAGATCCATTATTTTTAATATTGTTAAGTATTTTGATATTACTTTTTATTGTTCTTCTTATTCAAATTATATATGCATGTTTAAATCCTATTTATTATAACTACACAACAGAGATTGTTTTTTGGTTTGTTTTTATCGACACCAATGAATCGACAATATTTTTGATTTTTTTCATTATTTTTTCAATTTTATTTCTTATAGATTTAATTTTATTATTTTTGAGGGTGTATTATGTTATTAAAAAGAAAAATTAATTTATTTGTTTTATTTTTTTCACTTTTATCTATTTCTTCATGTAATTTAAAAACTAATGAAGAAATAGATAGTTTTACTATTAATGATTTAAAAGATAAGTATAAATTAAATAGTAATAATAATGTTATTGATTTTGGAGATAGCTTAAAAATCGTAATAGATGATTTAAGTTTTTTAAATGATAATAACGAAAAAGCAAAAAGAAGTAGTAATGATGAAGAAATAGAGTGCTTTGTTTTTGCTAATTATTTTAAAGAAGACGGTGATAAAACAATTAGTGGAACATTAAGTGCTACTGAATATAGTAGCCCAAAAGATATTGATAATCTTTTAGAATATGTTTCTACTGATCTGTATAATTTATTAATTACCCCATATGATTATATTGAACTCGATATTGGTAGTGACTGGAATTTTATTAATTCTACACTGGACTATGCAACGGTGTCTGATGAAAATCAAATTGGCGCAATAATAACAAATAATATTTCTCATTATTCTATGAAATATAAAGCTTCAGCAAATAGTTATTACTATGAAGATTTATGTTTAAATCAAATTAAAATTAAACCTTTAAGGTATAAAGATATACGTGTCAACGAATTAGATTTTTATTTTGATACAAATAATTTAGACCACGGTGTTAGTGAACGTTTTCCACCTCGAAACGATAATGGTTTAGTTTATGGGTCTTTTTCATTGCTAATCAAAGAACAATTTTTTGGATATTCTTATGAAGCTTTATCAAATACTCCAAAAACGGATCTTTATTTATATGATAACAATAATATTTCTATACATTTCGAATACGTAAATTCTAATAAAGGAAGTGGAAAAGAAGTTGACTATGCTTCTGGGTCATCAATGCAAGCTTGTAACGCTGTTTACACTTCTCAAAACGATTCGGACTTTATAATGGAAACTAAAACCGAAATCACACTTTTAGAATATAAGGGTAATCCATTTGATTTTGGTAAAGCTAAGTTTGTAATTGAAAAAGATTTGAATTCAAAATAATTTTATTTTTATAAATAATAGTTAAAGTCAACTATTGGTTGACGAAATTTTGTTAGAGTAAACTATAAGTTTATTGAAATTTTTGTTCCATTTGTGTAAATTTAGATCGGGGGTAATACTAATGAACATAATAAATATAATCTTACAAACTGCATTAAGTTTATCGGCTGCTTTAGTGTATGATAAAGCAATAATATATACACATAATTTTGAAGCAACAAATTCTTTAACTTTAGGGTCTAGAGAACAAAGGAATTTTAAATTAAATTTTTTAGATAATGAGCAGTATTGTTTATATGAAATAAGAACAAAAGGAGATTGCGATACATATTTAGAACTTTATGCCGATGGAAAACTCATTAAAAGTAATGATAATGATGGTGGATCTAAAAACTCTGTAATTTATTTTAAAAGAGATGAAGGAGTTTCTTATTCCTATATTGTGAAAAATAATGATTTAGATAAAAAAACCTTTACAATTAAGTTTTTACCTGAATATCCAATGTATTTTAATAGTGTAAATTTACCAGATGATCCAAACGGAGGAAATGCAATTAACACCGTAAATGACATCGAAGATATTATAGATGATCTTAATAGCACTGGATATTATGTTTATAATTGTATTAACGCTTCTTTTTCAGATATGAACACAGAAGGTACTAATGGAAGGAATAAATTTAATAATAAATATTATTTTATAAGTAGTCATGGCGGTGAGTATGGAAGAATAACATTTAATTTAAATTCTAAAGTTTATGCCTCTTCTTTTCCTATAATGGATAAATGCGAAGTTGCAATTTTTGCAATTTGTTATGGAGGTAAAGAAGGAAATGCAGCCGATTATGTTGTTAAAAATAAGTCTGTAAAAAACTCTATTGGATGGCCGGGACTCACTTATACCGATACTTCTAAAACATTTACAGATACCCTCTTCTATTGTTTTAAGTATGGCGATAATATTTATGAAGCTGCCAATGAAGCTTTAAACAAAATTAATTCGGTTTATTGGTATAAGAATTTATTTAATACATGGGGTGATGATACAATTAAAAATTTTAAAATCTATGGATTAAATGAAAGTGCCTTGCAAAGTAATTTAAAAGCCTTAAATATTGATGTAAATTATAAATATAAATTTGAGATAGATGAAAATTTTCTCAAATTAATGACTGATTATTCTTTTAATAATCAAGATTATAAAATTTTATGCATTAATAATGTTGGGACAAATTTTGTGGCTAAAAAGATTGGTGGTAAATATTATGCAAATTTTCAAGATTTCGATTTAAATTTTATTAGTGAACATGAAACAACCAATCAAATACTTTATATTTTTGATGGCGAAGAATACCATAACATTGAAATTCTAAAAAAGAATAATCAAAATATTTTTTATGATTTTGTAGAAAATAAAATTTTAAATTTTGAAAGTTTAAAGAGGTTAATTGAATTATGAGAAAACAATTTTTAATATTAGTTTCTATATTTAACTTAGCATTATTAAATTCTTGTTCTTGGTTTTATCCATATTTAAATGTTAAATCTTATGTTAATAAGAATTCTGGTTCTTTAGTTGGAGTTTTATTAAGAGATAAATCAGATTTAATAAAAATTAAAAATGACAAAAACGAGGAAGATTTTTTAAACGATTTTTCATCTATTAAAAGATCTAATAAAGATAAAGGAGATAAATGCGGACTTGATGAATTTTATGTTGTATATTATTCTTCTAAAAATGATAATTATTTTGGATATGGCAGAAGAATTTTTTTAATTTTTGATAATTTTTCTATAGATAATCTCGAAGAAATAACTATTAGAGAAAGTAATGTTTGCTATGCAGAATCTATAAATAAATATTTTGAGGTATGTAATAATTACTTTGATTTGCCTTGGGAGATAAGTGTTTGTGCCTAGTGTATATTTTATATTTAATAAAATATACATTTGAACATTCCTCTGTTCCTAATATACAAAATTATTGAGAATTTACTAATTTATGATAAAAATAGAATCAATTTCAAAAATATATAAATTAAAAAAGAAAAAAGAAGTAAAAGCTTTAGATAATGTTTCTCTTACATTTTCAGGTAATGGAATTACCTTTATTTTAGGAAAATCTGGAAGTGGTAAATCTACTCTATTAAATATTTTAGGTGGATTAGATAAACCAACTAGCGGGGAATTAATTATCGATGGTAAAAATACTTCTACATTTAAAGAATCTGATTATGATGATTATCGTAATAATTATTTAGGTTTTATTTTTCAAGATTATAATTTACTAGATGAGTTCAATGTTATCAATAACATTGAACTATCTTTAAAAATTAAAAATAGTGAATGTAATAAAGAAAAAATAGATAAAATATTAGAAGACTTGGAAATTAAAGATTTATCTTTAAGAAAAATTAACGAATTAAGTGGAGGACAAAAACAAAGAGTAGCAATTGCTAGAGCTTTAGTTAAAGAACCATCTTTAATTTTAGCTGATGAGCCAACTGGAGCACTTGATGAAGATACAAGTTTACAATTAATGGAAGTTTTAAAAAGATTAAGCAAAGATAAATTAATTATTGTTGTATCGCATAACCGTGAATTAGCTTCTAAATTTGGAGATAGAATTATTGAACTTAAAGATGGAAAGATAATTTCGGATACATTAAATACAAAAGAAGAAATAAATGAATCTAATAATCAAAATGAATCTTCACTTGATAAAAGTTACCATAAAGGTAAATTACCTTTATTAACTAGTCTTAAAATTGGTCTTCGTAATTTAAGATTAAAAAAAGTTAAATTATTTTTCACTCTTTTTCTTTCGTTTTTCTCATTTACTCTTTTTGGTTTAGTTTCAACTTTAATATTTTTTAATGGTGAAAATGTAACTGCTTCAGCATTAAAAAGTATAGATACTAATTCATATATAATTTTTAAAAATAACCAAAATCCTACTATTTCTTTTAATAATAATTTAAGCGAATTAAAAACTTTAGAAGAAGAATTTAATATAAATATTGATCCAATAAGTACATCTTTAGATTATAATTCATCTTCTAGTAATACTAACTTTTATCCATTAGATTTAAATGGAAAATTAACTTCAATTTATGGAGAAATATATCTTGATGAAAGTAGAATCAATAATCTAGGTTTTTCTTTGGTTGATGGAAAATATCCTTCAAAAAAAGATGAAATTGCTTTAACAGATTTTCATTTTCTTAATTTTACTCAATTTGGATTTACTGATTATACCGATTCTTCTGATGGAAAAATAATTGAGCCAAGTGAAATTAAAAACTACTCTGATTTAACTGGAAAAATCATTAATATTGGTGGTAAAAAATTTAAAATAACTGGATTTATAAAAACTAATATTGCTGAAGATTTTTTAAATAAATTTTCACTTATTTATAATAATGATTATAAAAATTCTTTATATGAAACAATTTATAATAATTTTACTATTTCTTATGAACGAAATTATTCTAATCTTTTATATGTAAGTAAGGAATTTTATGATGATTTAACTAATTTTAATGGTTTTTTAAATGTTTCAGATATTAGTTATTCACGTGGCACATTCCTAGATTCGTTTTCTATTAATATTCCATTTATAGATGACGATTTTTATTGGTCTAATATTGATTCAATTTCTTCTCTAAATAAAATTGATAGAGATTATTTCTTTTTCGATTCTGCTAAGACAAAATTAGAAAAGAATGAAATTTTAATATCTTCTTCTATATATGATGAACATAAAGATTTCTTCGATAGCGAAAGTTCAGAGGGTTTTAATTATTCATTAGAATATAGTTTAAACGGTGAAGAAATTAATGCTGAAGGTAAAATTGTTGGTTATTTTAGTGATGAAGATTCTTTAAAAATGAACAGTATTGTACTTGACGAAGAATTTTATAGTGAATTAACTAGTGGTTATGAATATGGTTTCAATTCTTTTATTTTTAAGAATAATTCAAATGAAACAAATAATGCATTTGAAACTTTTATTCATAATAAATTTGGGTCTGATTATAACAATAAATTTGTTATTTACAATAATATTGTCGCTAAAATTAGTGGTATCTCAGACTCATTTAAGCTTTTAAAATTTGGACTTTCTATTTGTGGAGTATTTTTAGCAATTTTTTCAATGATACTTTTTGGAAATTTTATATCTAATAGTATTTCTTATAGAAAAAAAGAAATTGGAATTTTAAGAGCGTTAGGATGTAGAAAAATTGATGTATTTTCAATATTCTTTTTTGAAGGATTAGCTATAGCTTTAATAAATTTCGTTTTATCTTTAATAGGAACGACAGTTTGTGTTGTTGTAATTAACAATTATTTAACTTCATTTATTTTAGTTAAAGCTAGTTATTTAAATCTTGGAATAATTGAAATATTACTTTTATTATTAATTTCAATATTAGCAAGTACAATTTCTACATATATTCCTACTTCTCACTATACTAAGAAAAATCCATTTGATGCTATAAATGGAAAATAAATTTATAAAAATATAAGTAAATATATTGAAAAAAGCATATTTTTCTTGATATTTATCCCTTTCTTTTCTATAATCTCGATACATGCTTTCTTTGAACAAGAAAATAAGAAAGTTCAAGGCGGAAGGAGTAAAGATTATGAAAGAAGGAATTCATCCAAAGTATCAAAAATGCACAGTTACATGCGTTTCTTGTGGTGCAACATTTGAAACAGAATCAACAATGAAAGAAATTAGAGTTGATACATGTTCGAATTGCCATCCATTCTATACTGGAAAACAAAGATTCGTTCAAGCTGATGGTAGAGTTGATAAATTCAATAAAAAATACGGACTTAAAAAATAGTTTAAAATTAAATTTATTTATAAGAAAAAATGGAGAATATAACTCCATTTTTTCTTATATAAAAGAAAGTAAAAAAATGGTATATTAATCCAAGGATTATTTATTAATTGTTTAAAAAATAAAAGAAAAAAAGAAAGGTTAATTAAATTTATGGAAAAGAAAAGATTTTATATAACAACTCCTATTTATTATCCATCTGGAAATGCTCATATTGGGCATGCTTATTGTACAACCTTATGTGATGTTTTTGCTCGTTATAAAAGAATGAGACATTTTGAAACATTCTTTTTAACAGGTACAGATGAACATGGTTTAAAAATTGAAAAAAATGCTAAAGCTGCCGGATTAGATCCTCAAAGTTATGTTGATGAAATCGTTGCTAAATTTAAGGATTTATGGAGAGTAATGGAAATTTCTAATGATGAATTTATTAGAACAACCGATCCTAAACATATAGCAGTAGTTCAAAAAGTTTTCTCTCATATGATTAAAAATGATGATGTTTATTTAGGAAGTTATAAGGGATGGTATTGCATTCCTTGTGAATCTTTTTGGACAGATACGCAGGTTGGAGAAAATCATCTTTGTCCTGATTGTGGAAGAGAAGTTGTTAAAGAAGAAGAACCTTGTTTATTTTTTAAAACTCAAAAATATTTACCTGAGTTAAAAGAATTTTTTGATAAAGAAAAAAGTATTTTTCCTTTAGGTAGAAAAAATGAAATGATTAATAATTTCATTAAACCTGGATTAGAAGATTTATGTGTTTCTAGAACTTCTTTTAAATGGGGTGTACCAATTAAAGAATATGAAGGACATGTTTCTTATGTTTGGGTTGATGCTCTTTTTAATTATGTTTCAGCTTTAAATTATTTAAGCGAAGATGATTCTTTATTTAAAAAATTTTGGGAAAGTGAAGAATGTGAAATTATTCACGTAATCGGAGCTGATATTACTCGTTTCCATACAATTTATTGGCCAGAATTTTTAACATCAATGGGTTTAAGACTTCCAGATAGAGTTTTTGTCCATGGATTATTAATGATGAAAGATGGAAAAATGTCTAAATCAAAAGGAAATGTAGTTTCTCCTTATCCATTAATTGAAAGATATGGCGTTGATGCTCTTAGATATTATTTAACTAGAGAAATTATTTTTGGTAACGATGGACAATTTACTCCAGAACAATTTATCGAACGTATCAATATGGATTTAGTTAATAACTATGGAAATTTAGTTTCTAGAACAATTTCAATGATTGAAAAATATTTTGATGGAGTTATCCCTTCTTATTTAAAAGATGTTAATAAGGAAGATAATGAAATTGATTCATTAATTAAATTAACTGTTGAAAAATATATTGATGAACTTGATGATTTAAAAATTACCGAAGGATTTATTGATGTAATGTCTTTAATTTCTAGAGCAAATAAATATATTGAAGAAACTACTCCATGGGCATTCGCTAAAGATGATACAAAAAAAGAAAATTTAAAATCAGTTTTAGCTCATTTAGCACGTGTTTTATTTGTTTCAACTAAACTTTTAGAACCGGTTTTAGTTAAAAAGGTAAAAGAAGTTTATGAAGAGTTAAATTTAAGTGATGAAGAAGCTGATTTTAATAATATTTTAGATGAACATTTATTAGATAATAAACATGTTAAAAAAGGAACAATTCTTTTCCCTAGACTTGATATTAATAAAGAAGTTGAATATGTTAAGTCTTTAATGAAGAATAATAAATAAAAAAAGATGGTGCTTATAAGGGATAGAATAAGAAGCACCATCTAATAATTTTATTATAAACAAAATATAAAAAAATAGTGATAAATTTGATATATTTCATAATTTGTAACAATTAATTTTTATTCTCTATGTCACTAATTTAATTAAATATTATTATCTATTATATAATTTATGGAAAAACTAGATTTTAATAAAGATTTTATTTTTATAAATAAGCATAATAACAAACTTTATTATGCTTATTTAGATAATAAAAAAGTTATATTTTTAAAATATAAAAAATATGAAGGAATTATAACATTACAATATTTAGCTAATGGAGGTATAACTTCTCTAATAGATAATAAATTAATTGTTAAAGTAAATAATGGATATTTAGAAATAAGTAAACTTCTTTATAATGATAAAGAAGTTACATCAAAAGAATTTATTGATATTATAAAAGAAAAGAATTTAATAAATAATTATTTTAAATAATAAAAAAGATATGAAAAACGAAATTATAAATGTTAAATGTGTAGATTTTACTTATGATGGTCAAGGATTAGCTAAAGATAAAAATAAAAGGACCTATTTTGTTCCTTCTCTTTTAATTGATGAAGAAGCTGAAATAGAAGTCTTATATCATAAAAAAGATTATGATATTGGTAAAATTAAAAGATTAACTAAAGTATCTCCTTATAGAATAAATCCTAAATGTCCTTGTGCAACTAGTTGTGGAGGCTGTTCTTTTCAAAATCTTTTATATGAAAAAGAATTAGAATACAAAAGAAAAGTTGCTATAAATACTTTAAAATCAATTGCTAAAATAGATGTTAAAAATCCTTCAATTATTGGAATGGAAGAACCATATTATTATCGAAATAAAATCCAAGTTCCTTTTGGTTATGATAAACAAAAAAGATTAGTTTATGGTTTTTATCGTTTTAAAAGTCATGATATCGTACCAATTTCTGAATGTGTTATTGAAAGCAAAGAACATGTTTCAATTTTAAAAAACATTAAAGATTTAATGCTTTCAATGAAAATTAACGCTTATGATGAAGATAAAGATGAAGGAATTTTAAGACATGTTTTAATAAGAGTTGGTAAAGTAAGTAAAGAAATAATGCTTGTTTTAGTTGTAAAAGAAAAACAATTTAAAAACAAAGGTGTTTTTATTAAAGAATTATTAAAATTAAATCCAGAAATTACGACTGTTATTTATAATTATAATGAACGAAGAACTAATGTTATTTTAGGAGAAAAAGAAGAAGTTGCTTATGGAAGAGGATTTATTTTTGATTCTCTTTTAGGGGTAAATTTTAAGATTTCTTCTAAATCTTTTTATCAAGTTAATCATGATCAATGTGAAAAATTATATTCTTTAGCAATTTCTAAAGCTCATTTAACAAAAGAAGATGAAATTTTAGATGCATATTGTGGAATTGGAACGATTGGTTTAATTGCATCTAAATATGTAAAAAATGTTTTGGGTGTTGAAATAGTTAAAGAAGCAATTGAAGATGCTAATCAAAATCTAAAATTAAATAATATAAAAAACGCTAAATTTATTGTTAGTGATGCAAAAGATGTAATGTTAAAAAAAGCCTATGATTGCGTATTTGTTGATCCGCCAAGAAAAGGATTAGATCCAAAATTTTTAAAAGGAATTATGAATTCACATCCAAAGAAGATTGTTTATATTTCTTGCGATGTTGGAACCCTTGCTCGAGATTTATCAATTTTAAAGAAAAATTATAATATTGAAAGTATAGATTTCATAGATATGTTCCCTAGAACCTTCCACGTGGAAACTGTGGCTTATTTGGAATTAAAAAGATAGAGGAATTTAGAAAATTAGGTGGAAAGAAGAATTATAAATTTTTTACCCAAATCGATTTTCCCAAAATTGATTTTCCTTAAAAATTGTTTATAATATAAATAAGGAATTAATTATGTTCGTAGGAAGAAAAGAAGAATTAAAAGAACTTAAAGAAATGCTTGAAAGCAATTCTTTTAAAGCCGCTTTAATTTATGGAAAAAGAAGAGTTGGTAAAACAGAAATAATAACTCAAGCATTAAAAGAAACCGATAAAATTGTTTGTAGCTTTGAATGTAAAAAAACAAATTTAGATTTAAACCTTCAAACATTAAGCGAATATTTTCTTAATTTATTTAATTTGCCTAATATTGTTTTCAAAGATTTTGACTCTTTTTTTGATTTTGTTTTTCGTTATTCTTTAGAAAAAGAGTTTGTTTTTGTTATTGATGAATTTTCATTTTTGTTAGAAGAAGATTTTTCAATTGAATCATCATTAGCTATAGCTATTGATAAATATAAAAATGAATCAAAAATGAAATTAATTATAAGTGGAAGTTATGTTCAATTAATCGAAAAAATGATAGATAGTACTTCACATTGTTATGGTAGGTTTACAAACATTTTGTTGATTCGTCCGTTTGATTATTATGAAAGCTCTTTATTTTATCCAAATTATTCAGATGAAGACAAATTTATATGTTATTCAGTTTTTGGCGGATTGGCATATTTTAATTCTTTGATAAATGATTCTAAAAGTGTTGAAGATAATATTTGTTCTTTAATTATAAAAAAAGACTCGATTTTAGAAGCTGAATTAAATCAAATGATTTTATTAGAAACAACTAAAATAAATAGATTGAACGATTTAATCTTATTAATTGCTAGAGGTAAAACAAAATATGCAGATATTTTGAGTGTTTTAAGTCAAGAAAAATTAACTAAACCAGATTATTTACTTAAAAAACTCATTGAAATGGATATTATTGAAAAAGTTGTACCAATAAATAAAAAAGAAAATAAAAAACTAACGTTTTACCAATTTAAAGATAATTTCTTTTCTTTTTATTATAAATATATATTTGCTTCTCCTTATTCGTTAATAAGGGGAAATCCGAAAATGTTTTTCGATAATTTTATTAAAGATGATTTTTATAAAAATTTCTTGCCTAAATCATTTGAAAAAGTTTCAAAAGAATTTTTGTTAAGAGAAAATTTAAAAGGGAAAATCAAGCCAATTTTTAAAGATATCGGAACATATTTTTATGATGATTCAAAAAATAAAGTTAATCGTCAATTTGATGTTGTGAGTTTAGATGAAAATGGATATATTTCTTATGAATGTAAATTTACATCTGAAAAAGTAAATAAAAAAGTAATCGAAGAAGAATTATCTCAATCAAAGTCTTTAGAAATACCATTTTATAGATTAGGTTTTATTTCTAAAAATGGTTTTAGTAATGATTTTGATAAAAAAGATTTTAATTTATTTGAATTAAAAGATTTTTATAAAGAATAGAAAAAGGATAAATAAATATGATTAAAAAAGAAACTATTGAAAGAATAAAAAAATTTAGTGATGATCGTAATTTTGATCAATTTCATTCCCCTGCTAATTTAGCAAAATCAATATCAATTGAAGCTAACGAATTATTAGAATGTTTTCAATGGGATGAAACTAATTTTAATATTGATGACGTTAAAGATGAATTAGCTGATGTAAGTGTTTATATAATTGATTTAGTACTTAAACTCAATTTAGATTTAGATGAAATTATTAATAATAAAATGAAGAAAAATGAAGAAAAATATCCTATAGAAAAAAGTTATGGAAAAGCAACTAAATACGATAAATTATAAAATTGCTTGTCAAAAATTTGTTTTAGTCTTAACATTATTAATAATTCATAAGCAATATAGTTCGCTCTATTATTTTATTAATTAAATTAATATTTTTATTTCACTATATTGCATATAATATTTTTCTCCTTTAGTCGAATGATTGATTTAATCATTCGACTTTATTTTTGCTTGAATAATTAACAAATATAAATATTTAATTAGATTCTTAATTATTCTTTTTAACTTTTATTTTATAATATTAATAAATTCATAAACTTATTAGGGAGAAAAAGGATAATGAAAAAAGAATATGAAACTTTATTTACACCTTGGAATATTGGGAATGTAACTATTAAAAATAGAATAGTTTTATGTCCAATGGGTGGAACATCTCTTTTTGGTTGGATGGAAAGAAACCATTTTGATAAAGAAGCTGCCGATTTCTTTTTAACTAGAGCTAAAAATAATGTTGGATTAATTATTCCAGGTATCGCTCCTTTAAAAGATACTATTTTAAATCGTTGGCTTTATAAAAATAAAAAGATGTTTGATGAATTAAAGGTTTATATGGAAGAATTCCATAAAACTGGTGCTAAATTATTCGTTCAACTTACTGCTGGGTTTGGTAGAAGTTTTGCAATTACCGAACCTTTAAAAGTTTTAACTAAAAATAAAGTCTTAGGATTTTTAGCTAAACCAATTATTGATGCATCTTATTTATGTGCTTCTCCTAGCGAACTTCCTTCACGTTGGGATCCATCGATTAAATGTAGAGCATTGACAGTTAAAGAAATTAAAGAAATTATTGAAGCTTATGCATTAACTTCCAAAATGCTTAAAGATGCTGGTGTAGATGGAGTTGAAGTTCACGCAGTTCATGAAGGATATTTATTAGATCAATTTACCTTAAAATATACTAATCAAAGAAGTGATGATTATGGTGGAAGCTTTGTTAATAGATATCGCTTCCCTGTAGAAGTAGTTCATGCAATTAAAGATAAATGTGGAAAGGACTTCCCTGTATCTTTAAGATATTCTGTTATTTCTAAAACAAAAGGCTTTGATCATGGCGCACTTCCTGAAGAAGGTAGTAACTATACTGAAGTAGGAAGAGATTTAGAAGAATCTTTATTAGCTGCAAAATATCTTCAAGACGCTGGATATGATATGTTAAATTGCGATAATGGTACATATGATGCTTGGTATTGGGCTCATCCACCAGTTTATATGCCTAACAATTGTAATTTAAATGATGTTGCTGAACTAAAAAAAGCAGTTACTATTCCTTTAGTTTGTGCAGGCAAAATGACTTTAGACGTTGCTAGCGAAGCTATCAAAGAAGGAAAAATTGATGCAATGGGTGTTGCAAGACAATTTTTAACCGATCCAGCTTGGGTAACTAAAGTTATGGAAGATCGAATAGAAGATATTATGCCATGTATTCATTGTCATAATGGCTGCTTTAACATGGCTCATTATAAAGGAGTTGCAAATGATCAAGCATTTAGCGATGTTCAACATATGTCTAGATGTGCTTTAAATCCTGAAACAATGAATAGTGCTTATCGTATTGAAAAAGCAAAAACCCCAAAAACAATTGCTGTTATTGGTGGAGGGATTGGTGGAATGGAAGCTGCGAGAGTTGCTACTTTAAGAGGCCATAAAGTTACAATTTATGAAAAAAGTGACCATTTAGGTGGCGTTTTCTGTGAAGCTTCTAATTTCGACTTTAAGGATAGCGATAAAAAACTTATTAGTTGGTATATTAGACAAATGGATCAACTACAAGTTAGTGTTAAGTTAAATACAACAATTAAAAATATAGAAGAATTAAAAGAAGATGAAATTATTGTAGCAAATGGCGCTAAAGCCAGAAAATTAAATATTAAGGGCGCTGAGAAATGTATTGATGCTTTATCTTATTTAGATAATAAAGAGCAAGTTGGAGATAAAGTTGTAATTATTGGCGGTGGTTTAACCGGATGCGAAATTGCTTACGACTTAATTTTAAAAGGAAAAACAGTTTCAATTGTTGAAGTTAAACAAGATTTAATGGCTGTAAGAGGTTTGTGTTTAGCTAATTCTTCTTATTTAAGAGATTTCTTTAAACTTCATAAAACCGATGTTCATTTAGATACTAATGTCAGGGAAATTACAGATAAAGCAGTAGTTTGTGTTGATATTTATGGAAATGAAGTTGCATTAGATTATGATACAGTTATTTGTTCAATTGGTTATAATCCTGCTCCACTTGCAAAAAAATCATCTCATGTTCACCTTGTTGGAGACGCAAAAGAAGTTGGAAATTTAAGAAATGTTATTTGGGGTGCTTATAAAGTAGCAATGGATTTATAAGGAGTAATTTATGATTGATTACAAAATGGAGTTAACTCAAGAACAAATTGATATTTTAGAAGGCAAAAAGGGTGACACCTTAAGAAAAATGATGGAAACACTCGTTCTTTTTGGTGATATTTTTGGTGCAAAAAGAATGGTTCCGGTAACCCATAAAGAAGGACACCTTGTTACTTCTTTTGGAATTCCTTTATTAAGACCATTATTTAAAACTATGGAAGAAATTAATAAAGAAGGATTAAAAGCTGAAGGAGGTTTTACCTGTGATCCAGCACCTTTAGATTATGAAAATGTTAAATGTAATCTTTTAGAAAAGGTAGTTTTTAATAAAATTTTATATGGAAAACAAGAAGAATACACTGAACAAATGTTAAAAGCTGGTTTAGTTGATAAGGATTCTTTTTCTTGCACATGTTATTTAGAAGAATGCGGTAATAGACCTAAAAAAGGTGATATTTTATCTTGGGCCGAATCAAGCGCGGTTGTTTTTGCAAATTCTGTTTTAGGTGCAAGATGTAATAGAAATTCGGGAATGCTTGATTTATTTGGTTCAATTATTGGATATGTTCCAGAGTTTGGTTTATTACTTGATGAAAATAGGAGAGCAACTTGGATTGTTGAAGTTAAAACAAGTAAAGTCCCTGAAGCACAAATCTTAGGTTCAGCAATCGGAATGAAAGTAATGGAAGAAGTTCCTTATATTAAGGGTCTTGATAGATTTATTGGAAGCGAACTTGATCATGAAAATGAAGCTTATTTAAAAGATATGGGTGCAGCAAGCGCTTCAAATGGGGCAGTTGGCTTATTTCATGTAGAAAATTTGACACCTGAAGCTAAAGAAAGTGGTGAAAATTTAATTTCCCCTAATGCTAAAAAATATATTATCGACGATACCGAATTAGATAGAGTTTATAAATCATATCCAAATATGTGGAAAAAGAAAGATGCTAATCCAGAGATTACGTTTATTGGATGCCCACATTTAACTTATTATCAATTAAAGTCTTGGTGTGAAAATATTGTTAAATCATTAAAAGATCGCTCTAAAAATAAAGTAAATGGGCAAGTAATTTTAACTAGCGCTCCAAAAGTAAAAGCTAAATTTATTAAAGAAAATGAATTTTTATATAAAGAAGCTTATGATTATGGAGTTAGACTTTCTTCAATCTGTCCTTTGATGTATACAAATAATCCACTTGTTCATGGCAAAGCAATTTTAACTAATTCTAATAAATTAAGAACTTATTCAATGGCTCGTTATTTTAAAGATGATGAGATTTTAGAATTAATTACTAAATAGGAGGAAGAAAGACATGAAAACATTTAAAGGAAGAGTTATTGCTAAGGGTAATTTTACTGGTGAAGCTGCCGTTTCTCATCAAGGATTCAATACACTTGCTTCTTTCCAAAAATCAGCATTAATGAAAAAGAAAAAAGTTATTGTTAGTGACCAAAATAATAAAGATTTGTATGGCGTTGACATTACTAATAAAATTTTGTGTTTACCTATTACAATTGGTTCAACTACTGGAGGATTAGTTATTCAAACAGTTTGTGATATGGGTATCAATCCCGCTGCATTCCTTTTTAGTGAAGAAATCGATTCATTAGCAGCTAGTGGAATTGTTTTAGCAAAGGTTTGGCAAAATTCACCTATTATTTGTATAGATAAATTGGGAATAGAATTTTTGGATACTGTTAAAACAGGTGATAAATTAGAAATAAAAGAAGATGGCGCTGTAACCATTTTATAAATAAGTTATTTTTTTAAAAAATTGCCTATAATAAGAGAATAAGTTTAATTATTCCCCCCCACAACCTACGTCGACGTTTACTAGACAAGAATGCTTCTAAACAATAAAAATATTCACTTTTTGAGTAAATTTTATAAAAATGTAATAAAAAAGAGCCATTGTTTCAAAACTTGGCTCTTTTTATCTACTTTTTTATAAATCTAAATATTTATCTAAATTATTTAACATTTCATTTAATTTAATGAATGCTGCACTTAATGGATAGCCATCAATAAAACAATGCGAAACGGTGATGTTAAGTGTTAAATAATAATGATTATCATTTTTATCTAAATAATATTTATCCCACAAAACACGAGGAACACTACTTGAAGTATAATTTTTCGAAGGAGTTGGATGATTCATCCCTAAAATAGAAACTGTAGGAACACAGGTCATATAATAAACGGCATAATCTTCATCATTATAAACTAAATCAATATCAGTTTTATTTTTAATTAAATCAATATTTTTTCTTGTTTCTTTATAAAATACTTTAAATGAATCTCTTAAATCGTTACGTGTATTATAATAAACACCATTATTACCAATTACAGTATAGGTTGGATTAATAGTTTCAAAATAAACTATTTCATTATTTATTTCACGTAGGTGAAATTCATAAATATTATTCATTGCAAGTGTAGTTAAATATAAAAATGGTATAAAAAATGAAATTTTTTTCTCATTTTTATATTTAACTAAATTAGTAACATCAATTTTAACATTAAAACCATATGTTGGATCATCAAAAGTTTTAAAATAATTATATTGGTTTATTTTTTTAAATGTCTTTTTATCTATAATCTTCATAAGTAAAATCCCTTAAAATTATATAAAAGAAATAATTAATAATAAATATTTTGATATAATAAAAACGTATTAATGAGGTAAAAATAATTTATGGATATTAAAGAAGAAATTAAAAATTTAAGTATTGAAGAAAAAATAGCTTTTTTAAGAGGAAAAGATTCTTGGACAACTATTCCTTTAGAAAAAATAAACTTAAAAAGTATTCGAATGAGTGATGGACCTCATGGTTTAAGAAAAGAAAGTGGAAATAATGAAAAAGGAATATTTTCTTCTTATAGTGCAGTTTGTTTTCCTACTGCTTCTTTATCAGCATGTTCGTTTGATAAAAATCTTTTATATGAAATTGGAAGAAGAATTGGAAAAGAAGCTAGAAATCAAAATATCCAAATTGTTTTAGGACCTGCAATTAATATAAAAAGAAATCCATTATGTGGAAGAAATTTTGAATATTTTAGTGAGGATCCTTATTTAACAGGTGAACTTGCTATTTCCTATATTAAAGGAATTGAATCTAATAATGTTGGAGCATGTGTTAAACATTTTGCAGTAAATAGTGAAGAAAAAGATCGAGCAAGAATTAATGAAGTAGTAGATTTAAGAGCACTCCATGAAATATATTTAGAAGCATTTAAAAAATGTATTATTGAAGCAGAGCCTGCTTCAATAATGCCTTCTTATAATTTAATAAATGGTACATATGCTTGTGAAAATAAATATCTTTTAAATGATTTATTAAGAAATGAATGGGGATTTAAAGGAATAAGTATTTCTGATTGGGGAGCAATTAATGATGCGACTTTATCTATTAAAAATGGTCTTGATTTAGAAATGCCTAATTCAAATAATGTTAATTATTTTAAAGTTTTAGAAGATTATAGAAAAGGGAATATAACTGAAGAAGAGATAAATAAAGCAGTTGAAAGGTGTATTTCTTTATATCGAATTGTTGAAAATAATGAGAATGAAGTCTCTGATTATGCTGCTGATCATGAATTTAGTGTTAAAGCTGCTGAAGAATCTATAGTTTTACTTAAAAACGATGGAAAATTATTACCTCTTCATGATAATGATACAATTCTTTTTGTTGGTGAATTTATTAACCGTGTTAGATATCAAGGTTTAGGTTCTTCCAAAGTTAATCCTTATAGATTACCAGGGTTTATTAAAGAATTAGAAAAATTTTCAACTCATTATCAATATGCTAGAGGATATGATTCTTTATCGCTTCAAAATAGTAAACCTTTAATAAAAGAAGCAGTTGATTTAGCAAAAAATAAAAATAAAATTGTTATTTTCTTAGGTTTACCTAATGAAATAGAAAGTGAAGGATATGATAGAAAAGATGCTTCTTTACCACTTCCTCAAATTGAACTTGTTAATGAGATTAGTAAAGTAAATCCAAATATTATTGTAATTTTAGAAAATGGGTCAGTTGTTGAACTACCATTTATCGATAATATTCGAGGTTTAGTTGAATGTTATTATGGAGGAGAAGGAATTAACGAAGCTTTACTTAATATTTTATATGGAAAAGTTAATCCTAGTGGAAGATTAGCCGAAACATTCTTTAAAAAATTATCTTCTTCACTAATGAGTAATTATTTAACTAATAATCGATATGATAATCCACATAAAGAATCGATTTTTGTTGGCTATAGATATTATACTTCTCATAGTGATGAAGTATTATTCCCATTTGGTCATGGTCTTTCTTATTCAAATATTACTTATTCAAACTTTAATATTGATAAAGAAATGGTTAATGAAAATGAAGAAATTAAAGTTTCTTTTGATTTAGTTAATAATTCTTCAATTGATGCTAAAGAAGTAGTCCAACTTTACATTGGAAAACCAAACGATGTAGTTTTTAATGCTAAAAGAGAATTAAAAAAGTTTGATAAAGTATTAGTTAAAGCAAATTCTTCGACTCATGTTGAACTTACTTTACCTTATTCTTCTTTTGCTTATTATGATATAAATGTTAAAAAATATATTGTTCAAGATGGAATTTATAATGTTGAAATTGCTAAAAATTCACTTGATGTTATCGAAAAATTTAGAGTTAAAGTAAATGGAGTAAGAATGGATTATAGCGATTCTCCATATTATTTAAAAACTCAAAAATATTTTAAATGTGATGTTAAAGATATTTCAGATAATGAATTTTTAGAATTAGATAAATCTTTAGTTTTAAGAAAAATAGATAAAGAAAATATTATTCACGATATAAATTCTTCACTAGATTTAGCAATTTATTATGGATCAAAAGGTGCTAAATTATTAAAAAATATCTTAATGTTTGCTAAAACTATCAGGGAAGATGATTTTGTTAAACAAATGGTTTTTGATTCTCCAATTAGACAAATGGTATATTTTTCTAATGGTTTAGTTAATAAAGATAATGTCCCTTTACTTATTGATATATTAAACGATAAAAACTATATCCAAAATACATTTAAATTCTTAATGAGTTTGACTAAAAAGAATAAGAAATAGTTATTTGCTTAAAGCAATAAAATATCAATCTTTAAATGAAAATATATTTATAATATAATCTTTAATCGTGAAAAATAGTGCATTTAAAGGTAGTTTAGTTTTACTTCTTGTAGCCTTTTTATGGGGTGTAAGTTTTATATTTCAATCAATGGCATCTAAATATATGGATGCTTATACTATTTTATATCTTAGAAGTATAGTAGGTGCTTTAACTATACTTCCTTTTATGTTATTTTTCTTAAAAAAAGATAAGAAAAATAACATAAAATATAAAAAGAAAGATTTAATTATTGCTCCTTTATTATGTGGAATAGCTCTATGTTTAGCTTCTCTTTTTCAACAGATGGGTTTAGAAACAGTAAGTGCTGGAAAAACTGGGTTTTTAACTTCTTTATATATAATATTAGTACCTATTTTTGGTTTGTTTTTGCATAAAAAATGCGGTTTAAATGTTTATATTTCTATATTGATTGCATTAATTGGTTTATTACTTTTATCTTTTGATTTTAAAAGTGGATTTTCTTTTTCTAGTGGAGATTTACTTATTTTAGTAGGAACTTTATTTTTTGCGATTCAAATTTTACTCGTTGATCATTATTCTTCTAAAATAAATGTTTATTATCTTTCTTTTGGCCAACTTATAGTTCAAGGAATAATTTCTTTTATTATTCGTCTAATATTAGGATTTGATATTAATTCATTTATTAATATGATGAATTTAGAATCAATAATTGCAATTTTATTTATAGGAATCGTTTCTAGTGGAGTTGCTTATACTTTACAAATGGTTGGTCAAAAAATGGGCGTTAATCCAACAATTGCTAGTTTAATTCTTTCTTTAGAAAGTGTTTTTAGTGCAATAAGCGCAGTAATTATTTATCAATTCTATAAATTTAGTGATGTTAACCAAAATATGTCTATTGAAGAAATTTTTGGTTCGATAATCATGTTTATAGCAGTTATTTTTTCTCAGCTTCCTTCAAGTTGGTTTAAAATTAAAAAGAAAGAAAATAGTGAAGAAAATAAAAATCAAAATTAGGCCATTTTTATACGTTTTTTGATAACTTTTTAAAAACTCCTTCATAAAAGTGTAAATTTATTAATTCATCATATTTAATTGCCAACGCTTTAATTTCTATTTATATTTGGATTCATTAGTTTTGCAATTTTTAAACGTAGAGCAACAAATATTACTAAAGCTAATTAATATTTTATAAACAAGTCTTAATTTTGTATAATTTAAAAAAATGTAATTATGATTCAAAATGATCGCAAATATTCAATATTATCATTGATTTTCAGAACATTAGGCTTAGTTGCTGTTGTAATTTCGCTATTTTTATTTATTTATGATATTAGGATAGTTTATAAAGGTATACTTCTAGGTATATGTTCTATTCCTCTATTTTCAGGTATTTTATCTTTAATTTTTGAACATTTAAGCGAAGTGAAAATTGATAAAGTGCATAAAATTGGTTTAATGATATTCGATTTTGTTTTTATATTTTTTGGAATATTTTCTTTGTTTTATTCAATAATTTATATGTTTTGAAGGTAGAATTTATGAATAAGTTATTTAAAATTCTTGGTTTAAGTTTAGTTAGTGTTATTCTGTTTCCTTCTTGCGGAAGAAGGAATTTAGAATATTTAGTTTTAGATGATTTTTTAAAAAGTAACAAAGAATGCGCTTTATTAGGTTCGATAAAAATTATTGATGAAATAAGAGGCGTTGATTTAGGATATCTTCTTTATGCAAGCGGAGCTCAAAATAGAGAAGAACATTACTTTTATTTTGATAGGACATCTTTAATTAGCAAATTTGAAGGTCCATACAAATTTAATGCATACTCTTATAAAAATAATATAGATGATATATGTAGTTTTATTGTGGATGAATTAAATGTAAAAGCCGGTTTCGAATTAATAGATAAACTCGCGTATAGAATAGAAGACATGTATTTATATGAAAATAATAAACCAAGCGGTTTTTTAGTTTACAATAATTTATATAAAATAAATGAAAGCAATTATGATTTATCTTTAGTCTTAGAAGACTACTTTAGCATTTAATTATAAATTTCCTGATTTTTCTTTTAAAATTTCATTAATAAATGAATGATTAAAAATATAAGAAACATAAACAAAATTTAAATGATGAAATGCGGCATACCATCTTTTTTTTAATTTTTTAAAACTATTTGATACAATTTAGTAGCATGTTTTACTTAATTAAAATGCACAAGGAAGAAAAAATTATTTAAATGAAGAATTTTTGAATTTCATAATAAAATTACTTTTGAACGAAACTATTTTATAATTTTTGTTTAGAATTTATTGTTTATATATTTGCTTCGAAAGTAAATTACTAGTATAAAATAATCAATGGAGGTCTTCTATGACAAAATTTGCACTTCAAATAAATAAAATTTGTTTAGCAGCCATGTTTTTAGCTCTAGGTTGGCTTTTTCCTTTTATAACAGGTCAGATTCCTGAAATCGGAAATATGCTTTTACCAATGCATATACCTGTATTTTTATGTGGATTTGTTTTAGGACCAATTTATGGTGCCTTTATTGGTTTAATTACTCCAATTACTAGAACTTTAATCTTTGGAAATCCACCAATTATTCCTACATCTTTATCAATGATGTTTGAACTTGCTACTTATGGAGCGGTTTCGGGATTATTATTTATGCTTTTAACAAAAAATAAAAAATTATCTAAGTTAGATTCACTTGTTCCTATTTATATTTCACTTATTAGTGCAATGATAGTAGGAAGAATAATTGGTGGATTTGCTACATATATTTTTACATTTTTAAAAACAGATGGATCTACTTATTCATGGGCAGCTTATTGGGCAGGTTTTTTTGGTACTGCTTGGCCAGGAATGATCTTACAAATTATTTTAATTCCAGCAATTATTCGTCTACTTTATGGATTAAAATTAATACAAAAATTTATCCCTTCTTATCATTTAAATAATAAAAATGATAATAATGAAGATATAAATAATAATGAAAATACTAATAATTAAATAATCCTATTTATAAATAAATAAAAAAATGAATTATCTTGATAAAATAAAAAATAAAATAGATGAATTATTAAATAAGAATAATGATAAAAGTATAATTATTGCTATTGATGGAGATAGTGCTAGTGGAAAATCTACACTAGCACTATCTTTAAAATCTATATATAAAGATAAATTAGCTATTATTCATATCGATGATTTTTATTTAGAAAATAAAGGTAGCATCGATATGAATAATATATCTTCTTTAATAGATGGAAATATAAATTATAAAAGATTAAAAGAAGAAGTTATTGATAAATTAACTAATGATAATATTTCTTCTTTTTCTTATTCTATTTTTAACTGCAAAACTCAAGAATATAATAAAAAGAAAGAAAAAATAAATAAGAAAGAGAAGAAAATAATAGTTGTTGAAGGAAGTTATTCTCTTAATACTAACTTTTTAGGGAAATATTATGATTATTCAATTGTGTTAAAGTTTAATGACGAAAGATTACAAAAAGAAAGAATAATGAAAAGAAATCCTTCTAATTACGAGATGTTTTTTTCTAAGTGGATTGTTTTAGAAAAAAACTATCAAAAACACTATGATGTTGTGAAAAAGTGTGATTTTTTAATAAATGTAAGTGAAAATAATATATAAACTATTTCGAATGAAAGTTTAAAGTGAACATATGAAAGACTTTTAAAAATTAATGTAAGTCTAACTTTTTAATGACTAGTTTTTGAAAAATTAGTAAACTAGAATATAAGCAAATGTAAGGGCTTTCATAAATGAAAAATATTTATTTAAACTTAAAAAGATTCGATATCCCACGTGAAGTTGGAGGTATCAATGACACAGCCTTAAACGAAAGTTATGGAAAAACAATTGTTTCTGGCATTGAAAAAATGAATTTAGACATTCCAATTACAATTTATTTCCAAGAATCTAATCTCTTCCCAGCATTAAGTGAAGCAAAAAAGATTCATGTTGGTTGTCAAGGTGTCCACTATGCAGATGTTAGTGTAGGTGGCAATTTTGGTGCGTTTACAACTTCTAGAACAGCTAAATCCATGAAAGCAATTGGAGTTAATGATTGTTTGATTGGCCACTGCGAAGAAAGAAATCATTTAAATTATTTAACTTCACTTGGTGGAGAAAAATATGATATTAACCTTATTTTAAATAAAGAAGTTAAATGTGCTACAGATTTAGGAATGAATGTTCTTTATTGTATTGGTGAAAAAATGGAAGAACAAGATCATAAATACGAGGTTTTAAAAAATCAATTATTAGTTGGTTTAAAAGATGTTGATCTTTCAAAAGTTACAATTGCTTATGAACCTGTATGGGCAATTGGACCTGGGAAAACACCTCCAGATAAAGAATATATAGAAGATATCGTTAAACATATTAAAAGTGTAGTTCCTTGTAATGTTGTTTACGGTGGAGGATTAAAAATCGATAATGCTAAAATGCTTGCTTCAATTGAAGAACTTGATGGTGGCTTAATTGCATTAACAAGATTTGGTAAAGATTTCGGTTTCTATTTAAGTGATTTTGAAGAAATCGTAAAAACATATAAGGAAGGGTTAAAGTAGTATGAAAGTAAATTTAGAGTATGGCGATGGTCAAGTTGCTGTCGAAGTACCTGAAGGTAGTGACATTTTCGAAACAGGTGTTACAGTAAAAGATCCAGAAGGTATTAAGGATGTTAAAGAAGCAACAATGAATGCTTTATTACATCCTCTCAATATGAAACCAATTTCTGAATTGGTTCATAAAGGAAGTAAGGTAACTATTGTCTTCCCTGACAAAGTTAAAGGTGGATTCCAAGATGATTCTCACCGTAAAACTTCGATTCCATTAATTATTAGTGAATGTGAAAAATATGGAGTTGAAGAAAAAGATATCTTACTTATTTGTTCAAATGGTTTACATAGAAAAAATAAACCAGAAGAAATTAAAAGAATCTTAGGGGATGAAATCTTTGATAGATTCTATCCAAAAGGACAAATTATCAATCATGATAGTGAAGATCCTGAACATATTGTTGATCTTGGCTATGAACCTAAATTCAATGCTAAAGTTGTTATCAATAAGTACGTTTATGATAGCGATATAACATTCTTAATTGGTCATACTCAAGGTAATCCATATGGCGGATATAGTGGTGGATATAAACATTGTGCAACCGGTATATCAAATTGGGAATCAATTTCATCCCATCACTGTCCAGCAGTTATGCATAGAGATGATTTCGTTCCAGTTACTTCACATTCATTAATGAGACAAAAATTTGATGCTATTGGTGAATGGATGGAACATGGAATGGGAAGAAGTTTCTTCTGTGTTGATGCTGTATTAGATTCATTCTCTCATCAAATTGCTGTTTTTGCAGGTGAAGCCCATGCAGTAGAAAAAGCAAGTTGGGAAGTTGCTGATAAAAGAACCTATGTTCATTGGGCAAAGAAAAAATATGATGTAATTATTATGGGCCTTCCTAATGACTTCCAATATGGTACAAGACAAGGAAGAAATCCAATCTTAATTGAACAAGCAATTGCTGCTCAAATAATCAGACTTAAAAGAGTTATGAGTGATAATCCAGTTATTATTGCTTTAGCTCAATGTGATGATTTCGGTGATGAAGAATTCCCAGCAATGAAAGATGTCTTCGATTATTATGTTGATAATGGCAACACATTACCAGATATTGAGCATTATTATGATAAGATGGACACAAAAAAATATATTGATGCTTATCGATTCAATTATGCATTCCATCCATTCCATGCATTCTCGATGATATCTTGTGCTCATATTGCTGAAAGAGATTGCAAAGCTGTTTATATTGTCGGTGCTAAAAAACCTGGCTGGGCTAGAGAAATGGGCATGAAGACAAGAAATACAGTTATGGAAGCATATAATGATGCTAAAAAATATGTTGGTGATCATCCAAATGTCTTAGTCTTACCAATGACATTCAAACGTCCATCAGTTCACTTATGTATGGAGGATGATAAAAATGAATAAAGATTTCTTAAATATTAAAGGTAAAGACATCACAACTGGAAAAATTCCAATCGATGTTTATAAAGATAAAGAAACAACTTTTAAATCGATGGCTGATTTAATGGTTGATACTATCAAAGAAAATAATGCTCAAAATAAAAAAACATTATTTATCGTTCCTTTAGGACCTGTCGGTCAATATAAATATTTTGTAAAAAGAGTTAACGAAGAAAGAATTTCATTAAAAGAAGTTACTTTCATTAATATGGATGAATATATGGATGACGATTCACATCTTGTTGACGTTACAAATCCATTATCATTTAGAAAAATAATGTATGAAATTTGTTATAACTTAATCGATAAAGACTTAATTATGGATGAGAAACAAAGAATCTTCCCTAATTTAGAAAATATCGAATATATTGATAAAGTTATACAAGATCATGGTGGAGTTGACATTTGTTTCGGAGGTATTGGAATTACCGGTCACATCGCTTTCAATGAACCACCTGAAAACGGTGAAAGCGAAGAAGAGTATAAAAACTTAGGGACTAGAGTAGTTAAAATTACTGAAGCAACTAGAGTTGTTAACTCAATGGATGATTTCGATGGTGCATATTATCTTATGCCAGAATATGCAATCACTATTGGATTTAAAGAAATATTATCTGCTAAAAAGATTAGATTGTATTGCTTTAGAAATTGGCATAAATCAGTCGTAAGAAGAGCTAGTTTCTTAGATAAGACTGTTGCTTATCCTGTAACATTACTCCAAGATCATGATGATACTCGCATTGGCATCAGCGAAGAATTAGCAGATTAAGGAGTAGTTTATGGTAGAAAAAGAAAAAAAGGTTAAAGAACCAAAACCTAAAGGCTATTATAAAGAAAAATTAACTCCAAAATTTATTAAAGATAGTAGAGTTAAAAGAGATGCTGCGGTAGCTGCAGTAGATTTAGCTTCTTTATCAAAACCTATTAATGATGCTGCAACTAGTGGCCCAAAAAAGATGAAAGACTTCACATTATGGGCTGGCTGGAAAACGGCTTTAGTAGGTCTTGGTGGTGTTATTTTCGTAATTCTCATTTGGTCACTTTATGCATATATTTGTGACTTACAAAATGTAACTAGCTATTTATCATCACCATGGGAAGTTGTTGAGTCATTCTATGAACAAGCTATTGTTCACCCATATTTATGGAGACATCTAGGAGCTTCATTACAAAGAATTGTTATTGGTTATCTCATTGCTTTAATTACGTCTGTCCCAGTCGCATTCTTGATGGCTTGGTATAAACCTGTTAGAGCATTCTTTGATCCTTTCATTCAATTCTTAAGATGTGTTCCACCAATCGCATATGTTCCTGTTGTTGTTGCTGCATTTGGTACAAATGAAAATTCTAAGTATTTCATTATTTTCTTAGCTGTTTTCTTAACAATGACAGTTACAATTTATCAAGGTGTTAGAAACGTTGACTTAACTTTAGTAAAAGCAGCTTACACATTTGGTGCAAGAGATAGAAACTTATTCTTAGGCGTTATCGTTCCTAGTGCATTCCCATTCATTTTAACAGCTATGAGACTCGGTGTTGGTGCCGCAATGACAACTCTTGTTGCTGCAGAATTAACCGGTACAGAAACTGGTCTTGGTGCATTTATTCAAGGCCAAGGTTCACAAACAATGATGGATGGCTGTATTATGGGTATCCTTGTTTTAGGATTATTCGGTATTTTATTTGATAAAGGCTTACTCTTTATTGAAAAGAGATTAACTAGATGGAAATAAGGAGATAAAGTATGGAAAACAAGGGAAAAGTTGTTATCAAAATTGATAACGTTAGAAAAGTATATCCAGTTGAAAACGGCGATGATGTCATTGCTTTAAATGGTGTTAATCTTGAAATTAGAGAAAATGAATTTATTTGTGTTGTTGGTCCTTCAGGTTGTGGTAAAACCACTTTATTAAATATTATTGGTGGTCTTGAACAACCAACACAAGGAGAAGCAACTATTCACGGACGTCCAATCTTAGGACCTGGACCTGATAGAGGAATTATTTTCCAACAATATGCACTCTTTCCATGGTTAACTGTAAAGAAAAATGTCATGTACTCTACCAAGTTTATTAGACATGAAGTACCTGTAATGAAAAAGAATAAAGAAACTGGAGAAATGGAACCTGTATACGAAACGGATGAAAACGGAAACACAGTTCCATTAATGAAAAAGGTTCGTTATTCTAGAACAGAAAGAGAAGCTATTGCTCGTAAGTATATTGGAATGGTCCAACTTAATGGATTTGAAAACAAATATCCAAAAGAATTATCTGGCGGTATGAAACAAAGAGTTGCTATTGCAAGAGGTTATGCTTTAAATTCAGAAGTTTTACTTCTTGACGAACCATTTGGTGCACTTGATGCACAAACTCGTTCACAATTACAAGAAGATCTTCTTAGAACTTGGGAAAAAGAAAGAAAGACATGTTTCTTTATTACACACGACGTTGATGAATGTGTTCTTCTCGCTTCACGTGTCATAATCATGAGTGCTAGACCTGGACAAGTTAAAGAAATTATTGATATTGATTTACCTTATCCAAGATCACAAGCAACTAAATTAGATCCTAAATTCCAAGAATATAGAAATCATATTTGGGATGTTGTTTATAAAATGTATGTTGATAGCGGAAGCATCAACAATAATTAGGATTAAACAAATGAAAATTTGTTAATAATAAAAAATAATTAATTTAAATAAAAAAGGAGAATAAAATGAAAAAAGTTAAATTAATTGCTACATTAGGTGCACTTGCCATGGTTGCTGGTGCAGTTACAGGATGTGGACCAAAAGGAGACACTGTTCGTTTAGGTCTTCACTTAAATTTTGGTGCTGGTGCTGGTTATAGTGCTATTGCTCAAGGTTACTTTGAAGAAGAAGGAATTACAATTGATCAACAAACTGGTGATGGACCATCATTGGCAGCTGCTTTAGTTTCTGGACAAATCGATGTTTCCTTTATGGGTAATGGTGTTGCATGGAACTACTTCACTGAAAGAGAAGAAATTAAATTAGTCGCTTTAGATAACTTAACAAACGATGATAAATTAATCGCTTCAAAACAAGGTAAAGGCAAAGATTTAACAGCTGAATCTTCATTAACAGACCTTGCAGATGCTTTAAGAGGAGCAAAAGTTGTCTTTGACCAAAACGCAACTCCTAAATCATTCTGGAATAACTTATTGTCAACTATTAATGCTGACTTAGATGATTCACAAGATATCTGGTGGCAAGATATTGATGGTAACCAACTCCCAGCTGGATTAGCATCATATGACGAAGCAAACAAAATTAATGTCTCTCAAGCTACAAATGCAAACGTTGGTGTTGCAATGCAAAGACACGAATACGATTTCTGTGTTGCTTTCGCTCCTGTTTCTTCAAATCTTATTAATGATTCAAACAATTTCACAATGGTTGCTTCTACATTAACTCACATGCCAGATTCATATACTCCATCAACATGGGCTGTTAATGCAAAATGGTTAGAAAATAACGAAGAAACCTTCAAGAAATTCATGAGAGGTTTAGTTAAAGGTATGAACTTCAGACGTGATAATCCGGTTCAATCTGAAAAAGACGTTGAATCTTTAACAAATGGTACATTTACTGCTACAGGCGCTGTTGATATCGCTAAATGGTTAGGTGCTGAAGAACAACTTGAAATTCTTGGCAATGGCGATGCAATGAAATATGTACAAAATATTAGAAATTCACAAACTTCAGACCAAATGAGTGATTCTGTTACAGCTGAAAAAGCTGCAAACTTCTCATATTTAGAAGAAGCTTGTAAAGAATTAGTTAAATAATTTAGCTAAATAAACTAAAATAATAAGGAAGGCAAAAAGCCTTCCTTTTAAAAATATATGAAAAAAACAATATTATTAGGTTTTATATCATTAATGTCTCTTTCTTCATGTTTTTATCAAATTCCAGAACCAGCTGATATGATGAATAGGATGATTGAGGAACAAGGTTACGATAAAGTATATTCTTTTTCTCATTCCTCTACCTATTTGAATAGTTTAGCTCCAAAACAATGGCAAAAAAATTACTATGGCAATATTTATGCTTTATATGGAAAAATTGATGAAAATGATGTTTTTTATGTTTATGGTGATGATGAAATGGGAGAAATTTTTCCTCCCTTTATCTATGAATGGCCTTTAAAACATAATTATTTGGAATGTTTGAATTATTATCAAGAAATTATTACATATAAAGAATTTTATATGAGTTTAGAAGATAATGTAAATTTTATAACTAACACTGATAAAATCGGAGAAATATTAGATGATAATATTCATCTAGATAGTTACTTTTTTTTACAATGTGATGGATATCATTATCTTTATGAAAGTAATGGAGAATTAAATTATAAATATTTCGAGTAGTTGTTAATCATTCACTATTTTATCGATATTTATCAATAAAACTTTACATTTATTCACAACATTTTTAATAGATTAAGTGCGATAATATAATTAAGTTTTAAATAAATCTTTTAAGTATTTAAACCACTTTTGAAACTTAAATGAAAAAGAGAATATAAACAAGTTAAGTTTATATTCTCTTTTCATTTTTATATTAAGATAATTATTTATTAAGCTATACCACCAAGTCTAAGAGAAGACATAAAAAATAAATATATATCAATGATAATAATTGCAACAGTAGTAGCCATATAAACTATTTGAACGCCTTTATTATTCATTTTTTTATTAAAGAATGTTCCTAAAAGTGATCCAATAATTGAAATAGGTACTAAAATAAGAAGGAATATCCACCAAGATTGATCAGCGGATGTAGGTAATTCATTTATTGTAAAAAGTGTAACAAATGTACCATCAATTCCTGCCATTACAATTTTAGAAAGTTGAGAGAAAATAATTGTAATAAGAGAATTAATTGCTGCTTGTTTCATATCCATTCCAAAGAAAAGAAGTAAAACAGCAACATTAATTGGTCCTCCACCAATTCCTAAAAATGTTGAACAAACACCTAAGAAAATACCGATAATAATCGTAACTATAAAGTTTTTAATATGCATTTGTTTTCCTTTTGGAAGAAGAAGTTGCATATAAATAAGAACAAAGATTAAAAGGGCGATTAATATTGCTGATTGAATAATAATTAAAACATCACCATTAGAAGAATCTTTAACAAATTGGAATAAATATTGTCCAATTACTCCTCCAACTACCGCTCCAATTCCTAAAAATACAGCAGTTTTCCAATTTTCAATCTTGCTTTTTGAAGCAACATGACGAATGATTGATGTTGATGTTCCGAAAACAACACACATCGTCGAAATCATATTAGTTATTTCAGGAGTAGAAAAATAATTAAAAGCATCTAGTACTGGACGAATGATGACTCCCCCACCAATCCCCGCAATAGCTCCAACAATTGAAGCAATAATAACAACTAGAGGAAAAATAAAATAGTAAATCATATAAATAGATAATACTCTTTATAAGGATGAAATAAAAGTAATTTTATTATTTATATATAAATAATAACTATAAAAAATAAGTCATATAAATAAATAAATAGTTTCGTTTATATTTACAAAACGAAACTATTAATCTATCATTTATATATGACAAGACAAGCAAGAATGAAAATCAATAAAAGACAAAGTGAAATAGTTGAACTCGTTGATACTAAAAAAAGTATTACTGTTAAAGATTTATCTAAAATGTTGAATGTAAGTGAAGTTACTATTCGCAAAGATTTAGATCTTTTAAGCGATTATGGAATTTTAATTAGAAGACATGGTTTTGCTTTAAAAAAGAATACTGCTGATATTACGAATAGATTATCAATTAATTATGATAAAAAATGTAAAATCGCTAAAAAAGCAGCTTCTTTAATTGATGTAAATGAAACTATTTTAATTGGAAGTGGTTCAACATGTGCTCTTTTAGCTGAAGAAATTGTTAAAAATAAACCAGGAGTTACAATTATTACTCATTCAATATATATTGCTGAACACGCTTCTAAATTAGGTAATAATAAAATTATTCTTTTAGGTGGAGAATATCAAAATGATGCTCAAGTATTAGTTGGTCCACTTGTAAGAAGTAGTGTTCGTCAATTCTTTGTTGATAAAATCTTTTTAGGAACGGATGGATTTGTTAAAAATATTGGTTTTATGGGAAGTGATTTCTCTAGAAGTGAAGCAATTAAAAATATGGCAGAAAGTGCTAAAAATATAATTATTATTACTGATTCATCTAAATTTAATAAAAGAGGTTTATTAGTTCAATTTACTCAATCTCAAGTAAGTCGAATTGTAACCGATGATGAACTTGATCAAGAATATCAAGATTTCTTTAAAAATATCGGTATTAAAGTAGATTATGTATCTTGATAAATATAAATTAATTTTTATAGATAAATGAGAAAGAATAAGAGAATTCTTTCTCATTTTTTATTACGTTAATTTCATTGATATCTTTAATATTTAATAATTCATTAGTGTAATTAGAAATACCCCACCAAGGTTCAACACAAATAAATTCACCCTTATTCATATTTGACCAAATAGCTAAATAAGGTGCATCAAAAAAATTATATTTAACTAAATGATTAAATCCATTATCTAAAATAATGGAAGAATATCTATTTCTTAAAACTAAAGTATCATATTTTTTAAAAGTTTCTTTATTTAGTATTAATTCTTTAGTTTTTAAATTTTCTTCATTTTCTAAAGAAATTAATCCATCTTTAGATAATGGATTTATTTTTATATCTTTATCAAAAGAAATTTTTCCATTTTTAGAAGAAGCTTTTAATCCAGTATGTGAACCATAAGCAAAATATAAATCTTTACTTTTATCATTATTAATTATTTTAGTTTTTATATTTAAAGTATATTCATTTAAAGAAAAAGTGATTATAAATGTAAATAAAAATGGATAAATTTTATAAGTTTCTTCATTAGAAGTAAAAAATAATGTTATTTTATCTTCATTTTTATCTTTTATTTCAAAAGATGAATTTCTTATAAATCCATGGCGAAGAGGAAATTCATATTTTTTATTTTTATAAATATATTCTCCTTTTCCAATAAGTGGGAAAATTTGAACATCTTGAAATGGCCAAGAATTTTCTTCTATTTGATATAAAAGTTCTTCATTATTATTATTATTTAAATCTTTTATAGAGGTTAATAATGCTCCAATAGTTGAAATATTTACTTCTAAATAGTTATTTTTAATAGTTTCTATCATATATTTATCCTTTTTTTAAATTAAATATTATTAATATTAATAAAAATTATACCATAGATATGGTATAATTTTACTAGTTTATAAATAATGAAAGTAGAGATTTTATAATGGAAAATTTTAAAAATATTAAAGTAATTAAAGAAGATAAAGAAGAGGTATGTGACGTACTTTTTGATTCTACCTTTTTAGGATTAGCTAAAAATGATTTAAGTGGAAAAGATTATTCATCTAAAATCATGATTCCAGGTTTTTTTGATATTCATACTCATGGCGGTAATGGATATGATTTTTCTACTATAAATGATGAAAAAGAAGCTGAAGAAATATTAAAATTTTATATTTCTAAGGGTGTTACAAGTGTTTTTCCAACACTTTTAACTGAACATGATGATGTTGTTTTTAAACAATTAGAATTAATTTATAAAGTTTCTTTAACAAATCCAATAATTAAAGGAATTCATATTGAAGGACCTTTTTTATCTCTTGAATTTAAAGGTGCTCAACTTGAAGAATGTATTCAAAAACCTTCAATTTCAAAGGTTGATGAATATATTAAACATTCTCATGGCTTATTTAAATATATGACTCTTGCTCCAGAAAGAGAAAATAGTGAAGAAGTTATTAAATATTTAGTTTCTAAAGGAATAAGAGTTTCAATGGGACATTCATCAGCAACTTTTGATGAAACAAAAAAAGGATATGAAGCTGGAGCTAGATCTATTACCCACTGTTTAAATGCAATGAAAGGAATTCATCAACATTTCCCTTCTATAGCTACAGCCGCTCTATATTTTGATGATTTATATAATGAAGTAATTTTAGATGGAATCCATGTGGTTCCAGAAATGGTAGAATGGATTAGAAAATTAAAAGGAAACGATAAAGTTGTTGGAATTACTGATTCACTTATGTGCGCAGGTCTTCCTGATGGAGATTATATGATTGGAAATAGTCCAATTGTTGTTAAAAACCAAGACGCTAAATTAAAAGATAGCGGAGTAAGAGCTGGAAGTTGTTTAACTATGGATAGAGGTTTTAGAAATATTAAAAAATTCTCTAATGTTGATAATGTTATAGCTTCATATATAACTTCTTTAAATGCTGCTAAACTTATGGGAATGGATGATGAGATTGGCTCAATTAAAGAAGGTAAAAGTGCTGATTTTGTAATTTTAAATTCAGATTATGAAGTCGAAGAAGTCTTTATTAAAGGAAAGAAGGTGTATTAGTTATGGAAAAAAATTTAATTATTGCTCATGGTGGTGCTCCTACTGCAGTTATTAATGCTTCATTATATGGAGCTTTAAAAAAGTTAAAAAAAGAAGGATTCAAAGGAAGAATTTACGCCCCTAAATATGGAAGTGATGGTCTTTTTAATGAAGAATTCAATGATTTAACTGATTTAAGTGATAAAGAATTAGACATTTTAAAAGATACTCCAGGAAGTGCGATTGGATCTTCTCGTTTTCCACTTTATGAAAAAGAATATGAAAAAATAATCGATATTATCATTAAATATAATATTGGATATGTTTTATTTACCGGTGGAAATGGAACGATGGATACAATTGGAAATATTTATAAACACGGATTAAAAAGAGGAGTTGAATTAACTTGTGTTGGTATTCCTAAAACAATTGATAATGATATTGGTGTTACTGATCATGCTCCTGGATTTGCTTCTTGTGCAAATTATATTGCTCAAACAGTTAGTGATTGCGCTCAAGATGTTAAAGGATTACCAATTCATGTTTCAATTATTGAAGTTATGGGTAGAAATGCTGGCTGGCTTGCTGCAAGTAGTGCTTTAGCTAGAAAGAAAAAAGGTGATGCTCCACATTTAATTTATTTCCCAGAAGTTCCTTTTGATGAGGATAAATTTATTGAAGATGTCAAAAAAGAATGGGATAAACATCATGGAGTTGTTGTTGTATGTAGTGAAGGATTAAAAGATAAAAATGGAAATCCAATCGTTAAACCAATTTTTAAAACAGAAAGGGCTACATATTTTGGAGATGTTTCAACACACTTAGCCACATTAGTTATTGAAAAATTAGGAATTAAAGCAAGAAGTGAAAAACCTGGATTAATTTGTAGATGCTCTTCAGCTTTAGTTTCAAAGGTAGATAAAGAAGAAGCAATTTTAATGGGAGAAGTTGCAATCGATGCTGCTTTAAAACATATTAATGGTGTTATGGCTGGAATTAAAAGAGTTTCAACAAAACCATATAAAATTGAACCAATTTTAATTCCAATTGAAAAAGTCATGATGGACGAAAGAGTTTTCCCTCTTGAATATATTAAAGATGGGCATGATGTAACTGATGAATTTGTTGAATGGTGTAGACCACTCGTTGATGAAGTTAAACCAACAATTTCATTCTTAGATAAGAAAGAGGATTAATTTCCTCTTTTTTATATAAAAGTACCTATATATAAAATAAAGGGTATTATAGGCTTCCCTTGTACATACAAGAAGGTAATGAGTCTCAAATTTTATTCGACTTTTTATTAAAAAGTTTAAATAAATATTTTAATTGTAAATAAAGATGGCATTAATTTTTTCAAAATTGCTATCTTTATTTATAGAATAAAAACATATAATAAATAAAAATACTCTATAACTAAGGGCTTTTAACGTTATAGAGTATTTTTTATAAACTAAATTTTAATTATATATTTAAATATAAATAAAATAATTTATTTATTTAATGTATGGAGCATCTCCAACACTTCCAAATTCAACAGATGCAGTTAAAACAATTTCTTTAACAGCTTTTTCCATTAATGGAACGATTGCTTTAAGTTCATCGTTAAATCCTTTGTTGGTTTCAAGTTCGTTAATGTATTCTTTTAAATAATAACGATATTCAAATGAATCTGGTTTTTCTTTTAATAATTTATAAACTTTACTACCTTCTTGTCTTGATTTATCAGCTTCATAATATTCAAGTAAGTTTCTAGTAGTTGCAAGTCTAATGTCGGTATCCATATTAATTTTTGAAACACCTGCTGGAATGACTTCTTTTAATTGTTCAAGTGGAATTCCATGTCCTTTAACTTGTCCACCTAAAGCATTAATTTCATTGACAATATATTGAGGGACTAAGCTTGATCCATGGGAAACAATAGCTCCATCAATATTTTCATGTAACATATTTTCCATTGTAGCGATAACAATTTCTTTTCTTAATTTAACGTTATCACCTTTAACAGCACCATGTTTTGTGCCATATGAAATAGCTAATGAATCAACACCTGTTCTTTTAAAGAAATCAATAGCTGTCATTGGGTTTGTATAAGTAGAAGAAGCAGCAAAGACATGATCTTCAACACCTGCTAAAACACCTAATTCACCTTCAACTTGAACACCTTTTTTATGTGCATATTTAACAACTTTTGCTGTTAATTTTACGTTTTCTTCGTAAGAAAGTGCACTTCCATCAATCATAACACTGTTAAATCCTGCATCAATAACTGCTTTACAAGATTCAAAACTTCTACCATGATCAAGATGTAAACATACTGGAATTGAAGATTTTTCTGCTAATCCTTTAACATATTTAGCAATTCTTTTAGCACCTAATTTCTTTTCTTCCATTGTTCCGTTTAAAAAATCTGCTCTTCCGCCTATAAATGCTAAACCTGGTTCAGCAACTTGGATAATAGCAGCACAGCGTAATTCTTCACAAGCTTCGATTATAGCTTTAGCTTGACATAGTGCGTTGACATTAAAAGCTCCATGAGCAATCTTATGATCTCTTGCATAAGTTAAAATTTGTTTTGATGATATATATGGCATTTTTAATATCTCCTTTGAATAAATTCTTTCATAAATGTTTCGTTTTTACTATCAAAAAACTTCGAATTTTATCGTATTTTCAATTAATATCTTTCATTTAAAAGTTAAAAATCTTTTATTTGAAAAATAAACGAAAGTTTAATTTTCTATTTAAGAAACATTCTTATTTTTATAAAATATAAAAAGAAAAAAATAGAGGTTTTATCATGGAAAAAGTTTATATTGGTGTTGATGTTGGTGGAATGTCAATCAAAGCTGGTGCTGTTAATTTAAATGGCGAAATTTTAGTTAAAGATAAAGTTGTTACAGATGGAAAACATGTTGATGTTTTTCTTAAAGATATCAAAGAATTATTAATTAAAATAATTAATGAATGTAAAGAAAAAGAGTTTGATATTAAAGGAATCGGTTTTGGTGTCCCTGGAATGGTTGATAATAAAAAGGGATTAATCAATAAAATGGCTAATATTGGTGGAAGAGATGTTCCTTTAAAAGAATATTTAAATGATTTAAATTTACCAATATATCTTTCTAATGATGCTAATGTTGCTGCTTTAGGAGAACAAAGATTTGGTATTGCTAAGGGTTTAAATAATGTTGTTTTACTTACTTTGGGAACAGGAATAGGCGGTGGATTAATCTTAAATGGTAAATTATATGAAGGAAACGAAGGGAAAGGTGCTGAACTTGGACACGTTTGCTTATTATTAAACGGAAGAAATTGTGGATGTGGAAGAAAAGGATGTTTAGAAGCTTATGCTTCCGCTAGCGCTTTATTAAGAATGACCCGCGAATATATGGAAAAATATAAAGATTCGATGATGTGGGAATATTGTAATAATGATATTAATAATGTTGATGGTCTTACTTCATTTGAATGTGCTAAAAAAGGTGATGAAGCTGCTAATAAGTTAATTGATCAATATATTATGTATTTAGGGGAAGGTATGCTTGATTTTGCTAATATTTTCCGTCCAGAAGCCTTTGTTATTGGAGGAGGAATTTCAAATCAAGGCGAATATTTAACTAATAAATTAAAAGCTTATTTAGCAAAACAAAATTATGGATATGAAGGCGCCCCTGCTAGTGATGTTTTAATTGCTAAACTTAAAAATGATGCTGGTATTATTGGAGCCGCTTCATTATTAATGGATTAAAATTTAAAAAAGCAAAAATATAAGTCATTTACATTTTTGCTTTTTTGTATTTAATAATTTTTATAGAATATTAAAGTTATTTTTAAACATTACTTTTTTGTTTTTAGGGGGTCTTTTATTTTATGAATAAGGATATGAAATTTATATTTGTAACTGGTGGAGTTGTTTCTTCATTAGGAAAAGGAATTAGCGCTGCTAGTGTTGGACGTTTACTTAAAAGAAGAGGTTTAAATGTATTTTCAATTAAACTTGATCCTTACTTAAATGTAGACCCTGGTACAATGTCACCTTATCAACATGGTGAAGTTTTCGTTACTAAAGATGGCGCTGAAACTGATCTTGATTTAGGACACTATGAAAGAATTATAAATACCTCCTTAACTAAAGAAAGTAGTGTTACAAGCGGAAAAATTTATTCATCTGTTATTGAAAAAGAAAGAAAAGGCGAATATTTAGGGGCTACAATCCAAATTATCCCTCATATTACTAATGAAATTATTAAAAGACTTGAAGATGGATTTAATGCTAAAGGCGATACTGATGTTTGTATTGTTGAAATCGGCGGAACTGTTGGTGATATTGAATCTCAACCTTTTTTAGAAGCGATTAGACAAATGAGAAGAGATTTAGGATATAAAAATACTTTTTATATTCATACAACCTTAGTACCTTATTTAAAAACTACTGGTGAAATTAAAACTAAACCAACTCAACATAGTGTTAAGGAATTATTAGGAATTGGTATTCAACCAGATGCTTTACTTTTAAGATGCGAAGTTGATATTGATAAAGGTGCAAAAGATAAAGTCGCTTTATTTTGTAACCTTCCTCATAAAGCTGTTATATCAGTCAAAGACGTTCCAATTGTTTATGAAGTCGCTTTGAATTTAAAGAAACAACATCTTGATGATTTAATTTTAGAACATTTTGGATATAGCAATTTACCAGTTGCAGATATGAGTGATTGGGAAGGATTAATTGAAAAAATTATAAATTTAAAAGAAAGCGTTAACATTGCTTTAGTTGGAAAATATGTTCAACTTCACGATGCTTATATTAGTGTTGTTGAGTCTTTAAAATATGCAGGATATGCTTTAAATAAAAAAGTAAATATTATTTGGATAAATAGTGAAAATTTAACAAAAGATAATATTTCTACAGAATTAAAAGATGCAAAAGGAATTATAGTCCCTGGTGGATTTGGAAATAGAGGAATTGATGGAAAAATTGAGGCAATTAAGTTTGCACGTGAAAATAATATGCCTTTTTTAGGTCTTTGTTTAGGTATGCAACTTTCTTTAATCGAAATCGCTAGAGATGTATTAGATTTTAAAGATGCTAATTCAAGTGAATTTGATCCAAATACAACTCATAAGATTATCGATTATCTTCCTGACCAATATGAAGGTATTAAGCTTGGAGGTACAATGAGACTTGGCGAATATGATTGTCATTTAGTTGATGGAACTTTAGCTCATTCTCTTTATAAAAAAGATTTAATTAAAGAAAGACATAGACATAGATATGAATTTAATAACGAGTTTAAGAAAGATTTTGAAGATAAAGGAGTAGTTTTTTCAGGAATTAACCCTCAAACAAATCTTTGTGAAATTATCGAACTCAAAAATCACCCATTCTTTATAGCTTGTCAATTCCATCCAGAATTCTTATCTCGTCCATTACAACCACACCCATTATTTTTAGGATTTGTCGAAGCAAGTATTAATGAAAAGTAGTAAAAATGAATAAAAATTATAAGCAGAATTTAAAAAATAGAAATATAAAAGAAGAAAAAAAGGTTTTAGATATTAAAGAGTATAAAGTCAAAGAAGAAAAAGAACTTTTAACTTATTTAATAGAAAACCTATCTTTTTCTAGGAATAACGCAAAAAATTTATTATCACATCATTTAATTTCAATTGATGGAGCTCCTGTTTCTCAATTTAACTTTATGTTATCTAAAGGAGACACTTTAATTATTTCAAAAAGACCAATAATGCGTAAAAAAAGAAGTGATTTACCTATTATTTTTGAAAATGATGAAATCATTGCAATAAATAAACCTTATGGTTTACTTTCAGTTGCTTCAGATAAAGAAAAATCATCAACTGCTTATAGAATGATTATGGATTATCTTCAAGAAAAAGATAAGAAAGCAAGAATATATGTTGTTCATCGCTTAGATAAAGAAACTAGCGGCGTTTTAATGTTTGTAAAAAATGAAAAATTGAAAGATGCTTTAACCGAAAAATGGAACGAAATAGTTAAGAAAAGAGGATATTATGCTGTTGTTGGAGGCGTTTTAAATAAAAAAGAAGATAGAGTCGTTAATTATTTAAAGATGAATTCTTTAAATTTAATGTATGTAACTTCTTCAAAAGATAAAGGTGCTTATAGATGCGTAACTAACTATAAAGTTATTAAAGAAAATGATAAATATTCTTTACTTGATATTAATTTAGAAAGCGGAAGAAAAAATCAAATTAGAGTTACTTTAGGTAGTATGAAACATTATGTTTTAGGCGATGATAAGTATGGCGAGCCAGAAAATCCGCTTAATAGATTGGCACTTCACGCATATGAATTATGTTTTAAAAATCCTCTTGATGGAAAAACATACGATTTTAAATGTGATATGCCTAAAGAATTTAATATTTTATTTAAGAAAAGCAATAAAAAATAACATAAAAAATGTATTCTTTGTTATAATTTGAGTTGTGCAAAAGACGTTTAAAACTTCAAAATTTTTCTTATTCTTTAAAGAGATTTTTCATCGTTTTAAAGAATCAATAATTTCTGTTATTCCTATTATGGTTATAGTAGGAATTCTTTTTGGTGTTCAATATATTTATGTTAACTCAAATATTTTAAATGAAGCTGTTTTTTCATGGGAATTATTGATTTCTTTTTTAATTTCAGGAATAGTTTTGTCTATCGGCGTTGCAATTTTCTCTTTAGGCGCCGATCTTTCAATGTCGCCTATAGGAAGATATGTTGGCGAAGACTTAACAAAAAGAAAATCGTTGTTTTTATTATGTTTAGTTGGTTTTTTACTTGGAACTTTAATTACAATTGCTGAACCAGACTTAACAGTTTTAGCTGATTATATTCCTGCTGAAATAATTAATCCTTGGATAATCAAAATATTTGTTGGAATTGGTGTAGGGATCTTTTTAGTTATTGGAATTTTAAGAATTATTTTTTCTAAATCAATTAAAACTTACGTTTTATTATTTTATTTAATTATTTTTATTGTTGCTTCTTTATATGGCGATGGTCAAGGTGCTTTTTTAGAATTATCTTTTGATAGTGGTGGTGTCACAACCGGTCAAATAACTGTTCCATTTTTAGTTAGTTTTGGTATTGGCATTGCTGGAGTTAAAGGCGGCGATAAATCAGATGATGATTCTTTCGGTTTAAGTGGACTATGTTCAATTGGGCCGGTTATCGTTGTATTAATTTTAGGTTTATTTTTAAAACCAGAAAGCTTAACACCGGTTACTAATGAAACATATTCATTAATTGAATCACTTATTTCTTCTTTACAAGAAGTAGGTCTAGCTATTGCCCCTGTTATCGTATTTTTCTTTATCTATGATTTATTATTTTTAAAATTACATAAACAAGAATTAGCAAGAATTTTAATTGGTTTTGTTTATACATTTATTGGTTTAGTTATATTTTTAACTGCTGCAAATTATGGATTTATTCCAGTTGGTAAAGCTTTAGGCGAAGGATTAATTGATATTCCATATTTATTAATTATCGTTTCTATATTAATTGGTGCTTCAATTGTTTTAGCAGAACCTTCCGTTCATATTTTAAATTCTCAAGTTGAAGAAATTTCAAATGGTGTAATTAAGAAAAAGACGATGCTTATCGGATTATCTTTAGGAGTCGCCCTAGCTTGTGTTATTTCAATTATTAAAGCTTTATATTTTCCATATTTAAATATTTTATATATTTTTGGTATTGGATATGGTCTTGCTTTTATTCTTTCACTATTTGTTGATGATATTTATGTGGCAATTGCTTTTGATAGTGGAGGAATTGCTTGTGGATCGATGGCGTCGGCCTTTGTAATGCCTTTTATTATTGGTGTTTCTTTACAAAACGATTCTCCATCAAATGGATTTGGAGTTATAGGAATAATTTCAATGTTCCCGATTATATCAATTGAACTTATAGGTATAGTTTCTAAAATTAATGCCTTCATTATTAATAAAAGAGCAAGAGATAGAATTAGAGATGTCAACGATATGCAATTAATTGAATTTAAATAGGATATATATGATTAGAAAAGGATTTAAGGATGTATTTAAAAATAGAAGAGTTAGACGAATTAAAGAAGATAACTCTAGTTATGATAAAAAATATAAGGTTGAAAAACTTTATCTTTCGATTGTAATTGTTAATCGTTATCAAGGTGATTATTTTATTAATGAATTTTTAAATCTTGGCGCATCTTCTTCTTTTTTAGTTTATGGAAAAGGAACTGCTCCTAGTGAATTTTTATATATGTTAGGTATTGAAGGAGATAAAAAAGATATCGTTTTAACTGTAATAAAAGAATCTTTAATTGAAAAGGTAGATAAAATTATCGATGATCGTTTTTTAATTTCTAAATCTGCTAAAGGAATATCTTTTTTAATCGAATTTGATTCTATTATGGGAGTATTACCTTATCGTTTCTTTTCAGACACTAGAATAAATGAAAAGATCAATAAAAAATAATATATAAATATAGAAAGGTGGATAAAAATATGATTAATAGATATTTAATTTGTGTAATTATAAATAAAGGTTTCTCGGATTTAGTTATGGAAGCAGCTAGAAAAAAAGGTGCAAGAGGAGGAACTATAATTAACGCAAGAGGAACTGGAAATAAAGATATAGAAAAATTCTATGGAATAGTTATTCATCCTGATAAGGAACTTGTTTTAATTGTTATCGAAGAAGATAAAAAAGCTGATGTAATGGAAGAAATTTATAAAGATTGTGGACTTGAAACCCGTTCACAAGGAATTGTATTTGCTCTTCCTGTTAAAGATGTAAAAGGGCTAATTGAAGAGGAAGAAGAAAAAGACGAAAAAAAATAATTTAAAAATATAAAGAATTTAATGCTTGTTAATAAAAAATACTGAAATTTAATATATATGAATATATAATCAACATATTTTGATATTTATTAGGTTAAATGTGAAAAAGAAGAAAGCTAAGTTTTTTCCCTTTTTATTCATTTATAAACATCTTTTTTAAGAAATTTTTATTTATTTTATAAATAATTGATAGAGAAATAATCGCATCTTTTTTTGAAACGTTATTTTTAATTAACTCATTATATTTATCTTTAATTATTGATAAATCAGTTTCTTCTTTTGATAAACTATTACCTTCTAAAACAAGAACTAATTCACCCTTATATTCTTTATTTAAAGAAGTAATTTCTTTTAAGGAAGTATAAATAAATTCTTCATGAATTTTAGATAATTCTCTAGCGATAGTTATTTTTCTATCTCCTAAAACTTCATATAAATCTTTTAAAGTATCATTAATTCTATGAGGTGCTTCATAAAGAATAATTGTATGAGGGAAAGTCTTTAAATTTTCGATTTCTTTTAATCTTTCAGAATGTTTTGATTTTAAAAAACCATAAAAAAGAAAATGAGAAGTATCTAATGAAGAAGCAATTAAAGCGGTTAAAGAAGCTGTTGGACCACTTAAAGGAACAACTTTTATATTATTTTTACTAGCTTCTTTAACTAATATTTCTCCTGGATCAGATATTGCTGGATAGCCAGCATCGGACATATAAGCAATATTTTTACCTTCATTTATAAATGAAATTAATTTAAAAGACATTTCTTTTTCATTATGCTCATGACAAGAAATGGTCGTTTTTTTAATATTTAATAAGTTTAATAATTTTTGTGTGTTTCTTGTATCTTCACAAAAAATATAATCAACGCTATTTAAAGTATCGATTATTCTTTTTGAAATATCATTTAAATTTCCTATTGGTGAAGGAACTAAATATAAAATGCCTTTATTTTGATTCATTTTTATTATTTTTTCTAATTAATTTATTAACATCTTCTAAAGATAAAAATTCAACATCATCACTAGCGTCTAATCTAATGATTTTAGTTAAAATGTTATAAGAAGTTATTTTATATTCTTTAGAATTGATCATAACTTTTGTACCGATGGATGGATATTTTTTCTTTTCTTCTGTATATAAATCGTCTTCAAATTTTAAACAGCACATTAATTTTCCACATTGCCCAGAAAGTTTAGGGATATTGATTGTTAACATTTGATTTTTTGCTCGATTAAGAGAAACTCCATCGAATGTGTTTAAAAAAGTAGTACAACAAAGTGGAAGTCCACAAGTTCCAATTCCCCCAATTAATTGGGCTCTTTCTCTTGCGTTGATTTGTTTAAGTTCAATTCTACAATGTAATTCATTAGCGAGATTTTTTAATAATTCTCTAAAATCGACTCTTTCATCAGCGACATAAGTAAATAAAATTTTTGTACGATCAAGAGTATATTGAGCGGAGATTAAATTCATATTTAAATTTAATCTTGCGGCATCTTTTTCAAATACTTTGGCTGCTGAAACTGCTGCGGTTGCATTATAATTAAAAATTTTTATATCTTCTAAAGTTGCTTTTCTTACTATTGGTTTGATTTCTAAAGGAAATTTTAAAGTCGCCATTAAACGAGGGAGTTCTTCAACTTCACCCATCTCGATGCCGATTACTGTATCAACAACAACAAAATCACCGACTTTTAAAGTAGAATCATCGGTTCCAAAGTAATAAGTTTTATTTGATTTAGAAAATTTTACACTAATATAATATTCCATTAATTTAACCTTTTATTTTTAAAAACTAATATAAAGTTTATTATTTTAGACTCATTTTTTCAATACATTATAGTTTATAAACCATAATCGAATAAATATATTTTCACGTGGAAACAAATCTATATTTTTAATTTATTTGTTGCATTTAAAAAATTAAACATTAAAATCTATCTTATGTATATTAAAAAACGGAGAACATAATAATGAGTTATTTAGAAAAAGAAGATAAAGAAGTATTCGATCTAATCGAATTAGAACACAAAAGACAAAATGAGCATATCGAACTTATTGCTAGTGAAAATTTTGTTTCAAAAGCAGTTTTAGAAGCTCAAGGAAGTATATTGACTAATAAATACGCAGAAGGTTATCCATCAAAAAGATATTATGGAGGATGCGAATTTATCGATAAAATTGAAGATTTAGCAAGAGAAAGATTAAAAAAATTATTTAATGTTAAATATGTAAATGTTCAAGCACATTCTGGAAGCAGTGCAAACATGGCTGCGATTAGAAGTTTAATTAATCATGGTGATAAAATTTTAGGAATGTCTTTAGATGCAGGAGGACATTTAACACATGGTTATAAATTATCATTTTCTGGTCAAGATTATGAATCTTTTACTTATGGAGTAAATATCGAAACTGGTTTAATAGATTATGATGAAGTTAGAAGAATTGCTTTAGAAGTTAAACCAAATTTAATTATTTGTGGCGCAAGTGCTTATCCTAGAGAAATAGATTTTAAAAAGTTTAAAGAAATAGCCGATGAATGCGGCGCTTATTTAATGGCTGATATTGCTCATATTGCTGGACTTGTTGCGACAAATTTACATAATTCACCTATTGGATATGCAGATGTTATAACTTCCACAACTCATAAAACTTTAAGAGGTCCAAGAGGTGGAATCATTATGACTAATGATGAAGAATTAGCTAAAAAAATAGATAAAACATTATTCCCAGGTTGCCAAGGTGGGCCTTTAGAACATATAATCGCTGCTAAAGCTGTTTCTTTTAAAGAAGATTTAGAACCTTCTTATAAAGAATATATGGTTAATGTTGTTAAAAATGCTAAAGCTTTAGCCGATGAATTTATTAAATTAGGGTATAAAGTTATAAGCGGGGGAACCGATAACCATATGATTTTACTTGATGTAAAATCAACTAAAGGTGTAACGGGTAAAGAAGTTGAAGATTTATTACAAAAAGTTAATATTACTGTTAATAAAAATTCAATTCCTGGAGATAAAGAAAAACCTATGTTTACTTCTGGGATTAGACTTGGCACTCCAGCCATGACTACAAAAGGATATAGTGAAGAAGATTTTAGATTAGTTGCAAACATTATTAATAAAGCGATTAATAATCGTAATGATGAAAAAGTTTTATCTTCATTAAAAGAAGAAGTTATCGCTTTAAATAAAAAACATCCCACTTTTTAATATGGTAAACATAATTAAAGCATCTTTAGATAGACTTTCTGAAATAATGGAAGTCTATCAAATAGCTAGAGAATATATGAAAAAAACAAATAATCCTAATCAATGGGGCGACACCCACCCTCCTTTAGAATTAATTAAAGATCATATATTTAATGGGAATTTATATATTGGAATAAACGAAAATAATGAAATTTTATTTTCGTTTGCTTTTATTATAGGAGAAGACCCAACATATAAATATATCGAAAACGGCAAATGGATTGATAATTCTCTATATGGAACGATTCATTCTTTAGCAAGTGCTCAAAAAATTAATAATGTTTTTAGTTATGTTTTAGCTTTTTGTTTAACAAAAACGGATCATATTCGTATTGATACTCATGAAGATAATAAAGTTTTTCAACATATATTAGCTAAATTTAACTTTAAAAAATGTGGAGTCATTTTTCTTAAAAATGGTTCTCCACGTTTTGCATATGAGTTAGTTGTTTAAATAAACTAAAAGAGTTCAGTTTACTTAATTTTCTACCACCTTACACATCATCGATAGTTTTTTTATACTATCTCTCCCATTAAGATTAGATTATCCTTAATTCCTAGCTGGTAATCTTTTATTAATTCCTAATTTCCATTTCCTACAAATTCTTTTTTACTTCTTATTACTTTGCTTTTATTATCTTTAAATAATAATTTTTAAACAAAGGATCTTTTTGGATATCATAGAAGTAATTGTTTAATTACTGGTTTCCCATTTTCTATTTTCCTAGACTTCTTTTTTAGAAAAATATTATATTATCCATCTAGTATTTTTTAGAAAATCTATGATTAGGAAGTTAAGGATATCGTTCCCTGAACTCTTTTATTGACTTTATAATATGAAGAAAAATAATTTTTGTAAAGCACTTTTTTATCATTTTTTTAAGATTTTTTAATAAAAATTACCTTATTTTTCGAACGAAAGAAAAATGAAGGCAAATTTTTTCGTTCGTAAGCGAACAATTAATAAAGATTAGTTAAAGTGTTTAATAAAAGTAGTGAAGGATTAATGTTTTTAGAAATTAAATTTTCATCTTCTAAAATAATTTTTATAGCCTCTTCTAAATTAGAAACGTTTTTATTAATAATTTCAATTAATCCTAAGTAAGGAGTTAAAAATATTTTATCTTTAATTTTGTTTTTAATTGCTTCAGCAAAAAGAGCGCTTAATAAATCGTAAAAAATATAAATTTTCTCTTTTGTACTTAATGAAGGGATAATATTTTTTTCAACAAAAAAACGAGATTCTCCTTTTCTAGAAAGTCTTTTAATAAATTCAATTAATAATTCTTTAACGTTTAAATATGCTGGATTTGTTAAATTAAGAACAATTTGGTCATAATCATTGTATAAATAAGAAAGCAGGTAGAAGTCTTCATTTAAAATTCCTTCCTCTTTAGCTTTGTTTATAAAAATTTCTTTATCAACATCTTTAAAACGTACAATTTCTAATCTAGAAAGAATTGTCGGAAGGATTCTTCCTTCGTTTTCACTAGTAAAAATAGCGTATGTATCTTTTGGAGGTTCTTCAATAAATTTTAAAAGAGCATTAGCCATTTTTGCATTTAAATATTCGATATTTTCAATAATATAAACTTTAATACCTCTTTTTTCAGATGCAGAACGAGAAAAAAGGTCTTCAATTTTGTTTTTTATATCATCTATTTTTAATGAATCAATTTTTGCATCAAGCATTAAAAAATCACCATATGTTTCTTCTTCAACCCTTAAACAAGTATTACAATTTTCACAGGCGAAAATATCTTTTTCACATAATAATGATTTTGAAATATATTTAGCATATGTTCCTAATGAACTTCCTTTTTTGCCAACTAATAAGTAAGCATGAAAAAATTTATTATTCTTTAATGCATTAAAAAATAAATTATAAGCATTTGGTTGATATTTTTTTAACTTTTCACTTACTTTCATGTAATTTTTCTTCAATAATCTTCATAGAATCATTAAGAACTTCATCAATAGATTTAGAAGCATCAATAACTTTGATTCTTGACGGATATTTTTTTGCTAAATCTAAAAAGGTGTTTCTTACTGTATCGTAAAAAGACATTTTTTCTAAATCTAAACGATTAACTTCCCTATTTTTGTTTTTATCGATTCTTTTTAATGCTTCTTTAGGATCCATATCAAAAAGAAGAGTTAAATCTGGTAAAAGGTTATCAGTTGCAAAAATATTTATATTATAAACTTCATCAACCCCAAGATGTTTGCCACCACCTTGATAGGCTAATGATGAATCGACGAATCTATCGCATAAAACAATTTTATTTTCTTTTAATGCTGGTAAAATCCTTTCTTTTAAATGTTGTCTTCTAGCAGCAGCAAAAAGAAGTGCTTCGGTGTGGTCATCTAAATTTGTATTGTTTCTATCTAAAATAATAGCACGAATATCTTCAGCGATTTTTACACCACCAGGTTCACGTGTTAAAACGGTATCATATCCTTCGTTTCTTAATTTTTCATCAACCATTTTAGCAATGGTTGATTTTCCTGATCCATCTATACCTTCAAAACTAATAAACATATCTTTTACCTTTTTTATTTTAATTCTGTTCTATTTTCTAAAGCTTTTAAAAGCGTTAAGTTATCACTATATTCAATATTTGATCCCATTGGAATTCCATGGGCAAGTCTAGAAACTTTTATAGGGTAATCTTCATAAATTTTTGCAATATATAATGCGGTTGTTTCGCCTTCGATTGTAGGATTAGTCGCAATAATTAACTCTTTAATATTTTCTTTTTTAATTCGATAAGTTAATTGATCGATATTTAAATCTTTTATCGTTTTTCCTTTTGAAGATGAAATTTCGCCGTTTAAACAATGATAAACTCCCTTAAAAGATTCGGTTCTTTCGAAAGTTAAAATATCTTTTGGATAAGAAACGACAATGCAAACATCATGGCTTCTATCTTTTCCACAATATGGGCATTCGCTAGTATCAATTAATGCTCCACAATTAGGGCAAGTATGAATTTTTTCTTTTGCTTCCTTAATTGTGCTAATTAAAAAATCAACTTTTCGATCATCCATATCCAAAATAGCATAAGCCATCCTTTCAGCGGTTTTTTCTCCAATTGAAGGGAATGATTTAAAAGCTTCAGTTAAATTAATTATTGATAAGAGTTCTTTCATTTTTAAAAGAACATTCCTCCTGGTTGTTGTTGAAATTTAGCCATGAGTTCATCTTCTTTAGCCATAATTTCGTCTTTTGCCTTGTTATAAGCTAAAACAATAGCTTCTTCAATCATATCTTTATCATCTTTGGTTAAGACAGAATAATCTAAAATTGTAACTTTTTCTAATGTGAAATCACCTTTTAAAGAAACTTCAACAATTCCATTTGCACTACCTTTAAAAGTTGTTTCTTCTAATTTTTTGTGTTCTTTTTCATATTCTCTTTGCATTTTTTTAACAGATTGAAGCATTTGTTGCATGTTCATAATATTTTTTCTCCTTTTTATTCAAATTTTATATCATTTATATTCAAATCTCTTGCTCTAGGTAGTCTTTTTACTTCATCTAAATTACGATATAAACTAACTAAATTAGTTGATTGAATTCTATCTAAAGCGTAAATATTAATATTTTTACCAACTATTTTATACAAACATTCCTGTAGTTTCTTTTGGTTAGCTTTGATATTAATAAGTTTAGCTCTTGATGAAAGATTATAAGATAAAACAAGTATTGTGTCAGTAAGTAAATATGGAACACCTTCTAAAAGAAGGGTTATATAAGGTTCTAAAGAAGGGTCTTTTTTAAATGGAATTAATAATTTCCATCTACTCATTAATTCTCTTTTTGCCTCTTTATTTGATAAAACAGTTAATTTAATTAAGTCATCTTGACTCAAAACATAAGAAGTTCCATCTTTAGCAAGACCATTATCTTGAGTAAAAACATCTTTCTTGTCTTCAGTAAAAATTGGATCAAGCTTAGAAATAGTATTAATAATTGAAGTAGGAGTTGGATTTTTATCTTCCTTAACAACTTCTTTAATAACAGGTACCTCTTTAACAACTTCTTTAACAATTACTTTTTCTTTAATGGGCTCATCTTTTTTAATTTTTTCTTCTTTTATTGAGGTATTGGTATCAATAAGTTTTATTAAATAAAGTTCTATTAAAAGAGATGGATTATTTGTGATTTTTAATTCTTTTATTAAGTCTAAAAGAACATTAATCATATTGGTAATCTCTTCTTCATTAAAATATTTATTTATTAATGAAGTATATAAATCTTCTTTGTCGTTTCTAATTTTAGAAGCAATTAAAGCATCTTTTAACATAGTTAATAAATCGTTAATTAAGCGAGTTAAATCGACATTTTTTGAAATTAAGTTGTTAAAAGATGATACTAAATTTTGATAATCTTTATTTTTAATTAATTCTAGCAATGTAATTTTTTCTTTTTTAGTTGTTAAACCAAATAAAGATTCAATATCTTTAGCGTGCAATGAATTTGAAGATGAAGAAAAAGAAATCAATTGATCTAAAATTGATAAAGCATCTCTAGCCCCACCATTAGCAAGTTCAACAATTTCATCAATCGCATCTTCTTCAAAAGAAATATTCTCTTTTTTTAAAACATCAGTTAAAAGAGATGTCAGTTCTTCATCGCTTAATTTTTTAAATTCATATCTTTGACATCTTGAAACAATTGTTGGTAAGACTTTATATAATTCGGTAGTACATAAAATAAAAACAACATTTGAAGGGGGTTCTTCTAAAGTTTTAAGTAAAGCATTAAAAGCATTTGTTGTTAACATATGAACTTCGTCAATGATATAAACTTTATATCTTGATTTAGTTGGAGCATATTTAACTCTTTCAATTAAATTTCTAATTTCTTCAACCCCACTATTACTAGCAGCGTCTATCTCTATAACATCAGGAGAAGTTCCTTCACTAATCTCTTTACAGTTTGAACAGTGATTACAAATATTTCCCATTCCTTCTTCGCAATTTAAGGCTTTTGCCAAAAGTCTAGCAATGGATGTTTTTCCTGTTCCTCTTGGACCGCTAAAAAGATATGCATGAGCAATTTTATTTTCTTTTAAAGCGTTCTCAAGTGTTTTTACAATTGGTTTTTGTCCATAAACTTCATCAAATGAAGTTGAACGATATTTTCTATATAATGCAAGATAAGACATAAATTTTAATTACCTAAAAATTATAACTTATTTAATCTTAAATATTAATATTTAAGATAGTTATAAGTTTATTTATCTAAATTTATTTAATATAATAAGGCGCATGGAAAGAAAAAATGACGTTATTATTCACATAAATCTTTTTGAAACTACTTTAAAACGTATATAACATTTATCTTTATTTTTTAATTTTTTTAATTTTTAAAGTGGAGGATAAAAAACTATGATGGATAAAAATATGTATGATAGATTAAAAACTAGTGAAGAAAGAATAAAAGAAATCGATGAGTTATTATTAAAAGAAGAAACTGCTAAAGATATGAAATTATTCAAATCTTTATCAAAAGAAAGAAGTAACCTTGAGCCTGTTGTTGAAAAATTTCATGAATATCAAGAAGCTGAAAATAATAAAAATGACGCTTTAATTATGGCAAATGATTCTGATCCAGAAATTGCATCAATGGCTAAAGAAGAAATTAAAAATAATGAAGAAAAAATTGATAAAATAGTTGAAGAACTTCGTATTTTACTTATTCCTAAAGATCCAAATGATGGGAAAGACATTATTTTTGAAATTAAAGGCGCAGTCGGAGGAGATGAAGCTAATATTTTTGCTGGCGACTTATTTAGAATGTATACACGTTACTGCGATAAAGAAGGCTATAAAGTTAAAATATTAGATGAATCACCTTGTGGAGTTGGTGGATATTCATATATTTCTTTTGTAGTTAGCGGAGCCGATGCTTATTCACATTTAAAATATGAAAGTGGAGTTCATAGAGTCCAAAGAGTTCCTAAGACTGAAGCAAGTGGAAGAATTCATACTTCAACAGCAACCGTTGTTGTCATGCCACAAGTTGAAGTTAATGAAGTTACGATAAGAACCGAAGATTTAAGAGTTGATAGATATCGTTCTCAAGGAGCAGGTGGCCAAAACGTTAATAAAACTGAATCAGCTGTTAGAATCACCCATATTCCTACTGGGATTGTCGTTTCTTGTCAAACTGAAAAATCTCAAATTCAAAATCATGAAATTTGTATGCAAATGTTAGCTTCTAAACTTGCTCAATTAGAAGAAGAAAAGAAAGAAAAAACAGAAGCTTCATTCCGTTCAAAGATTGGAAGTGGCGATAGAAATGAAAAAATTAGAACATATAACTATCCACAAAATAGAGTTACAGATCATAGAATTGGCTTTACAATTCAACAATTAGATAGAGTTATGGAAGGCGAACTTGATTCTATTATTGAGGCATTAATGAATTATGAACAAGAACAACTTATTAAAGGAAACAAACTTGACTAATCGAGAAGTTTATCTTTCTTATAAAGGGAAGGGTAATAAAGAATATATAAATTCAACAGTTTTAAATGCTTTATTGAATGAAGTAAATGGTTTTAAATCTTTTTCTGAATTAATTTTAAATTTTGATAAAGAAATTAAAAACTACGATAAATTTGTTGAATTATTTAATAAAGTAGATAGCGGATATCCTTTAGCCTATGCTTTAGGAAAAGCTCCATTTATTAATTTAGAATTAAAGGTTGATAAGTCAACTCTTATTCCACGTCCAGAAACAGAAGAACTTGTGACAAAAGCAGTCGATTATGTTCGTAAATTTGGTGTTCCACGTGGAAATATTTATGATTGTTGTACAGGAAGTGGAGCTATAGCTTTAGCGATGAAAAAGTATTTTCCTGATTCAAATGTGTATGCTAGTGATATTTCAAAAGATGCAATAGAAATTGCAAAAGAGAATAGCAAAAATTTAAATTTGGATGTCACCTTTTTTATAGGAAATAAATGCAATCCTATTATGAATAGCGATATTAAAATTGATATATTTTTGTCGAATCCTCCTTATGTTGAAAAAATGGAGGATATTGATGAAAATGTAAAAAAATACGAACCTCTTGATGCTATTTATGTTGAAAATGGCATCGAATTTTATGAATATTTCTTTAAAAATCATAGAAAATTTATGAAAGAACATTTTATGATGGGCTTTGAAATAAATTATGATCAAGAAGAAAAATTAACAGAATTAGTTGAAAAATATTTTGATGTGGAACATACAGCTTATTCTTTTAGCAAAGATTTTTATGGTAAAACGAGATTTTTATTTATTTTTGGAGGAGTAGTAGTTGAGGAATGATATTTTTAAATCAAAATCAAATAGATGAAGTTGTAGATTTATTTAATCAAGGTAAAATAATTGCTTTTCCAACTGAAACGGTATTTGGGTTAGGTGTTTTATCTACAAAAAAAGAATATTTTGAAGAGTTAGTAAGGGTTAAAAAAAGAGATCCAAATAAACCATTTACTTTAATGATTTCTTCTCTTGAACAAGTAGAAGACATCTTATATGTTTCTCCATTAGCTAAAAAAATAATAAATAAATTTTCGCCTGGCCCATTAACAATAATCTTAAAAGCTAAAGAAAATATACCTTCCTATTTAGATTTAAATACTGGATTTGTTGGAATCAGAATTCCAGATTCTAAGTTTATCTTAAGTGTTTTAGAAAAACTGAATAAGCCATTATTAGTTCCAAGCGCAAATCCTGCAAATTTAGAACCTGCAAAAAATGATAAGGAAGCTTATGATTATTTTAAAGATGAAATTTCAGGAATTGTTAAAGGTGGGTCAACAAGTAATATTCCATCAACGGTTGTTAAAATAGATGGAGAAAATATTACAATGTTAAGAGAAGGAAGCATAAAGTTAAAGGAAATTTTGGAGGTAAAATAATGATTATTTCAATTGGTTCCGATCATGGTGGATTTGATTATAAGACGAAATTAATTCAAGATTTAGAAAAAGAAGGCTACACACTTATTGATTGTGGAACAGATTCAAAAGAAAGTTGTAATTATGCAACTTTTGCTTTAAAAGCAGCTTTAAAAGTAGAACATCATGAAGCTGATTTAGCAATTTTAATTTGTTCTTCTGGCGAAGGAGTTTCTATGGCCGCAAATAAAGTTAAACATGTAAGATGCGCTATTTTATATAATGATGAAGTCGCTCATTTAGCAAAAGAACATAATGACGCAAACGCTATTGCTTTTGGTGCAAAGTTCATGAGTTATGAAGACGTCTTAAAAAGAGTTCGTATTTTTTTAAATTCTAAATTTGAAGGTGGAAGACATATTGAAAGAGTAAAAACATTCGATGAATTCAAAGAAAAATAGAAAACTTTAATTTTAAAAATATAAGCAAAAAAAGTGGCTTTTTAAAAAAAGTCATTTTTTTGTGAATATTTTTTTAATTTCTAGCATTCTTGTATAGTGCAAGGGGGTGATACTTATGGATTACACTTGCCCGCTCTGTGGAAACAAAGATCCAAAATATTTTGGATACCGAAATGGAAAGATATATTGTAGGAGATGTATTTCCTTTCATGGTGAGATGGCTTCTGAAACTATCCTTTCTTTAAACAAAAATAAATTTTTCAAAGCAAATATCTCTTATACACTTAGCCAAGAACAAGAAGAAATTTCACTAAAAATACTTGAGGGTTTTAAAAGGAAGAAAAACACTTTAGTTTATGCAGTCTGTGGAGCGGGCAAAACGGAATTAGTTTTTAAAGTTATTGAATACGCACTAAAAAAAGGAGGTCATGTTGGTTTTGCAATTCCTAGGAAAGATGTAGTTATTGAACTTAGAGAAAGACTTGCAAAAACATTTGATAAAAATAAAGTAATTGCTCTATATGGCGGGCATAATAATGAGTTAACTGGGGACATTATAGTATTAACAACTCATCAGTTATATCGTTATGAACATTATTTTGATCTTTTAATTTTAGATGAAATTGATGCTTTTCCATATAAAGACAATCCAACATTAGAAGCATTATTTAAAAGAAGTATTAAAGGAAATTATGTGATGATGTCGGCTACGCCCTCAAAAAGAATTATTGATGAGTTTAACTCCCCATCTCATCAAATATTAAAACTTTTTCACCGTTATCATAAAAATCCCTTACCTCTACCAAAAGTAAAAATAGAATTTTTGATTTTTAAATACATATTTCTGATTAAAAAATTAAAAGAATTTATAAAAGAAGATAAACCGGTTTTAGTTTTTGCTCCAACTATTAAAGAAAGTGAAAGTTTATTTTCTTTAGTGCGTATATTTTTAAAAGGAGGGAATGTTGTTCATTCCAAAAAAGAAGATCGTCCTGAAATAATATCCGATTTTAGAGAGCGTAAATATAAGTTTTTAATTACTACGTCAGTATTAGAAAGAGGGGTTACTCTTTCTAATTTACAGGTAATTATTTTCCATAGTGACCATTATTTATATACTTCAAGCGCCTTAATTCAAATTTCAGGACGAGTCGGAAGAGTTAAAGATTTTCCTAAAGGTGAGATCATTTATATAGCTAGCAAAAAAACTAAAGAAATGGAGGAATCAATTGAAACAATTAATGGATACAACAAAGATTTGTAAGGTATGTTTTGAACCGATTCAATTAAATAGTTTTCATAACTTAACAAACAATCTTTGTATTTGTTATTCATGTATTAAGCAGATGAATCCAATATTTAAAAGTTTTGAAATTGATAAAGTAAAAGCATTAGCGATATATCATTATAACGATTATTTAAAAAAATTAATCTTTCAATACAAAGGTTGTTTAGATTATGAATTAAAAGATATTTTTATTACTCCTTATATCAATGAATTAAAAATTTTATATAAAAATTATTACATGTTAGTAGTCCCTTCTAGCAAAGAAAAAATTAAAGAAAGAGGATTCAATCATTGCCTTGAAATGTTTAAACCTTTAGGATTAAAAACTATTGAACCAATCGAGAAAATTAAAGATGAAAAACAATCTGACAAAACATATTTAGAAAGATTGAAAGTAAAGGAAAATTTAATCTTGGTTGATAAAGAAATTATTAAAAATAAAAAGATATTAATCGTTGATGATATTTGTACAACGGGCTCGACCTTAAAAGCAGTTATTAATCTATTAAAAGAAGCTGATGTTAAAAAAATGAAAATTCTTGTTATTGCTAAAAGGGACTTTACAAAAAAAGAATTGAAACAGTTAGAAGATCCTTCATTTGTCCTCAATTAAGATTATTTGAATACCATTATATATAATGGTAAAATATTTAGGATTTTTAAGGTAAGGAACAAAGAAATGGGAAATATTGTTGATAAAATCTTTAGAGTCGATCAAAGAATTTTAAATAAATATAGAAAACAAGCCAAGAAAGTTGAAAGTTATGCAGATGAAATGGCTGCTTTAACTGATGAACAACTTAAACATAAAACCATTGAATTTAAAGAAAGACTCAAAAAAGGTCAAACATTAGAAGATATTAAATATGAAGCTTTTGCTGTTTGTAGAGAAGCTGCAAAAAGAGTTTTAGGAATGTATCCATTTGAAGTTCAAATTATTGGTGGATTAGTTCTTCATGATGGTGAAATTGCTGAAATGAAAACAGGGGAAGGTAAAACTTTAACTGAAACTATGCCAACATATTTAAATGCTCTTGAAGGTAAAGGCGTTCATATTGTTACAGTTAATGAATATTTAGCACAAAGAGATGCTCAAGAAATGGGCCAAATTTATCGTTGGCTCGGTTTAACAACAGGTGTTAACTTACACGCTTTAACAAATCCAGAAAAGAAAGCCGCTCATGCATGTGATGTTACTTATACTATTAACTCTGAATTAGGTTTTGATTATCTTCGTGATAATATGGCTCCTACAGTTGAGCAAAGAGTTTTAAGAGGACTTAATTATGTTATCGTCGATGAAGCTGACTCTGTTTTAATCGATGAATCTCGTACTCCTTTAATTATTTCAGGTGGCGCAAAAGCTAGTGCTTCTCAATACCAAGTCGCTGATAGATTTGTAAAAATGTTAAAAGCATCAACAGTTGTTGATGAAGAATATAAAAGAAAACATCCTGACTATGTTCCAGATGGAGACTATGAAATTGATATTAAATCAAAATCGGTTAATTTGACTGATAAAGGTGTTGATAAAGCAGAAAGAATGTTTGGAATTAAAAATCTTTATGCTCCTCAATATCAAGAATTAGTTCATAGAATACATCAAGCTTTAAAAGCTAACTATATTATGACTAGAGATGTTGAATATTTAGTCGATGAAAATCGTGAAATTCAACTTATTGACCAATTTACAGGTCGTGTTTTAAAAGGTAGAGAATATAGTGACGGTTTACAACAAGCTATCCAAGCTAAAGAAAATGTAGAAATTAAAGAAGAAACTACAACATTAGCTACAATTACATATCAAAATTTCTTCCGTTTATTTAAAAAATTATCTGGAATGACAGGTACAGCTAAAACTGAAGAAGAAGAATTTAACAAAATTTATAATATGAAGGTTGTTTGTATTCCTACAAATAGACCTGTTATTAGAAAAGATTTAAATGATTTAGTTTTTGCTACTAAAGCTGCAAAAATGAAAGCATTAGTTACTGAAGTCAAAAAGGTTCATGAAACTGGCCAACCAATCTTAATTGGTACTCCATCAGTTGAAGCTAGTGAAGAAGTTGCTTGTGAACTTGATAAATCTGGTCTTAAATATGAAATGATTAATGCTAAAAACCATGCTAGAGAAGCTGAAATTGTTGCAAAAGCTGGTCAAAAAAATCAAATCACTCTTGCTACTAATATGGCAGGTAGAGGTACTGATATTAAACTTACTCCAGAAACAAAAGCTTTAGGTGGTTTATATGTTTTTGGTTTCGAAAGACATGAATCAAGAAGAATTGATAACCAACTTAGAGGTAGAAGTGGACGTCAAGGTGACCCAGGTACATCAAGATTCTTTGTCTCATTAGATGATGAATTAATGGTTAGATTCGCAAGTGACAATTTAAGAAAATTGTTCGAAGGATTTGGCGATGAAGCAATCGATATGAGAATGATGACCAATGCGATTACAAGTGCACAAAAACGTATTGAAGGTCAAAACTTTGATGTTCGTAAAACACTTCTTGATTATGATGATGTTTTATCTAAACAAAGACACATTATGTATGCAAAAAGAGACCAAATTCTTTATGCAAAAGATATTACCGATTTACTTGATGAAACATTCAATGATTGTGGTAAGGCATTAGCAAAACGTGCTACAAACGCAGATAAAAATGGTGCAATTGATGGCGCATTATTAGCCAAAATTGTTCAACCTCGTTTCTTACCAGATGGTACAATCAAACCTTCTGCCTGGGATGATGCAAATCCAGAAGATTGTGCTCAAGATTTAACCGATCTTTTAATTGAAACATATTTAAATAAAAAGAGAGCTTGGGACGATCCAGAAACAGTTGAAAAGCTTGAAAGACAAATTACTCTTAGAGTTATTGATAGAAACTGGACTCAACAAATTGACAATATGTCTAGATTTAGAGAATCAGTTACATTAAGAAGCTATGCTCAAACAAACCCATTACAAGATTATGTTAATGAAGGTTGGGCTTTATTTAGAGAAATGCTCGAAGTTATATCTCTTGAAGTTGTTTTAAATCTCATGAATATGAGAATCGTTAAGAAAGAAGCTCCAAAAGAAGAATTTACTCCAACAATTGATAATTCTGCTCAAGCTGAAGCTGTTAAAGCTGCAGAAGAAACTAAAACAGAAGGACTATCAGTTAATGTTGAAAAGAAAGATGCTCCAATAGTTTCTAATGTTACATCTTCAGTTAATAGTGAAATTGCTCAATCTCAAACTATTGTTGAAGAAGCAAAAGAACAAACTAATGAAGAAGTAAAAGAAGAAGCAAAAGCCGAATATAACGAAAATAAAGAAGAAAATATTGATCATGCTGCTTTAAATATTTCTGATATTGATAAAGATAAAAAGGCTGCTGAAGAACACAAATACGAAGATATTCACACAAATTAATTATTATTTTATGGATTTACTTTTATTACGTAATAGCATTGTTGAAAAGGAAGAGTTACTAAAGTCTCTTGGTGGCTCACTTTGACAACGCAAAGATAAATAATCGTATAAAAGAAATTGATGAATTATCTTTAAAAGACAATTTTTATTCAAATCAAAGAGAAGCAAAAAAATTAATTGATGAAAGGAACGAACTTGTTGAAAACAAGGAGAAGTATCTTTCATTATTAAAACAAATTACTGATTTAAAGCAATTAGCATTTTCAATAAATGTTGATGATTTTGATATGGCCGAACTCATTAATAGTGAGACTACGGCCATTTTTTCATCAATTGATGAATTAAGAAGAAAAGTTCTTTTTAATGGAGAATATGATTCTTTACCTGCAATTTTAGAAATACATCCTGGAGCTGGCGGAACAGAAGCTTGTGATCGGGCACAAATGCTTTTAAGAATGTATGAAAGATATTGTGAAAGACATCATTTTAAATACTCTATTATTGATTTTTTGCCAGGAGAAGAAGTTGGCGTAAAATCTGTAACGATGCTTATTGAAGGAAAAAATGCCTATGGATTATTAATTGGAGAAAAAGGTGTTCATCGTTTAGTTAGAATTTCACCTTTTGATTCAAATAAAAGAAGACATACTTCATTTGCAAGTGTAAATATAACTCCTGAATTTGATGATAGTGTAAAGATTGATATTAATCCTCAAGATTTAAAAATTGACACTTATAGAAGCGGTGGTGCTGGCGGACAAAACGTAAATAAAGTTGAAACAGCAGTAAGAATTACTCATATTCCTTCTGGAATTGTCGTATCATCGCAAATTGAAAGAACGCAATTAAAAAATAGAGAAATAGCCATGAATATGCTTAAATCTAAACTTTTTGAATTAGAAGAGAAAAAGAAAAAAGATAAATTAAGTGGTATTATTGGTGAACAAAAAAATATTGAATGGGGATCACAAATCCGTTCTTATGTTTTCTGTCCTTATACTTTAGTTAAGGATAATCGAACAAGTTATGAAACAACTCAAATTGAGGATGTAATGGATGGAGATTTAGATGGATTTGTCGATTCATATTTAGAAAGGAGAGCTAAACAAAATGATAAAAATTAATGATAGAACAAAGAAAATTCTTAAACAAATCTATAACGTTTTTTTAGTCCTATTAGGAACATTTGTTGTTGCATTTGGTGCTTCTGTTTTTCTTCTTCCTTTTGGAATAGTTAGTGGTGGATTAAGTGGTTTTTCATTAATTATTGCTGAATTTATTCCGTTAGATATTGATATTATCGTCATGATTTTTACGTGGGGATTATATATTATTGGTTTAATTTTCTTAGGATGGAAATTCTCTTTAAAAACGTTAATTTCATCTATTTTTTATCCGCTTTTCGTTTCTTTAGTTTTAAGAAGTGGAATGGGTGAATATTTAGTTTCGCTTTTAATAAATAAGGGTGTCGAAATTAATTCAAGCAGCAGCGTTTTAGAATTAATTAATTTAGAAAATCTTGAAGCCGGAAGAATGATAATTTGCGGTCTTATTGGTGGAGCATTTACTGGTTTAGGATGTGGAATTACATTTATTGGCGGCGGTTCTACTGGAGGGTTTGATATTTTAACCTTTATTTTAAATAAATATACTGGATTAAAAACATCAATATCTGCTTTTTTACTCGATAGCAGTGTTGTTATAGTTGGTTTAATAATTAATGCTGTTAAATATAGTTCAATTGGATTTATTGCCGGTTTAATTGGTGTTTTTGCTGCAGTTTTATGTGCGATGATGATTGAATTTATTTATGATCGCCAATCTGGTGCTTATTTTGCAGATATCATAACAACAAAAAGCAACGAGATTAAGGAAAGAGTAATTAATGAACTTGATAGAAGTGTTACTATTTATAAGGTAACTGGCGGATATAGTAATGAAGAAAAAATTTGTGTAAGAATTATTTTTTCCCGTGATGAATTATTAAAAGTAAAAGATATGATTGCTGAAATTGATAAAGATGCATTCATGACTATTGGAGAATGTCAAACCGTCAATGGTGAAGGTTTTTCTCCTTTACATTCAAGTAAAGAAAATACTATCTCTAAGTTAAAAAAGATAGGAAAGAAGAATAAAACGAAAGATGAATAAAGAGTTTGAACTTGTATCCAAATTTAAACCTACCGGTGATCAGCCAAGAGCAATAAAAGAACTTGTAAATGGAGTTGAAGAAGGAAAAAAATTCCAAGTTTTATTAGGTGCAACGGGTACTGGTAAAACTTTTACAATGGCTAATGTCATTTTAAAAACACAAAAACCAACTTTAATTTTGGTTCATAATAAAACTTTAGCTGGTCAACTATATCAAGAAATGAAAGAGCTTTTTCCAAATAATAGAGTAGAATATTTTGTTTCAAACTTCGATTTCTACCAGCCAGAAGCTTATGTAGTAGCTAGTGATACTTATATTGAAAAATCAGCGATGATGAATGAAGAGATTGAAATGATGAGAGTTAGTGCTGTTAATTCAATTGTTTCAAGAAGAGATACAATAGTTGTTGCTTCAGTCGCTTCAATTTATGGCCTTACCGACCCTGAAGAATATAAAAAATTAATTTTTGAAGTTAGAGTTGATGAAGATATTGATGTTAAAGCTTTTTATAAAAAATTAATTGATTCTCAATATAAAAGAAATGATATTGATCTTGCTCCTGGTAGATTTAGAGTTAGCGGAGACACTATTTCAGTTATGGGGGCTGATGATAAAGATAGTTATATTCGTATTGAAATGTTTGGAGATACAGTTGAAGGAATTTATAAAGTAACCTATTTAACAGGAGAAATTTTAGAGTCATATAAAGTTTATAATTTTTATCCTGCTTATGATCATGCCTCAACAAAAGAAAGAATCAATATTGCTTGTGAAAAAATTTTAAAAGAATTAGATGAAAGAATAGCTTATTTTAAAAGCGAAGGAAAACTTTTAGAAGCTGAAAGAATTGAACTTAGAACTAGACAAGATGTCGAATCATTAAAAGAATTCGGTATGTGCCCAGGAATTGAAAATTATTCTCGTCATATCGATGGAAGAAAAGAAGGAGAAAAACCATTCTGTTTAATGGATTATTTTCCAAAAGATTATTTAATGATTATTGATGAATCTCACGCAACTATACCTCAAGTAAGAGGGATGTTTAATGGTGATAGAAGTAGAAAAATGACTTTAGTTGAATATGGTTTTCGTCTACCTAGTGCATTAGATAATAGACCATTAAATTTTGTAGAATTTCAAAAAGAATTTAATCAAGTTATTTTTACAAGTGCTACTCCAGGTGATTATGAATTAGAAAAAACAAATCATAAGTTTGTTGAACAAATTATTAGACCAACAGGACTTTTAGATCCAGAGATTTTAGTTAGACCTTCATTAGGACAAATTGATGATTTAGTTTTTGAAATTGAAGAAAGAATAAAAAAAGCCGAAAGAGTCATGGTTGTTACTTTAACAATTAGAATGGCTGAAGATTTAACTAAATTTTTAAAAGAAAAAGGAATCAAAACTGTTTATTTACATAGCGAATGTAAAACTTTAGAAAGAAGTGAGATTATTTATCAATTAAGAAAAGGAAAATATGATGTTTTAGTTGGAATTAACCTTTTAAGAGAGGGATTAGATATTCCTGAAGTTTCTTTAATTGCTATTTTAGATGCTGATAAAGAAGGTTTCCTTAGAAGCGAAAGAAGTTTAATCCAAGTTGTTGGTAGAGCAGCTAGAAATGAGCATGGTAAAGCTATTATGTATGCTGATATTATGACTGAATCTATGCAAAAATGTATTGATGAAACTAATAGAAGAAGAGAAATTCAAGAAAAATATAATGAAGAAAACGGAATTATTCCTCAAACTATCATTAAACCTATTGTTTCACCAATTCATGCAATTACTCATGAAGATAATAAGTTCGATATAAGTGAAAAAGATACTAAATTAACTAAGAAAGAAATTGATTTAAAAATTAAACAGGTTGAAAGCGAGATGAAAAAAGCTGCAAAAGTCTTTGATTTTGAAAAAGCTATTGAACTTAGAGAAATACTATTTACTTTAAAAGATAGCTTAAAATAAAAGTGTATAGACTTTAAGCGATATTTATCATAAAATATTTAAGCAAATTTTTAAAAAGGAGGATTAATTTATGCAGTGGTATGATTGGATATTCTGGGTAATATGTGTAATTATCATTGTTTTAAGTTTACTCCAAGGTGGTAAGAGTGAAGGTGCTTCCGGTGCTATTACTGGCGGAGGATTAAATGTCTTCGTTAAAACAAAAGAAAGAGGAAGTGAACTTATCGTTTCATATTTAACTCTTGGATTCGGTATTGTATTCTTATTCTTAGCATTACTTTCTTCTGTATTAGGAGTTGGTGGAGGAAGCGATTCAAGTGGAGTGACAGCTGATGATAGTGTTACTACCGCAATTAATTTAATTACTAATTTCTTATTTTAATAGTTAGAGAGTTGTATAAAAGTTAAGTTGCCTTAAACAGGCAACTTTTCTTTATATAAAAAAAGATAGTTACATACTTAATAACTATCTTTCAATTTATAAAGTTTATATTTTATTCCATTGGTGGACGTAAATATTTCATTGCAAGCCACATTGCTCTAAAGCCATAACACATAACATAAAGCATTGACATATATTGGAAAGCTCCGCCCATAATATAACCAATGATTAATGCTAATATAGCTGGAGAAAGTGTTGCATGGAATCCAACACCCATTATTTGATAGAATTTGATACTTCTATTTGGATTATTTTTACCTCTTGTCATTAAGAAGAGAATTGGTACAACAATAATTGTAATTCCAGCGTTAATTCCTAAACAAATTCCAACTGTCATTCCAACTTGTTGACCTCTTAAATCTAAATAACCTAAATCAAAGAATTCATTAATTTTTTCATTATAAGCAGCTTTTATTTCGCTTATAGTTAATGTTTCATCAACACCTTCCTTAATATAATTTTTAAATGAAGTGATATTATCAATATGATTATAACCTCCATTTACCATTCCAACTACTTGCCCACTTGACGGATTAGTAAGATGAACTTGGAAAGAAGAGGTTGAAATAAAGAAATAAGATTGAATATTTGGATTATTTTCTAAAAGCGAATTAGCTTGTTCGCTTAATGAAGGCATACCTTCATTTGTATCAAAGAAATAATAATCAATTCTAGAAGTACCTCTTTCATAAGTATAAAGAGCATTTTCATTATTTCCTAAAACTAAACTTGCTTTATGATCAATAATCTGGAAATCCAATGTTTCATCACTATTAACATAATTATATAAAGATTCAACTAAGACATCGTTATATTGATTGTTAATTGATGAAGAACCATTTCTTGTTGCTTCGGTTGTTAAAACAGGGATGACCGAAATGAAAATAGAAACAAGAAAGATGAAAATAGAAGAAATCCAATGTCTAATACCGATTTCTTTTACAATTCCATTGTTGATTAATGATTTAAGATAAAATAAAACTTTATTTAAGTTTAATTTATTTTTATTTACTTTTTTTGCTTTTACGTTTTTACTTGCCATTAATTTTTACCTCAACGCTTAAATAGTATATACTATTTAAGGAAAAGAAGATATATAAAATTTATATGGATAAGAAATATCAAAAATGCATATTAACCAACATGGTTATGATTTATAAAGACGAAGAAATTCTTGTTATTAATCGTAAAAAGAGTGATTGGCCAGGCTTATCTTTTCCTGGAGGACATGTAGAAAAAGATGAAAGTATTGAAGAAAGTGTTTATCGCGAAATAAAAGAAGAAACAGGATTAACTTTAAATAGCGTAAAATTATGTGCTATTAAAGAATGGAAATGGGAAGAAAATAATCGATATTTAGGGTTTTTATATAAAAGTAATGATTTTAATGGAAACATCCATTCTTCAAAAGAAGGCGAAATATTTTGGATTAATAAAAAAGATATTGATAAATATCCTTTAAGTGATGATTTTGAAGAGCTATTTGAACTAATCGATAAAGCATAGTTTTTCTTGAAAATATATAACTTTATCATTATAATTCATTCAAATCTTTGAAAATTTAATTGAAATCGGGGATGTCTTGGTTTCGACAGGGATTGATTTATCACTATTTGCAGTGGGGTTGTCGCCTTAAAGACTAAAAACAAATATCTGGCAACAGAAATCAAAGATTAGCATTCGCTGCTTAGTTTGCAGTTAATCTCATTTAATTAAAGAATGCCGGAATAAAATTCTTTGTTTCTTCTTTTTGAATTTTATTCTGTGATAGTTAAGAAACTCGTTTAAACAATGATTATAAGTTTAAACTAAATTAATATAATCTAGTGGCTGAAAAGTTTGTTAAGGTTGATAAGCCATGAAATCTTAATCTTAACTAAACTGTAGAAGTAGTGGGGAATATTTCTTGGACCGGAGTTCGAATCTCCGCATCTCCACCAAAAAAGATGATATTGCTCGAGAAATCGAGCATTTTTTGTTGGAACTTAATTTAAAAAATAGAAAAAAAGCGAATTGAACGTATAAGTAAAAGATTTACATCTTATTCTAAAAACAGCACCAGAATTTGATGCTGTTTTATTTTTTGGCGGAAAAGTGCGCCAGGCGAACTTTTCGACTCTACATTTTAATGGAGAATTTTTCTTTCATCTCTTGAGCATATGGTAATAATTTTTCTATATCTTGTTTATTAGAATTTTCTAAGATGTATTGCAAATAAGTTTGAACATCCAGCATGTTAATTTTTGCTGTTCTTATGATAGAAAATAAAATAGCCATAACATTTGCTCCGTTATATGTATTGGATGCCATAAATACTTTCCTTTGAACTACAAATGGTTTAATCGCTCTTTCCGCTATATTATTATGAATTTCTATGTGCCCATCCAAAAGATAAGTAGTTAATTCTTCCCGGTTTTTAACTATATATTTAACTGCATCATAAAGCGCAGTACCTTCTTGATAACTTTTTAATTCTAATTTTATTTTTATTCTTTGTAATATCGGTATATGGTCTTTATTTCTAGCTATTTTTATTTCGTTCGGAGTCATTTTCTTTGACCTATATTTTCGTTCATAATCAAATAATTTATCTATTAAATCAATAAATTCTTTAGTTGCGGAGCCTTGAATTTTATTTTTCGGTAAGGCTTTTAATATATTTTCAAAGTTTCTTCTAGCATGTACCCAACATCTTTGTAA